>CAVEPV010000027.1:0-20079 GCA_963617695.1 Bacteroidaceae bacterium
TGACCTAGCGTGTTCTCGCTGGTCACCCGCGGTATCCGGTTCTCAAGGTACCCGCCGGGGATGTGCGCTTGTTTGCGCTGACCCCTTCGGCGAGGAATTAATTTACAGGAGTGTTAACGGGGTCGCAAGCACGAAGTTCTTTGCACACATCTCCTCCACATTTGGACATAGATTCGGTCAATTCGCCGCTAACGGTGGACCGTTTGCCGAGGATTAGCCGTTTCGAGATTAGTTGAAACAACATTTGGCTACTCGTACTTCCCCACCGGGAACAGAGTCATCTAAGAACCGTGCGGGCTGGCACAAGCGCCATCTGGCTGTAGCCAATAAAGCGGCTCATAGAACAAAAAGGGGCGTCGAACTGCGTCGACACCCCTAAAACGGACACGCATTTTGTCCTATAAGCCCATTTTGTCCTATAAGCCAATAAAGCAACCTTATGGAGCGTCGCGATTGATGGCTCCTTGCAAAACAAAAGCGGGGCACCTTTTGGTACCCCGCTTGAAGCGTCCTATATAGAGGGACTTAGGCCTCGAGAGCCTTCTTGGCCAGAGCGGCGAGCTCGTTGAAGGACTCGATATCCTCGTAGGCCATCTGAGAGAGAACCTTGCGGTCCAGCTCAATGCCGGCGAGCTTCAGGCCGTGCATGAACTGAGAGTAGGAAAGGTCGTTCATGCGGGCAGCAGCGTTGATACGCGTAATCCAGAGGCTGCGGATCTCGCGCTTCTTGGCGCGACGGTCGCGGTACTGGTACTGCAGGGAGTGCTGGACCTGCTCTTTAGCGGCCTTGTACGTACGCGAAGAGGCACCGTAGTAACCCTTCGCACGAGACATAACGGTACGGCGCTTCTTCTTGGCGTTCACTGCGCGCTTGACACGTGCCATATCTGATCAACTCCAAACGGGATTAAGTAGTGACTAAACGGAATGGACGCCTGATTAGCGACCGGCGAGGCGGGCGTTGATGACCTTGGCGTCGGCGGAAGCGACCTCGGACTCCTGACGGAAGGCGCGCTTACGCTTGGTGGTCTTCTTGGTGAGGATGTGGCTCTTGTAGGCCTTGGCGCGCATGAGTTTGCCGGTACCGGAGCGGCGGAAACGCTTCTTGGTGCCGCTGTGGGACTTCATCTTAGGCATGAACTTCTCCTTTGTCGGTTACAAACACTATTTCTCGGATGCCGTCTCTTCGTCTTCGGTGTCGAAGGCGCCCTTGATGGGAGCGAGAAGCATGAGCATGTTACGGCCTTCGAGCTTGGGAGCCGACTCGACCGTAGCAAACGGTTTAAGATCCTCAGCCAGACGCTCGAGCACGTTGAGACCCTGCTCGGGATGAGCCATCTCGCGGCCACGGAACATGATCGTGACCTTGACGCGTGCGCCCTTCTTGAGGAATCGCAGGACGTGGCCCTTCTTGGTCTCGTAATCGCCAACGTCGATCTTGGGACGGAATTTCATTTCCTTGACCTCGACGCGGGACTGGTTCTTACGAGCCTGCTTGGCCTTCATAGCCTGCTGGTACTTGAACTTGCCGTAATCCATGACCCTACACACCGGCGGCTCCGCGTTAGGCGCGATCTCCACCAGGTCAAGGCCCTGCTCGTCGGCAACGCGCTGTGCATCGCGGATGCCGAACAGACCAAGCTGCGAACCATCGACGCCGATCAGACGGCAAGTGGTCGCGGTGATCTCCCCGTTGATGCGGGTGTCATCAGACTTAGCTATTGTTCCAACCTCCTTCTACGTACAAAAACAAAACCCGGAGCCATGCGCGGCGTCCGGGTCTCAAAAGGCATAACGCCCCCCGTAGGGGTCGAATCTTCTTTTGTAGGACCAGACAGCTGCTCATTGGCGCCGCAAGGTGGGAACCCACAGGTTCCGCTTTACAGGTTGCTTTCGCAACGGTTAGGTATCTTAGCACAGGCCGAGTAACTCCACAGGGAGAACACGAAGTGTTGCGCTCTAGCGAGTTCGGCATCTAAAAGAAATGGCTCCATCACTGGAACCATTTACTGAGCGTATGGTGCCCGAGGCGAGACTCGAACTCGCACGATGTTGCCACCGGTGGATTTTGAGTCCACTGCGTCTGCCAATTCCGCCACTCGGGCGCACCGAAAGTGCAAAGGAACTATAACACAACAGGACAAGGAAAAGCCACAGCCCAAAATCCCGCAGTTGGCTCCACCGAGTAAGCGCAGGAGCCAGCGCAAGGGCACAAGACTGTCCATCGAGCAGCCTTGCGACAAAAGCCAGCGCCAGCAGCAAGCCCGTCAATACCTGGAACTAGTAGTAAGCCCGTTAATAAAAACGTAAGCCCGCCAATAAAAACAACCGCATCTCGCTCAAAATAGCGAGCCAGAAAAAGCCGGGGACGGATCGAGCCGCAACCTCAAATCCCCCGCAGTGAATCCAAGCCGCGTAAACGCAAGAAGCCCCCGGTTTTTCTCCTGAGCGATTCCGCAGCCGCGCAGCGGCGAGGACCAGCGAAGGAGAAAAACCGGGGGCTTCGACGGGAGCCGTTTAGGCCTTGTTCACGCTACCGAACTGCTCCATGAGCTCCTTGGTGCGCTCGACGATGGCCTCGCGACCGGGCTTGAGCAGCTTGCGGGGGTCGTAGCCCTTGCCCTGCTGATCCTTGCCGGCCTCGATGTACTCGCGAGTGGCCTGAGCAAAGACGACCTGGAGGTCGGTGTTGACGTTGATCTTGGAAACGCCGAGCTCGATAGCCTTCTTGATCTGATCCTCGGGGATGCCGGTGCCGCCGTGCAGAACGAGGGGCAGGCTGCCGGTCAGGGCCTTGATCTCGCCCAGACGCTCGAAGGAGAGACCAGCCCAGTCGGCCGGGTACAGGCCGTGGATGTTGCCGATACCGCAAGCGAGGAAGTCGACGCCCAGGTCGGCAATCTGCTTGCACTGCTCGGGATCGGCGAGCTCACCGTTGGAGGTCACGCCGTCCTCGACACCGCCGATGCCGCCGACCTCGGCCTCGATGGAGATGCCCTTGCAGTGGGCAAGCTCGACGAGTTCCTTGGTGCGGTCGAGGTTGGTCTGGAAGTCGGCCTCATGAGAGCCGTCGTACATGATGGAGGTGAAGCCGGCCTCGATAGCCTTGAAGCAGTCCTCGTAGGAACCGTGATCGAGGTGCAGCGCCACGGGAACGGTGGTGCCGGTGGCCTCAACGCAAGCCTTGACCATGTCGGCGCAGACCTTGAGGCTGCCCATCCACTTGGCAGCACCGGCGGTGCACTGCATGATCAGCGGAGACTTGGCCTCCTCGGCAGCGGCCAGGATGGCGAGCGTCCACTCCAGGTTGTTGGTGTTGAACGCGCCCAGACCGTAGTGACCGGCCTCGGCCTTCTGTAGCATTTCGCTTGCGTTGACGAGCATACGAACCCCCTATAGTTCGACGTGCTGAAATGACGCTTGCAGAATACCATGCGCACTCTGGGCAAACCTCATCAGCGCCCGCCCTTCACAGAAGACGAACCTTTGAAACGCATCAATTGAAAAATGAAACGTTTCAAGCTTCAAAAGTGGCCTCGAGACCAAGAGCTTTGTTCGAACGGCGACCTAGTGCTCGTGCCTCACGGCGTACTTCATGAACACGTTGGAAGAACGCTCCTCGGCCATTGTGGTGGTGCAGCCGTGGCCGATGTAGCACAGGGTGTCCTCGGGAAGAGAGGCGGCCATACGCGCGAGTGAGCGCATGATCTTGGCCTCGCTGCCGCCCTCGAGGTCGCAGCGACCATGACCGCCGGGGAAGAGCGTGTCGCCCACAAAGGCGAAGTCACCATCGGCCGTCGCGGCGAACAGGACAATGCCGCCCGGGGTATGCCCGGGGGTCTGCATGACCTGCAGGCGCACGTCACCAAACTCGATGACGTCGCCCTCCCCCACCAGGCGGTCAGGGGCAGGAGCATTCTCGGACTTGATGCCCCACATCTGCTCCATGCTCTGGACGGCAAAGTCGAGATGGGGAGCGTCCACGGCGGAGATGATGAAGGGGACGTCCTCGCCCAGGACACGGCGCATGCCGGCCACGCCGCCAATGTGGTCGGCATGGCAGTGGGTGCATACCATGGCGCGGATCTCGATACCGGGGTGTTCGGCGATAAAGTCTCGAGCGAGCTTCTCTCCGTCCCAGGCCGGGTCGATAACCACGGCTTCGGTTCCCGAGATTGCAAAGTAGGTATTGGTCTGAATGGGGCCGTTTTCTTGGCACTCCACAATCAGACGGCCGTGGGGGTTGGTATCAAGCTCTGCCTTGAGCGGCAGCTTTTCTTCCATGTTGGGAAGTCCTTTCTTGCAACTTCTAATGGCGGTGCGCAACCTGCGCCGCGCCGCCCTCGCCGGGCATCAGACGGCGTGCATCGTAGACGCTCTCGACGCGACTGATGGCGGCAAGAAGCGAGTCGAGGCCGCTGGCGTCTGAAATCTCGACCAAGAAACGCAGGGTCGCGATGCCCTCGCGGTCGGTAGCCGTAGCGGCGGAGAGGATGTTGCCGCCCGCATCGCCAATCGCGATGGTGACGTCTTTGAGAAGGCCCATGCGGTCGAGGCACTCGACCACGATCTCGACCTGGAAAAGAGCATCGGCGGCGTTGTCCCACGAGACGTCGATCATGCGCTCGGGATGCCCCATGAGGCCCTTGACGTTAGGACAGCTGGCACGGTGCACGGAGACGCCGCGACCGCGTGTGATGAAGCCAACAATATCGTCACCCGAGACGGGATTGCAGCAGTGAGCCAAGCGCACGAGCATGTCGGCGCCGCCTTTGACCAGGATACCGGAGCTGCCGGGTTTCTTGGAGCGTTTAGGCGCGCGGCGGCCACCGGAACGCGACTGCTTAATGGCGTCGGCCACGATCTCTTCGGTATGCTTGCCCTCCTCGCTCTCGATCGGCTTGGGATCGAGGATCGCCTCGACCTTGTTGCCCACCATGCGCGGGGCGACCTTGCCAGCACCGACAGCGGCGAACAGATCCTCGAGCTGCTTGTAGTTGAGGTCATGAGCCACGGTAGTGAGGGCGCGGGTGGCGCGCGGCGTGGAGATGCCGTAACCGCGTTTGCGCAGATCCTTAGAAAGGATATCGCGGCCGGAGACGGCGTCGTCGTCTTTGGTGGCGGCGGCGAAATAGCGACGAATCTTCGACTTGGCCGAAGGCGTGCGCACGATGTTGAACCAGTCGCGCGAGGGCTTGGCCGCCTTGTTGGTGAGGATCTCGATGCGGTCACCCATAGAGAGCTCATGAGAGAGCGGGGCCACCACGCCGTTGACCTTGGCGCCCACGCAATGGTTGCCCACCTCGGTGTGCACGGCATAGGCAAAATCGAGCGGCGTGGAGCCGGAGCGCAGGCTCATGACCTCGCCCTTGGGCGTGAAGACGAAGATCTCCTGGTCAAAGAGGTCGACCTTGAGCGAATGCAGGTACTCCTTGGGGTCGTCTACGTCGTCGGCTGCCCAGTCGAGCGAGCGCTTGAGCCAGTTGATCTGGTCGTCGAGGCGCTGCGCGTCGTTGGTCTTGGCCGCTGTCGAGCCGCCGGAGCGCTTGTAGAGCCAGTGTGCAGCGATGCCGTACTCGGCCTGCTCGTGCATCTCGTAGGTGCGAATCTGAATCTCGAGCGGACGAGCCGTGGGGCCGATGACCGTCGTATGCAGCGACTGGTAGTTGTTGAACTTGGGCATGGCGATGTAGTCCTTGAAGCGCCCCGGCATGGGGTGCCACAGGGAGTGCACAGCTCCCAGCGCCGAGTAACAGTCGCCCACCGTGTTAGTGATGACGCGCAGAGCTACCAGGTCGTAGATCTCGGAGAACTCCTTGCCCTTGCGCTTCATCTTCTGATAAATGGACCAGTAGTGCTTGGAGCGACCCTTGATCTGGAAGTCCTCGAGACCCACACGCTTGAGCTCGTCGGTCAGAGTCTTGATGGTCTCGGCCAAAAAGCGTTCGCGCACCTCGCGGCTCTCGGCCACCATGCGAGCGATGCGCTGGTAGGCGTCGGGCTCCAGATAGAAGAAGGAAAGGTCTTCCAGCTCCCACTTGATGGAACTCATGCCCAAGCGGTCGGCGAGCGGCGCGTAGACGTCCATGGTCTCGCGCGCCTTGAACAGGCGGCGATCCTCACGCAAAGCGGCCAAGGTGCGCATGTTATGCAAACGGTCGGCCAGCTTGACGATAATGACGCGGATGTCGCGCGACATGGCGAGGAACATCTTGCGCAGGTTGAGCGCCTGCTTCTCGTCCATGCTGTCGACCTCGATATTGGTGAGCTTGGTGACGCCGTCTACCAGGTCGGCGACCGTCTCGCCAAAGATCGAGGCGACGTCTGCGAGCGAGGTCTCGGTGTCCTCGACCGTGTCGTGCAACAGGGCCGCGCACACCACGTCGCAGTCCATGTTGAGCTCGGCGAGAATAATCGCAACCTCGACGGGATGGTTGATGTACATTTCGCCGGAGCGGCGCTTCTGGTCGGCGTGCTTCTCTGCGGCAAAGCAATAGGCGCGCTCGACCTTGGTGCGGTCGTCGTCGCTCATGTTCTTGCGGCACAGACTCGCCAGCTTGTCATAGTTGTCAGCCATGATCTGGTAGGGCAGGTCGTCGGCGCGCGTGATGTGGAGCAACTCTGAGGTGGGTTTGAGCGTGCCCTCTTGATTGGTGTGCGTCAGGCCTGTGCCCGAAGTCGTCGCCGGCGTGGCGGAATTCGAGGTAGCGGTATCCACGGTGCCCCCTCTTACTGGACCTGTGGTGTTATGGGTCGGTTGATGCGTGCAAGCATATCACGAGCAGATGCGTCGAGTGCCCAGCTCTTGAAGGCGGTAAACTCCATGCGCGTGCGGATTCCCTCCAGATAGCGAATGGAGGAGGAGAGATCCATCTTGTCAGGATTCTCGGTCATGGCGATACGACGGGCGTCGTCTGTGCCCGTGATACGCGCAAAACCGAGTTCCTCAAAGACGGCCAAGCCACAGGAGACGGAGCGCTCGTCCACCGGGGATCGAGCGTCGATAGCCAGACACATCTGGGCGATGTCCAGGTCGGTGGCAGAAAACGCAGGCTCCCCGCTCTTGTTACGGTTCGCGCGCCACATGGTCTGCAAGGCGCGATAAAGTGTGACGAGCTCGCCGCGCGTGGGCGCCAAGGCATCGAGCAGGTGCTCGTTGATGCGCGCGTCGCGGGCGGAGTAGAGCAGGTGGATACGGGCCTTCTGCCCGTCGCGCCCGGCGCGGCCGCTCATCTGGTTGAACTCGATTGAGCCAAAGGGCATATGGTAGAGCACCACGTGGCGAATGTCTGGCAGGTTGACGCCCTCGCCAAAGGCTGAGGTGGAAACAATGCAGGTGAGCTGACCCGCGCGGAAGGCCTCCTCCACACGCATACGGTCGGCACGGGTGAGGCCCGCATGGTAGAACGCGACGGCATGGGCCTGCTCGGGCACGCGATGGCGCAGGGTGCGAGCTAAGGTCACGGCGGCGTCGCGCGCGTTGACGTAGACCACGCACTTCTCACCGGTAGCGACGATCGAGACCAGGCGGTTCTCGCGCGAAGACAGGTTGCGCTCGTCATCGAGACCAAGATTCTCGCGCACCGTGGCATCGATGACGGTGTCGTCGATGGGAAGCAGGCGACAGATCTCGGATGCGACCTCGGAGGAAGCCGTGGCCGTGGCGGCGAGCACCTGCGAGCCGCCCAAGGCTTTAAGCACCTCGGGCATCTCGAGATAGGCACTGCGGTCGCCGCCCTTGGCAAAGCCCATGTGGTGGGCCTCGTCGATTACGAGAAAGCCGATGCGACCGGCCGCGGCAAAGCGCGCGCGATGGATGGCGAGGAACTCGGGGGTAGTCAAAATGACGTCGAGATTGCCCGCGCGCAGAGCCGCGAAGAGCGTGTCACGCGCCGGCTGCAGCGTCTCGCCGGTAAGGACAGCACTGCGCAGGCCGAGTTTTGCCAGACGCCCCATGAGATGGAACGACTGATCGGCAACAAGAGCTCGTAGGGGGTAGACAAAGATGCTCGCGCGGTGGTTCGCAATAGCCTCGCGCACGGCGTGAACCTGAAAGATCAGGGACTTGCCACGCCCGGTGCCCATGACGGCAAGGACGCTTTTGCCCTGTTGGAGGTCTTCCAGCGCCCGCATCTGGGCGCGATGCGGCTCAGCCGTTCCGATGAACGCATGGATGAGCGAGCGGGTGAGTTCGTCGTAGGGCAGCTGTTCCAAGCGGGCGCGACGCGAGGCATCGGCCTGCGGGACCGCGTCATCCGCCGACGTCAGCGCCTCGGGCTTCTGCCAGTCCTCGTCAGACTCCTCCCCTGCCGCATCTTCGGCGTCGGCAGGTTCATGGCACAGGATATCCTTGACCATAAGCTTGGACTTGACCCTGCCCTGCCAGCGCTCGGCAATCGCCTCGAAAACCAAGTCGACCACCGAGTCGCACTCGACACGTTTAGCGATGTCAGGCACGCGAAACATAATCGCGGGCACGCTCGACACGCCATCGGTGGCGACAAAGCGCATGTGGTCGCCCGTCTTGCCCACGGCGGCGCGATCACTCATGGTCACGCCCGTGGCCGCGAGCAACGGCACCTTGTTGCCCTGACCGAACGGCTCAAGGGCAGATATCTGCTCGATCGTATCGATGTCGAGCTCGGAGAGGTTGACGATGGCCGCGACCTCGTCGGTGTCTTCAAAGTCCTCGGCAGGCAGCTGTGCGAGTACCTGACCCATGCGGCGACGGAACTCGTCGAGTTTGTCAGCCTCGATCGTCACGCCCACCGCACCGGCATGTCCACCGAAGCGAATGAGCAGGTCGGAGCACTGCTCAACGGCTGCAAACAGGTTAACGGAACCGACGGAGCGGCCCGAACCGCGTGCCACGCCGTCGACAATCGAGAAGAGCAGGGCGGGCACGTGAAAGCGATTTGTGAGGCGGCTTGCCACGATGCCCTTGACGCCCTCGTGCCAGCCCTCTCCGCCCACGACGATTACGCGGCCGCCGTCGTAGGTCTGTTCCACAAGTTCCATGGCATCAGCGGCAAGCTGCGACTCGATGCTGCGGCGCTCCTGGTTGATAGCCTCGAGCTTTTCTGCCAGTGCGGAGGCGCTGACGGCGTCGGTCGCGAGCAGAAGGTCGAGTGCAAGCGCCGGGTCGGCCATGCGACCGGCGGCGTTCAGGCGCGGGATAAGCGAGAAAGAGAGGGCGTCGGCCGTGATGGTCGAGAGATCGACGCGGGCCTGGGCCGCCAGCGCCACGTAACCCGGACGCGAGGTGGCGCGCATCTGAGCGATGCCATCGGCCACAAGGGCACGGTTCTCGGGCGTGAGCAGCATCATGTCCGAGACGGTGCCCAGGGCGGCCACCTCGGTGTACTCGCGCCAGAGATCGGGTTGACCGGCGCGCTCACCCAGCACCTGCACGAGCTTGAGCGCCACGCCGGCGCCGGCAAGCTCACGTGAAGGGCTCTCGGCCGCGATTTTAGGGTCGGCCACGGGGATGCCCTCGGGCACCAGGTCGGAGGGCTCGTGATGGTCGGTGACCACGATATCGATGCCGCGCTCGAGGAGCTGTGCCACCTCGTTTTTAGCCGCAATGCCGTTATCGACCGTGATGATCAGCGACGGGTCGCACTCCTGCACCACACGGTCAAGCGCCGCAGCGGTAAGGCCGTAGCCCTCGTCAAAGCGATGCGGAATGAACGGATGCACGGTTGCGCCCAGACGACGCAGAGCCTCGGTAAGCAGGCAGGTCGAGGTGATGCCGTCGACGTCAAAGTCGCCGAACACGGCGATGCGCTCACCCGCGACAAGCGCCTGCTGCACACGATCGGCCACGGCGATCAGGCCGGGGATGATAACAGGGTCTGCCCAGTCTCGATCAAGCGAGGGAGTGAGGAAAAGCTTGCCTTCGTCCACCGACGTGATGCCGTGAGCGACCATGATGCGCGCCACGAGCGGCGCGATGGACAGGCCGCGCGAGAGCTCACGCTCCAGGTCGGGGTCGTTTTTGGCCACGACCCAGCGGTGTGTCGTCTTAAGCGAAGGCATGACGCACCCCCGATTCCTGAAGGGCGAGGCGCGCGGCGCGATAAGCATGATGGCGGCGATGGCAGCAATCATGCGCGAGGGTAACAAGGCGCATGAGGGTACTTCCTTGATGTGTGAACCCGCTTCGGCGGGTTGAGCTGTTGAACGCCTCTCATTATACGCAACGTGCGGACATACGCCGGCAGCGTCCTAGCACGTGTCCGTTGCGTTTCGAAGCGCAGCGTGCAAGCGTGTACGCTGCATCCGACCGCAGTCTCACCTATACTCGCTTCTTGCTGCCCGCAGCCCGGGCACGGTCCTGACCCCGATACCTAGAGAAGAGACGACTCCTTTATGCTTATGGAACGCTGGAGCAAACTCGGCAAGCTCATCGCTTCCAACATGCCGTTCATCGTGCCTGCCTGTGTGGCGCTCGGCGTGCTCTTTCCGCAGGTATTTGGCACCATCAAGCCCATCGTCCCATATCTGTTCGGCATCATGACGTTCCAAGGCTCGCTCAACAACACCACGCGCCAGCTTGTGCAGGTGTTTCGCCACCCCAAAGACCTCATCATCATCCTGCTGGTGTGCCAGCTGTTCATGCCGCTTTTGGCCTTTGTGCTCGCTCAGTTCTTCTTTGGTAGCAATGTGAACCTCGTCACCGGCATCCTGCTTGAGTACAGCGTGCCCGTGGCCGTAGTGAGCTTTATGTGGGTAGGAATGTTTGGCGGCAACGGCCCACTCGGCCTCTCGGTCATCCTAGTCTCGACGGTCATCTCGCCCGTCACTATTCCCGCAACCCTGCAGCTGCTACTAGGCCAGTCCATCGAGATGGACGCCTGGGGCATGGTTGTGAACATGCTCTTTATGGTGGCCTTCCCCGCGCTTGCGGGCATGTTCGTAAACGAGCTCACGCACGGCTGGGGGCACGAGAAGCTCTCCCCCGTTATCTCGCCGGGTTGCCGCGTGTTTTTGGTGCTTATCATCATCGCGAACTCGACGTCAATGTCGACCTACGTGCTGCACATGACCTGGCAGCGCGCCGCGGTCGCGCTCTTTATCCTGGTCTACGCCTGCAGCGGATACCTGTGGGGAATCCTGTTCGCGCGCTTGTTGCACCAACCGCACGACACGCTCATCACGATGAGCTTTGATTGCGGCCTGCGCAACATCTCCTCGGGCGCCGTGATCGCAAGCCAGTACTTCCCCGGCGAGGTGGTCTACCCCGTGATGTGCGGCACCATGTTCCAGCAGATGCTGGCCGCACTATTCGGCTCAATCATCGAGCGGATGTTCCCGCAGGACGAAAACGACGCCGAGGCGACGGAAACGAAGCTCGCTGACGAGGCCGACCAAAACGACGTCACGTTTGCAGCAGCCTCTGCCGCTGCAGAGCAGACGGCCGCTCGATAGCCCCCTCCTACGCGATGGCCTCCAGCCGCTCACGCAGGCGTGCGGCGTCTGTGTCAAGCGTGGTCTCGGCGTTGCACTGGGGCAGGCGGTAGCCCACAAAGTAGGCTGACACCACCCAGCGCGGCAGAGCCTTGGCGATCGTCATGCCGTCCACGTGGTAAAAGAACACGTTGTACGACTCAGCCTTACCGCCGTGGTGCTCGTTCAGAATGTAGCGCACGACCGTCTGCAAGGCCTCTGCAAATCGGTTCGTATCGAGCACATCCGCGGAGTCGGAGTTTGCAGCAAGCCCCTGTGGGCACATGACGTTGACCTCAAAGAACCCCATGATCGGCTTGGTCGATATGTTTACCGAGACATGTCCGCGCGACCATACGTCGATACCGGCAAAATTCTCAGGCCCGATATGTGCGTAGCCGTCGTCTTGCTCGAGCCCCACGATCTGCATGTGCGGATGCACAAGGCTGCCGCCCGAAAGCGGCCCCATATTCTTGTACATGAGCACGCTGCGAAAGCGATTCGAATCAAGCATCTGCTGCCAGCACGACAACGCGAAGCGAATCACCTGGTGCAGCTCGTCCGCGCCGTAGGTGGTGAGATCAGCGTTGTGATCGGCCGACTCGATAAGCACGGTCTGCTCGGTATGACGTAGCGTGGGGAACTTGTTCTTGAGCCATATGCGATCGCCCTCGCGGGCGATAACGTTCTGCAGACCCTCAACGTCGCAAAAGGGGCACGACGTGCCCGGCCGGCGATTGTCATCCGGTTTTCCCTTGGCCTGCATCACATCGAACACCAGCGTCATGGCCCTCTCCCCTCTTGGCTTTGCTCTTGGCAGTATGGCGCAGTTCAGACGCCTTCAAGGTCGCAGAGCCGGAGGTTGCGCAAAGCTTTACACGGGAGGCGTTCAACCTGACCGGCGTATGGCGTGTATATTCCTCCATGCTCAAACATTCTCGCGCTCTTCGAGCGCTGCGAAACTGCGCGTGGAGGAATATACACGCCCTCCGCCTCTGGTTACGTTGCCGCAAAAGGCAGGCCTGTGGGTCTCATGATCTCGACGGCGTAATGACACGACGCTATGCATTTCGCTCCGCGCCAAGAGACATTGCTTGACGAAGGGCGCTTGCCCGCACGCTTGGCCCCGCACCAGAGGGGCTACACGAAACAAAAAAGCCTAAACTGCCGCCACGGGCCTTCCGTAGCCTAGAGCCCGGTGTCGCAATCGACAAAACCCCCGCCCCTCCCACAGCCACCGGCACGTAGCCGGGGTGGGGGTTGGGTATTCCTTCACGCGCAGTTTCGCAGCGTGCGCAGCACGCGAGAATGTTTGAGCATGAAGGAATACCCAACCCGCGCACCGGCGGCGGGACAATGTCCCCGCCGACGAAGAGGGTAAAGAACGGGACCGGCACAAAAAAAGCGGCGCCGCAGGTGAACCACGACGCCGCTTTCAGCTCTCTATGTAAGGCCCGACATCAGCCGCCGAGGTAGGCGCGCTGGACGTCGTCGTTGTGGAGAAGCTCCTGGCCGGTGCCGGTGAGGGTCACGCGACCGGTCTCCATAACGTAGCCGCGCGTGGCGATGGAGAGTGCCATCTGCGCGTTTTGCTCCACGAGCAGAATCGTGGTGCCGGCCTTGTGCAGCTCCTCGATGATCTGGAAGATCTGCTCGATCAGAATCGGCGCGAGGCCCATGGAGGGCTCGTCGAGCATGAGCAGCTTAGGGTTACTCATGAGGGCGCGGCCCATGGCAAGCATCTGCTGCTCGCCGCCGGAAAGGGTGCCGGCCACCTGGCGACGGCGCTCCTTCAGACGCGGGAACTGCTCGTAGACGCGCTCGAGGCCAGGAGCGACCGTAGAGGCAGGCTGCGTATAGGCGCCCATCTCCAGGTTCTCCTCGACCGTCATCTCCAAAAAGACGCGACGACCCTCGGGAACCTGCGCAAGGCCATGCGAAACCAGCTTGTCGGCAGGCGTATGCGAGATGTCCTCGCCCATGAACTTGATGGAGCCGGTCTTGGAACGCAGAAGGCCCGAGACGGTCTTGAGGGTAGTGGACTTACCGGCACCGTTCGCGCCGATGAGGGCCACGATCTCGTCCTTGTTGACCTCGAAGCTCACGTTCTTGATGGCGTGAATGGCGCCGTACCAGACGTTGGCGTTGTAGACGGAAAGCATCGGTTCTGCCATGTCCTAGGCCTCCTTCTTCTTGCCGAGGTAGGCCTCGATGACGGTCTCGTTGTTCTGAATCTCCTCAGCCGTGCCCTTGGCGATTACCTTGCCAAAGGAGAGTACGCAGATGCCCTCGCAGATGTTCATAACGAGGCTCATGTCGTGCTCGATGAGCATGATCGCGATGCCAAAGGTGTCGCGGATCTTGACGATGTTCTCCATGAGCTCGGCGGTTTCGGAGGGGTTCATGCCGGCCGCGGGCTCGTCGAGCAGCAGCAGCTTGGGGTTGGTGGCCAAGGCGCGGACGATCTCCAGGCGGCGCTGGGCGCCGTACGGGAGGCTGCCGGCCTCGTCGTTCGCGTGCTTCTCCATGTCGAAGATGGAGAGCAGCTCCATGGCACGCTCGTGCGCGGCGCGCTCGTGGCTCCAGTAGCTCGGCAGGCGCAGGACGCCCTCGATACCCGAGTAACGCTCCTGGTTGTGCAGACCCACCTTGACGTTGTCCTCGACGGTCATGGACGAGAACAGGCGGATGTTCTGGAACGTACGCGCGACACCCATGCGGTTGACCTGGCTGACGGTCTTGCCGCTCGTGTCCTGGCCGTTGACGAGAATCGTGCCGTTTGTGGGCTGGTAGACCTTGGTGAGCAGGTTGAACACCGTGGTCTTGCCGGCGCCGTTGGGGCCGATGAGGCCCGCGATCTCGGTCTTGCCGACCGTGAGGTTAAAGTCGTCTACGGCTTTAAGACCACCGAACTCGATTCCCAGATGGATGCACTCAAGCGCGGGAGTCTCGTCGACATCGCGGTCGGGCACGATGCCGCGGCTGGGATAGGGAACCATCTTGCCGCGTTCGAACTCGATCTTAGGCATCGGCCTCGACCTCCCCCTTCTTCTTGGGCTTGATACGGTTGATCAGCGCACGGATCTTGGGGTCGTTGGTGCAGATCATCACAAGGATGAGCACGATGGCGTAGACGAGCATGCGGTAATCGGAGAACTGGCGCAGCACCTCGGGCAGGATGGTGAGGACGGCCGCCGCGATGACAGATCCGCGCATGTTGCCTAGGCCGCCCAAGACTACGAACACCAGGATGAGGATCGAAGTGTTGAAGTCGAACTTAGAGGCGGAGAGCTGCGAGAAGTTACCGCCAAAGAGCGCACCTGCGGCGCCGGCGAGTGCAGCGGAGACCACAAAGGCGATCATGCGGTACTTGGTAATGGAGATGCCCACGCTCTCGGCCGCGATGCGGTTGTCGCGCACGGCCTCGATCGCACGACCGGTGCGGCTGCGCACCAGGTTGAGCACGACCACAAGGGCGATCATCACAAGGATGAAGCCCGCAAGGAACGTGGAGTAGGTGGAAACACCCGAGGCGCCCTGGGCACCCTTGATGATAGCCACGCCGTCGTCGAGCAGATGGAGGTCATCGACCGTCGCGTTGCCCTTGAGGTTGAACATCACGTGCAGGCCACGGGAGTCGACACCCACGATCAGGCAGGTCACGACCTCCTTGATGATCTCACCAAAGGCGAGGGTCACAATGGCCAGGTAGTCGCCGCGCAGGCGCAGAACCGGAATGCCGATGATAAAACCTGCGATGGCGGCGACGATCGCGCCGGCAACGATACTCACGGCAAGGCAGACGGCGTCAGGAGCGCCTGCCGTCTGGAGGGAGACGGCCGTGACGATGCCCGTGTAGGCGCCGACGCTCATAAAACCGGCGTGTCCCAGCGACAGGTCGCCGGCAATACCGACCACCAGGTTCAGCGAGATGGCCATCACGATGTAGGCGGTGATAGGCACGAGCTGACCGGAGAGCATGCGCGGAATCATGTGGTTCTGCTGCATGAAGAAGACGATGGCAAAAGCCACGATGCACAGACCGTAGGTGATGAAATCAGAGCGGGTCTGCTTGTTCTTGAGGAAGTTCATCTGGCTCACCTACACCTTCTCCGGCACGTACTTGCCGAGCAGGCCCGCAGGTTTGACGAGCAGGATCACGATCAGCACGGCGAACATGATGGAGTTAGAAAGCGAGGTAGAGATATAGGCCTGAGCCATAGCCTCGATGATGCCCAGCAAGATGCCGCCCACAAAGGCGCCCGGCACGGAACCAATGCCGCCAAAGACGGCCGCGGTAAAGGCCTTGATGCCAGGCATGGAGCCCGTGGTGGGCTGCAGGACCGGCGAGTAGGAGCACAACAGCACGCCGGCGATGGCGGCGAGCGCAGAGCCGATGGCAAAGGTCATCGAGATGGTACGGTTGACATTGATGCCCATGAGCTGAGCGGCATCTTTGTCCTCGGAGCAGGCGCGCATGGCCTTGCCCATCTTAGTCTTGGACGTGAACCACATAAGGATGACCATGATCAGCAGGCAGGCAACGATGGTGACGAGCGAGACTGCCGAAACATTGAACTGGGCGAGAACCGCCGGTACCGGAAAGCTCACCAGCGAGGTGAAGTTCTTAGGCGTGGCGCCCCAGAGCAGCTGCGCGGCGTTCTGCAGGAAGTAGGACACGCCGATGGCCGTGATGAGAACCGCAAGCGGGCCGGCGGAGCGCAGCGGCTTGTAGGCCAGACCCTCGATAAGCACGCCCAGCACGGTGCAGACGATCATGGACAGAATCACCGACAACCAACCAGGCAGGCCAATGTACGATGTGGCGCAAAACGAGACATAGGCACCGACCATGATCACGTCGCCGTGGGCGAAGTTGAGCATCTTGGCGATACCGTAAACCATGGTGTAGCCAAGCGCGATGATCGCGTAGACGCTGCCCATGGAAAGACCGTTCACCATGTACTGGATGAATACCGTCATGTTCCACACCCTCCTTTCTTTATCTGACGAAACCTAGAATAGGCCAAAGCGGGTGGGCGATCAGACCCGCACGCAGCGCGAAACGGACCCGCAAACCCGCCGTAACGGGGGTGAAACAACCCCCGCTCATACAGCACGGCAGGGGTGGAATAATTTCCGCCCCTGCCGAGATAAAACCCGTTATAAGGTTAGGCACTACGCCTGGACGTACTTGCCGTCCTTGATGATGTAGGCCGTCGGATCCTTCTGGACCTCGCCGGACTCGTTCCAGGTGAGGTTGCCGGTCAGGCCCTCGATGGAGATCTCGAGCATGGCGGCAGACAGAGCGTCGGAGACGTCAGCCGGATCGGCGTCGGCGGCGACACCAGCCTGCTTCAGGGCCTCGGCCACAGCGTGGACACCGTCGTAGGCGTCGGCAGCGAACTGGTCGGGGGTGGTGCCGAACTCCTTCTCGTAAGCAGCGACGAAGTCAGCGTTCTTCTCGTCGTCGGCAGCAAACGGAGTCATGAGCAGCAGGCCCTCGGCCAGGGAGGTGTCGAAGCCCTCGACGCCCAGGATGCCGTCCATGCCGTCGCAGCCCATCATCTTGACCTCGTAGCCCATGTCGGAGGCGTTCTTGAGCAGAACGGACGCCGGCGTGTAGTAGATCGGCGCGAAGATCATGGTGGCGCCGGCCTCCTTGGCCTTGGTCAGCTGGTTGGTGAAGGAGGTGGAGGAGTCGTCCTTGAAGGTCTCCTCGTCCACGATGTCGAGCTTGGACTCCTCGGCCTGAGCCTTGAAGGCATCGGCGATACCGGAGGAGTAGGAGTCACCGGAGTTGTAGAAGAGCACGATCTTCTCGTCAGCGTACTTCTCGGCCAGGAACTTAGCGGCGTTCACGCCCTGGTTGGGATCGGTGAAGCAGACCTGGAAGACGTTGTCCTTGCCCTTGGTGACGTCGGTGGAAGACGCGGACGGGGTGATCATGAAGATCTTGGGGTCGGAAGCGGCCACCTCGGCCACGGCGACGGAAGCACCGGTGGTGGTGGGGCCGACGAGCGCCTGCATGCCCCAGTCAGCCAGGGTGTTGAAGGCGGTGACGGACTTCTCGCCGTCGGCGACGTCGTCCTCGGTCTTGATCACAAAGTTATAGGTGTCGTCAGAGAAATCCTTGCAGCCGAGCGTGGCGCCGTTGCACACGGAGATGCCGTAGGAAGCGGCAGCACCGGTCTTGGGACCGATGGCACCGATCTTGAACTCAGCGCCCGAGGAGCTGCCACCAGCGGCGGAACCGGAATCGGAGCTGCTGCTCTCGGAGGAGCAACCGGCTAGAATACCCGCGACCCCCAGACCTGCAGCGCCAGCGATAACGCTCCTGCGATTCATAACAGGGTTGAATGACTTACCGGTGAGGCTCGACATGCGGCTCTCCTTTCAAGTTCCGTCGGATTCCAATACGTAAAACCACCCGACTAACGACAGAAACGCCCACCGAAATGAGCGTTTCTGTAGAATAGCCGCAAATGGCCGCAGGTGGCCGCGGCATTATTCAGTTTTTGCCAACTTCTATGCACGCGCACCGCGCCGGGGCGTCTAGCTGTGCAAACGCTGTCCGGCGCGGCGACACGCAATGTTTCAAAACGGTTTCGAGCCACATGGCTCTCCCACGGCGCCCGGTCTTAGGCGGCGATGTACTTGCCGTCCTTGATGACGTAGGCGGTAGCGGGCTTCTCGACCTGGCCCTCATCGTTCCAAGAGAGCTCGCCGGTCAGGCCCTCGACCGTGATCTCGCGCATGGCGTCGGCGAGCTTCGTGGCGGCCTCGGCCGGATCCACATCGGAGCCGAGCTCGGCCTTCTTCAGAGCCTCGTAGATCGCGTGGACGCAGTCGTACGCGTCGGCGGCGAACTGGTTGGGGGTCTCGCCGTAAGCCTCGACATAGGCGTCGACAAAGTCGGCGTTCTTCTCGTCGTCGGCCGAGAACGGGGTCATGAGCAGCAGGCCCTCGGCAAGGGAGGTGTCAAAGCCCTCAACGGAGAGGATGCCGTCCATGCCGTCGGTACCCATCATGGTCATCTCGTAGCCCATGTCGGAAGCGTTCTTGAGCAGGACGGACGCAGGCGTGTAGTAAATCGGGGCGAAGATGAAGGTGGCGCCGGCCTCCTTGGCGGTGGTCAGCTGGTTGGTGAAGCTGGTGGATGAGTCGTCCTTGAAGGTCTCGATGTCAACGATATCGAGCTTGGACTCCTCGGCCTGCTCCTTGAAGGCATCGGCCACGCCGGAGGAATAGGTGTCGCCGGAGTTGTAGAACAGGGCGATCTTCTCGTCCGGGTAGTTCTCGGCCAGGAACTCGGCCGCGGAGGTGCCCATGGTTGGGTCGGTGAAGCAGACCTGGAAGACCGTGGTCTTACCCTTGGTGACGTCGAGAGAGGAGGCAGACGGGGTGATCATCAGCATGTCGTCTGCGATCTCGCCCGAGACGGCCACGGCGGCGCCGGTGGTAACCGGGCCCACGAGTGCCTGCATGCCCCAGTCGGCCAGAGTATTGAAGGCGGTGACGCCCTTCTCGCCGTCGGCCTGGTCGTCCTCGCTCTTAATCTCGAAGGTGTACTCGTCACCCGAGAAGTCCTTGACGGCAAGCTCGGCGCCCTGCTTGGCGGAGACGCCGTAGGTAGCGGCGGCGCCGGTCAGCGGGCCGATCATACCGATTTTGAAAGCGCCCTCGGTGCTCGTGGAGGAGCCGTCGGAGCTGGAGGACGAAGAAGACGAGCAGCCGGCAAGGGCGCCCATGACGCCGAGTCCGGCGGCGCCGGCGATCATGCTGCGGCGGCTCATGGTGGGGTTCAGAATGCTGTTGAGGGTCGACATAACGGCTCTCCTCTCATGCGATGCCGGGCGCGCCGGCATGTGGTTGCCATCCTGCCCGGGGGCTTGGATCCTTGCGCTCCCCCGAACGTTGGCTGCAAGCCTAGACGTTTTTGCAAACGCGTTTGTTACAGGCATGTTTTGTGTATCGGGGCTGTTTCCAAGATGAACAGACGGTTTCGGCGGGGCGTGCATGCAGGCGCCGGCGGGCGCGTGATGACAGCCGCGCGCGCAGTCGCTAAAATGCGTCTCATCGCACAAGGCATCGCGCCGGCACCTATATATGTAGAGGAGCTTTTATGCAGGACAACCTTCGCACCGTAAACGTGGGCATCGTGGGCCTGGGCACCGTGGGAGGCGGCGTTGCGCGCCTCATTTTGCGCCATCACGACGAGTACCTGGCCTCCTTTGGCATCGATCTGCAGATCAAGCGCGCCTGCGCGCTGCAGTGGGAGCAGGCCGAGGCCGCGGGCATCACCCGCGAGGCCTTTACCTCCGACTGGCACGACGTGGTGAGCGACCCCGAGGTCGACATCGTAGTCGAGCTGATCGGCGGAGAGCACCCCGCCACCGAGATCTTTGAGACCGCCTTTGCCAACGGCAAACACATGGTCACGGCCAACAAGGCCCTGCTTGGCCGCCACGTTGAGGCCCTTGCGGCCAAGGCGCGCGAGAACGGCGTGCAGCTCAAGTGCGAGGCGAGCTGCGGCGGCGGCATCCCCATCGTGAGCACGCTCGAGCACGACCTGGTGGGCAACGAGATCCTCACCATCGCGGGCATCCTGAACGGCACCACCAACTACAT
>CAVEPV010000028.1:0-19931 GCA_963617695.1 Bacteroidaceae bacterium
GGTTGCCCTGCTTGTCCATGAACTTCTCGTCCTTGCCGCCGTTGATGGCGTAGTTCAGGCACTTGGCGAGGTTGGCACGGGCACCGAAGAACTGCATCTCCTTGCCGGTCTCGGTAGCAGAGACGCAGCAGCAGATGGAGTAGTCGTCGCCCCAGACGGGACGCATGACGTCGTCGTTTTCGTACTGGATGGAGGAGGTGGTGACGGAAATCTTGGCAGCGTACTTGCGGAAGTTGTCCGGGAGGCGCTTGCTGTAGAGAACCGTCAGGTTGGGCTCGGGAGCCGGGCCCATGTTCTCCAGGGTGTGCAGGAAGCGGTAGTCGTTCTTGGTGACGAGGCTACGGCCGTCCTGGCCAAGGCCAGCGACCTCGAGGGTGGCCCAGACGGGGTCACCAGAGAAGAGGGCCTGGTAGGACGGAATACGGGCGAACTTGACCATGCGCAGCTTCAGAACCAGGTGGTCGATGAGCTCCTGAGCCTCAGACTCGGTGATCTTGCCGGCCTCGAGGTCGCGCTGGATGTAGATGTCCAGGAAGGTGGAGACGCGGCCCACAGACATGGCGGCGCCGTTCTGGGTCTTGATGGCGGCCAGGTAGCCGAAGTACAGCCACTGGACGGCCTCGGCAGCGCTGGTAGCAGGCTTGGAGATGTCGTAGCCGTAGGCCTCGGCCATCTTCTTCATGCCCATGAGAGCGCGGATCTGCTCGGTGATCTCCTCGCGCTGACGGATGACGGCGTCGGTCATGGTGCGGTCGCCGCAGTTGGCGAGGTCTTCCTTCTTACCGGCGATCAGGCGATCGATACCGTAGAGGGCGACACGACGGTAGTCGCCGACGATGCGGCCGCGGCCGTAGGTGTCGGGCAGACCGGTGATGACGTGGGAGTGGCGAGCAGCGCGCATCTCAGGCGTGTACGCATCGAAGACGCCCTGGTTGTGGGTCTTGTGGTACTCGTTGAAGATCTTGTCGAACTTGTCGTTGACATGGAAGCCGTAGTTCTCGGCAGCCTGCTGGGCCATCTTGATGCCACCGTAGGGCATGAAGGCGCGCTTCAGCGGCTTGTCGGTCTGCAGGCCGACGACCTTCTCGATGTCCTTGGTGTCCTCGCCGATGTAGCCAGGGCCGTAAGCGGTCAGGCCAGAGACGATCTCAGTCTCGCACTCGAGAACGCCGTTGTTGGCGCGCTCGGCAGCCTGGAGCTCCTGGACCTTGCCCCAGAGGGAGTCGGTTGCGGAAGTGGGACCCTCGAGGAAGGAGTCGTCACCGGTGTACTCGGTGTAGTTGCGCTGGATGAAGTCGCGGACGTTGATGTCGTCCACCCAGTGACCACCCTTAAAGCCGGCCCACTCGTCGCGTAGTTCCATGTATGCCTCCTTGTTTATCTCGTCTTGGCTCCACTTGCCAAGACGGTGATTACCTTACATCTCGCCCCGAAGAATCGCCTGCGCACGCTTGGTGCGCTCGGGCGTCGGGGGGTCGACGTCGCGTAGTGTGTAGGGGATACCAAGTTCATCCCACTTAAAGACGCCCAGCGTGTGGTACGGAAGTACCTCGACGCGCTGAACGTTGCCAAGCTGCGCGATAAAGTCGCGCGTGCGGTAGAGATATTCGTCAACATCGGTGATGCCCGGAACAAGCACGTGGCGGATCCAGATGGGCTGATCCTTCTCGCTCAGGTAGCGCAGCGCGTCCAAGATGTTCGCGTTGTCGCGGCCGGTGAGCTTCTTGTGCTCCTCGGGGTCGATATGCTTGATGTCGGCAAGGATGAGGTCGCAGGAATCGAGCATCTGGTTGAACTTGCCAAACCACGGCTCGTCGCGCGTGAAGGGTGCGAGAGACGTGTCCAGGCAGGTGTTGATGCCGCGCTTGTGCGCGTGCTCGAACAGTTCGGTTACAAAGTCGATCTGCGAGAGAGCCTCGCCGCCCGAGACGGTAATGCCGCCCTCGGGCCCCCAGTAGCCGCGGTAGCGCTCGGCGGTGTCGAGCAGCTTGTCGACGTCGGTGGGGGTGCCGCCCTGACCGTTCCACGTGTCGGGGTTGTGGCAGTAGGCGCAGCGCATGGGGCAGCCTTTGAGGAAGACGATATAGCGAACACCGGGGCCGTCGGCCGAGCCAAAAGATTCAGTCGAGTGAACCAGTCCCTGCATCGTCGCTCCCTTCCGTCAGTCGCGCCCGCGGGCATGCGTCAGTACGGTTTGAAATGTACTGTGCGGGGCGCGGGCGTTCCTTGATTAGAATCAAATAAGTGCGAAATATCATGGAAATGATGTGGCTTCGTACGGATTTTGTGGGCGGCTTTTCGCATGCGCGTACGAGGGGTTTTGCGTTGTTCGAGTATTCGAACGGCGAGGCTGCCGTCAGGGGTGTTTGAGGGGATTAGTCCTCAAGCTCGGAGACGGCTTTGAGCCCCTCCGGGTCGATCACGCGCAGGCGCCCACGGCCGGGGCGCTCGATGAGGCCCTCGCGCACAAAGCGGGCGATGTTGCGGCTCACCGTCTCGGGACGCAGGCCCACCGAGCTGGCGATGTCCTCGAGCTTAAGGCGAATCTCGGGGCCGGCGCACTGGCGGTCGCGCAGCAGCAGGTACTCGGCCAGGCGGCGGCGCGGGTCGCGAATCGAGAGCATCATGATCTTCTCTTCGGCCACGTCGAGTTCGGTGGTCACCATGCGAATGAGGCCGAGCGCCACGTCGGGGTGGTGTGCGAGCAGGTTTTCAAAATCGGCGCGATGGATGCGGCAGAGCTGCACGGGCGTGAGACACTCCACCGAGTAGCGGTAGATGTGCTCGGCAAGGAACATGCCGTGCCAGAGCGCCTGACCGTCGTGCAGTACGTCGAGCACGTACTCTTCGCCGTTAGAGCTGCTGCGGAACGTCTTGATGCGCCCGGCGCGGACGACGATGATCGACTCGATGGGGTCGCCCTCGTGCACGATGATGGAGCCTTGGGCGTGGGACGAATGCCGCGAGCAGGCGAGCAACTCACGTTTGGCCTCGACGGGCAGGTCGGCGAACAGGCGGATGTTGTCCATGCAGGAGCTGCCGGCGCGGCTAAAGGCGCAGTTGTGTCCAGCGCCCGCACATACGCGGTTGTCCGCGCGCTTGGTCTCCTGTGGCTCTGCCATGTGTTCGCCTCCCATCTTGGTCGCCTGCGTTTTCTTTTTGCGTTGCGAGTATTTTAGCAGCCACATCACGGCGCCCGTGCGCCATCGCCCTGCTGCAAAAAGAACCGGCCGACGCGTTGCGCGCCGGCCGGTCGTTCAATCGCTGTGTGAGTATCGCTTACTCGCCGCGGTGCCAGTCGGTCAGGCAGGCGTCGAGGGAGGCGATGACGGCGTCTTTGTCCATGTGGCGCCCGATGATGCACAGGCGGGTCTCGCGGTCGCCCACCTCGTCGTCCCAGTACTCCTTGATTTCGGGATTGAGGGCGAAGATGCGCTCCTTCTCGTCGGCGGGAGCGGAGTCCACAAACAGGCCGTTCTCCATCATGCGCATCTGGTGGCCGGCCTGCTCAAAGATGTAGCACATGTCGGGGTTCGAGGCCTGCCACAGCGGACCCTTGACGCGAATGACCTCGTCGGGCCAGTCGTACTCCACGAACTGCGTGAACTTCTCGAGGTCAAAGGGCTTGCGGCGCGCGTAGACAAAGGTCTCGATGTCGTACTCGAGAACCTCGGGGTCGTCGTGCTCCTCGGGGTGCTCCATGGCCTCTACCCAGGCAGCGGAGTTGTAGGCGCCGTTGAAGTTGAAGCGGCCGGTGTCGAGCAGCTCAGAGAGGGGCACGTCGCCCTGCTCGGCCTCGACGATTACGGCGTTCTTCTGCAGACCGCGCACGATGGCCTTGAGTTCCTTGACCTGCTCGGGCGTTACGGTGTCGACCTTGTTGAGTACGAGCGTGGTGCAGAACTCGATCTGCTGGATGAGCAGGCTCTCGATATCGTCCTCGTCGATGTCCTCGGCGAGCAGGTCGCGACCGCCGTTGAACTCGTCGTACATGCGGGCGCAGTCCACCACGGCAACGATGTTGTCGAGCGCGAGCTTGGGCTCGCCGCCGACCTTCTCCTGGTCGCAGAAGTTCGAGATGGTGTAGGCGATGGGGATAGGCTCGCAGATGCCGGAGGCCTCGATGATGATGTAGTCGAAGTTGCCGGAATCAGCGATGGACGAGAGCTGGTCGGCGAGGTCATCGGCCAGGGTGCAGCAGATGCAACCATTGGTGAGGGGGATGAGGTCGTCGGTCTCGGACAGGCCGCCGTCGGCGATGAGGTCGGCGTCGACGTTGATCTCGCCGATGTCGTTGACGATCACGGCCGCGCGGATGCCGCCGTCGTTGGAGAGGATATGGTTGAGCAGTGTGGTCTTGCCGGCACCGAGGTAACCGGTGAGCATCACGATCTTTACGGGCTTGTTGGGCATGTGCCCTCCTTTGTTAGACGTGGCTGACTACTGAATCTTACGAAAGCCGCGGCTTGTTGTACCCGCTGCAGCGCAAAAAACATGCAGCGCGATTAAAAAACCGTGGGGCGCGAGGTGCGGCAAACGCTGACGGTGCGCCGGAGGGCGCGGGGCGCAAAGAGAGGTGCTGCCTGCTACTCCCAGGTCTTCCAAACGTCGGGTGCGTAGCCGACGGTGGCAGCGCGGCCGTTGCGCACGATGGGCTCGGCGAGCACCTGCTGGTTCTCGAGCAGCTTGTCAAAGCGCTGGCTCTGGCTGAGATTCTGCACAAGGGCGAGGGTGTCTTGGTCTTTGGCTTTGGGGTCGAGCAGGGCGTCGATGCCGCCTACCGCCTGCATGACGCTTTGCAGCTCGCCTTTGCTCATCTCCTTCTCGCGTAGGTCGATGAACTGGAACTTCACGCGGCGCTCCTTGAAGTAGCGCTGGGCCTTTTTGGTCTCAAAGCTCTTCTTGGTGCCAAAGATCTGGATGTTCACGGGCGCTCCTGCGGTCGGTCGCTCAAAAGGTCGCCTCGCATTATAGAGCAGCCTGCGCAGGGCGGGCTCTGAGCAGACGCTTTGCGCTGCGCGTGCGGGCGCCGCGTTGATGCGCTAGCATCGGGGTGCACCAATCGCTACCGGGGAGCCGCATCGTGAAACTCCAACAGCTCATCTATGCCGTCAAGGTCGCCGAGTGCGGCAACATCACCGAGGCCGCGCGCCGTCTGTTTGTGTCGCAGCCCTCTATCACAAGCGCGATTCGCGAGCTTGAGAGCGAGATGGGCGTCGTCATCTTTGACCGCTCCAACCGCGGCGTGGTGGTGACGGAAGAGGGGGAGACCTTCTTGGGCTACGCGCGCCAGGTACTCGAGCAGGCGGAGCTTTTGGAAGAGCGCTACAAGAGCGACGCGCGCCAGGTACCGCACTTCAGCGTCTCATGCCAGCACTACTCTTTTGCCGTCAACGCGTTTGTCGACGTGATTCGGCGCTTCGACGCGGCGCGCTACGACTTCACCATCCGCGAGGAGCAGACCCACGAGATCATCGAGGACGTCGCGCATATGAAAAGCGAGCTCGGCATCCTCTACCTCTCGTCACGCAATCGCGAAGTGATTGAGAAGATGCTGCGCAAAAGCGAGCTGGAGTTCTCGTCGCTGTTTTGTGCCGAGCCGCACGTGTTCCTGTGCTCCTCGCACCCCCTGGCCGGCCGTGCATCGGTCACGCTCGAGGATCTGCAGGAGTACCCCTATCTCTCCTATGAGCAGGGCGACTTCAATTCGTTCTATTTTTCCGAGGAGATCCTCTCCACGCTCGATCGCAGCAAGAACATCCGCGTGCGCGACCGTGCGACGCTGTTCAACCTGCTGATTGGCCTGGAAGGCTACACGGTGTGCTCGGGCGTCATCTCGGTCGAGCTGAACGGCCCCTCGATTGTCTCGGTTCCGCTTGAGGTGGACGAGTACATGGAAATCGGCGTGATTACCAGAAAGAACACCCAGCTTTCGCGCTATGGAGAGGCCTATATCGAGGCGTTGCGGGAACACATCTAGGTCTGTACATGCCATAGGAAATGCCTATAGAGACCGATAGAAACAAAATTCTTTTCTATCAACAACGCCTCTGCCACACTCGTGCTTGTCAAACAAACAACCACGAGAGGAGACACCATGTCCTTCCATTGGGGATCCCCGTTTCGCTTCGACATCGTCGGCAGCTTCCTGCGTCCCGACGTCCTGCACCAGGCACGCCACGACTTCAACGACGGCATCATCGACGCGGCGGCGCTTAAGGCCGTGGAGGACGAGGCTATTCGCGACCTCGTTGCCAAGCAGAAGGCTGCGGGCCTGCACGTGATCACCGACGGCGAGTTCCGTCGCAGCTATTGGCACCTCGACTTTATGTGGGGCTTGAACGGCATCGAGCGCGCCACTGCTCGTCAGGGCTACATGTTCCACGACGAGGAGACCACGGCCGATACCGCCGTCGTGCGCGGCAAGATCTCGGGTGAGAACCACCCGTTCGTGGAGCACTTCAAGTTCGTGAAGGCCCTCGAGGAGGACGGCCAGGTTGCTCGTCAGACTATCCCTGCGCCCATCCAGACCTACTCCGAGGTCATCCTCGACCGCTGCGACGGCCAGGTTGAGAGCCTGCGCGCCGTCTATCCGGATGACGAGGCCCTGATTCAAGACATCGCCGCCGCCTACCGCACCGTGCTCGCCGAGCTTTACGCCGCGGGCTGCCGCAACGTTCAGTTTGACGACTGCACCTGGGGCATCTACTGCGACACCGACTTTGTGGCCAAGACCGGCATGAGCCCGGTGGACATCAAGCAGGTCTCTGAGCTGGGCGTGCGCCTGAACAACCTCGCCATCGAGGGCGCGCCCGCAGATCTTGTCATCAACACGCACGTGTGCCGCGGCAACTACCACTCCACCTACGCCTTTGAGGGCGGCTACGATCCCATCGCGCCCTATCTCTTTGCTACCGAGAACGTTCGCGCCTTCTACCTGGAGTTCGACACGCCGCGCGCCGGCACCTTTGAGCCGTTGAAGTACGTGGCCGACGACAAGTACGTGGTGCTGGGTCTTGTGACCTCCAAGCAGCCGGGCCTTGAGGAGGAGGATTTGCTGGTGGAGCGCATCAAGGAGGCTTCCCAGTACGTGCCGCTCGAGCGCCTCTGCCTCTCGCCGCAGTGCGGTTTTGCCTCCTGCGAGTGCGGCAACAAGCTCACCGAGGACGAGCAGTGGGCCAAACTGGCACTCGTTCGCCGCGTGGCCGAGCGTGTCTGGGACGACGTCGACCCGGCGTAGCGGAGGCGGACTGACGCTTCGTTCGTGCCGTTGCTTTTGGACGAGTAGCTGCGCTAGGGCGGCTGTGCATTAAACGAGGGCGGGCGACGAGGGGAAGTCTCCTCGTCGCCCGCCCTCTTTGTTTGGGTATTTGTTCGCATCCGTGCGCATGCGTTTGGTGGGGACGGGCTTGCGGCGGCGCGGAGCGGCCGTGTGTCTGGTACCCTTGGGAGCCGTCAATCGATTGCAAGGGAGAGACCCATGATCAAGGAACTCGTTACCGACGAGGCTCTGCTGAGCACGCCGTGCCGCCCCGCCACCGCCGAGGATGCCGAGCTTGCGCAAGACCTTCTGGACACGCTTGCCAGCCTGGAGAACGCCGGCTGCCTGGCTGCCAACCAGATCGGCTCCACCGTGGCGATGTTCGCCTACACCGACGACGCCGAGACTCCGCACGTGATGCTCAACCCCAAGGTCATCTTTGGCCTGGGCGCCCAGAAGCTCGAGGAGAGCTGCCTGACGCGCGAGGGCGTGGTCAAGGCGACTCGCTACATCAAGGCCAAGGTTTCCTACGACGAGCTGGTCGACGGCGAGATCAAGCATCGCAAGCGCGATTTTGTGGGCTGGGAGGCTCAGATGATCCAGCACATGGCCGACCACTGCGCCGGCAAGTACGTGTAGGGTCTCTGCAGCAGGTTTTCGCAGCTCGGGCACATAGATACGCGCACAAAAAGCGCGCTGCCTGATGGTGCCGGCGGCGCGCTTTGGTGTTTTTTTGGAGCCATGGTGGCGGCCCGGGCGTGCGAGGCGGCACGAGCCCGGCGGGCGCGACCCAGCCCTAGCCCTGCAGCTGCGCCAAAAGCTTCTGGGCAAACTCCACGCAGTCGCCTACGACGGCATACTGTGCGGCGCTAAAGATGGGGGCCTGCGGATCCTCGTTCACGGCGATGACGGTTTGGGCGCCACCGATACCGGCGAGGTGCTGAATCGCTCCGGAAGCTCCCAAGCTGATCAGCAGCTCCGGTGCTACGGAGACGCCGGTCTGCCCCACCTGGTGGCGGTACTCGAGCCAACCGGCCTCGACGAGCGGGCGCGTGCAGCCGATCTGGGCGTCCAGGGCGGCTGCGAGCTCGCGCATGAGCGGCAGGTTCTTCTTGGAGCCGATGCCGCGGCCGAGAACCAGCAGGCGCTTGGCCTCGGCGATGGACTCCGTGTCGCCAGATGCGATGTGCTCCACCACCTGTACAGGGGAGGAGACGGCCGCATCGAGCGCGACGTCGGTGACGGTGCCCGTACGAGTCGCATCGGGTGCCGGTGCGCTAAAGACACCGGGGCGCACGGTGGCCATCTGAGGGCGGTGCGACGGGCACATGATGGTGGCCATCAGGTTGCCGCCAAAGGCCGGGCGCGTCTGGTGCAGCAGGCCGGTCTCCTGATCCATCTCGAGCACCGTGCAGTCGGCGGTGAGGCCTGTCTGCAAGCGCACGGCAACGCCGGGGGCGAGCTCGCGGCCAAAAGCCGTGGCGCCGATGAGAACCACTTCGGGGCGGCGCTCGCGAACCAGGGCGCTCAGCCAGTGGGCATAGACCTGTGCGTCGTTGCGCGCCAAGCGCTCATCGCGGCAGCGCAGTACCTCGTCGGCGCCGCCGGCAATCAGGGCTTCAGCGCACGCAGAGCTTGCTTGTGCACCCTCGCCCAGCACGGCGACCACGCGACAGCCGCGCTGCGCGGCAAGTTCGCGGGCGCGACCCAAAAGCTCGCAGGCCACGGGTACCAGCGTGCCGGCCGAGTCGGTTTGGGCAAAGACCCAGATGTCCGCATAGTTCGAGAGGTCGACGGCGCCAGCCGCCTCGTCACGTTCGATCGAGAGCGCGTCCACCGGGCAGGCATCCACGCAGGAGCCGCACAGGATGCACGAATCGGTCACGCGAGCGGCGCGAGCCGGGCGCACGCCTTCCACCACGATGCCGCCGGAGGCGCAGGCTCGCACGCAGCGGCCGCAGCCGACGCACGCTTCGGTATCAACAATCAGGCCGCTCATCTATTCCATCCCCTTGATCATGTCCGCAATCTGCGCAGCAGCGCTTTCGGCGTCGCCCTCGATGAACGTGCAGTCGTGCTCGCGTTCGGGCACAAACGACCGCACCACCTGTGTAGGAGAGCCCGCAAGGCCGCAGTGTGTGGAGTCAGCGCCCGCTTCGGTCGCGTTCACGATGCGCACCTCGGCGTCGGCGGCGTCCATGATGCCAGCGATGCTCGGCATGCGCAGCTGTGCGGCGTCTTTGGAGACCGTGATCACGGCGGGCAGGGGAACGTCTACCACGTCATGCCCCTCGTCGGTGGCATGAAGCATGCGCATGCGCGTCGGCTCGACCTGCGTGAGCTCGGTCACATCGGTGATGCAGGGGATATCAAACGTGCCCGCAAGCTCGGGGCCGATCTGCGCGGTGTCGCCATCGACGGCCATCTTTCCGCAAACGATGAGGTCTGCGCCGCCGAGCTGCTCGATGCCGAGTGAGAGGGCGTAGGTGGTCGCGAGCGTGTCCGCGCCGGCAAAGGCGCGGTCAGAAAGGAGCAGGCCAGAGGTGGCGCCGCGGGCGATGCAGTCGCGCAGCAGCTCCGCCGTGGCGGGAATGCCCATAGAGAGCACGGTGATCGAGACCTCCTCGCCGGCAGGCTCAAGCGTCTCGCGAATCTGCAGCGCGAGTTCGAGAGCCGAGGCATCGAAGGGGTTGATAACCGCCTGCTTGCCATCGCGTACGATGGTATTGGTCTTGGGATCCATCTTGACCTCGGTGCTGCCGGGCACCGCCTTGACACAAACGATGATGCGCATGCTAGATCGCCTCCTGGCAAAGCTCGTCAACGATGTCCGGGGCAAACAGGTTGCCGCGACCGAGCTGGGCATACGGGTCGAGCTGACGCTTGAGTTCGGCCATCTGGCGAATGTGCTCCTCGCCGTACATGACGGTGAGGAAGTCGCGCTTGATCTTGCCTACGCCGTGCTCAGCCGAGACGGCGCCGCCCATCTCGGTCACCGTGCGCGCCCACTCCACAAAGAGCTTTTTGCCGGCCGCATAGTCGTCCATGTCGCGCGGCAGGATGTTGACGTGCAGGTGGTTGTTGCCGATGTGCCCCCACGCGGCAGACTCGAGGCCCGCCTCGGCGAGGGTGGCACGGTAGTGCGCCACGATGTCGCCCAGGCGCTCGTCGGGCACCGACATGTCGCTGCCGAGCTTGGTGATGCCGGGGCTGGTGCGGCGGCGCTCATCGATGAGCATGTTGACGCTCTCGGGCACCGCATGGCGGAAGAACCGCTGGCACTCGCGGTCAACATCGGTGCGGGCGACCCAGGTGTCGCGCTCGCTGCCGCCATGTGCGGCAAGCAGGCGGCCCAGGTGTGCCAGTTCCTCGAGTGCTTCGGCCTCGGAGTCGGCTTCAAGCTCAACGTAGACGCAGAAGGCAAAGCGGTCTTCGAGTTTGGGCAGGGCCGAGAAGGCCACACTCGCCTCGCGCTGGGTGCGCAGGATGTCGAGAGCGGCAGCGTCGAAGTATTCCATGGCCGCGGCTCGGGCAAGCTCGCCGCGCGCGGCGTCCACAAAGGAGACGGCGGCGTCCTCGTCCTCAAAGAAGCAGTTCACGCCCCAGGTGACCTGAGGCAAAGGCGCGAGCACAAGCTCAAGCTCGCTGATGACACCGAGGGTTCCGTCGCTGCCGATGAACAGGTCAACGGCGTCCATGTTATCGGCGATGTAGTAGCCCGAGGCGTTCTTGGTCTGCGGCATCTGGTAGTCGGGCAGGTCGAGTTCGAGCACGCGGCCGGTCTCGGTTGTGAGTGCCAGGTGACGACCTGTGGCATGAACCTCGCCGCGGCGCAGCGCGACCACGTCACCGTCGGCGAGCACCACGCGCAGGGCGCTGATGTGTCCGCGCACGGGGCCGTAGGCGTAGCTGCGGGCGCCGGAGGCGTTGCAGGCCGCCATGCCGCCTAGGGCCGCGGAGGTCTCGGTGGGGTCGGTGGGGAAGAACTGCTCGGGAGCCGTCTCGAGCGCCTCGAGGGCGGCGAGGTTTTCGGCGTCCCAGTCCGTCTGCGGGATGGACTTGCGCGCAAGGTGCTTGCGCAGCTCAGAAAGGATCACGCCCGGCTGCACGCGCAGGTAGAACGTGCCTGCCTCGTCCTGGCGCAGGCCCAGATAGCGGTTTTGGCGCATGAGGTTCATCACGTGCCCGCCTGCCGGCACGGCGCCGGCAGCAAGGCCGGTCCTGCTGCCCTGGACGGTCACGGGCGTGTGCGCGTCGTGTAGCTCTTTGAGAACCTGGCGGATCTCTTCCTCGTTCTCGGGGAACGAGATCGTCTCGGCCGTGCCGGCGCTTCGCGATTCGTCGCGCAGGTACTCCTCGAATTCCGCACTGAGCGGTTTGATTTCTACCATAGGGGCCCCTCTTGTTTGCGAGGCTCGGCCGTGTGCGCAGGCGAGACACAGCGTGCCGAGCATCATCTTGGACAGCATGCTAGACAGCTTTTGTTACCATAGGGTTTCTTGAATCTGCTACGCCTGTTGTTATGCCCGTTAGGGGAAGGGAAGCCATCTTTTTATGGTCGGTCTGGGAACGCTCATCAACGTCTGCTGCATCATCGGCGGGGGAGCGATTGGTCTTGCGGGCGGGCGCTTTATCGCGCCGCGCGTCCAAGAGGCCGTTCTCAAGTCCACCGGCCTATGCGTGCTGTTTGTAGGCCTTGCCGGCGCGCTCGAGAAGATGCTTACCGTTCAGGACGGCTCGCTTACCTCGGGCGGCACGGCCATGATCGTGGCCTCGCTCGCGCTGGGCACCGCCGTGGGCGCCGCGCTCGACATCGATTCGCGATTCGTTGCGCTCGGCGAGTGGCTCAAGCGCCGTACGGGCAATGAGGGCGATGCCTCGTTTGTGAACGGCTTTGTCACGGCCACCCTCACCGTGTGCATCGGCGCGATGGCGATTGTGGGATCCATCCAAGATGGTCTGCTCGGAGATTGGTCTACGCTTGCGCTCAAGGGTGCGCTCGATGCGCTCATCATCTGCGTGATGGCGGCTTCGCTCGGTCGCGGCTGTCTGTTCTCGGCCTTGCCGGTGGGTGTGGTGCAGTGGTCGATCACATTCCTGTCGCGCCTGCTTGCACCCATCATGACCACGGCTGCGCTGGCCAATCTCTCGCTGGTCGGCTCGATGCTTATCTTCTGCGTGGGAGTGAATCTGGTCTGGGGCGAGACCTTCAAGCCCGCCAACATGCTGCCCGCGGTGGTCGTGGCAGTTGTCTGGGCGCTGCTTCCGCTGTAAGAGCCTGTCTTGCAAGGTCGCTTGCCTGCCGGGACGCTGTGCTTCTGTGCAAACGCGGGACACTCGTTTGTTGAGTGCGACCGCGCGCTGGGGTAGACTGCCGTGAATTCAGCACACAGCTGTCGGCGGCATCCAGCAAGGGCGCCTGTCCGCGACAACCGTGTTTTTAGCCTATTTGAGAGACGGAAGGGAGCTGCTGATGGATACCGAATCAAACGTGCGACGTGTGCTTGCGCTCGCCTGGCCCGTCATGCTCTCTTACGTGGCGGTGGGCCTTGCCTGCGGTGTTCTTGAGGGCAAGGCCGGCATGGCTCCCTGGATGGCGTTTGTGCTGGGAGCTACCTATCTTTCTGGCGGTGGCCAGTTCATGATGAGCAACCTGTGGCTCGCCGGAGTCCCCATGCCTTCGATCGTGGCGAGCGTGGCGGCCATCTCGGCGCGCTTTGCTCTCTATTCTGCTTCGCTGGCGCCGCATCTTTCCGGTGCGTCGCGCCGTCTGACATTTGGCGTCTCGGCTACGCTGACCGAGGAGGCCTACGGCATTAGCCTGGGCAAGCTTGTGAACGACCCTTCTTGGACTGCGGTGCACGCCCTGCTACTTAACGTCACGCTGCTTCTTACTTGGGCGCTCTCCTGCGCGGCCGGTGCTGCCATCGGAGCAGCGGTCGACATCCCCACGGCCATTGCCGCCTTTGCCATGACATCGCTCTTTGTGTTCCTGCTCGTTACCCAGCCGGTCTCGCGCGGGGCGGTTGTCGCTGCGCTTGCCGCGGCGCTTACGGTCGCCGCTTGCAAATACGCGGGTGCGACGAGCGTAGCCGTGCCTCTTGCGGCCGTGGTGGGCGTTGTCGCCGCGCTGCTTGCCGCCGCGCTTGAGCGGGAGGGCGGTGCGCGATGAGCATTGCCGACTTTCTTATCCTGTGGCTCGCGTCTTACTCCGTGATCTTTGCTTGTCGCGTGGTGCCGCCTTTGCTGCTGCGGGGCCGTGCCCTCTCGCCGCGCGTCGTGGAGGCGCTGGGCTACATCCCGCCTGCAGCCTTCGCCGCCCTGGTTGCCAACGACCTGATCGCCCCCGGTGCCGTAGCGTCTGCAGGGCTGCTTTCTGCAGCCATCCCCTGGGCGACCGCGCTGCTCGTCGCGATTCTCGCTCGCAAGACGAACTCGATGCTTATATGCTGCGCGGTCGGCACTATCTGCTTTGCCCTTCTGAGCTCCCTTTTCTAGCGGCGTATTTGCTATCGTAGGAGCCATCTTTTCGCTGCGCCCGCGCGCGTGTCTTGAAAGGGCTTTGCATGGATGGCAACGATGGCCGCGCGCTCGAGGTCGCGATTTTTCTCATGCAGGGCATGTGGGCCCACGACCTAGCGAACGCGCTGCAGGTCTTTGGCGTGCCGTTTGCCGCTGATGAGGGCAACGTGCTCGATCCCTGCCACATCGCCCTGCTCTCCTGTGACGAGTCCATCGAGCTCGACCACGGCCTGTCGGCGCAGGCTCAGCCGTTTTCTACCTACAACATGGTGCCCGACGTGATTTGCATTCCGGGCTTTGCCGACCCCTTTCATCTGGGCGAAGAGCTCCTGTTGCCCGAGCATGCCGAGCATTACCGTGAGGGCATGGAGTGGCTCGTGCAGATGCATGAGCGCGGGGTCGACATCGGCGCTATGGGCTCTGGCCCCTTTGTGTTGGCATGGGCGGGCCTGCTCGAAGACACCTACTGCACCGTGCACAGGCACTGGAAAGAGGGCTTCAAGACCTTTTGCGAGGCGTGCGGCGCGCACCCCAAGTTTCGCTTTGGCCAGCTCATGGTGCACGATGTGGATCACCGTATTTGGAGCTGCGGCGGCGGCGTGACCGGCCTGGACTTGTGTCTCAGCCTGCTCATGGAGCATACGGGGCGCTCGTTTGCCTACGATGTCTCGCGCATCGCGAACATCTGGAGCCCCCGCTCGCTTGATACCCGCCAAGATGCACTGGGCCTTCCACGCGCTTCTGCCGAGGATCGCACGGGGCGCGAGATCGCGCAGCTCACGCTTGCGGTTCGCGCACATCCCGAGCGCTCGTGGAGTATTGACGAGATGGCTTGGTACGCGGGCATGTCATCGCGCACCTTCCAGCGACAGTTCCGCCGACAGATGGGCCAGACCCCGGGGCGCTGGCTTGTCTCGGAGCGCCTGTCCGTCGCCTGCGAATTGCTCAAGAGCACCGACCTTTCGATCGTAGAGATCGCCGAGCGCGTGGGGATGGGGAGCGCGGGCCTGCTGCGACGCCATTTCTTTGCGGCATATGGGGAAGCACCCCTTGCGTACCGAAAGCGCATGCGGGAGCGGCGCTAAAACGAAACGCGCGCCCCGGCTCGACAGCTGCAATTAATAGCCCCCATCGGACAAAAAATCCCCCGCCTGACGCGATTCAGGCGGGGGAGCGATTCGGTTGCCGTGTGGTAAGAAGAGCCTAAGGAGTACCGGCTTTCCGAATATCGCCGAGGTTTGCTTGCGCGGTGCCGCACCGTTGGCGCTGATGCGGATTTGCGCGGGTGGAGGAGTCTGCTTGGTCGCGCCGAGTTAGGCGCAAAGGTCAAGGGAACCGACGAGCGGCTCTACGCTCAGGATACCGGCGCTGTTGATTACGGCATCGATATGCCCCAGCTTGTTGACGGTGCGCGTGATAAGAGCATGCTTGCTTTCGGCATCGGCCGCATCGTAGGCGGTGGCGTAGCATCCCGGGAACGAGGCGATTGCGTGCTTTGCGGCAACGACGTCTGCGTCTGCGGCGACCACATGCGCGCCTGCCGCGGCGAGGCTCTGGGCGAGTTCGAGGCCGATTCCGCCGGCGGCGCCGGTGACGACGATGACCTTGCCTGCATAGGCGTTCTGCTCGGTGGTGTCGATGCGGGTCATGGTGTGCTCCCTACTACGAGGCATTCGTTTTTATTGGGTGGCCTCCCAGTCATTGACTAAAAAGATAGCTTTCGTTCTGTTTGTCGAATAGCAATAAACCTGCCAAAAAAGAGCAATATCGTGCCAAGTTGGCGCATAAATCGAAAAAAGACGTAAATGCAGATGGTCACATAGGAAAATTTTTGCGATTGGGCGACGATTCGGCCTTGCGAACATGTGCGATGCAGCGCGAGAGTAGCCCACATCTCCGGGTGCCATTGCTTGTCTTGCACGCCTTTGAGCCATGTCTCCAATAGAAACAGGCTTCTTACCGTTTAGAAACCTCAATGAGCAAAGCCGGAAACATCCCGGTGCCATCATCCTTCAAAACATCGGGTTTCGGGTGCGTACGCTCGCTTGTCCTGTGTGCGCCTCGGGGAAAGCGAGGTTGCTATGGGTGCTCAGTCGGCGGTGGCGGTAGGTGCAGGTTCGGCGCGGCAGGCGTGGGAACTCCCTGTTTTTGGTCACGGGAGCAGTCTTGCCGTACCCAAGGGTGCCCAGGTTCGTCCCTTTGACGCCTTGACCCTCGAGGAGCAAAAGGCTCACTTTCTGAGCGTGGCTCAGCGCGCAGCACCCCTGTGGGGTTGGCCGGCCGACGCCGAATTCAAACTGCTGAACATCACCGAGAACGCGACCTACAAGCTCAGCGCTCACGGCCGTGAGCCTATCTGTATGCGCGTGCACCGCCTCGATTACGCCGAGCGCACTTCGATTGAGTGCGAACTCGCTTGGATCGATGAGCTGGCTCGCAGCACCGACCTGAACCTCGCAGCTCCCATCAAAGGCCTTAACGGCGAGCTGGTGCAGCAGGTCGCCACGCCCGAACTCGACGAGGTCAGAAACGTTGTCTGCTTTACGTTCGCCACGGGCACGGCGCCGGTTGATTCCACCGACGACACCGAGGAGCTCTCGGGCATTCTGAGCGCTCTGGGCAAGATTCCCAACGGCGTGACCTTCCCCGTGGTACGCATGGCTGCCTGCGCCTACGACAAGATGGCGCGTGGGGGAGACGCGCCGAGCGCCATGAACGAGCAGGACGCCTGGCTCTACCGCGAGCTTGGCCGTGCCGCGGCCGTCATGCGCACGCAGGCGGTGGAGTGGCTGCCAGCCCATCGCGAGCTCGCCGCGCACCGCATTGCCTGGGATTGGGACGCAACCTTTGGTCCTAAGTGGAACAACTACTACGGCAAGCATTACTGGGACGCCGACAGCACCCTCTCTCAGCCCGACATTGCCACGCTCGACGCCGCCGCGGCCGTGATGCACCGCCGTCTGGAGGCCTTTGGCACCGACCCCTCCCGCTATGGCTTGGTGCATACCGATCTGCGCATGGGAAACCTGCTGGTAGACGGTGATCGCCTGACCGTCCTCGACTTTGATGACTGCGGTATGGGCTGGTACCTCTTTGACATCGCCGGCATGGTCGGTTTTGCCGAGCACCGCGGCGACCTGCATGCCGTCCTCGCCGAGATCCTTAAAGGCTATGAGAGCGTCTGGAAGCTCGACGACGATGAACGCCGTGAGATCCCGACCTTTATCCTCATGCGCCGCATCGGTCTGCTCCAGGCGCTCATGTACCACATCACCAACGCCGAGCCGGGCAGCAACGAATCGGGCGAGATCACGCCAGACCTTATCGCGTTCTACGCCAAAGGCACGGTGCAGCTTGCCCGGCGCTACATGCGCATGATGAAAGACGCGCCTCTCGCGGGCGACGCCCTGGCAGCTTAAGGAGGCCAACAACATGAGTGAGCGCGAAGAGCTGGTCGAGTCGATCTACAACAGGGCCTATGAGGAATGGCACCCCAACCGTGTGGACATCTTTAGACACTACGGGCTGGAAGTTGTCCTGGGACGGCGCGAGGGCTATGAGTTCGAAGACCTCAAGACGGGTGCCAAGATCATCAACATGCATATCAACGGCGGCGTCTTTAACCTGGGGCACTGCAACCCCGAGGTGCGCCAGGCGTTGGTGGAGGGCTCGGCGCTCTACGACGCCGGCAACCACTACTTCCCGAGTCAGGTGAAGATGGACTTTGTCGAGCAGCTGCTCGCCGTCTCGCCGGAGTACATGGCGTACGTGAACGTGAACAACGGCGGCGGCGAGTCGATCGATTCGGCTATCAAGTTCGCGCGCCACGCCACGGGGCGCCGGCGCATCGTGACCGTGCACGGGTGCTTCCACGGCGCCACGGGTCTGGCCATGCAGGCCGGCTCTCCAGAGATGGCGGCGTTTTTCAACTCGACGCCTGATCCCGCAGATTTTTCGCAGGTAGACTACGACGACTTGGATCAACTCGAGGAAGCGCTCAAGGAGGGCGACGTGGCCGCGGTGCTGATCGAGAGCCTGCCCGCCACGGCGGGATTCCCCATCCCGCACAAGGGCTATTTCAAGGCCGCTGTGGAGCTAGTGCATGCGTACGGCGCCCTCTACATTGCCGATGAGGTACAGACGGGCCTCATGCGCAGCGGCTCCATGTGGTGCAGCGTGGGGTATGGTGCCGAGCCGGACATGATCGTCACCGGCAAGGGACTCTCGGGCGGCTACTATCCCATGAGCGCCGTGATCATGAACGAGCGCTCTGCCGCTTGGCTCAAAGACGACGGTTTTGCACAGACCACCTCGTTCAGCTCCAGCGAACTGGGGTGCTACGTGGCTTCCAAGGCGCTCGAAATCACCGCGCGCCCAAGCACCAAAGAGAACGTCGACATGCTCACCGAGCTGTTCGCCACACGCCTAGCCGACATCGAGAGCCGTCATGCCTATCTGACCGGTGTGCGCCAGCGGGGCGTGATTATGGGTCTCGAGCTGGCACATCCACAAGGGTCTACAGCACTTATGGCCGCGCTCTATCGTCATGGCGTATGGGCGATGCGCGCGAACTTTGACCAGCATGTGCTGCAGTTCAAGGCTGGCCTGCTCATGGACGCGTCGACCGCGAACCGCGTGCTCGATGCGCTCGATGCGGCGCTGCCCGAGGCCGCGGCGATGATGGGCTGCGAAGACTAGAGTGAGACGTACCGATCGGGCCTGCACCGGTTGGGCCCGTGCCGATTGGGAGAGAACGGGAGGCTGGTTTTAATGGTGGGTACAAACAGCGAGGTCGCGCGTTCGGCCAAGTTCGTGGTGTTCGAGCTCTCGGCCGGTGTGATCCAGATTGTCTCGTATACAGTCCTTGACGCGGTGACGGCGCTTCCGTACTGGCCGTGCTACCTCATCGCGCTGGTACTCTCGGTGCTCTGGAGCTTCACCTTTAATCGCAAGTATACGTTTCGCTCGGCTTCCAACGTGCCGGTTGCCATGGCCAAGGTGGCGCTCTTCTATGCCATGTTCACGCCCGTCTCGACCGTTGCCGGCGCCTATGCGGCTGACGTGTTGGGCGTGAACGGCACGGTGGTTACACTGGTGGCCATGGTGTTCAACTTCGCCCTCGAGTACCTGTGGGATCGCTACTTTGTGTTTGGTTCCTCCATGGACACCAACGCCGTTGCCGCGCAGGCGGCCGCCCGGGTGAAGTAGCCCGAGGCGTTTGCCACGAGTCTGGCTTGAGTCTAGGTCCAGGCTCGATCCAGATTCGTGGCCGTCTCCAAGCCGGGGACAGACCAGGCTTAGGCCCGTATCTGTCTCGGCGCCCTGCGCCCCGTCTCTCATGCTCTGGCTGTCGTCCAGGCACTCCCGTGGCAACTGTTCTGCGGCAACAAAAAAGCGCTCGCCTCCGCACGGGAAGCGAGCGCTTTGCGTTAACGCTGCGTTTGGTCTCTGCGACCTGCGCAACCCTTACGAGAAGTAGGCCACGCCGCTCTCAAAGATCGGCATGAAGGTGTTGCCGGGAACGTTCTTGTACAGGTCGTTCGCGCGGCGCTCCACATGTCCCATCTTGCCGAACACGCGGCCGTCGGGGCTCGTGATGCCCTCGATCGCGGCAACGGAGCCGTTGGGATTCACAGAGAGATCCATGGAGGGCACGCCGGCCTCGTCCACGTACTGCGTGGCCACCTGGTTGTTGGCGATGAGATTTGCCAGCACCTCGTCGTTTGCCACAAAGCGGCCCTCGCCGTGGCTGATGGCCACGGTGTAGGGGTTCTCGGTGTCGCACTGGGAGAGCCAGGGCGAAAGGTTGCTCGCCACGCGCGTGCGCACCAGACGGCTCTGGTGACGGCCGATGGTGTTGAACGTCAGCGTGGGCGCGTCGGGTGTGGCGTCGACGATGTCGCCGTAAGGTACAAGACCCAGCTTGACGAGCGCCTGGAAGCCGTTGCAGATGCCGAGCATCAGGCCGTCGCGAGCCTGGAGCAGGTCGCGCACCGCCTCGGTGACCTCGGGCGCGCGGAAGAACGCGGTGATGAACTTGGCGGAGCCGTCGGGCTCGTCGCCGCCGGAGAAGCCGCCGGGAATCATGACGACCTGGCTCTCGCGGATACGGCGGGCAAGCTCATGGGTGCTCTCGGCCACGGCCTCG
>CAVEPV010000029.1:0-19913 GCA_963617695.1 Bacteroidaceae bacterium
GCTCCTGCATCTTGCGCGCCTGCTTCATCATCTGCTGCATGTTCATGCCGGCCATGGTATCTCCTTGTTGTTGGCTAACGTCAAACATCGGAATCGTACCATGCGCGGCCAAGGCACGGCCACGCGCCCCCACAAACACGCAGGCCTCCACGCACATCGCGCAGAGGCCTGGTAGCAAATTCCGTTGTAAATGGACCGCCGGCGAAAGGTGGCCCGGGCCGCGGGCCGCGCTTAGGGCCATACGCGGACTTGCACAGTGCAACCAATGCGCTCAAGCCCCGTGCGGCACCCGATGCCAGCGTCCCCGCGAGCGCCCTCTACTTGGACACGTAGGAGTGACCGCCAAAGCCGTTGCGCATGGCGGCGACGGCCTTGTTGGCAAAGGAGTCCTCGATCTTGGAGGCGTTGCGGGTCATGAGCGAAAGCGCGATCACGGGCGCGGGAACCTCCAGCTCAAGGGCGGTCTCGAGCGTCCACTTGGCCTCACCGCTCGCGTCCACCACGCCGCGGATGTCCTCAAGGCCGGGGTGAGCGGTGAGCTGCTGCTCCATAAGCTCCATGAGCCAGCTGCGCACGACGGAGCCGTTGTTCCAGTTGTGCGCCACCTGTACCAGGTCGTAGTCGAACTCGCTTGCCTCCATGATGGCAAAACCTTCGCCGATGGCCTGCATCATGCCGTACTCGATGCCGTTGTGAACCATCTTCATGAAGTGGCCGCTGCCGGCACGGCCGGTGTACATCAGGCCTTCGTCACAGGACATGTCCTTGAGCATGGGTTCCACGTGCTCGTAGGCGCTGCGGTCGCCGCCCACCATGATGCAGGCGCCGTTGCGCGCGCCGGACTGACCGCCCGAGGTGCCGGCGTCGAGGAAGCGCACGCCGTGCTCGGCAGCCTGCTCGGCACGTGCCATGGAGTCACGGTAGTTGGAGTTGCCGCCGTCGATGACGATGTCGCCCTCGTCCAACAGCTCAAAGGCCTCGGCAAGCACAGAATCAGTAATGGCACCGGAGGGAACCATGGCCCACAGCACACGCGGGGCTGCAAGAGCCGCAACCAGCTCCGCCATGCTCGCGGCGGTCTCGATACCTGCCTCGGCCACGGCCGCGCGCGCTGCCTCGTTCATGTCGAATCCGACCACGCGATGGCCGCCATCGGTAAGGTTGCGGGCAATGTTTGCGCCCATCTTGCCCAGACCGATGATTCCGATTTCCATTCCTGTGCCCCTTGTCTGCGCCGTGCGCCGTTCATGTTTGGTAGGCCGGCGCGGCATGGAGAGAGAAAAGCGCGCCGGCTCATTCGTTATCACACTCAGATGGGGTACGGCGCAAGCGAGAATCCGCATCTTTCTTGCAGGTAGAGTTGGTAAAACGGCTTACCAAACCAAATTGTCGAGGCGTCTTCGCAAAGTCTTCGCAAACGGGTGGGCGGCCCAATCGAAGCGCACTCGCGGCATAATCGAAAAAAATTCTGTCCATATTGCCCGGTCGTTGCCCTATGCACAGGTATTTGTCAGTATATATAATGTTCAAAAGCCGAAAAAATATTTCGGTCGACAATCGCCTTTGTTAACCGGCAAGTCATGTTTGGTAGTGCGGCTTAAGAGAGAGGGCCGCAAGAAGGGAGCAATCGTGACCAGAGCAATTGACAAACTCGAGCCGTTCCAGAGGGCAATCTCCAAGGCCCACCTCGCATCCGCGGGCGTGGCCGTCGATTCCCTCGAGAACCCCGACAAGCCCCTGATCGCCATCGCCAACAGCTGGAACGAGATCTGCCCGGGCCACGAGCCCCTGCGCCAGCTCGCCCAGGAGGTCAAGAAGGGCATCCTCGAGGCCGGCGGTGAGCCGATCGAGTTCAACACCATCGCCATCTGCGACGGCCTGGCCCAGGGCCACGCCGGCATGCACTACAGCCTCCCCCATCGCGAGATCGTCGCCGACTCCTGCGAGGCCCAGATCATGGGTCAGAACTGCTTTGACGGCGTTGTCTACATGGGCAGCTGCGACAAGATCATCCCCGGCCTGCTCATGGCTGCCGCGCGCATCAACCTGCCCGCCGCGCTCGTGACCGCCGGCCCCTGCTATGACGAGGTCAAGCCCAGCTTCTCCAAGGATCTGCGCGCCCGCTTCCTGCGTGGCGAGGCCACCGAGCTCGAGGTCATCGAGGGCACGCTGAAGTACTACACCGGCCCTGGCATCTGCCCGTTCCTCGGCACCGCTAACACCATGGGCTGCCTGGGCGAGGCCCTGGGCATGGAGGTTCCCGGCGGCGCGCTGCAGCCCGCTCCCTCCGCTCAGCGTCGTTTCATCGCCCGCAAGACCGGCGCCGCCGTGGTCGAGCTCGTCCGTCGCGGCATCAAGCCGAGCGACATCATGACGCAGGCCGCCTTCGATAACGCCGTCGCCGTCCTCGCCTCCATCGGCGGTTCGCTCAACGCCCTGCTCCACCTGCCCGCCATCGCGGCCGAGCTTGGTCTCTCCGTCACCTGGACCCAGGTGGCCGAGGCTACCTCCAAGCTGCCCGTCATCACCAACGTGGTTCCCAACGGCAACATCTCCTGCGTGAACCTCTACAAGGCCGGCGGCATCCAGGGCGTCCTCAAGACCATCGAGAAGGACATCGATGGCTCCGTCATGACGGTCAACGGCCACACCATGGCCGAGAACCTCGCCAAGGTTGACGTGGAGAAGGACATCGACCGCTCCGTCATCCGCACGCAGGACGACCCCGAGTCTGTCACCAACGGCATCCAGGTGCTCTACGGCAACCTGGCTCCCGAGGGCACGCTCGTCAAGACCTCTGCCGTGCCTGCCGACCAGCACACCTTCGACGGCCCGGCCATGTGCTTCAACAGCGAGGAGGAGTGCTTCGAGGCTTACAACAAGCACGAGATCGCTGCCGGCACCGCCGTCATCATCCGCTACGAGGGTCCGGTGGGCGGCCCCGGCATGAAGGAACTCCACCGCGTCACCGAGATCATGAAGGGCATCCCGGGTTCTGCCGTCATCACCGACGGCCGCTTCTCCGGTGCTTCGGGTGGTCTCTCCGTTGGCTACCTGTGCCCCGAGGCCGCTGAGGGTGGCAACATCGCCCTTATCCAGGACGGCGACATGGTCCACATCGACCTGTCCACCAACTCCATCAACTTCGACGTCACCGACGAGGAGCTGGAGCAGCGTCGCGCCAACTGGACCCCGGTCGTGCACCCGGTTCCCGGCAAGCTGCTGAAGCGTTACCAGAAGCAGGTCGGCCCCGCCAAGGACGGCGCCCTGCTCGGCTGCTAAGCCTCGCGCACCAAGAACTCGTTGAGTTCCAGCCCGGTTGGTCCTACGGCCAGCCGGGCTTTTTGTTTGGGGCGCAGAATTGCCGCAGAAGCGCTCCGAACGGTCGATATGAAAGACTCGTCGAGTACCTGCGCCCCTGATGCCACGAGCGGGAACCAGCCCTGTCGATCAATCACCGTGGCCTCAACAAGAAGAATATTGAGGGGCGGCCGATCCTTGCGAGAAGCGCCAGTAAGGCTCCCAGCCGCCCTTCCCCGCTCAAAAAGAATACCCCCGGCTCCAGATGGAACCGGGGGTACGATTCACGCTCTGAGAGCGCGATCAAGCACGTTTAAGCGCCGGGTGCGAACTACTCGCCGCAGCCACCCTGAACGAACTCGACGAGGGCCTTCACGGCCTCCTGCTCGTCCTCGCCGTCAGCAGCGACGGTGATCTCGGTGCCGCAGGTCAGACCCTGGGTCATGAGGTTCAGCACGGACTTGGCGTTCACGCCGTCTCCCTCAGCGTCAGCCTTCTTGACGGTGACGTTGGACTTAAAGCCAGCGGCCATCTTGGAGAACTGGGAAGCGGGACGGGCGTGGATGCCGGTGGCGTTCACAACGGTGACGTTCTCAGAATACATTAATGCCTCCTATAGGAAGTGCGATAAGAGCCGGTGAGCGTCGCCCACCGGCTCCATCTAACGACAGTTGATGATTCTACACCATCTCGAGCACGGCCTCGTGCAGACGCTGACGATCGGCCGGATCGGTGCTGTTGTAGTGGCGGGAGTTCACAATGTACTCCTCGATGGTGTTGAGGTTCTCCTCGGTGGGCTCGATGCCGATCTCGCCCAGGGTGAGCGGGAGGTCCATCTTGCGCATGAACTCGCGCAGCTCGGCCTCCTTCTCCTGCAGGCCGTTGAAGTACAGCTGGCAGAACAGACCGATGGCAACGATCTCGCCGTGAATGGCGTCGGCAGCCTCGGCGGTGAAGTGCGTACGCACGCCGTCGTAGATGACGTGGGCAAGCTCGGACTGACGGAAGCTCTTGGTGGTGTTGGCGATCACGCCGGTGGTGATCACGTTGAGGAACGCCACGTCGGTGAGGGTCTTGGTGCACTTGCCCTCACGGTTGTCGGCGATGGCCTGCTGACCATAGGTGTGCAGCACGTCGTAGACGTAAGCAGCCATGTTGTAGGCAGTGTAGACGTCGATGGGGTTGTCCTCGATCAGCATCTCGGGACGACCGTTGAGCATCTCGATCTTCTTGGCCATGGCGTCCATGATGCCGGCGGCGTTGTAGCGAATCGGGCACGCAGCGATGACGTCCATGTCCATGTAGACGGCGTCGATCTCGTGGTCAAAGCGCCAGCTGGTCTTCTTGCCACCCTCAGGCGTGTACATAACGCTCATGCAGGTGAAGGGAGCGCAGGTGGAGGCAGAGGTCGGGATGTTCACCGTGCCGAGGTGGGCGGTCTCACCGGTGGCCTTGGCGAGGTCCATGATCTTGCCGCCGCCGACGCCGACGATCTCCTGGGCGCCAAAGGCGTGAGCCTTCTCGGCCAGCTCGTCAGCAGCCTCGTTGGAGCACCAGCCGGTCCAAATCTCGAGCTGGGCCTCGACGCCAGCCTCCTTGAGGGCAGGCTCGAGCTGATCCTTCACGGCATCCCAGGAACGCGGGCCAGCGACGATGAGCACCTTGTTGCCAAAGCGCGCGATCTCCTCGCCGAGCTGCGGGAGCAGACCCTGCTCGCAGCGAACGCGGCCAGCGCCGAACTTGATAGCGGTATCCAGCTTAGGTTGATTGCTCATTGAGATCCCCTTTTCATGTAGCAACCTATCTTGTGCACCCCAACTCAGGGTGCCAGGACAACAAACGGGTGCGGACTAGCCGCGAACCTCCTTGACCGCAGCGGCGGCCTCGGCGGTAAGGGCCTCGACCTTGGAGAAGTCGCCGTCGGCAAAGAGAGCCGGCTTGACCATCCAGGTGCCGCCCGCAGCGATGATGGACTTGCTGCCCAAAAAGTCGCGGACGTTGTCGGTGCTCACGCCACCGGTGGGCATAAAGCGGTGACCAACAAAGACGGAGGCCAGGGCCTCGGTGGCCTTGAGGCCGCCGTAGAGGTTGGCCGGGAAGAACTTGGTGACGTGGAAGCCACGGTTGATGAGGTGCGTGATCTCGGCCGGGGTAACGCCGCCGGGGATCAGGTTGACCTTGTTCTCGAGGCAGTAGTCGATGATGGCGTCATCGTAGCCCGGGGACACGATGAACTTGGCGCCGGCCTCGACAGCCTTCTTGCACTGCTCGAGGTTCACCACGGTGCCGGCACCGACGAGGATATCGGGGCACTTCTCGGACATCTCGCGGATGCAGTCGGCAGCAGCGGCGGTGCGGAAGGTCACCTCGGCCGCAGGCAGGCCGCCCTTGACCAGAGCGTTCGCCATGGGCACAGCGTCCTCAACCTTCTCGAGAACAACGACGGGAACAACGCCCGTCTTCTCGAGCTGCTCGTAAAAACCGTTTTCCTTCATGTACTCGGTCGACATATCGATTCCTCTCTCTTCATGCCGAACTTGTAGAACCAAAACTCAATGCCACGGCGTCTCCGCCGGGCCGCTTAAATGCAGGTGCACCACACTTCCTGGTTATGGAAGATGGAGAAGTCGTTGAAGCCCAGACGCTCCGCGGCCGGCTCGGCGCCGTCGCAGACGTCCTCGAGCATCTGGTAGAGCTGCTCGCCGAGCTCGGCGATAGTGGAGGTGCCCTCCACCGCGCCCGACGCATCGAAGTCGATGTTGTCGGACATGCGCTCGTACGTCTCGCAGTTGCCGGTCACCTTGATCACGGGGATAAGCGGGTTGCCGATCGGCGTACCGCGACCCGAAGAGAACATCATGAGCTGGGCGCCGCCGCAGGTCATGCCCGAGACCGACTCGATGTCGTAACCCGGGGTGTCCATGATCACAAGGCCCTGCTTGCTCGGCTGAACGCCATAGGGCACAACCTCAACGATAGGCGTGGTGCCGCCTTTGCTGATGCCTCCGAGCGCCTTCTCCTCAAGAGTAGAAAGGCCGCCCTTCATGTTGCCAGGCGAGGGATTGGCCCCACGCACGTCAACACCGGCCTCGACAAAGCTATCCTCCAGGCCATGGACGATTTTATAGATGTCGTCTGCGACCTCAGGAGTGGCCGCGCGGGCCGCCAGCAAGTCCTCGGTACCGATAAGCTCGGTGGTCTCTCCCAGCATCACCGTGCCGCCCGCCTCGACCACGCGGTCGCTCACCACGCCGATGACGGGATTTGCAGCCAAGCCGCTCGTGGCATCGGAGCCTCCACAGTTAGTGCCAAGCACCAGGTCAGAGAGCTGCATGGGTTCGCGCTCGACCTTCGCGGCGTCCTCCACCAGTTTGCGAGCGATCTCGATACCCTGCTCAAGAGCACGAACCGAGCCACCGCAATCCTGAATGGTGATAACCTCGAGCGGCTTTTCACTTACTGCGCGAATGCTCTCCGCCAGCTCATAGGGCTTGGTGGTCTCGCAGCCCAGACCGACGATCAGCGTGCCGTAGACGTTGGGGTTGAGAGTGAGGTTGAATAGGCAACGACGCATAATCTCACGACCGCTACCCACCTGACCGCAGCCCTTGGAGTTCTCAAGCGCCACGGCGCCGGGAACCTGAGCAGCGATCTTGCGCACCATCATGTTCGCACAGCCCACGGTAGACAGCACAAGCACGTGGTTGCGGATGCCAAACGAGCCGTCCGGCCTGCGGTAACCCTTCATCGTTCCACCCCCGTCTTGATGCTCTCGATGTTGTGGATATGCACGTACTCGGCGCGCTTGATATCCTGCGTGGCCTCGCCGATCACCTGACCGTACTTGTGCACGATGTCATGCGCGGAAAGGTCATGCAGGGCAATCTTGTGGAAACGGGGGATGTCGTGAACCGAAACGAGCTCGTCGGCAGGCTCGCCCTGCTTGGTCTCCACCGCCACGGTGTCGCCGGCGGATACGGCCTCGATAACCGTAGCCACATCATCGGACTCAGCCATAAGCAGCGCGCGTTTCACCATTGCAGACACCCCTCTCTACCTAGAATTTCTTACCGAGCTTGGCCAGCGGATCCTCAAAGTCGACGAACTGAATCTCGCTGTTCACAGCGGGCAGTTTTTCCTTGAGCATCTCGAACGTCTGGCGAATATCCTTGCGAGCAACCCACAGACCCGAGACCTCCATGGCATAGAACGCCTTGTTGTCGTTAGCCTTGAGCTGCATCTTGATTTGCGGCGGCATCGAGTCGACATCGATCTGGTCGGCGGTCTTGTAGCCCACGATGTTGAGCATCAGGTCGTTGCTGTTGGCAGCCTTGAGGCCGATGCTCGTGACCTGCGTCCACGGCAGCATGAGGATGTCCTCGGGCTTGGAGTAGTCGGTCACACCCTCGGTGTCAAAGACAAAGAGCGGCTTTCGATCCACAAGTTTGCGGGCCGTGTAAACAAAGGCCGCGGCGATCACGACGTCGATAGCCACGCCGATCACCTTAAGGGCGATCTGCTCGGTCTGGGTGAACACCAGGGCGCTCAGCGCCACGGCGATCGCAACGTACGAAACCAAGATCATGCAGATCTTTCGGACACCGATATATATCTCGCGCTTCTCCACAGCCAAACCTCGCTCACTGCCGCATCGTGCGGTCGGATTCCAGAGCATCGATTACGTGGGCCAACGTTTCAAACGAATAATCTGCCTGTTCACGCGCCTCGTCGATACTCGTCAACGGTACACATATAGGGTACCCGGTCTCGACAGATCCCGCGAACGACAAGTCGTCATATACAAAGCCGGCGATAAATTTTCCGGCACGCGCTGCGGTCAGACCAGCAAGGCCATCCTCAAGCACGAGAGTGTGCTCAGGAGCCACGCCGATCAGCTCGGCAGCCTTCATAAAGATCTCTGGGTCGGGCTTTCCTCGTCCCACCTGGGAGCCATCGACGATATGTACGAACTCGTGGAGCAGGTACTCGCTCTCGAGGTACGAATCAATGGTCTGCCGGGTGGAAGAACTCGCTAGCGCAAAGGGAATTTCGCGCTCATGCAAGTAACTCAGAAGCTCAAGCAGGCCGGGGCGCTTACCCACGCGACCACCCTGCTCGGCACGAATCTGGGCCTTCTGTTCACGCAAGTAGCGGCGCCAACTGAGGATGTCCTTGTCGGCGCCGTACATGCGCTGCATCTCCGTTACCGTATCGGCCTCAACGCGGCCGGTAAGGTTGAAATGCATCAGTTCGCTCATCTGAAAACCGAAATGGCGCGCTGTGCGCATGAAGGCCTCGATGCCGATGCGCTCGCTGTCAAAAACGAGCCCGTCCATGTCGAAAATTACGCCATGGATCTGTGACATCTTGCCTCCTAAATTTCGATTTTGAAGCCTTCAGTAACGAAATAATTTCGATAACGCGTTGAATAAAAACCCGCATCCCCAAACCTGGGGCCGAGGATGCGGGTAATTCATGACACGTTATGCAAGCTTGGTCTTAGCGTTGACCGGTTCCTCACCGTTCACGAAGCGCTCGACATCGCCGACGCACTTCTCGCCCATGCCGCGCAGGCCTTCCTCCGTGTAAGCGGAGATGTGCGGGCAGACGAGAACCTGCGGGTGATTGAAGTACGGATCGTCGGGCAGAGGCGGCTCATCGTGCATAACATCGGTGGCCAGCATCTTGACCGTACCGTCCTCGAGAGCAGCGAGCATAGCAGGCTGATCAATGAGGTCGGCGCGGGCGTTGTTCACCACGTAGCAGCCCTTCTTCATCTTGGAGAACGCGTCGGCGTTCAGGATGTGGAGGGAGGTGGGGTTAAGGTCGGCGTTGAGCGTCAGGACGTCGCAGTTGGAAACAACGGTGTCGACGTCGGTGTACTCAAAGGGAACGCCGAGCTTAGCAGCCCAGTCGTCGTGGTGGACGGGATCGCAAGCAAGGACCTTCATGTCGTAGCCGCGAGCCAGGATCTCGACAACGCGGGAACCGATGTTACCGCAGCCGATGATGCCCAGCGTCTTGCCAGACAGGCCATTGCCCACAAAGGATGCACGGTCAGCCCAACGGCCCTCGTTGGCAGCGACGTGGGAGTCACTGACACGACGCATGGCGTCGAGCAGAAGGGCGACGGCGCCCTCGGCCACCGGGTCGCGCTCAACGAGCGGAGAGACGGTGGTGACGAGGCAGCCAGCCTCCTCGGCAGCCGGGATATCGATGTTGTTGAAACCGATACCGTGGCGGGAGATGAGCAAAAGATCGCGCTTGTGCTCGAAGAACTCCTTGTCGAAGAAGGGGGTCACCGAAGAGATGACGATGTTGAAGCCCTCAAGGGCCTCAGCCAGCTCGGCACCGTGGCACGTACCGTCAACACGGACGCGCTCAACCTCGCCGATCTGACGGAGACGATCCATCTGATCGGGGAAGCGCTTGCCGAACGAGGAGGAATTAACGATTGCAATACGGTAATTCATGAAAGTGTGCTAGCCCATCTTTGCGAGTGCAGCGGACAGAGAAACGTTCTCAGAAGACGGAATCTTCTGGAAGTAGACCTTGCAGCCAGCGGCCTCAAGGCCCTTGCAGAGCTCAGCGTCGTCCTTGGAAAGACCAACGGACTCGATGACCTTCGTGGTGCCCGGCTTGATGGCGATGCCACCAACATTGAGCTCCTTGATAGGCACGCCGCCGTCAACGGCCTTCTTGGCGTACGCGATGCTCTTGAAGATCAGAGCGACAACGTCGTTGCCGAACTGGTTCTTGTTCCACTCATCGATGATGGAGTCAGAGGAGAAGACCTTGATGGAGAGGCCACCGGTGGACTGAGTGGACTCGTAGATCTCCTTCATGAAGTCGTCGGCGGCGGTAGCGTCGTCGATGACGTAGGCTGCGTTGGTGCCGTGACCCTTGGTCCAGACCTGCATGACCTGGCCATGAACCAGACGGTCGTCAACGCGGGCGAGGGTGATTTCTGCCATGTTTACTCCTTAGGCTTCTGCGTGCTTCTTACCAGCATGGTTGATAAGCCACATACCGTTCTGGGCCTCGGCGAAAGCAGACTCGGCAAGCTCAGAGTCCTCCTGGAATTCCAGACCGGAGATCGCGGCTACCACCATCGGCATATTAACACCAACGAGGACGTCGCAATCGACCTCCTTGAGGCACGTCATGAGAGCCACATTGCTGGGGCTGCCACCCATAAGGTCGACCATAACGACCGTGTGGAAACCGTCAGCCTCGTTCTTCTTGACGATCTCGAGCGCCTGGGCGTGAAGCTCATCGACGGACTGGCCGGGGATAAGACCCAGGGCCTCGACCTTCTCCTGCTCGCCCATGATCATCTCAGCGGACTTCTTCAGCTCGATGCCGAACAGACCGTGAGTAATGATGAGAACCTTGTTCTGCATTCTGCGTTACTCCTTAGAGAATACCGATGGCACCGAGGACGATCAGGATGGCGGTGAAGCCAAGCATGGCCTTGGTGACCTTCATGCCCTGCTTCTGGAAGAAGAAGAACAGGCCAAGAACGGCGCACAGGGGGATGAGGCCGGGCAGGATGCCGTCGAGGATCGTCTGAAGGACGAAAGGCTTGCCGGACATCTCCCACTCGAGCGGGGTGGACAGGGTGACGTACTTAGCAGCCATGATGCCCATCATGAACAGGCCGAGAACACCGAGGGCGTTGATGATCGTCTTGATCTTGCCGCCCTTCATGATCTCCATAGCGGCGCGACGGCCCATGGAGTAACCCATCTTGGTGAACAGGAAGCCATAGATGAAGGTGGCAAGGCCGAAGCACAGGAACGGCAGGAAGGCGCCGAGCCAGCTGCCCTCCTGGGCAAGACCCAGGAACAGGGCGATGAAGATGTACTGGACGGTACCGGAGTCGATGGAGTCACCGATGCCGGCGAGCGGGCCCATCAGACCGATCTTGGTGTTCTGGATCATCGAAGCGTCGATGGCGCCGTCGAAGTTACCCTCGTGCAGAGCGTTAGCGCGCTCCTCCTCCAGGGACAGGGTGATACCGGTGATGATACCGCCGCCCCAGATGGCCTGGGTGTTGAAGAACTGCAGGTGACGCTGATAAGCCTCGCCGAGCATGATCGGGTTCTTGTAGAGCTTCTTGAGGGCGGGCATCAGGCCGAAGGTCAGTGCAGGAGCAACGTAACGGTCGAAGGAGTGCGGGACCTCGTTGCACCACCACCAGCGGAGCCAGGTCTTGAAGACGTCCTTGTTGGTGATCTCCTCGGGCTTGTTCTCCTCGCCCAGCATCAGACGGGGATCGGCAACGATCATGCCGTCTTCATCGAGGTAATCGTGATAATCCTGAGAAAGCGGGGCCTCAGCCACGGCTTCGTTCATGGTCTCTTCGCTCATGAATATTCCCATCCTTTCTTTAATCTAGAGGTGTTGCCTACTCGGCGGACTTGTCGGTGAGCTCGCCGTAGACGACGGCGATGATGATACCGATGATGGCCCAGAAGATCATCGGTACGCTGAAGCTACCCTCAACGGCGGCCAGGGAGGAGTTCAGCACGTTGGCGAACACCTGCATGAAGTAGGCCAGGAAGAAGAACGGGAGCAGCTTGCGGTTGCCGATCACGTGCATGGTGATGGCGATACCGAGGGCGGCAAGGCCGTTACCCACGGTGCTGAGCACGTGGAGGACGGGGCCGTTGGAGATGGAGTCCATGAAGCTGGAGACCACGGGAGCGCCGAGGTACAGAGCCACGAACATCAGGGGCACGAACAGCGCGAAGGAGAAGACGGTCGGCATGAGACCGATCCACATAGCCAGACCCTTGGAGTCGGCCTTGACAGCGCAGGCGTCCATACGGGTAACCGCGAACGTGTTCATGAAGAAGCGGAGCTGGTACAGGTAGCTGCCCAGCAGGCCGACGGGCACGGCAATGGCGACGGCGGCCTCGGGCTCGAGGTTACCGACGATAACCGTGGAGACTGCCATCGCGGAAGCGATGCAGGGCTCGGACGGCATGGCGCCACCAGGGGCGACGACGCCCATGTAGATAAGCTGGATGGTAGCAACCGTGGTCATGGCCAGGGGCATGTTGCCCAGGACAAGACCAACCACGAGACCCGCCATCAGCGGCGAGAAGCGCATGGTAAGGGTTGCGTAGCCGAGGGCACGCGACTCGACTGCTGCGACGAAAAGTGCAATCAGCAGTGCTTGAACGACACTCATTGGCTCTTCCTTTCTCTCCTCTTTCGGAACCCGGGCCCCATGCCCGAGGTTCTTTTCCACGAGATGTGGCAATGCGCCAACATCCACACCTCGTGCCTTTCGAAAAAAATTCTATCGGTCGGCACAATTCATTCATAGTTCGTTTTTGCATTTTCTGGTGAGCGGTTGTTAACACAACGTTCATAGAAAAACATTTGAGGGTGAACGGTTCGCATGGCAAACTTATATATTTTTGATTTTCCAAGTTTGCGAAAACAAATTTTTTCGTAGAGCAGCGACCGGGATGCGGCCGCGAGGTGGTGCATGGGCAAGTCAACCTCATTCGAACGGGCAACGTTGTCCAACAAAAGCCTTTGATTTGTTCGATAAGAGGCTTTTTACCTGCTGTTTCAGTAGGTAAACGAATCATTATTCGAACACCTATATATTAGTGTGAAATACTGCTCGCTCGTAAAAGCCGACCGGTCATCGAAATTTTTTTGTTGCTGTTACGCCCATTATTTTCTCGGGCTACACTCATCAGCGATAGGCCGAATGCAATCACCGTTCACCGGGAGTTTCACAATGGCAGATGCCGTTCTTCTAAAAATTAAGTCCCTGATGCCTAACCTCTCCGCCAAGGAGAAAAAGATCGGCAGCTTTATCCTGGACGACCCGCGCACCGCGTCGCGTATGACCATCTCCGAGATGTCCAAGACCCTCGGCATCGCCGACTCCACGGTATTTAAGTTCACGCGCAGCCTGGGCTACGACGGCTTTCGCGACTTTAGGAACAACCTGCTCTCGGAGGAATTCGACCCCGAGATCTCGATTCACGAGAACGTCCGCCCCGAAGATGGCGCGCTCGACATCGCCAAGAAGGTCTTTCACTCCAGCGCGAGCTCGCTTTCTGACACTTTGGCGATGCTGCGCGAAGAGGACCTGGAGACGGCCCTCGACTATCTGTCGTCAGCGCGCATCGTCTCGTTCTACGGTTGCGGCGAGTCGGCCGTGGTGGCGCTCGACGCTTACCAGAAGTTCCTGCGCTCCCCTATCAACTGCCATTTTGTGATGGACGCGCACATGCAGCTCATGCATGCCTCGCGCACACAGCCCGACGACTGTGTATTTGTGGTCACACACACCGGCGTAACCAAAGAGATGCTCACCATTGCGCGCATGGCCAAGCAGGTGGGCGCCAAAGTGATTGTGGTGACCAGCTACCCCAACGCTAAGATTTCGGAGTTCGCAGACGTAACGTTTGTGTCCACCTCCGAAGAGACGGGTTACCGCACTGAGTCGCTCGCAAGCCGCTATCCGCAGCTGGCCATCATCGACTCGCTCTACACAACGCTGATGTTCCGCGATCCCAGCTCGTCAGACTCTCTGGGCAAGATCCGTACCGTTATCAGCACCACAAAAGACGAGCGCTAGGCGCAGACGGACGCCGGACGACGGCATCAATACCGCCTGTGAGCGATCCGCTGGCGATGCCGGCACCAACGGATGCTACGCTACCGCCGGCATTGCCTATTGGCACTACCTATAGACGCTCCAGAAGGCGGGCGCCGGAGTCTCGAAGGGGGAAGCGAGGCTCCGGCGCCCGCTTTCTGCACTCAAGCCGCGGCCATTGGGCCACATTTTTGCGTATATACATTTTTGCGAGCTTAAAGGCCTGTTTTATGCACTAATTCTTCGCTTCCGACGTTCATGAGAGATTGCACCGGAGGAGTTTTACGTTTTTGTGTATCCGGAGGTGCGCAAGGGCTGTCCAAACGACGCAAAAAGGCTCAATTGTCAGCCCGCTGGCACCCCCAATAAAGAAAAACGGGGCCCAAGACGGGACCCGGCGCATGCATAACGTACAAAAACGTAATATTCCTCCGGTGCGATTGCGCAGAAGCGCTATTCGGCCGGTTTGAAGACCACGCCACCGCCAAAGACGTCGGTGAGCATCTGCTTGGCGGCCTCTTCGGTCTGCGGAATCACATTCGACTCGTCCGCCTGAGCAAACGGCGAGGCGGCAGCCATGGCCTGGAGCTGCGCGGCCGCAGAGGATGCGGGGCCAGTGGGTTTAGGCGCAGGAACCGAGGCTGATGCAGGCGTTGCAGTCTGGCCCGCAGCCGAAGTCGGCACCGATGACTGCACGGGCGCGGCAGTCGGGGTCGGCGGCTGTGCAGACACAGGAGACTCAAAACCTGATGCCATGGTGGGAGCAGAAGCAAGCGGTGGCTCGGAGAGTGGCGGCTCGTCTTCCTCGAAGGCACCGATCATTGCGTCATCGTAGGGAACTTGGTCGTCCTCCCAGGGAGCAGGCTCGCCTGCCGCTACGGGCGCGGACGCCGAAGCCGGCTGGGCAACAGTCTCGGAAGCGGGGGCGGCAGACACCGCAGCAGACGGCTTGGACCAGGGCAGGTCTTCAGACTTCTTGTGCGGCTGGGACTGTACGACGGCCGACGGGGTCGATGTATGTTCCGGCTTTGGCCGTGATGCGGAAACCGGAACTGCCGGAGAACTCAGCGACTGAGAAGGATCCGCCACCGAGGGAGAGGCCTGCTCCGGTGCTACGGCTTGCGCGGCAGTGATAGTGGCAGCTGGGGCAACTTGGGCCGTAGGCTGAGCAGGCTCAGGGGCGGCGGGGGCTGTGGACTGAGCGGATGCAAAGGAATTAGCCGAAGACATGGGCGAGGAGGGCGCCGAGGTTGAAGCAAGGGCCGTGACCTGAGTAGATGCGGCAGCAGATGCCGGCTGAGCGGAGGTAGCCTGAGCGGGTGCGGGCGCTTGCGCAGATGCGGGCACTGCAGAGGATGCCGGCTGCGAAGAGGTCGTGGCTGCGCCGCCGGTCATGCGGTACTCAATGGTGCGCGGACCAAAGATGACGCCCACCACGGACGTCACGGCCTCACGGGAATCGGCACGCTCGAGCATCTTAATTGCAAAGTTCGAACCGGCCGGAAGCTCGATCACCAAGGTTGAACCGTCGTCCGAGGCAGCTCGAGCATGAAGGAGAAGGGCCCCGCGCGAAGCCTTCTGAGCCTTCACGCGCTTGCAGACCTCGTTCCACCTGCGCTGCAGCTCGCCCTCATCCGAAACGGCAGGAGTTGCCGGAGCGGACGGGGTCGCGGGCGCAGCAGGCTGCGATGCCGCAGATTGCTGAGCAGAATTCTGGTCAGACGCCGCGGCAGACGCGGGCGTCGGCGCAACTGCGGCCTGCTGGGCAGCGGGAACCGAAAGTCGTGAGGGCGCAGTGGGATTGGGAGCCTGAGCCGCATCGGCCGCCGAAACAGGTGCCGGCGCGGATGGCGAGATGTCAGACGGCACACCGACAACAGGTGCCGACACGGCGACCGGGGCGGGCTGCTGGGCAATGGAGTGCTGAGAAGTTCCAGCAGATACAGCGTTCAAAGACGAATCCGCGGCTGGGGTGGGCTGCGAAGTCGGAGCGGACGGCGCCGCGGCAGGCTGTGGCGCCGTTGCAGCCGGAGCCGGAGCCGAGGCCGGTGCCGGAGTCGGCGCCGGGGTGGACGCGGCGGGCTGACGGTGCGGGGTGTTCCAGGGGAGGCTGGTGTCAACCGCGGCCTTAGAAGGAGCCGCCTGAGTGCGACCCTGAGCTGCGGCGTTCCCCTGAGAGCGGCCCTGCGGCGCGGGCGCGGCGGTAGCCGCAGTGGGAGCCGGGGCCGCAGCAGCTGCAGTGGCCGGGGCCGCGCCAGTTGCAGCAGCAGCACCAAAGGCTGGAGCCGCAACGGCACCGTTGGCCAAGCGCGCCTCCAGCGCATCGATCCGCTCAGCCAAAGCCTCAAGCGTCAAATCAGACTCGGGGCGCGACAGACGCGTCAGCGCGATCTCGAGCACCAGGCGCGGATCGGTAGCCGAGCGCATCTCGATCGCAGCACCATCGAGCACGGTAAGAACGCGAGCCAGACGGTCAGCACCATCAAAGAGCTGTGCCTCGGATGCGAGCGCCTCGAGCTCAGACTCGGAGCAGTCGATCAGCCCCGAAGTCGCACCGGCAACGCGCACGGTGTAGACATCGCGCATGTGAGCCACCAGGTCGCGCGTGACCTCGAGCAGGTCACCGCCCTCTTCTACCTGAGCGCGCACGAGCGCGAAGAGCGACGCCACGTCGCGCGCAGCGATGCTCCGCGCGAACTCGGCAAGCACGGTTCCGGAGGCCTCGCCCAAAAGCGACTGAGCGTCGGCCACGCGAATCGCGCCGTCGCCAAAGACGGAGAGCTGCTCGAGCGTCGAGAGCGCGTCGCGCATACCACCGCGGGCATGGCGCGCCACGATCTGCAGCGCTTCCTCGTCAAAGCCAAAGCCCTCCTGCTCGCACACGTAGCGCAGGCGCGCCTCGATGTCCTCGTTGGAGATACGGTGAAAGTCGAAGCGCTGGCAGCGCGACAGAATGGTCTCGAGAATCTTTTGCGGGTCGGTGGTGCACAGGATAAAGACGACGTGCGCCGGCGGCTCCTCGAGGGTCTTGAGCAGCGCGTTGAACGCCGCGGGCGAGAGCATGTGCACCTCGTCGATGATGTAGACCTTGTACGAGCCGCGCACCGGGGCGTAGTTCACCGAGCCGATGATCTCTTCGCGCACGTTGTCGACGCCCGTGCGCGAGGCGGCGTCGAGCTCGTAGACATCGGGGTGGGTGCCCGCAGCAATAGCCTCGCACTCGGGGCAGGTGCCGTCGGGAATGCAACCGGCGTCGCCCTCGGCGTGCGCGCACAGCAGGGCCTTGGCCAGGATGCGCGCCATGGTGGTCTTGCCCGTGCCGCGCGGGCCGCAGAACAGGTAGGCATGCGAGAGGCGCCGCTCGGTGACGGCGTGTTCGAGCGTCGAGACGATATGCTGCTGGCCCACCACGGAATCAAAGGTGAGCGGGCGGTATTTTCTGTAGAGCGACTCCATGCGGCGTCTCCTTACTAGTATGTGTCGCGCCCTATCATACCCCGGCGCGGCGACCCCCGCGCACGCCGCGCGCGAAGCCGTGACGCGTGATACACTAGCCGCAAATCATGACTCCCGCGCGCCGCCGACGCGCGCGAAACGCACCACAGACGCACCAAGGACGAGCATGCCGCTGTTCTCGCAACATACCTCCCGCGCAACCGTGCACGAGGCGCCCTCGCCTCAGGCCGCAGCGACTCTGCTACGCCGCTATCGCCCGCTCGAGACGCGCGCAACCGGCGGTTTTGGCAGCGTCGAGGTCTGCCTCGACCCGCGTCTGCAGCGCCGCGTGGCCATCAAGCGCATTCCCCTGGCAACAGAGGGCGGCATCGCATCGCCCGCCGCCACGGCCTCCGCCCTTGCCGAGGCGCGCACCGCGAGCATGCTCGCGCACCCAAACATCGTCTCGGTCATCGACTTTTCTTTTGACGAATCCTTTGCCTACCTGGTGATGGAGTACGTCGACGGCCTTTCGCTGGAGGAGTTCTTGGCGCAGGTTGACGGCCACTCTCTCACTTACGACGAGGCTGCCTGCATCGCCGATGCGCTCACGCAGGCGCTCGCCTTTGCACACGAAAACGGCGTGCTCCACCTGGACATCAAGCCCGCAAACGTGCTGATCGACCGCAACGGGCACGTACGCCTCACCGACTTTGGCATGGCGACGCTCGCCTCGGCCGCGGGCTACGGCGGCGCGCGCGGCGGCACCATCGGCTACATGGCACCCGAACAGCTCGACGGCTCGATCGTCGACGAGCGCTCGGACGTGTTCTCGCTGGCCGCGGTGCTCTACGAGGCGCTGTGCGGCGAGGCTCCCTTCCGCGCAGCCACCCCGGCAGACTCGCTCGCACGCATCGAGGACGGCGTCACCCCACCGGCGGAGCTGCTGCCCGACATCCCGGAAACAGCCGAGCATGCCCTGCTCAGCGCCCTGATGCCCGCCCCCGAGGCGCGCTGCTGCACGGTGGAGGAATTCGCCGACGAGTTTTTGGAAAGCCTGGGCAACACACGTGCCGGCAAGAAAAGCCTCGCGCGCCTGATCGCCCGCATGACCGCCGATGACGCCGAAGCCGCACCGCAAGTCGATGAGGAGCCGGAAGTTGAGACCGACCCGGCGCTCGGCTACCTGGGCACCCGCTACCCCGCCGCCCGCCGTGTGCTGGAAGGCACGCTCTCGGGCGTCTCCGTGGCCTTTTGCTCCTATACGATTCTGACCACCATGGGCCTGGGCACGCCCTCGGCCGTACTCGCCGCGCTCGCAATCGGAGCCGCCGCAGGGGCCGCCGCGCAAATCGGCTCGGCGCTCGTGCTCACGGGGCTGCTATTTATGGTTGTAAACGCCACGCCGCCGGTCGCCGTGCTGCCCGCCGCGGCTCTGCTGCTCGCCGGCGGCATCTCCTGGTGGCTCGTCTGGGGCCGCACCGACGCCCACGCCTCCACCGCCCTGGTTTTGGCCTGTGCGCTGGTGAATCTGCCCGGCGGTTCCATGGAGCCCGGCCTTGTCGCCGCGGCCATGGCCGGCATCCTGTGTACGCCTGCCACTTCCTGCCCGAGCATCGCCGTTGGCATGGTCGCAGGAAGGCTTCTGAGCTGCGCCGTTTCCGGTGCCGGAACGCTCGATGCCGCATCCCTCGGAAATGCTCTTATAAACCTTCCCTTTATCGCCACAACTATCTGCGCGGCGGCGTGCGCTTGGAGCATGTCCCGCATGGTGGGCCGCGCCGGAGAGCGCTACGAAACAGACGGCTCACCTGCTGGTTTGCCGCTCGTCTACCTGCTGCCCATCGTGGCTGCAGCGCTCGCGCTCTGCCTTGGCCGGCCTATGGAAATTACCAGCCCGAAGCCCGAATACGTGGCCTCATACGCGGGGGCGGGAATTCTATCCTCTATAATCTGTTGGATTGTTCTGTATCTATTTGGCTTTAAGCGACCTATTGCGGAGAGTGATCGTTCGTGAACTTCCTGAGAACGTTTGAGGATCGAGTCGCCGGTATCTTTGGTGCGGCCCGCGCCCCGTTTTCCTTTAAGAAGCTCGCCAAGCAGGCAGCTCGCGAGATGGAAGATCAGACGCTTGTCGTCGACGGCGTGAACACCGCGCCGGCGCTCTATACCATCCTGATCTCTAATGACGACGACCCGTTGATGGCGCCGTACTATCCACAGCTCTCTAGCGAGGTGAGCGAGTTCGTTAAGGCTCAGGCCGAGAAGAAGAACTACACCTTTGTGGGCGAGCCGCTCGTACGCTTTATGATCGACCCGTCGCTCAAGGGCGGCCGCTTCTCCGTTTTTGCCGAGAACGTCGACGCCCCCACCCTGGGCCGCCTGTACGAGGAGGAGCGCGCTTACCAAAACGGTATCTCCGCGCCCATGCCTCGTCAGAACCCGGTACCGGCAGACCCGCAGCAACAGATGCCCGTGCAGCCCCGCGCGGCGCAGCCCCAGCAGGCCGCGCCCGCCCCGCAGCAGCGCATCTCCGTTCCCGCGGTTG
>CAVEPV010000030.1:0-19770 GCA_963617695.1 Bacteroidaceae bacterium
CGCTTGATGCCCTCGATGTCCTCAGGCGTCTTGAGCAGGCGGCGGGGCAGGGGCTCGGCGCCTTGGTCATAAAAGCGCTGCAGCTTTTCGTCGAGCGCCTCGTGGCACTTCTTGTATTTCTTGCCGCTGCCGCACCAGCAGGCGTCGTTGCGGCCGGGCACGGGTCCGTTGTCATACATGGGTAACTTCCTTTCGTCCGGGGTCAGTATGACACATGGCATGCGCGCGGGGCACGTGGCCTGCGTTTTTCACGTAACGGCTTAGCGGGGGAGGCGGGACTGGGGCAGTGTCAGGCGGTTGAGGTTCGGTGGGAGAGTCCGTGCTGGAGCCGGCGCCCGGCCGTTCGCGACCTTGCAGAGGAGACTAGGCTGCGAGCGGCGGAGGCGAGGCCGCGGCTTAGTGGGGGAGGAGCTCCTGCGCGGTCTCGATAAACGCCTCGGTCACGCTCCAACGGTAGCCGCGTGCAGGCAGGCCAAAGCGGATCATGTAGCTCGCGCTCTCGCCCAGTTCGTAGGCGCGCAGGCCGCGTTTTTGGGCCGGCGTTGCCGTGGCGTCCACGAGGTTTTGGGGGTCGAGGCTCGCGCCGATGCCGCGCAGCGAGAGGGCAAGTAGGGTCTCCATGTTCGAGGACCGGGCACGAACGATGGGCGTGAAACTCGACTGCTCGAGTAGACGCAGTGCCAGCTCGCCGGTGATGTCCTCGGGCGGCCCCAGTACAAACGGGCAGTTGGCAAGAGGTGTCAGGTCTCCGTGCGAGAGCGGCTCCGCGATGGCATCCGGATCAATGCCGCGCTCACGCAGGAGCTTTTCGGTCACGAGCAGCACCACGCGTTCGCGGTAGTAATCGCGCAGCTCCACCCCGGGCGGCGTGCGCTCAAAGGCCGCGATTGCTATGTCGAGCTCGCCTTCTGCGAGGGCGCGGTCGATGCCGGCGTTGCTTGCCTCGGAAAGCTCGACGCTCACATTGGGGTAACGCTTGCAGAACTGCTCGATGACGGGCGGCAGAATTACACGGCCGCGCGTGTGAGCGATGCCGATGCGCAGGGCTCCTGTCTGTAGAGGGCCGGGCGAGGCAATTTCGCGCTTGAGGTCGAGTACGCCGTCTGCCAAGCGCTTGGCGTGCGCGATAAACACCTCGCCTTCGTGCGTGAGTTCAAGTGGCGTGGTGCGCACGAAGAGCGGGGCGCCCAGCTCGCGCTCCAGTGCGGCGACGTGCGCGCTCAAGGTCTGCTGCGTCACGTGCAGGCGGCGTGCGGCCTTGGTAAAGCTGCCCTCGGCCGCGATGACGGGGACGTACTCAAGGCTGTTGAAGTTCATGGCGCTCCCTTGGCATGCGGCTGCGAAAACATAGACACAAATCTAAGCTGTGCTAAGCACTAATTCTAACAGTTTGATTTGGAGGCCGGTGCCGCTCATAGTCATAGGCGTTTTATTGCGTCCTCGCTCGCCTCAAGAAAGGTAAACCCTGTGCTCGAGCTGCTTGTTCTTGCGCTTTTCTGCGCGGTGCTTATTGTTTGCGTGGCCCTGTCGCTGCCGATCGTTGGCGCGCTGGCGGTGGGCCTTTTGATCTTTTGCCTGTATGGCCGTCATCGTGGGTGCACGTGGGGCGAGCTTGCGCGCATGGGCGCCTCGGGCATCGTGACGGTCAAGGGCGTGCTCACGGCGTTCATTCTGATCGGCATGCTCACCGCCTTCTGGCGTGCGTCGGGCACGGTGGCAGAGATCGTGATTCTTGCTTCGCCGTTGGTGAGCCCGGCGGTGGCTCCGCTTGCCACGTTCGCGCTGTGCGGCGTGATGTCCTTTCTGACGGGCACGGCGTTTGGCACCTCGGCCACTATGGGCGTGGTGTGTATGACGCTTGCGAGCTCCATGGGTGCTGACCTGCTGATATGCGGCGGTGCGGTGCTCTCGGGTTCCTATTTTGGCGACCGCTGCTCACCGCTCTCTACAAGTGCCCTGCTGGTGCGCGTGGTTACGCATACCGAGTTGGGCGAGAACTTTCGCGCAATGGTCAAAACCGCGGCCGTACCTTTTGTCGCTGCGGTGGTGCTGTACGCGGTTCTCGGTTTTGCGGGCGCTACCGGCGCGGGGGCAACGTCGCTTGGGGCGATCGACGCGCTTGCACGTACCTTTGACCAGGGGCTGGTGGCACTCGTACCCGCAGTTTTGGTTTTGGTGCTGCCGCTGTTCCGCGTGAGCGTCAAGGGCGCCATGGGGGCGAGTATCGTGGCGGCAGCAGCCGTGTGCGTCTTTGCGCGCGGCGTCGCCGTGAGCGACCTGCTGCGTTTCGCGCTGGTTGGCTACTCGTCTACCGATGCCACAATCCAGCAGCTCATGGGCGGCGGCGGACTGGTCTCGATGGTCAACGTGACCTGCATTGTGTGCCTGTCTTCCAGCTATTCGGGCATCTTTGAGGGCACGGGGCTGCTTGCCGGCGTGCAGAAGCACATCGCGGGAATCGCGGAGCGCCTCACGCCCTTTGGCGCGGTGCTCGCTGTTGCCATCCCGGCCTCGATGATTGCGTGCAACCAGACGCTCAGCACCATGCTCACGCATCAGCTCTGCGCACCGGTTGAGCCGGATAACCACGCGATGGCGATCGATTTGGAAGACTCGGTGATCGTGATCTCGCCGCTCGTGCCTTGGTCGGTTGCATGCTCGGCCGTGGTGAGCATGTGCGGAGCGCCCGCGCTCTGCTATCTTGCGAGCTTCTACCTATGGCTTATCCCGCTGTGGCGCTTTGCCTGCGCACTCGTCAGGCGTCATCGCACAGTGGCCGCGCAGCAGGTGCTCGCGGCTTAGCGACTGAGGCTTACCGCCGCCGTTTCCCAGTGCTTCGCGAAAGCGACTCAAGCTGTTCAATCGATAGCCATCTGTCGGCGGAGTCTCGGCAGCGATTCCCCGCGCTCGGGCATAACGGGCAAGACCCGCCAGCGACCTGACGGCTCCCCCTAACGCGCGGCCTTCACCTCGCTGGCGGCATCCACAAAGGCGCGCCAGAGGTTGAAGTCGGTCTCCAACTTTTGCCAGGTGTATTCCGGGTGCCACTGAAGCCCCAGGCAGAAGGGCTGCTCGGGCACCTCGATCGCCTCAGGTACGCCGTCGGTGGCACGGCCCGAGAGCACCACGCCCTGGCCCAGGCGTGCTACGCAGCAGTGGTGGGCGGAGTTCGCCTGCACCTGCTTGGCGCCGCCGAGCGCCCGCTGCAAGAGCGACCCTTCGCGCACGTCCACCGGGTGCACCGGCTCGTTCAGCGCGTGCGCGTGGCGCCACTGCACCATGCCGTCGCGCGCGCCCAGACTCGGCACGTCCATGCACAGGCTGCCGCCCAGGGCTACGTTCAGGAGCTGTGTGCCGCGGCAGGTGGTGAATAGCGGCTTGCGCGCACGGAGCACGGCCTGCACCAGCTTGAACTCAAAGGCATCGCGAATCTCGCAGCACAGGGTGGGGTCGTAGGGGTCAAGGTCGCCCCAGCGCTTGGGGTTCACGTCGGGCCCGCCGGGAATGGCCACGCCGTCGGCCATCTGCACATAGGTCTCGATGATGTCGTCATCGCAGTTGAGCGCCATCTGCAAGGGCAGACCGCCCGCGGCGATGATGGCGTCCACAAAGTACTGCGCGATCGACTCGTTGGGCGAAAGCTTCTCGGCCGCGCGACCGCAGTCGTCCTCCCAGCGTGGGGCAAGCAGGATGAGCGGGCGCTCGGCGGCGGCGCGCTCCACGCGGGGGTTGTAGGTATCTGTGCTGGTAAGAGAGCCGATCATGGGAATGTGCTTTCAGGTCTGTGAGCTGGGACGGATGCGGCGGTGCAAAGCCGGGTGTGGCGGCGTGCGCGGTGCCTAGTGCCCCTTGATGCTGTCGAGGAAGTCGCGGGCGCGCTCGGTTGTGGGGTGATCAAAGAACTCGTCCGGCGAGCCCTCTTCCACAATCTGGCCGTCGGCCATAAAGACCACGCGGTCGGCCACACGGCGCGCGAAATTCATCTCGTGCGTCACCACCACCATCGTCATGCCCTGGCGGGCCAGGCCGATCATGACGTCGAGTACCTCGTTGATCATCTCGGGGTCAAGGGCGCTCGTGGGCTCGTCAAAGAGCATCGCCTTGGGCTGCATGGCCAGGGCGCGCGCGATGGCCACGCGCTGCTGCTGGCCGCCCGAGAGCTGGGCGGGCACCTTGTTGGCCTGCTCGGCCACGCCCACACGCTCCAGCAGGTCGAGCGCGCGCTTTTGCGCCTTTTCCTTAGAGAGCCCCAGCACGTCTTTCGGTGCGAGGGTGACGTTTTCCAGCACCGTCATGTGCGAGAACAGGTTGAACTGCTGAAACACCATGCCCAGCTCGGCGCGCATGGCGGCAAGCTCGCGACCCTCCTGTGGCAGCGACTCGCCCTCGATCAGGATCTCGCCGGAGTCGATGGTCTCCAGGCGGTTGATGGCGCGGCAAAGCGTCGACTTGCCAGAGCCGGAGGGGCCGATCACCACGACCACCTCGCCCGGGGCGATTGCAAGGTCGATGTTGTTGAGCACGTGCAGCGCGCCGTAATGCTTGTTCACGTGGCGCAGCTCGATAAGCGGCTGGGTGCTGCCGGTGCCGGCGGGGGTGCTAGAAGCCATGGGCATGTCCATTCCTCAAACCTAGCGGATGATCGTCGTGCCCGTGCGGTGCGCGACGTAGACGCTCGCCTTGTTGATGGCGTAGTTGATCAGGATGTAGATGACGGCGATCACAAAGTACGTGGACACGAGCGCATCGTAGTTGGTGATGAGCACGCGCGCGTTCTGCATGAGGTCGGGGTAGCTCACCACGTAGGCCACGGTGGTGTCTTTTACAACCACCACGAGCTGCGAGATGAGGGAGGGGATCACAAAGCGGATCGCCTGGGGCAGCACGATCTTGAACGTGGTGCGCATCGGCGAGAGGCCAAGCGAGAGCGCCGCCTCAACCTGCCCCTTGGGCACGGCGTTCACGCCGGCGCGGAACACCTCGGCGAGCACGCCTGCCGCGGCGAGCGCCACCGGCAAGGTGAGCATCCAAAACGCCGGCATCTTGATGCCGTACTGCGGTACCACCAAAAAGAAGAAGTAGATGAGCAGCAGGCTCGGTACGCCGCGGAAAAAGTCGGTGAGCACGCGGCAGACGGCCGAGAGCGCGCGCAGGTGCGAGATGCGCCCCAGCATGAGCGCGATGCCCAGCACGAGCGCGATGGCGCCGGCGGTGAGTGCTACGCGCACGGTGCCCGCAAAGCCCTGGAGCAAGAAGCGCCAGGTAGACCATCTGGTAAAGAACGTCCAGTAGCGCGGGGCGAACTGCCCAGTCACGTAAAAGCGGTGCCCGATGAGCGCCAGCAGCGCCACCACGGCCACGAGCGAGACGGCGGTGCCGATCCGCACGCGCCTACGGGTACGTGGTCCGGGCTGCTCATAGAGGGCGTCGCGGATGCTGCGCGGACGCGTAGATGCCTGAGCGCTCATCGCAGGATCCTCACCTTCCGGTCGATGCGGTTACCGATAAAGCCGATCACCAGCGCGGTGCCGGCGTAGCCCACAGCCGAGATAAGGAACGCGAGGATGCCTCCGGTGCTGCGTGTATTCACGTACGAGACCACGCCCGTGAGCTCGGTGGGGTTGAGCGGCACCTGGCTGCCCAGCGCGGTGGTGAGCATCACGGCGATCAGCAAGTTGGTCATGGGCAGCACGCAGGAGCGCAGCGCCTGGGGAATCACGATGCGCCGCAGAATGCGCGTAAAGGAGAGGCCGAGCGCGCGGGCCGCCTCGATCTGGCCCACGCCCACGGTGTTGATGCCGCTCATGAAGTTCTCGGATCCAAAGGCCGAGCCCAAAAGCACCGTGGTCACAATCACGCACACGCGGTAGTCGAGCACCACGCGCAGGCTTGGCAGCGCGTAGACCACGATGATGAGCAACGCCACGCCGGGAATGTTGCGGAATATCTGCACGTAGAGGTCGCCGAGCAGGCGCAGCGGCTTAAACGGGCACACGCGCATGACGGTGACGCCGACGGCGATGGCCATGACCAGAACGAACGACTCGGCGGTCATCGTCCAGGTGGCAAGAAGGGCCTGGGCGTAGTTCTGGCCGTATGTGGAGAGCAGCTCCCCGAGGCCCATCTCGGCCTCCTTCCTATAGATCCCGCTAGATACAAGATGGGGCCCTCCCCGTGTGCAGGTGGAAGGCCCCATTGGGCTAACCGTTTACCGGCAGTGTAGCAAAAGCGCCCTCCGGGTTTGTTCTCGGGCGGTTGCTAGGGGGTCGGTTTTAAGCCTCGATCGCGGGCGGCTCGGGCGCGTCCTCAATGCCGGCGCGGTCGCCGATGCAGATCTTCCAGAGCTCGTCCCAGGTGCCGTCGGCCTCGATGGCGGTGAGGAAGTCGTTCACGAACTGCACGCCGTCGGAGTCCTTGGGCAGGCCGATGCCGTAGTTGTCCTGCGGGCCAAACGGGTCGCCGGCCAAGCGGTACTTGTCGGGCTGGCGCACCATGGAGCCCATCTGCATGGTGGTGTCGATGACATAGGCGTTCACACGGCCCTGCTCGAGCGCCTGGCGGGCCTCCTCATCGGTCTTGAACTCCTGCAGGGTCGCCTCGGGTGCGAGCTCGGCGACGATCTCGGGGCCGGTGGAGCCAGACTGCACGGCGACATTCTTGCCGGCAAGGTCGTCCACGCTGTTGATGGAGGTGTCCTCGGCCATGGTGAGGATGGACTGCTGCGTGGTGAAGTACGGACCTGCGAACGAGATGACCTTCTTGCGGTCATCGGTGATGGAGTAGGTGGCGAACACGGCGTCTACCTGGTCGTTTTGCAGGACGGACTCGCGCGTGTCAGAGGTGACCTGCGTGAGCTCGTACTTGCTCTCATCGCCCAGGATGTAGCGGGCGAGCAGCTGGGAGAGGCCGGCGTCAAAGCCGCGCAGCTGGTTGTCGGTCTCGTCCAGGAGGCTGAACAACAGCGAGGTCTGCACGCCGCCGATGCGCAGGGTACCGGCGTCCTTCACAGCGGTGGCCCACTCGCTGGCAGAGACGGTGGCGTCGTCTGCCACGGCGCCGGCGCCGATCAGGCTGGCGTAAGCAGCGGTGTCAATTGCGGCGGCCGCGGTCTCCTCGGTGTCGGTGGAGGCGGAGCCGGAGCCGGAGTCGGTGGTGCTGTCGGCAGCGGAGTCGTCGCTGCAGCCGGCGAGGCCCAGACCCGCGACGGTGGCGAAGGCGGTAGCGCCGGTGGCCACAAAGCCGCGGCGGCTGACGGTGATCTTCTCGGAGAGGTTGCTCATGCGTATCGATCCTTTCCATTCGTTGAATATGTGCTGGTAGATGCCCATGAGGTGCATAAACACCTTATCTATACCCAATTGGTAGGTATTTGTTGCAGCAGATTATGCCGCCTGCACGCACACCTAGCAAGACCTGCGTGAATTGTTTGTTGTGGCAATGCCCCGCGCCTGCTGTGTAACGGTTTGGTATGGAAACGTATACCTACAGGCGGGATGGATATAGTAGAGCGCAGCAAAAACCTCTGCTGGCCGATAAGGCCATCAAGGCCGCCGCGACCGAGAGGGGACGCACCTACGCATGCGCGTCTTTGACTTCGACAACACCATCTACGACGGCGAGAGCCCGTACGATTTCTACGCGTTCTCGCTGCGCTACAATCCGTCGGCCATCCGCTTTATTCCGCCGCTTGCTTACTACGGCCTGCGCTATTCAAAGGAAAAGAGCACGCTTGCCGAACTCGAGCGCGCCGTGAGCCGCTATCTCAAGCGCTATCTCACCTCGTTTGACGACGTGGACGGCATGGTAAGCGCCTTTTGGGACACGCACATGCACAAGATCAAGCACTGGTACAAGCCGCAGCCCGATGACGTGATCATCACCGGCTCGTTTGACTACACCATGCGCGAGGTGCAGCGGCGCCTGGGTGTTAAGACCGTGATCTGCTCGACGGTGAACCGCGAGACGCTCGAGCTGGAGCATCTCAACTTTGGCGCGAACAAGGTCAAGGTGTTTCGCGAGACCTTTGGACCCGACGCGGTGCCTGATGAGTTCTACACTGACAACATGCTCGACCTGCCCATGATGCAGCTCGCCCGCCGCGCCTACCTGGTGCGCGGCAACCACATTAAGCAGGTAGAGGTCTAGTCCAGATAGAAGTCTAGCCGCGCACCGCCCGCCAGACGCTTGCGGGCGGGTGCTATCGAGTCGCAATAACCTATGGGGAGGAACCATGATGGAGTCGTATACCTATTTCGCGCCCACGCGCGTGCTGTTCGGCGCAGGAAAGCTCGCCGAGTTGGGAGACCAAGTGCTGCCGGGCCGTCGCGCCTTGCTGGTGACCACGGGCGGCAAGTCCGTCAAGGCCTGCGGCTACCTGGCACGTGTGGAGGCCGAGCTTGACCGCGCGGGCGTGGAGCACGTGCTGTTCGACCGCATCGAGCCCAACCCGCTGCGCGAGACGGTAAACGCCGGCGGCTGGCTTGCGCGCACGAGTGGCTGTGACTTTGTGCTGGCGCTCGGCGGAGGCTCGGTCATGGACGGCTGCAAGGCCATCTGCGTGATGGCGGCAAATCCGGCCCATGACGAGTCGGGCGCAGAGGTTGCCGGCGACATCTGGAGCTACATGAAGGGCGGCACGGCGCTCGGCCTGCCCATCCCCAACGACCCGCTGCCTCTGGTATGCATCACCACCACGGCCGGCACCGGTTCTGAGGTGGACGCCGGCGGCATCATCTCCTGCGAGGAGACCGACGAGAAGCTGCGTCTGGGCGACCCGCGTCTGTTCCCGCGCCTTGCGGTGGTTGACCCCGAGCTCATGCTCACCGTGCCGCCGCGCCTCACGGCCTTTCAGGGTTTTGACGCGCTGTTCCACTCCCTGGAGTGCTACGTCAACGGTGCACATCAGCCCATGGGCGACATGATCTGCCGCGAGGGTATCCGCAACGCCGCCGCGGCGCTTCCCACCTGCGTAAACGACGGCCAAGACCTCGCCGCACGCACGCAGCTCGCCTTTGCGAGCACGCTCGGCGGCTACGCGATGGCCTGCACGGGCTGCGCGGGCTGCCACGGCACCGAGCACGCCATGAGCGCGCATCACCACGAGCTGCCGCATGGCGCCGGCCTCATCATGATCTGCGTGGCCTATCACCAGCACATGATCGACGTGCACGCCTGTGACGAGCGCTATGTTGACATGGCACGCCTGATGGGAAATCCGGGCGCCACCTGCCCGCAGGACTTCATCACCGAGCTGCGCCGTCTGCTCGAGGCTTGCGGCATGGACTCCCTCAAGATGAGCGAGTGGGGGATTGCGCCCAGCGAGTTTGACGCCATGGCCGCAAACGCCCTCTCTACCAACGACGCCCTCTTCGCGCACGACCCGGTGGCTCTTACTCACGACGACGTGGTGGCCATCCTCAAGGCCTCCTGGAAGGAGTAGCACCGTCAAACGCGTTTGCGCGCATGCGGGAGCACCAGCCCGTACGTGCGCACATCTGCTACACTCGAGGGCTGAAAAAACGAGGGAGGGCGGCGAGCTGTGAGCACCAGGCGCACCAAACAAGACCCGGCTCTGCTCATGAGCCTGCGCAACGACGACGGTGCGTTTGACTGGCGCCGTCTGGGGACGTTCGACTTTTGGCGCAACGCCGCCGTGCACTTCTCGATCTGCAGCGTGGTGGGTCGTTGGCTCGAGATTCCTTGGTGCCTCTTCTGCCTGCACGCCTTTAATATCTACGACCCCAACTCCTTGGTGTGGAAAGACCCGTTCTACCCGTTTTGCGTCTACGGCGTGGGCGCGCTTGTGTGCGGAGTCTTTCTTACGCCCATGATGGATCGCCTGCTTAGCCGCCGAAAGACGGCTTTGGGTGCGGTTGCGGAGTTCTACCTGGTGTGCGTGTTTGTGTGCATGCTCATGGAGATCGGCATGGGGCTGCTCCTCAACCAGCCCGACGCCGCCGGCAACTACCCGCTGTGGGACAACGCCCGTCTGCCCTTAAACGTGCTCGGCCAGGCGTGGATCCCCAACGATCTTGCCTTGGGCGCTGCGGCCCTCATCTACACGTGGGTGTTCTATCCGCTGGTAGAGATCATCATGGGGGCGGTTCCGCGCCGCGCCATGAACATCGCGACCGCCGTGATCGTGGTCGGGTTCGTCGCCCTGTGCATTTGGGAGTTCGGATTCGTCCAGCCTACCTAGCGTATGGCGTGCATGACGCGCGGTGTGCATGGCACGCAGAACGCCCGTGTGGCGCACTCGTATAGAATAAATAAACCCCCGCCAACACACGCGGGTACAGTGAGAAATGGAAGGTATCGTGGCAAAAAAGGAAAAGGATTTCAGCAATCCTAAGAAGCTCGGCCTCATGCGCCTGCTCGAGGTCTATTGGATTCTCGGCCTGTCGATGATGGTCATTATCGCTATGGTGGCCACCAAAGAGGCCATCCCCGTCGAGTCGTTCAGCGGTTTCACCATGTTCCTGTCGATCGTGCTCGACTCCGTCTCGGTGTGGCTGCTCATGACGCGCAAGCGCTTTTTGCGCACGTGGTCTGTCATCTGCATCGCCATCATGTTTGTGGTGGGCAATATCGCGGCCTTTGGCTTTGATGGCTCGGGCGTGCGCGGCGCTATCGACTACTGCCTTGCCTACGCGGTGATCGCGCTGTACATGAACTTCTCGCGCCGTGCCAAAGGCGTGCTCGTGCAGCCGTTCAACAACCACACGCGCGCGGAGTACCTGGAGAAGGGCCGCTCGTTCTTCCAGCCCAAGACCTGGGTATTCTGGCGCAATCTCATCATGTACTTCTGCGTGTTCTCGGTGGTGGGCCACTGGATGGAGGCCGGCTACTGCCTGTTCATCAAATGGGGCTTTATCCCCGGCAAGTACGACCCCGCCTCGCAGATCTGGAGCGACTGGTTCTATCCGTTCTGCGTCTATGGCGTGGGTGCCGTCTGCTGCGTGCTGCTGTTCTATCCCGTCAAGCTGTTCTTGCAGCACAAGATCAAGCTGAACTTCCTGCCGCTGCTTCTCAGCTTTGTGTGGAACGCCCTGGTGTGCACGGGCATCGAGCTGGCCATGGGTCTGATCCTCAACCAGCCCGTGAACGGCGTCTACCCGCTGTGGGACTACAGCAACATGTTCTGCAACTTTATGGGCCAGGTCTGCCTGCAAAACGCGGTGGCCTTTGGCTTTGTCGCTACGCTCATGACCTGGGTTATCTACCCGGCGCTGGAGCGCCTGCTGGCCAAGCTCCCCGAGGACGGCGCGCAGGGTCTCTTTGTTGGCATCGTCGCGGTGTTCGTGATCCTCTTTGGCCTCTACTGCGTCCAGGGCTTCATCTCGGCTGACCTGACTTCATAGGGGTGGGGACGGTCTGCGACAGCGCCGCGACGGTGCGCCTCACCTCGTAGCTCCGTCCCGTACTCCGTTCCGCAGCTCCGTCCCGCAGTGAGTCGGTGTTCTTCTGACCTTGAGCTGCAATCATGAACTGCAAAGTGCCGATACGTTGAGCGTAATCGATCTCAGCGTATAGGCACGTTTTGTTTTGGAGCTCGCGATGTGGGGTCGCTCGGCGCGGTGCCTGTGGGCGCGGCCTGCGGATTCGTTACGGGCGCGGCTTGCGAGAGAGCCTGAGCGTCAGTACCACTAGGGCGCAGGCCACCACCGAAAGGCAGGCACCCACCAGGCCCACCTGCGCGATGCCCGCGGTGGCTACCACGGCGCCGCCTACGGCCGTGCCGAACGAGATGCCGATGTTGAACGCCATGGGCTCAAGTGAGCTCGCCAGGGTGAGTGCCTTGGGATGGCGCTTGCTCGCGATGCTCATGAACAGCGAGATGCACGAGACCGAGGCCAGATACATCAGCAAGCCGACCGCAAAGACCAAGATGAGCGCTGCGGGCATGGCAGCGCCGACGGCCCAAAGGGCGCCGAGTGCCGCCGCCTGCAGGATGAAGGTGAGCACAAGGGCGCGCATACCAAAGCGCGCGTCGATCCAGCCGCCCAGGATGTTCGAGATCAGGGTAAAGCCGCCGTAGGCCATGAGCGTGGTGCTCGCCTGCATGGTGTCAAAGCCCAGAATCTGCTGCAGGTAGGGGGTCACGTAGCCGTAGAAGGTGTAGACCGAGCCCACGCCGAACACAAAGATGAACATGCCGCAGATGATGGCCGGCTCGGTGAGCAGGCGCGCCTGTTCGCCAAAGGTAGCGGGCTCGTCGGTGGCGCCGGTGCGCGGCATGATCGCGATGAGCGCGGCGCAGGTGGCGATTGCAAGCACGAGCGTACCGTCCATGGCAACGTGCCAGCCCACCGTGTCGGCGAGGATTTTGCCCACCGAGGTGGCGATGACCATGGCCACCGAGAAGGCCGCATAGACCACCGAGATGATGATCGACATGCGCTTGGGGTCGGTGAGCTCGGGGATGTAGGTCACGCCCACGGCGAGCAGTGCGCCCGAGACCGAGCCGATCAGGATGCGCCCGGCGAGCAGCAGCTCGAAGCTTTGGGCGACAGAGCAGATAAGGTTGCCTGCGCAGAAGAGCACGGAATAGGCGATGAGCAGCTGGAAACGCTTGAAGCGCCCTGTGGAGAGTGCCAGTACCGGCGTCATGACGGCGTAGGGGAGTGCGAACAGGCTGATGAGCTGGCCGACGGTAGAAAGCGACACGTTGAAGTCGGCGGCAAGCTCAGTCTCGATACCGATGACGATGAACTCGGAGCAGCCGAGCGAAAAGCCCAGCACCACGAGCAACGCGATGCAAAGGCGAGCGCGTGCGGGAGAGATCGAAGGGGCAGACGAGACGGCGTTCACGAAACACTCCAATTCAACGAAACGACCGAATTCGGACAACGGGACTCAGGCTAGCAACCTGCCGGACGCCCTTCCACCCGCCCGCGACCGACAGGGCGAGTTCTCCATATCTTTTCGCTTTGTGGGCGCATACGTTCGGCGGGCGGGCATAATGGGTAGCGCTTTGTACGAACAACGACCCGCACGGAGGTGCCGGGGATGAAGTCCCGAGAGAACGCGCGCGGCGCGTTTCGCATCGATGATCCCGAGCGCTACGTGCGCTGCGTGGCGGCTCAGCTTGAGGAACAGGGGAGACTCGGCATGACGCGCGAGTTTATCCAGCACGGAGACGTGACCGTCTACGCCCACGTGCTCTCAGTGGCGCAGACGAGCGCCCGCGCGGCGTGTGCCCTGGGGCGTGTCGGTATTCCCGTTGACGCACGCTCCCTGGTGCGCGGCGCGCTTTTGCACGATTACTTCCTCTACGACTGGCACGATCCCGATCCGAGCCATAGGCTCCACGGCTTTACGCACCCGGCGTGCGCGTGCCGTCGTGCGCAAGAGGACTTTGAGCTTACCGACCTTGAGCGCAATATCATCGAGCGTCACATGTTTCCGCTGGTACCGGTGCCGCCTACCTGCCGCGAGGCGTGGATCGTGTGCTTGGCCGATAAAGCCTGCGCGCTTAAAGAGACCGTTGAGGGACGCCTGCCCGGGCGTCTGCGTACGCGTGCGCAGGGTCGCGCATGAGGGGGCTTTGCACCGTGACGGCTGCGGCCGTGCTCACCTTTGCGGCGGCAACCTGGATGCCGGTCACCCTCGAGACGGCGCCCGTCTCGGCACTCGTCATCTCGTTTGCGGCCTACGGTTTTGCCGGCTGGCTGTGGGAGTCGACCGTCTGCGCCCTGCTCAACCATGGGTCGTTTTCCAACAGCGGCTTTTTGCTGGGGCCGTGCTGCCCCATCTACGGGGTGGGTGCGCTCATCTGCTGGTTCTTCCTGCGCGGGATTGAGGACCCGGTCACGCTTTTCTTCGCCGCGGGCGTTTTGTGCTGCACCGTGGAGTACGTGGTGGGCGTGATTCTTGAGCTTACGACCCATGCGCGCTTTTGGGACTACAGCGACATGCCGCTCAACATCCAGGGGCGCGTGTGCCTCTACGGCTTTTTGATGTTCGGCGCGGCGTGCGTGGCCATTTGCCGCTGGCTCCAGCCGGGGCTGCTGGGGCTGTGCGCTGCGGCGCCCGTGTGGCTGCTGCGCGTGGCGGCGCTCGCGATCGCGACGCTTATCGCCGTGGACGCCGCTTTTTCCATGGCAAGCTTCCGCAGACTCTCCGCCTCGCTCGAGGAGCTGCGCGGCGACCTTGCCGACCGCATCAACGACTCGCTCAAGGGCACTTCCGACTCCCTGATGGAGCGCATTCCCAACGAGGCGCTCGACTCGGCTCAGCAGGCTCACGTGCGCGGCCGCGCCATCAACGGCTGGCTGCTCGAGATTTCCGATGCCGTGATGGACGCGCTGCGCGACCGCGTGGAGATCCCCTCGTTTATCGCCGATGGCGCCCGAGGCCTGCGCACCGCCGCCCGCCGCGTCTCCATTTCCCGTCGCGACCTGCGCTTCTTTGACGCCTTCCCGCATCTGCGCATGATGCCCTACGAGGGTGTTATCCGCGCGACCCACCTCAAGGAGCGCGCGCTCGAGCTCTTCCGCCGCAAGAACGACTAGGCGCAGCGCAGCCGGGCACGGCGGCGCCCGCCGGCGCGGCGTTCCGCCGGGTTGTGCTGGCACTGCAGCGACCCGGCGAGCCGCGCTGACGCCTCGGGACTCGGCGAGCCGCGTTGGCACTCGTATTGGCGCCGCCGCGTCTGTGTCGATGCGGCGAGACAGGCCGGAGCGGCGACCCGCCGGGTTGCGCGGGCGCTGCGGCGACCCGGCGAGCGCGTGGCACTCGTATCGGCGCCGCCGCGGCTGTGTCGATGCAGTGAGACGGGCCGGAGCGGCGTAGCGAGGCTTCCTTGCACGGCGAGACGCCTCAGCACGATGAGGTGGCCCGGCAGCGCGCGTTGTATCCATCTTGCTGTCCGCTGCTCGCCCCATGTTCACCAACACTAACGTTTGCCTGCGGAAACTATGAAGAGTTGCCGCCGATGCCCCCGTATTGAACGCTGTTTATTGACTGATGTTCAACCCGGCGTATAGTCAGGGGTGTACAGAGGGGTTTGTACACACCGCGCCGCGTTGCGGCACGTAAGGCAGAAAGGAGGCATCGCATGGCGGGTACGCGTACGGTCAAGGCTCCGGACGAGCGCAAGCAGGAGCTGCTCGACACCGCGATGCGCCTTTTTGTCGAGCGGGGCTTTTCGGCCACTTCGATGCGCGACATCGCCAGCGCTGCGCACGTCACGCCGGGCCTTGCTTACCACTACTTTGACTCCAAGCAGACGCTCTTTGCCGAAGTGCTCGAGGCCTATGCCCAGCAGTGCGTGGCCGGTGGTATCGAAGCGCTTGACGCCGTTGACCTGGACTTCGACCAAAAGATCGATGCCCTGCTCGATGCGCTCGCGCAGGAAGAGCGCATGCCCTATCACGAGTTTTTCCACAAGGCGGGCAATCGATCCTTCCACGATGAGCTCTCGGTGCGCATGTGCGACCTGCTGGTTCCGCACCTGACCGGTGCCCTTACGGCCGAGGCTCACCGCCGTGGACGTGCGCTCGAGGCGCCCCAGACGCTCGCGGACTTTATTGCCCACGGACTGATCAACCTGCTTTCCGACCCGGATGCGCCCGACGCGCAGGTCGCCGAGCACGTGCGCGATTACATTCGTGCACTCGTAACGTCCCAGATGGTCGAGGAGGGGTAGGGGCCGGCGCACATCACAGAGGCCAGACGCTCACGGCGCGTGCCGTGGGCTTTCTTTAGCAAGAATTATTGAACGTTGTTTAATGCTCATACATACGAAAAAGGGAAGGACGAGGTAGATATGGTTAAGACGCTCGATGCCGACCTGCAGGCCTTGAAGAAGCAGGATTCCATCCGCACGTTTGCGGGTCAGGCCGGCAAGTACGATGAGGCCCTGTGCGGCGAGCACGCACGCGGGCTGTATCCTCACGTGCTCCGCGCGGTGGGGGATGCCTATCGCGCCTACGTGAAGCGCGAGGCCGCGGCCGGCCGTATGGAAGACGGTCTGCCCACGCGCCCCTTCCGCGTGCTCGACGTGGGCTGCGGTACCGGCGCTCTGGCGGAGTTTGTGCTGAACTCACTGCCCAGCGTGCGCCTGACGGGGATCGATATTTCCCCCGAGATGCTCGTCTGTGCGCGCCGGCGCCTGATGGGCCACGCCACCTTTGTGGCGGGCGACGCCGAGAAACTGCCCTTTGGCGACGGTCTCTACAACGCTGTGATCATGAACGACACCTTCCACCACTGCCCCGATCCGCGCCGCGCGGCCTTCGAGGCCTGGCGTGTGCTTGCCCGCGACGGCATGCTGGTGCTGGGCGAGGAATGGGCGCAGGGCCCGGTTCGCACGGTGCGTAACCTCATGCTGCCTGTCTATGGCGAGGGCGACATCCGCGTCTACTCCGAGGAGGAACTGTGTGAGCTCTTGGGCCTGTGGTTCGACACGGTCGAGTGGCGCGCCGTCGACTCGAAGAGCTGCCTGGCCCTCGCGCGCAAGTAGAGCGCAAGGCTGAGTTTTCTGTCGCGGAACGTCTTTGTGGCTAGAAAATTCATATATGCGCGATTTGCACTCCGAGACGGGGCGACTTTTGGGCTTGCGGGGCCCAAAAGGCCTTTGTTTCACGCGATTTGGGTCTCTGGAGCGCTTCTGCTCGCGATGAGCGACCTCAAAATCGCGCATATTTGAATTTTCTAGCCACTTTTGGGCTGCCCGGCGTTCAAACTGGCTTACCCGGCGCTCGTACCAGCGTTCAAACCGCCTTGCCCAACGCCCAAACCGGCCGACTGGCGCCCAAACTGGCGCTCAAACCGGCTTGCCCAGCGCTCGAACCAGCCGACCGGCGCTCAAACCGGCGTCAAACCGCCTTGCCTAGCGTTCAAGCCAGCCGACCGGCGCTCAAACCAGCGTTCAAACCGGCCGACCGGCGCTCAAACCGCCCCGTGACCCATGCGATGCCGTGGTGCCGCCCTGCGTTGTGCAACAATCGGCGTATGAGTTTGCCTGACGGAGGGCCGCGCCATGATCAAGCTGTTTGCCAGCGACCTTGACGGAACACTGTTGAACCTGTTCCACACCACCGACAAGACCATTCTGGCCGCAATCCGCGAGGCCGTAGCGGCCGGCGTGCACGTGGCGGCGGCGACGGGGCGCACCAACGTCTGGCATGGCGAGAACGGCTTTGAAGAGAACACCATCGAGGCGGTGTGCGCCAACGGCTCCATCATCCGTGGGCGCGATGGCGAGGTTCTCAAGTTCTACGCCGTGGATCCGGAGTTTCTGGAAGAGCTGATCCCGGCTTTTCCGGGCATCTGCTTTGACTGCGTGACCTGCGACGGAATCTTGTCGAGCGCCTCTCGTGAGCTGCGCGAGGCCGGCTTTAAGACCGATACGCCCTGGCGGCGCATCCTTATGCGCGGCATGCGCGCCAAGGCGACGTTCACCACCAAGCATGAGTACAACCAACCGCTCGCCCAAATCTTGAAGCGCGAGGTCTGTAAGGTGAACTGCCGCGTGCCCGATCCCGGCCTCAACCGCGAGCTGCACGCGTTTTTGGCCGACCACACCGACACGGTGGTAAACGCGCCGTTCAACCCTGCGCTCTTCGAAATCACCGACCGCGCCTGCAATAAGGGTGAGTCGGTGGCCTGGCTCGCGCGCTATTTGGGCATCGCGGAGGACGAGGTCGCGGTCTACGGTGACGGTGGCAACGACATCGAGATGCTCAAGCGCTTCAAGCATTCCTATGCCACATCCAATGCGAGCGACGCGGTCAAGGCCGTCGCGGGCGAGGTCATTGGCAGCTGCGCGCTCCATGCCGTTCCGCGTCATATCCAGAGCTGTGTGCGGGCGGGCGCGGGCTATGGAGACAATGCGTAAACATTCTGCACGGGCGGGCGCCTTGCTTCAAAGTTCTACACAGTGCGTGCAATAATACTCGGAGTGTGTAATAACGCTTTGAAGGAGGCATATGCCCCAAACCGATAGGTGTGACCGCGACAAGTGCGACCGCCGCTCGCTGCGCTCCCAGACGGCGCTGCGCGAGGCACTGGTGCACGAACTCGCCGACGGGGAGGACATCGCCCGCCTGAACGTCGCGACCCTCACCGACCGCGCCGGCCTCACGCGCCGCACGTTCTACTCGCATTACCGCGACATCCCAGACTTTATCAACCAGATAGAAGAGGGCGTGCTCGATCAGATACGCCTCCGCCTGCGTGACATCAGCGCCACCACGCTGCCCGAGCTCTACCAGGGCATCGAGCAGCTCGAGCCGGCGCCTGGCTCGGTCGAACTGTTGCGCTACCTGGCCGACAACCGCGAGCTTATCGGCTCGCTGCTGGGCCCGGGAGGCGACCCTGCTTTTATCAAGAAGTTGGTCGACCTTGCGTGCGACGAGGTATCCGAGCGTATGCAGGTGGGTATCTTCGGTCTGGTTCAGGGCGCCTTCTTCGATTACTACCTGGCTTCTGTCGTAGCTGCCGAGGTGGGCGTGGTTCAGCGCTGGTTTGAAAACGACCTCGCCGAGCCGCCCGAGACCATGGCGCGCATCATGACGGTGATCGCCTTTGTGCGCCCGGGTGACCTGTACGGCCAGCCGATCGACATCAACGTGCCCGCCTACGGCACCAAACTTATGAACCTACAGCTCGAAGACGCCGTCGAGCAGAACTAGCAAAAGGGGAGAGACATGCAAAACGAGGACGCGAACGCGATGGCGCTCGAACCCAATACCGCCGCTGTGGCCGAGAGCCATCCCCGCGTGCCCGAGGGCGCGCTGTGGAATCCTGAGGCCGCGCACGGCCAGCTCCACCTGGGTATCGACGTGGGCTCCACCACGGTCAAGCTCGCCGTGCTGAACGACGAGAACCAGATTGTCTACGCCAAGTACCAGCGCCACCACACCGACGTGCGCGCCTGCGCGCGCGACCTGTTCGTGGGCGCGGCAGGCCTTTTGCCCGAGGCGCAGATGACCTGCGCTATCACCGGCTCTGGCGGTCTGCTGCTCAGCCAGTGGCTCGGTCTTGAGTTCGTGCAGGAGGTCATCGCCAGCAAGCGTGCTGTGGAGACGCTCATCCCCGCCACCGATGTTGCCATCGAGTTGGGCGGCGAGGACGCCAAGATCATCTACTTTGACAACGGCATCGAGCAGCGCATGAACGGCACCTGCGCCGGCGGCACGGGCGCGTTCATCGACCAGATGGCCACCTTGCTCCACACCGACGCGAGCGGCCTGAACGAGCTCGCACGCCAGGCGACCACCATCTATCCCATCGCCAGTCGCTGCGGCGTCTTTGCCAAGACCGACGTCCAGCCGCTGCTGAACGAGGGCGCCGCTCCGGCAGACGTGGCCGCCTCGATCTTCCAGGCCGTGGTCACCCAGACCATCTCGGGTCTGGCGTGCGGCCGCCCCATCCGCGGCAACGTGGCATTCCTTGGTGGCCCGCTGCAGTATCTCTCCGAGCTGCGCCGTCGTTTCTACATCACGCTCGAGCTGGACGAGGAACACCGCATCGTCCCCGAGAACGCGCACCTGTTTGTGGCCTCCGGTGCCGCCATGGCGCACGAGTCCAACAAGCTCTCCACGTTCCCGCAGCTCATCGAGGCCATTGACGCCTTGGGCGACACCCAGGGCTCCGAGGTCGCGCGTCTGGAGCCGCTCTTTGCGACCGAGGCCGACTACAACGAGTTCCGCGAGCGCCACGACACCGAGGTCGTGCCCCGCGGTGACCTGTCGAACTACACCGGCCGCGTGTTCATCGGCATCGACGCCGGCTCCACCACCATGAAGGCCGCGCTCGTGGGCG
>CAVEPV010000031.1:0-19100 GCA_963617695.1 Bacteroidaceae bacterium
GCGCGATGGACCTGTAGCTCAGTTGGTTAGAGCGTCCGGCTGATAACCGGGAGGTCACAAGTTCGAACCTTGTCAGGTCCACCATTTTCTTTCGCAATAAACACCCCAGCGAGAGCCGAGTCGCCGCTGGGGTGTTTATTACTATGTGGGGGTTTAGCTCAGCTGGGAGAGCGCGGGCTTTGCAAGCCTGAGGTCAGGGGTTCGATCCCCCTAACCTCCACCATTTGAACGTTTAAGACGTCAACTTCGGTTGGCGTCTTTTTTTTGTTGCCCCCGTACTTGCAACGTATACTCCGCCTGCCGTATAGGCGACTGCGGCGCTCTCAACTTGCCGTATGATTGAACATGGGTACTGTCTGTACCGTCTCATCGACAACGAACTGAAAGGTAGCGACCGATGGTTGATGTTCATGCCGCGCTCGACACGTGGATCGAGCACGTTAACGACCCCGAGCTTCTTGCCGAGCTGACCCAGCTCAAGGAGTCGGCAGACGAGGACGCCATTACCGATGCGTTTTTCCAGGATCTGGCGTTTGGCACTGCGGGCCTGCGTGGCACGATCGGTGCCGGCACCAATCGCATGAACATCTATACGGTTGGTCGCGCCACCCAAGGCTTTGCCGACTACCTCAATGCTACGTTCGAGAATCCGACGGTTGCCATTGCGCGCGATAGCCGCAACAAGGGCGAACTGTTTGTGCGCACCACGGCCTCTATCCTGGCCGCCAACGGCATCACCGCGCTGGTGTATCCCAAGATCTCGCCCGTGCCCACGCTGTCTTGGGCCGTGCGCGACCAGAAATGCTCCGGCGGCATCTGCATGACTGCGAGCCACAATCCCGCGCCCTACAACGGCTACAAGGCCTACGGGCCCGACGGCTGCCAGATCACGAGCGAGGCCGCCTCTGCCATCTCTGCCGCGATCGCCGCGACCGACACCTTTACCGGCGTGAAGACCATGGACTTTGACGAGGCCGTGGCCCAGGGTCGTATCAAGTGGATGGGCGATGACGTCCTTGAGCGCTATTACGACGCCGTGCTCGCGCAGTCCGTCTCGAACCTCAGGCCCGAGCAGGTCGCCGACGCGCCGCTCAAGCTGGTCTACACTCCGCTCAACGGCACCGGCCTGATTCCCGTCACCACCGTGCTCGAGCGCGCCGGCATGAACGACATCACTATCGTGGAGGAGCAGCGCGAGCCCAACGGCGATTTCCCCACCTGCCCGTACCCCAACCCCGAGATTCGCGAGGCCATGCAGAAAGGTATCGACCTGTGCGAGCAGGTTCACCCCGACCTGCTGCTGGCAACCGACCCCGATGCCGACCGCGTGGGCACTGCCGTCAAGGCCGGTGACGACTACCTGCTGCTCACCGGCAACGAGATGGGCGTGCTGCTGCTCGATTACATCGCCAAGATGCGCGCTGAGCGCGGCGAGGATCTGTCCAACAAGGTGGCCGTGACCACAATCGTGTCCTCCGCCATGGTAGATGCCCTGGCCGAGGAGTACGGCTTTGAGCTGCGCCGCTGCCTGACGGGCTTTAAGTACATCGGTGACATCATTACCGCGCTTGGCGACGCCGGTGAGGTGGACCGCTTTATCTTTGGCTTTGAAGAGAGCTACGGCTACCTCTCGGGCGATCATGTACGCGACAAGGACGCCGTCAACGCATCGCTGCTGATTTGCCAGATGGCCCAGTATTACAAGCTGCAGGGCAAGAACCTGGCCGACGCCATGCACGACCTGTACGAGAAGTACGGCTACTACCACAACAAGACTATCTCGCTCGCGTACCCGGGAGCCGACGGTGCCGCCAAGATGGCTGGCATCATGGCCTCTTTGCGCGCTGAGGCGCCCACGCGGATCGCCGGCAGCAAGATTGTTGACGTGGTGGATTACAAGGACGGCGTGAACGGTCTGCCCGCGGCCAACGTGATCGAGTACGACCTTGAGGGCGGCAACAAGGCCATCGTGCGCCCCTCCGGTACCGAGCCCAAGATCAAGCTCTACATCTTTGCCAAGGGTTCCGATGCCGCCGAGGCCGACGCCCTGCTTGCTGCCATTGAGGAAGACGGCCGCAAGCTGCTGTCGTAGGCTGCGTGACTGCGCTGCTGTTCTCGACGCGCGCTCCCGTACTTGCTGCGGGCTAATGTGTCGTGCGAGGGCCACGTTCGAAAGCCCGACCTGGACCAACTGTTTTGCCTCCCATCTCTCGTATACGAGAGATGGGAGGCATTCTTGTGCGTATGGACTTCGAAGTATGGCTGGGCCGAAGTATGATCGAACTTCCGCCTTTTGCGAAACCCGGAGGAGTTCCGGAATCAGGCCCTCGCGGCCTAGTCGCTATTTAGGGCGTACAAGATTTGAGGCGCAGTTCACTCCCCGCGACTTGCGATCTGCCGAGTGGGCACCCCAATCAGCTCCCCGTGACCTGCAACCTGCCAAGCGGGTGCCCCAATCAGCTTCCCGAGACCCGAGATCTGCCAAGTAGGCATCCCAATCAGCTCCCCACGACCTGCGATCTTCCAGCGGGCACCCCAATCAGCTCCTCGCGACCTGCAATTTGCTAAGTGGGTGCCCCAATCAGCTTCCCGTGACTTGCGACTTTGCTGTTAGGGAGCCCCGGCTACCCGCCGATTCTCATTACATCCTCCGAGCTTCGTGACTTTTGATCTGTCTGGGGGACCGCTGGACACATTTTTAACGAAAGTTAGAAGCGAAATTGAGACTTCACGAGTAGACGCGACCATCAAGTCTTTATTACCTGCGGTTTTAATGACGAAAAGTGCCGTCTACTCAACGGGTATGAATTTGGCTTCTAACTTTCGTCTTTTTTGTTATGCGGAGGCGCCGAAGAGGGAGATTTGGGATAGGTTTCCGCCGGAAGTGGCGTGGGCGCGCTGGATGCAGGCGGGGACGTGCTCGCAGAGATAGGCGACCTCGACCTCAGTGATGCTATCAGCGAGGGAAAGGCGCAGCGTGCCACGGGCGAGCGCGGGGTCGGTATAGCCGAGCGCAGTGATGACGTGCGAGGGTTCGGTACTGCCGGCGGAGCAGGCGGATCCGGTTGCGGCTGCGATGCCGGCCTTGTCGAGGATGACCATAAGTAGCTCCGCGTCTACATCAGGGCAGATAAACGATGCGATTGAGGGGAGTCGTCGAGCACTGTCGCGCGGGCCGGTTGCAATGACGTCGGGGCATGCGGCAAGCACGGCCTCGGTGAGGCGGCGGCGTGCGGAAGCGACGCGGGCAGCGTTTGCATCCATGTTCGCGGTGGCTTCCTTGAGTGCGGTGGCCATGCCGACGATACCGGAGACGTTCTCGGTGCCGGCACGCATGCCTGACTGCTGTGCGCCACCGGTGATGAGCGGTGCGATGGGTGTTCCAGTTCGAACATAGAGCAGACCCATTCCGGTGGGTCCATGAAACTTATGACCCGAGATGGAAAGCAAATCCACGCCGAGGTCGTTTACGTTGCAGGGGATATGCCCCGCGGCCTGCACGGCATCGGTATGGAACAGGGCGCCATATCGATGCGCAATGCAACAGAGCCCGGCGATGTCTTGAATGGTGCCGACCTCGTTGTTGGCCTGCATGATGGAGACGAGCACATTGCCGGTTGTCTTGTCGGCGGCGTTTGCCTGTACAAGTGCACTTTCAAGGTCGGTGGGGGAGACAAATCCCTCGCGGTCGACCGGCAGCACGATGATTCGGCAATCATCCTGTTCGAGCGCCTCGCAGGTGCGAAGGATGGCGTGATGCTCAATCGCGCTTGTGATGATGGTGAACGGTGCAGAGTTGGGATGCGGCGCGTCCCAAAACCCGCACTCGGGTTCCACTTCTCGCGTCGACTCGAACAGTCGCTCGCCCCCGGTCTCGTGCCTCGTTTTAGCTTCGTTTGCTGACGCGAGCTGCCGTGTCATCTGTCCCCTGTGTATGGGGTTGACCCCGGGCATCTCGTTATCCCACAGCCTGTCACCGCGCGCGTCACCCGTTCCGGTCGACCGTCGCGCCCCGTCGCGCCCGTCCGTCATTCGCCGTGCGGCACGCATGCAACCGGTGAGAGCCCAGACGTCGGATTCGGTGCCCCCGCTGGTGAAGAAGATCTCGCGCGGGCTGGCTCCGAGGCAGACCGCGCAGGTCTCGCGCGCTTGCTCCACGGCCTCGGCGGCTGCACGCGCATAGCGGTGGATGCCACCGGGGTTGCCAAAAGATTCGCCCAAATAGGGCAGCATCGCCTCACGAGCCACGTCAGAGAGCTGGGTGGTCGCTGCGTTATCGGCGTAAATGTAGAGAGGGGAGTCCGCGCGGCTCATTACCGGAGGCTCATTACCGGATAAAGAACAGCACGATGGTCACAACGATAACTGCGAGCAGAATGAGTGCGGCCACAACGCGTCGCGTGTGCTTGCGTGCGCGCGCCTTCTGCGAAGTGAAGATCGACTTGCCGGGTTTGGGGGTCTGCAAGTAGCGCCCGGAGTGCGTGATGGTGCGCTGCCCCGACGCCCCTGTGCTCATGCCGGTTCCCGCGCCCGCGGCGCCGCTGCCCGGCTGCGTCAGATAATCCGGGTCGCTTGCGGCTGTGCCCATATGACGACGACGTCCGGCGCGCGACTCCTCCAAGGTGACATAGCGCTCGCGCGTCACGTACTGCGGCTCAACGTCGTCGATCGGTTCCTGCGTGATGTGCGGAACCTGCCGGCGATAGGGAGTACGCTCACCGGCGCCGCCCGCAGGCTGCGTCTGACTGTATTCGTTGGTGGGGTTAGCGTTCTCGTCCATGAGCCATCCTGTTGCGTGATCAAGTAGCCAACATTGTACGTTTGAGATATTGCAGGCCTGCAAACATTTTGCCGGTAGACCCATTTACACGGAGTGTGCAACCAACCGTTGGCAAGCCTTAATCAAACCTAAGTCATGCGCACTTAGATTTGATGATACTGTGACGCTTAAAAAATCTGAGCAAGTGAGATTACTTACCGTCACCCGGGGAATAACAGCACTGTCCAAAGAAGACCCCGCCTCCAAAGGGGCGCGGCAATCACAAAAGGAGTGATCTATATGGCAAGCATGGTTCCTTATCGTTCGGTTTTTGGTATTCGCCCCACCACCCCCGCGTCGCTGCTCGACGCCTTTGACGACATGATGGACCTCACCAACATGTCGTTCGCAAGCAAGGCGTTCCCCATCGACGTGGCCGATACGGGCGATGGCTACGAGATCAAGGCCTACCTCACCGGCGTTGCCAAGGACGAGATCGACGTTGAGCTCAATGAGGGTCGCCTCTCCATCTCCGTCAACGTGGCCGCGAAAGAAGAGGACGCGCAGAAGAACTACCTGCAGCGCGAGTTCACCTCGTACAGCGCGACCCGCGGCGTGTATCTGAAGGACGCCTCCAGCGAGGGCCTGGCCGCCAAGTACGCCGACGGCGTGCTGACCGTCGCGGTTCCTAAGATCGTCGAGAAGAAGAACGTCACCAAGATCGCCATCGACTAGCGGTTTGGTATGACAGGGTAGGATGCCCGCAAGGGCGCCGAAGGGCCAGTTCCCCAGGGACTGGCCCTTTTTGTGTTCGCAGCACTACAGCAAGCTGATTGGGCGGTTCTGTCCGGCGGGGCGGATGCGCAGCGCGGGGCCGGTCTCGCGGGCAAGTGTCGCGCTCGAGCCCAGCTCGTCATCAAGCTCAGCTCCCAGCGCCTCGGCCAAGGAACGTACGGCGAGGCTCGGGCGGTTGTTCTCCTGCGAGATGTGCATGGCAACCAGATGCTCGGTGCGGCTGGTCACAATCTCGCGCGCCGCCTCGGCAGCCTGCGCGTTGGAGAGGTGACCGGTGTCTGACACAATGCGATCCTGCAGGTAGCGCGGGTAGGGGCCGGTGCGGAGCATGGGCACGTCGTGGTTGCTCTCGAGCGCGATGATGCGCGCGCCGCACAGCGTCTCACGTGCCGCGGCCGGCAGCACGCCCGTGTCCGTCACGTAGCCGATCGCGTCGCCGGCGCACTCAAAGCGAAAGCCCATGGGGTTCACCACGTCGTGCGAGGTGGCAAAGGTCTGCACCTCCACCCCCGCGACCGTAAAGGCATCCCCGGGATCCACCGCGCAAAAGGGCATACCCGCCAGGTACTTGCGCTGCGCCGCAGTGTGCCGGCTGGCATACATCTCGCCCTGCCAGCGATTGCACCAGACGGTGACTCCGCTCACATGATCGCCGTGCTCGTGCGTAAGAATCAGCGCCCGCACGTCGTCTTCGCGCAGACCCAGCTCGTGCATGCGCTCGAGCGTCGCTTTGCGCGACAGGCCGTTGTCGATCATGATGAGGCCTTCTGGCCCCTCAACCAGCGCGCAGTTGCCCTTGGAGCCCGAGGCCAGGATGTGCAGATGTAGACGGTCCATGCAGTTCCCAACAGATACAATGTGTGCAGATTCAAGGAGGTCGCAGATGCCAACGGTGTCTCAACAGTATGCAGGTCGCGCCGCGCACGACGAGGCGCGCGCCGCGCTTGCGGCTCCGGTGGTGCTAATGGTATCAGGCGGCGCGGACTCCACGGCGCTGCTCATCATGGCTTGCACCTCGCGGCTCGACATTGCCGACGGGCGCGGCTGCGTGCCCATCGCCCGCGAGCGCCTGCACGTGCTGCACGTGAACCACCATCTGCGAGGCGCGGCGTCTGACGGGGACGAGGCGTTCGTGCGCGACCTGTGCGAGCGCTTTGGTTTGCCGCTCTGTGTGGAGCACGCCTCGTTTACCGAGCTAGACGGGCAGAACCTCGAGGCGGCGGCACGCGAGGTGCGCTACGAGGCGGCTCGTCGCTACGTGCGCGAGCTCTCGCAGGAGCTGGGCTGCCCGCGCTCGCAAGCGCGCATCCTCACAGCTCACACGGCGAGCGACCGCGCGGAGACCTTCTTTATGAACGCTATCAAGGGTTCGGGGCCGGCGGGGCTCTCGAGCATTCCGCGGCGCCGCAACATCATCGTGCGCCCGCTGATCGAGCGCACGCACGAGGAGCTCTGCCGTTACCTTGAGGTGGCAGGCGAGACCTGGCGTGAGGACGAGACCAACAAAGACACTTCCTACCTGCGCAACTTTGTGCGCCATCGCGTGATGCCGCTCGCGCGCGAACGCAACGGCAATGTGGAACGCACCGTGGGCGCGGCCTGCGACATCCTGGGCGACGAGGACGCCTTTATGGCTCAGCTCGCCGGCACGGCCCTGCGCTCGTGCGTCCGCAAGCGCGCCGATGGTCTGCTGGTGCTCGACGGCACGCGCCTGGCCGCGGCGGAGGTCGCCATCGCCCGACGCATGGTTCGCGCGGCCGTGAAAGAGCTTGACCCCGAGGCGCGCCTCGAGATGCACCACGTTGAGGGCGTGCTTTCAATCGTGGCGGCGGGCGCCGGCTCGCGCACGTTGCCTGCGGGCATAGACGCTCGTATGGAGTTCGGCGCGCTCACGCTGCGCACGGCCGCGGCGCGCGAGGAGTGCGTGCAGGGTTGGCTCGCCGTGCCCGGTAGCCTTCCGCTTGCGAACCAATGTGTGATGGAGGCCTCGTTCGAGCGTATTCCCGCAGGTGAGAGTGCTGTGGAGCGCGCCCGTGCAGCCGCGGCGGAAGCGTGCGCCGGCACGCACGTACTCTATGCGGATGCCGAGGCGCTGGGTTACGGCGCGGCGGAGGCTGCCGGCACGCACCCGGTGGCCCGCGTGTGGGTGGACTCGTTCGAGCCCGGTGACGTGATGTGCCCGCTGGGCATGAGCGGTCGCACCAAGAAGGTCTCCGACATCCTGAACGAGGCTAAGGTGCCCGTGGCGGAGCGACGTCTGGTGCCTGTGGTTCGCACGGCGCCCGGCTGCGGAATCATTTGGCTCGCGGGCATCCGCTCCGACGAGCGCTTTCGCTGCACCGCCTCCACACGCATCGCCCTCAAAATCGTGATGCGCCCCGTGGGCGCGGAATAGGGAGCAGCCGCGGCCTTGTGCCGAGCAGCCTTTCGGCTCCGGCTCGCCCCCGCGGCCGCCCGCCCCCGCGGCCGCCGATTCGCGCCGCCCACCGTTGGTGCATCCGTCGGCGCCTGCGACCGTCGCGACCCTTCGCCTCTGCCACCGCCGCATCCGCGACCTCGCCTCGCCCGCCGCGCCCTGGGCGCTCGCACCCGTGGGCGCGGCGTAATTTTTCGCGCGCGGCACACGTGGGGGCGCCCATTGCGTAAACTGCGAGTAAAATGAACAAACCCATCGAGCGGGCGTGCAGCTTTCCGCGTTTTGATGGATTTGTCACACACCCGCAACCAGAAGGGAAACCCATGGAAGCCATGCATCCGGACGTCGACCACATCCTGTTCTCCGAAGAGGACATCGCAGCGATGATCGAGCGTGTGGGCGCGCAGATTACCGAGGACTACAAGGACAAAGACCTTGTGCTCATTGCCGTTCTGCGCGGTGCCGTCGTGTTCATGGGCGACCTGATGCGCGCCATCAAGTGCCCGCTTTCCATCGACTTTATGGCCGTGTCGAGCTACGGCGACGGCGTTAAGTCCTCGGGTATCGTGCGCATCGTCAAGGATCTTGACCTGGACATCAAGGGCCGCGACGTGCTGATTGTCGAGGACATCCTCGACTCTGGCATCACGCTCAAGTACCTGATGAAGAACCTCGCCAGCCGCCAGCCCGCCTCTATCGAGGTTGCCGCCTTCCTGTGGAAAGACGTCGAGGGCAAGCAGGCCGCCGTTGATCCCAAGTATGTATGCACGCACTGCCCCGACGACTTTGTGGTGGGCTACGGTCTGGACTTTGCCCAGCGCTACCGCAACCTCCCCTACGTGGGCGTGCTCAAGCCGGAGGTCTACTCGTAAGATGACGTTGAACGCAAACGGAATAACTGATACCGCGACCGTTGCCCTTTTTGCCGAGGGCAACGGTTCTGATGATTCGGGCAAGCGCGACAACCGCGATCCCCTGCTGCGACGCCCCGGCGGTGCCGGCGGCCCCGGCGGTGCCGGCGGCCCCGGCGGTGCCGGCGGCCCCGGCGGGCGCAAGCCGCCCTCGCGCATGAGTTGGCTGTACTTCTTGATCGCCTGCGCGCTGTTCGCCTATCTGTTCCTCAACATGGGCGGCGTGTTTAGTGGCAGCTCCGCCACCACCAGCGAGATCGCTACCAGCGAGTTTGTCTCGGCGGTAAAGGACGACCGTGTGAGCACGGCCACCTACACCGTGGCGAGCGGCTCGGTTGAGGGCCAGTACTGGAAAAAGAAGTCGCAGGCAGGGGACAAGAGCAAGCTCGTCTCGTTCAAGACCTCTTACGTGGGTTCCGACTCGCTGGCCGAGCTCATGGCCGACCATTCGGGCACGACCTACATCGTGAACACCAACAACCCCGACTTCTGGTCTGACCTGCTGGTTTCGGTGCTTCCCACCATTGCGCTCATCCTCATCATCTTCTACTTCATGCGCCAGATGATGGGCGCGAACAACAAGACGATGCAGTTTGGCAAGACCAACGCCAAGACCAACGAGGCCACGCGCCCCAAGGTCAAGTTCGAGGACGTTGCCGGCATTGAGGAGGCCGTCGAGGAGCTCGAAGAAATCCGCGACTTTTTGGTAGACCCCGACCGCTACCGCAAGCTGGGCGCCAAGATTCCGCGCGGTGTGCTGCTGGTGGGCCCTCCGGGCACCGGTAAGACGCTGCTCGCCAAGGCTGTTGCCGGCGAGGCGGGCGTGCCGTTCTTCTCCATCTCTGGCTCCGACTTTGTTGAGATGTTCGTGGGCGTGGGTGCTTCTCGCGTGCGCGACCTGTTCAAAGAGGCCAAGTCGCAGGCTCCCTCCATCATCTTCATTGACGAGATCGACGCCGTCGGTCGCCAGCGCGGCGCCGGCCTGGGCGGCGGTCACGACGAGCGCGAGCAGACCCTGAACCAGCTGCTGGTCGAGATGGACGGCTTTGACGAGAGCGAGTCGGTGATTCTGCTGGCCGCCACCAACCGCCCTGACATCCTTGACCCGGCGCTGCTGCGCCCCGGCCGTTTTGACCGTCAGATTACCGTGGACCGCCCCGACGTGCGTGGCCGCGAGCAGATTCTGCGCGTGCACGCCCAGAACAAGCCGCTTGCCGAAGACGTCAAGTTCGAGAAACTCGCGCAGCTCACCGTGGGCTTTACCGGCGCTGACCTGGCGAATCTGCTTAACGAGTCCGCGCTGCTTACTGCGCGCCGACACAAGAACGAGATCTCGATGGATGAGGTCGAGGAGTCGATGGAGCGCGTGATCGCCGGCCCGCAGCGCAAGGGTCGCGTGATGACCGACGTCGAGCGCACCACCATCGCCTATCACGAGAGCGGCCACGCCCTGGTGGGGCACATCCTGGAGCACTCCGATCCGGTGCACAAGATTTCGATCATCGCGCGCGGCCAGGCGCTGGGCTACACGCTCTCGCTGCCCACCGAGGATCACTTCCTCAAGACCAAAAACGAGATGCTCGATGAGCTTGCCGTGTTCTTGGGTGGCCGCGTGGCCGAGGAGCTCATGTGCGACGACATCACGTCCGGCGCTTCCAACGACCTTGAGCGCGCCACCAAGATGGCCCGCGAAATGGTCACGCGTCTGGGCATGAGCAAGGAGCTGGGCACGCAGGTCTTTGGCGAGGCCCAGCATCAGGTATTCTTGGGCCGCGACTACGCCGATCACCAGGATTACTCAGAGGAGACGGCTCGCCGCATTGACGTAGAGGTCGCGCGCATCATGCGTGAGGCTCACGAGCGCGCCGAGTCGATCCTCGATTCGCACCGCGACCAGCTCGACCTGATGGCCAAGGTGCTCCTTGAGCGCGAGACCGTCGAGGGCGAGGCCGTGGAGGCCCTGCTTAACAACGAGTGGGACGCCTACCTGGCCCGCGAACAGGGTGGCGACGCCGCTGCTGCCGGCGAGGCTACCGCCGAGAAGCCCGCGACCCGCCGTCCGCGCATGAGCGACGAGGAGATCGCGGCCGACGCTGCCGCCTACGCCGAGGCTACCATGGCCGCCGAGGCCGAGGGCGCCGCCGCTGCCGGCCCCGAGGGCGTGTCGGCCGCTTCGGCCGCTGACGAGCCCGCCACTGAGCCGGCCGCCGAGCCGGCCGCTGCTTCGGCTGCTGACGAGCCCGCCGCGGAGCCCGCCGCTTCGGCCGCTGACGAGCCCGCCGCCGAGCCCGAGCCCGCCGCCGAGCCCGTCGCCGCCGCGCCCGCCGCGCCTGCCGCCGCAATCGATGACGAGCCGAAAGCGCCCGCCAAGGAAGGGGAGTCCGATGATTAACGAGACGATGTACGCGCGTGGGGCCGAGAGCTCCATCATCCGCGAGATCTTTTCCTACGGCCTTGAGCGCAAGGCGCAGATCGGTGCGGAGAACGTGTTCGACTTCTCGATCGGCAACCCCTCCGTCCCCGCGCCCGCGAGTGTGAAGGCCTCCATCGAGCGCTCGCTCGAGCTTCCCGCCGAGGTGCTGCACGGCTACACGCCCGCGCCCGGTCTGCCCGAGACGCGCGCCGCCGTGGCCGCCTCGCTCAACCGCCGCTTTGGCACTTCCTACGAGGGCAAAGACGTTTTCATGACGGTGGGCGCCGCCGCGTCGGTCTCCATGGTGTGCCATGCCGTGACCAACCCCGGCGACGAGATCATCGTCATCGCGCCGTACTTCCCCGAGTACGCCGTGTGGATCGAGAAAGCCGGCGCCGTGTGCGTAGAGGTCAAAGCCGATTCCGAGACCTTCCAGGTTGACGCCCAGGCCGTGGCCGCTGCCATCACCGAGCACACCGCCGCTGTGATCATCGACTCGCCCAACAACCCCACCGGCGCCGTTTACACCAAGGAGACCCTCGAGGCCCTGGCAGACGTTTTGCGTGCGGCGAGCGAAGGCCGCGAGCAGCCGATCTTCCTGATTTCTGACGAGCCCTACCGCGAGATCACCTACGGTGCGGACGTGCCCTGGGTGCCCTCGATCTACGAGAACACGCTCGTGTGCTACTCGTACTCCAAGTCGCTCTCGCTGCCCGGCGAGCGCGTGGGCTGGGTACTTGTGCCCAACACCATGCCACTTGCCGCCCGTATGATGCCCGCCGTTGCCGGTGCCGCCCGTACGTTGGGCTTTGTGTGCGCCCCGGCGCTCTTCCAGCGCGTGGTCACCGACTGCGTGGACGAGCCCTCCGACGTTGAGGCCTATGCCCGCAACCGCGAGGCCCTCACCGCCGCCCTTTCTGAGTACGGCTACACCTATGTGCAGCCCGACGGCGCCTTCTACCTGTGGGTCAAGGCGCTTGAGGACGATGCCGAGGCCTTCTGCGAGCGCGCTAAGAAGTACGAGCTTCTGGCCGTGCCGTCCAACAGCTTTGGCGTGCCCGGCTGGTTCCGCCTGGGCTACTGCATCTCGCACGAGACCATCGTCAACTCGCTGCCCGCTTGGAAGGCTTTGGCCGAGGAGTACTGCGCGTAAGGGACGGCTGCATCATGAAGCTCTGCTGCGACATTCACACCCATACGCTGTACTCGCGCCACGCGTATTCGACTATCGAGGAGAACGTACGCGCGGCGGCCGAGGCCGGCCTTGAGGTGCTGGGCTCTGCCGATCACTTTGCGAGCATGGTCTCGCCCACGCTCCACCTGCGCGACTACCAGTTCTTTATCAACCAGGGCTGCTGGCCGCGCGAGTGGCATGGCGTGACGCTGCTACGCGGTGCCGAGGCCGACATCGTCTCTCTCGACGGCGCGCTGTTCGGTGAGGACATCACCTGTACCGACAACATCGTGGGCCGCCCTTACAAGCACCCGCGCTCGCTCTACGAGTGTGCACTCTCTGAGCTCGACTATGTGGTGGCGAGCGTGCATAACGACCTGTTCACTGAGGGTGCGAGTCTGACGCAGACCACACAGATGTACGTGGGCGCGCTTGAGCACAAAAAGGTCTTTATGCTGGGGCACGTTGGCCGCGCCGCCGTGCCGTTCGACATCGACGAGGTGCTCACCGTCGCGCGCGAGAAGAACAAGATCATCGAGATCAACGAGCACAGCTTTGTGGCCGGCCCGCATGGCTCGAGCCACGAGACCTGCAAGAAGATCGCCGAGCGCTGCGCCGAGTTAGGCGTGCATATCGGCGTTTCTACCGACGCGCACATCTCGCCCAAAATTGGTCAGTTCCCGCGCTCTATCTCGATGCTCAAGGAGATTCACTTCCCCGAGGAGCTCATCGCCACGCGCAGTCGCGAGGCTCTGATTGCCCAGCTCCGCGCCTCCGGCGCCTGCAAGCTCAGGGGCGTGGAGTAGCTCTACTTGGCGACGACGTCGCTCCAAGCCTGCTTGACCTCAGGTGCCTTGGACTTGCGGAGCAGGAAATAGGCCAGCGCAAACTTGATGATCACCGTGATGATCGTGAACAGCGGACTGCTGTCACCCGACTCGGCCAATGCGGCCGCGTCCTGGATGGTGCCCATGTTCATAAAGACAACGATCGACGACACACCGATGTCATAGAAGGCGTGCAGCGTGATGGTGGCCCAGATGTTGCCACAGCGGTAATAGATGGCGGCAAGCACGCAGCCCAGCGCAAAGGCGCTGATCGTGTTGGGGATGCCAAAAGACAGGCTCACGCTAAAGATGTTGCCGATGTGCAGCAGGCCAAAGAGAAGACCGCTGAGCAGCGTGGCCTTGAGGACGCCGCCGCGCTCGGTGCCAAAGTGCTCCAGCAGGGTCTCGGCAACCACGGCGCGAGCCATGAGCTCCTCGGCCAAGCCTACGAACAGGTACGAGATCACGCTGACAACGATCGTGAGCACAGGGTTGACCGAGAGGCCAAGCTCGGTTGAGCCGATCGCGCAGGAGCCTGCACCCATAATCGCTGCGTAGACCAGCATGGCGCCGCCCACGGCAAGGCCGTGCCTGAAGCCCAGACCGCGGTGGCCAAGCAGGCTTAGGCGCTTGGAACCTGCGAGGATCAGCAGCATGAAGATGGTGCAGACGGTCTCGTAAAAGATGGTGAAGGCGGCGTCGGTCATCGTGTAATCGTCGGCAAGAAAGCCGGTCTGCTCCATCAGGAAGAGCCACGGCCAGGCGCAGAGGTGACCTGCAACGGCAAAGATGACGACGGCGAGGGCGACAAAGATCAGAGGATACTTTTCCCTAAATTTGACAAGCATGATGGCTCCATTTGGTTGAGGTTTGCTAGCTCGACAGTATAACTTTTGCAGGGGTCAATATTGATGGTGCGAGATTTAACGTTCGAGCACTGCGACCGTCTCGACGTGCTCGGTGTGCGGGAACATGTCGACGGGCGTCATGCGGATCATGCGGTAACCGGCCTGCGCGAACTGCTCTAGGTCGCGCACCTGCGTCACAGGGTTGCAGCTGATGTAGACAATGCGACGCGGGCCCATGGCGCAGGCGGCGTCGATGAAGGCAGGCGTTGATCCGGCGCGCGGCGGGTCGAGCGCGAGGACGTCGATGCGCTCGCCGGTGCGGGCGGCGCGCTGCAGGTACTCGGTAGCGTCGGCCTCAACAAAGCGCGTGCAGCCAACGAGGTCGTTGACCTCGGCGTTTCGTTGGGCATCGCGTACGCCAAAGTGGTTGCGCTCGATGCCCAGCAGCGTGACGTGCTGACCCTTTTCGCGCGCCTCGGCCGCGGCGCACATGCCGATGGTGCCGCTGCCACAATAGGCATCGAGCAAGACGTCGCCGTCCTGGAGCTCCATGCCGTCGATGGCCAGCTGATAGAGAACCTCCGTTTGCTGGGGGTTGGTCTGGTAGAAGGCCGTGGGCGAGATCTCGAACGTGCAGGAGAGCAGGCGGTCGCGCATGCGGGCGCGGCCGGAGAGAATATGGGACTCGCCGCCCAAGATGGCGTTGGTCATCTTGGGGTTGATATTCTGCGCGACGGTGGTGATGCGCGGGTCAATCGCGGCGAGGGCGTCGACGAACTGCCGATAGTGGGGCATGCGGCGCTCGCGGGTTACCACGGTGAGCATGGCCTCGTCGGTGTGGTAGCCCATGCGCACCACGGCATAGCGCAGAAGCCCGCGGCCGCGATCCTCCTCGTAGGCGGGGATATGGCAGCGTTCGGCCGCCTCCGCCACACCGTTTAGGATTGCGCGTGCCCCTGGGGCCTCAACACAGCAGTCGGGCACCCCGATGATGTTGTGCGTGCCGCGAGCAAAAAAGCCCGATTGCACCTGGCCGTTCTCGCCCGGCGCGAAGGGCGAGGCTGCCTTGTGGCGAAATCCGCGCGGCGCGGGGATCTTGCCCGGCTCTCCGGCGCGTCCGCCCATACCTACGATGGGCTCAACGCTGCAGGTAAATCCATGTTCGGCGATTAGCGGGGCAAAGAGCTGCTCCATGGCCTCTTGCTTGCGGGCCAGCTGCTTGCGGTAGGGCAGGTTGAGCCAGGCGCACCCGCCGCAGGCGCGCATGACGGGGCAGGGTCCATCGCAAGGGGTGTTGGCCGGCTTGGGTGCGGTGCGTGCGTGCTGGCGGTCAGAAGACTTTGCGGTCATGAAGAGCTTTCGTTCGAGGCTGTTGTGCCGCTACATTGTACCGGCAACATTCCGGCGCGCGCCCCCGCACCTGCCCTTTGCAGCGATTCTTACATTTGGGGCGCTGCGGTGCGGTGTGTTGGGATTGAGCGAGAGGGCGCTCGTGGGTTTTTGCAGCTACGTCGCATGGCCTAACGCAGCCCGTCCCCGACGGTGACGGGCTGCGTTAGGCCTGGGAGGCTCGACCTCCCGAACCATCTGGGGGCAGCGGAGGAAATTTACCTTTTTGTACGTTATGCATGGCGCCTCCGGGCGGTTCGAGCCCGGATCGGACGTTCTGGAAGCCGATTTGGCCGATTCGAGATCGCGAGGCGGGCGAAATCGGCCTGCACGCAACCGTTAGACGTACAAAACGGTAAATTTCCTCCGCTGTGATTTTGAAAAGGCTGCATGACGCGAAAAACAGTGCATAAAAACGCTCTTAAAGGCAGTAAAAATGCATAACGCTGTTTGCTGCGGCAAGAACCCCCGCGTTGTGCGCCCAACTGGGTTCAAATCGAGGGTGCCGGGTACAATGGAGCGCATGAACAGCTGCGGCCTGCTGCCTGCGCTTTTGCGCGTGGTGGCCTGTGCCGCCAAGAAGCCGCCCGCGCCCGCGCGCCGGCCCAAAGATACCGGGGATACGAACGTGCTTGAACTCAAGGGAATCACCAAGGATTACATCTCGGGCGATACGGTGGTGCCGGCCCTCAAGGGCATTTCGGTCACCTTTCGCGACCAGGAGTTCGTGAGCATTCTCGGCCAGTCGGGCTGCGGCAAGACCACCCTGCTCAACATCATCGGCGGCCTTGACCAGTACACCAAGGGCGACCTGGTGATCAACGGCCGCTCCACGCGTAGCTACCAAGATCGCGACTGGGACACCTACCGTAACCACTCGGTGGGCTTTGTGTTCCAGAGCTACAACCTGATCCCGCACCAGAGCGTGATCTCTAACGTCGAGATGGCTTTGCTGCTCTCCGGCGCGCCCAAGGGCGAGCGCCGCCGTCGCGCAGAGGAGGCCCTGCGCCGCGTGGGTCTGGGTGACCATCTCAACAAGCGCCCCAACCAGCTCTCCGGTGGTCAGATGCAGCGCGTCGCCATCGCCCGCGCCATCGTGAACGACCCCGAGATCATCCTGGCCGACGAGCCCACGGGCGCGCTTGACACCGAGACCTCCGTCGAGGTGATGGAGATCTTGAAGGGCCTTTCTCGCGACCGCCTGGTAATCATGGTCACGCACAACCCGCAACTTGCCGAGGAGTACTCGGACCGCATCGTGCGCATCTCCGACGGCGTGCTTACCGACGATTCCAACCCTTGCACCAACGAGCGCCTTACCCCTGCTCAAGTGCAGGAACATGCCGTGGCCGACGCGCGCAAGGGTCGGCGCGGCATGAGCTACGCGAGCGCCATCGCGCTCTCGTTCAACAACCTGATGACCAAGAAGGGTCGCACGTTCCTCACGGCCTTTGCCGGCTCGATTGGCATCATTGGCATCGCGCTGATTCTCTCGCTTTCGGACGGCGCGCAAAACTACATCACCACCACCGAGGAGTCGACGATGGGTGAGTACCCGCTCACCATCCAAAAGACCTCCGTAGACCTCGCGAGCATGATGACCTCCATGATGGGCGCGGGCGAAGACGTCGACCAGGAGAACACCTCGGGCGCGGTTGAGTCGAAAGACCTGGTTACCGATATGGTGAGCGGCGTGGCCAACGGAGCGACCGAAAACGACATGGCCGCCGTCAAGGAGTGGCTCGACTCAAACCCCGAGAACCTGAACGACTACGTGAATGCTATCCAGTACACCTACGACACGCCGCTGAACGTCTATAAGGCCGATACCTCCGACGGCGCGGTGCAGGTGAACCCTGCCACCGTCATGGACGCCCTGGGCTTTTCGACCTCGGGCTCCACGCAGACCGAGATGATCTCGAGCATGTCGGCCTCGGGCGGCGGTGGCTATGACGTCTGGACGCAGCTGCTCCCCAACCGCCAGATCTGGGAGCGCGACTACGAGATCGTGACCGGCCGCATGCCCGAGGCGTGGAACGAGGTCGTGCTGTACGTGGACAAAAACGACCGCATCTCCGACTACACACTCTACGCGCTCGGCCTGCTCGACCAGGACGACCTGCGTGGCATGATGAGCGACGTGGTGGCGGGCGAGAAGGTGGAGACCTCGGCCAAGAGCACCTACACCTACGACGAGCTGATGGATCTGACCTTTAAGCTGCTGCCCGAGACCGCCAAGTACCAAAAGCAGGACGACGGCACCTGGGCCGACATGTCCGATGACGACCCGTACATGCGCGACGCCGTGGACGGGGCCGAGACGGTGAAGATCGTGGGCATCGTGCGCCCCTCTGAGAGCAACAACGTCAGTAGCAACTGGGGCGCCGTTCTCTTTACGCCCGAGCTGATGGAGCACATGGTGAACGAGGTCAACGCCAGCGAGGTGGTGGCCGCGCAAAAGGACGACACCGCGACGGACGTCTTTACCGGCATGCCCTTCCAGGACACCACGACCGACCTGACCATGGAGGGCATCGAGCTGATGATCGCTCAGATGCCGTCCGAGCAGGCCTCGCAGCTCTCTGCTTACGTGGAGCAGCTGCGTGAGAGCGGCATGAGCGACGACGCCATTGCGCAGGCGTTCTCTAAACAGATGGCCAGCCAGACCGACAATGCCAGCTACAGTGGCAACCTCTCCAAGCTCGGTGTGGCGAGCTTGGACGAGCCCTACGCTGTGAACATCTATCCCAAGGACTTTGAGGCCAAGGAGCAGATCGACCAGATTATCTCGAACCACAACGACGACCTTGCCGCCGCGGGCGAGGAGGACAGTCAGATTCAGTACACCGACATCGTGGGCACCCTGATGTCGAGCGTGACCGACATCGTGAACTCCATCACCTACATCCTGATCGCGTTTGTGGCGATCTCGCTGGTAGTGAGCTCGATCATGATCGGCATCATCACCTACATCAGCGTGCTCGAGCGCACCAAAGAGATCGGCATCCTGCGTTCCATCGGCGCGAGCAAGCGCGACGTGAGCCGCGTGTTCACGGCGGAGACGTTCATCATCGGTCTGGTCTCGGGCGTGTTGGGCATCGGCATTACCGTGCTGCTGGACATTCCCATCAACGTGATCATCGAGCAGGTGGCCGGCGTGCCGAACCTTGCCGCCGTGCCTGCGGGCGCCGGCGTGGTGCTGGTGGTGATCTCGGTGCTGCTCACCCTCATCGGCGGCGTTATTCCCAGCCGCATGGCAGCCAAGAAGGATCCGGTCACCGCCCTCCGCACCGAATAACGGCGGGGGCTAATATCCGTACGCGGGGCGCATCGGCTCGTATGCCGAATACATGCATAGGGGCTGCACCCCGCCGGGTAGGCTGGCGGTAACGGACTTACAAAGCTCGGCGCGCATCCCGCCGGGATGCCATCCCCGGGCTTTACGGCTAAGGGAGGTTACCATGGGTGCGCCCAAAACTGGCAATGTAAGGAACGTGGTGCTGGTAGGCCAAGGCGGGGTGGGCAAGACCTCGCTCGCGGAGGCCATGCTCCACCTATCCGGAAAGAC
>CAVEPV010000032.1:0-18925 GCA_963617695.1 Bacteroidaceae bacterium
AATTCGCCAGGAGGGCCATCGAGGCGAGCATGGAGCTTGCGGACAGGCTGGAGGCAGCATAGGATAGCGACAAGGGTTCCGGGCAACGGACGAGGGCCGAGCTCTCAGATGACGGCCGTTACACCAACTTTTCCGACACTACCGCCGATTCAGACTTGCCGGCGCTTAACCCATCGACTGAGGTCACGACTTTGCCGTCGTAGCCGTGGTAGAGCACGTAGTCGAGCTCATCGATTCCAAGCGAGCCGTAGCGCTCTAGTGTCTGTCCCACTTTGGGATAGGAGAGGTAACCCTGTGCGCAGTACGCGACGTTCCCTTCGTCCACACGGATAAGGTTGCCGTGCCCGTCGGCTGAGTCCGGATTGTTGATCAGCTCGGTCACATGCAGGGTGTCGCCATTCGCACGGGCAGCAACGATCGCGCCGCACACGGCGCACAGGGAGCCAACAAGAGAGACCGTCAGCAAGGTCGCCAGCGCGATGCGCCGCCGTCCCTTCGGGTTTCGCAGGTTCTGCACGGCCCTGCAAAAGGCGGTCGGAACAAAAGACAATGCAGCCACGGTATCCTCCCTCGATCGGCGGGAGTCGAGGATACCGGCGCCCATGTCGCGCTCTTTTCCAGTGGTCGTACCGGAACCTTACTGGTGGAGCGACGCTTTCTAACAAGATCCCAACACCGCAGCTCAGAGGCTGCATTTTTAAACTCACGTCAACTGATGAAGGCCTGCACGAACACCGGATAGACACGGTATTCACATGGAGTGGCTGACTCGATAGAAACGCTGGTCTTCTGAAAGGGGAAACCGGCTTCACGTGTTTACTGGAGCAGATAACGTGCCGTCCGCGCATCCGTGTCGAATGTGCGTCGCTCCCGCCGTCCTCGACACTCTCGAGCCCTCGCGGCCCTGAGCCTCGTTGCCCGGGAACTCAACAAAAAAGAAGAGCCGCTCACAAGAGCGACTCTTCAATACAGCGCGCTGGAGCGGGCAACGGGACTCGAACCCGCGAGTGTCAGCTTGGGAAGCTGATGCCTTACCACTTGGCGATGCCCGCGTAGGTGCTAATCCTATCACAAATGACTCGTCAGTTCTTCTATCTCTATGTGGCGCACCGTGCGGCACTGGGCGCGCCGCAGGCCGGACGGTACAATAACGCGGTACTGATGAGGTGTGCCGGCCAAAAGGAGCTAGGATGATCGATCGCTACACCCGTCCCGAAATGGGTCATATCTTCTCGCTGGAAAACAAGTACGCCGTCTGGCAGGAGATCGAGGTGCTCGCCTGCGAGGCTCAGGCCGAGCTCGGCAGGATCGGCATTACCCGCGAGGAGGCCGCTTGGATTCGCGAGCACGCCAAGTTTGTGAAGGAAGAGGTCGACGAGATCGAGTCCGTTACGAACCACGACGTCATCGCGTTCCTCACCAACATGGGCAGCTACATCGATGCCGAGGTTCCCGAGGGCGAGCCCAAGCCCAGCCGCTGGGTTCACTACGGCATGACCAGCTCCGACCTGGGCGACACGGCTCTGTGCTATCAGCTCACGCAGGCTTGCGACATCATCATCGAGGACGTCAAGAAACTCGGCGAGATCTGCAAGCGCCGTGCCTTTGAGGAGCGCAACACCCTGTGTGCCGGCCGTACCCACGGCATCCACGCCGAGCCCATGACCTTTGGCATGAAGTTCGGTAGCTGGGCCTGGGAGCTTAAGCGCGATCTCGACCGTCTGGTCGATGCCCGCAAGAACGTTGCCTTTGGCGCCATCTCGGGCGCCGTTGGCACGTACAGCTCCATCGAGCCGTTTGTTGAGGAGTACGTCTGCGAGCACCTGGGTCTGGTTCACGACCCGCTGTCTACGCAGGTCATCTCCCGCGATCACCACGCTTATCTGGCCGGTGTCCTGGCAACTACCGCAGCCACCTGCGAGCGTATCGCCACCGAGGTTCGCAACCTGCAGAAGACCGACACCCTCGAGGCCGAGGAGCCGTTCAAGAAGGGTCAGAAGGGCAGCTCCGCCATGCCGCACAAGCGCAACCCCATCACCATGGAGAAGGTCTGTGGCCTCTCCCGCGTGGTGAAGGCCAACGCGCAGGTCGCCTTTGACAACGTGGCCCTGTGGCACGAGCGCGACATCAGCCACTCCTCCGCGGAGCGCGTGGCTCAGGCCGACAGCTTTATTGCGCTCGACCACATGTTCCAGTGCCTGCTGCGCGTGATCGACGGCCTGCAGCTGTATCCCAACCGCATGATGGCCAACCTCAACAAGACGCGCGGCCTGATCTTCTCGTCCAAGGTGCTCCTGGCACTGGTCGACACGGGCATCACTCGCGAGGAGGCCTACAAGATCGTGCAGGAGAACGCCATGGCCACCTGGCACGAGGTGCAGGATTGCGTGGACGGCACCACCTTCCAGCAGAAGCTCGAGGCCGATCCGCGCTGCACGATCGAGTCCGAGAAGCTCGACGAGATTTTTGATCCGTGGGACTTCCTCACGCGTATCGACGTGGTCTTCGATCGCCTCGAGGACCTCTCGTTCGAGTAAGAACGAACCTCAGGGGAGGAACTAGTTATGATCGAGTTTGATTTCAAACCGCACGGCGTGTGCTCGCGCAACATTCACGTGCAGGTCTCTGACGACGGCCAGACCGTCGAGGGCATCGAGTTCCAGGGCGGTTGCAACGGCAACCTCAAGGCTATCTCCAAATTGGTGGAGGGCCAGCCGGTGGATCGCATCGTCGAGGTTCTCGCTGGCAATACCTGCGGCCCGCGCAACACGTCGTGCGCCGACCAGCTCTCGCAGGCTCTTGAAGAGGCCAAGGCCAAGGCCGGGGCATGAGGCTCTTTGGCAAAAAGGACATAAGCCGTCGCGGCTTTTTGGGGCTGGGCGCCGCAACTGCCGGCGCCGCTGCCGCCGCGACGGCTCTTTCTGGCTGCTCATCGGGGGGCGCCGAGGTCAAGGAGACCACCGGCGAGCCCCAGGTGGTAAAGGACGAGTCGCAGATCACCGACGCGCTCGAGGAATACTCGAGCACCGACTGCGACCTTACGGCCTCTGCCACCTGGACCCTGCCAGTGGGCACCGTGCTTTTTTACAGCGAGGGCGACTGGTCTGCCGCGATGATGGCGCCCGAGACCGCCAAGGTGCCCAATACTATCGGCGTACTCTCGCTCACCTCGGGCGAGCTGCTCACTCTGTGCGAGCGCCCCACCAAGGGCGACGGCTACGAGTTCTTTGACGTGCGCGTGGGCGCCGGCGTGTTTTGCTGGGTCGAGATCAACTATTCCACCAAGGCGTGGACGCTCTATGCGCAATCCTTTGCGAGCGGTCAGCTCTCGGGCGACCCTACCGAGCTCGACCACGGCAACAGCGACTGGGAGCCGGCGATGTTCTCGCCGTACGGCTCGGGTGTGATCTGGCAGAAGATGCCCAGTACCTACGGCAACAAGACCACCAAATCGAGCCACTGCTATCTGTGGGCCATGACCGACGGCTCCAAGACCAATCTCTACACCTCGCCGGGCCGCTTTGCCACGCATCCGCGCGTCTCGAACGACATCCTGACGATCTCGCCGCGTGTACACGCCGACGAGGGCACCTACTACGGTATGACGGCGCTCGATTTGGCCAACTCCAACAAGCAGATCGACCAGCTCGTGCTGCCCGCCTCGGTGCGACCCTTTGAGGCCACCTATATCGACGAGACGTTTGCCTTTGCGATCGAGGCCACGTACAGCGACAGCGGTAAGCTCGGCAACCTGGGCTACTACCTGGGGCGCGAGGGCGGCCCGTTCATCTACATCGGCCGAGAGCCGGCTGCGGGCGTCTGCGGAGGCGGTACGCACATCTGCATGAAGACCCGCTCTTCTACTTGCGTGCTCAACCTCGAGGCGATGTCGTACTCCGTGGTGACCTGTCCGGATCGTTCGCTCGACTATGGCGACTACCCTGCGAGCGAGGGCCAGACAAACACGCTGGTCACCTATGCCACGGTCAAGGACGCTCAGGGTATTCCCGAGGCGGTCTGCGCCCGCGTCTTCCCATTGAAGGGTTAGGGCGCGCCTGAGCTCGCGCTGGCTCGAGCCGCAGGCTAGGGTTGAGTCGGGGCGAACTCGTTCCGAGGTTGTATCGTCTCGGGGCCGTATTAAAACAGGGCCGGGGCTGAAGCTGCCTCGAGCAAGACACGCGCTGCGATTCTGGCCCGTGAGGGCGGAGCCCCCCGAAAACTAAAACTTCCGCAGCCGCAACCGTTCGTTGGCCTGGGCGAGAATCGCATCCAAGGCGCCCTCGTCGAGCGAGCCTACCGGGCTCGGATTGTCTCCGTACGGGGCAAGCTGCTTTTCCATCCAGATGGTCGAGAGCCAGCGGTTGAACTTGTTGGCGCAACGGTCAAAGCGCGCGCACTCGGTGTAGCCGTGCCGGCGGTGGAACTCCATCGAGCCGGCGTTTTCAGAGGTGATGCAGGCCTCGCTTGTGCAGATGCCCTGCGCGGCCATGCACTCCTCGAGCACCTCCAACAAAAACGCTCCTAGCCCGCGGTCGCACCAAGCCATGTCGAGGTAGATGGATGTTTCCGCTGACCACTGGTACGCGGCGCGTTTTCCTAAGGGGCCGTAGTAGGCGTAACCGATGGGGCGAGGGAGCGAGTTGTCTTCGGTCGCCGCGGCTTCTGCAGCGTCGTCGGCCATCGCACTGCCCGCTGCCTCGTCCATCGCCGTGCCGACCACGGCTCCAGTCCCAGCGTCATCGGACGCCGCTCCGTTCGCCTGAGCGCTGCCGCTGCCCGCCTTAGTGCAGCCGTTCACCTCGCGTACCGCGGCCTCGTCTGCGTCTTCGACATGCTCAAGTACCAGCCAGGTATTGCTTGCGAGCGCATGCTCGATGCGCTCGGCGAACTCGTCCTCGCTTGGAACATCGAACTCGAACGTAACCGTTGTATCCTGCACATAGGGCGCGTAGATCTTCAGCAACGCGGCCGCATCCTGCGCTTTTGCGCGGCGAATGTGAAAAGCCATGACTCTCCCGCTAGAAAAATTGCTAACGGGGAACAATGTAGCGCAGATATGCGTCGCTCGGGCCGTACAGCAGGAGCGCGGCATATGAGCGAAACGCGAAAGCGCTTCGTGCGGTAGAATGACAAAGTTTATGATCGTTACAGATAAGGAGGCCTGCTATGGCTTCGGACGCAAGGAAGATTCTTCTTGTTGAAGACGAAAAGGCGATTCGCGACGCCGTTGCTGCCTATCTTGAGCGTGAGGGCTATTGGGTCGTTGGCGTGGGCGACGGCCAGTCTGCAGTCGAGGAGTTCGAGAAGCACCAGTTCGATCTGATCGTGCTCGACCTCATGCTCCCCAAGCTTTCTGGCGAGCGCGTGTGCCGCGCCATCCGCGACACCTCCGATGTGCCCATCATCATGCTGACCGCCAAGGGCGAGGTCGAGGATCGCATCATCGGCCTTGAGCTTGGTGCAGACGACTACCTGATCAAGCCGTTCTCTCCGCGTGAGCTTGTGGCTCGCGTGCGCGCGCTGTTCCGCCGTACCCATGTGGCCGACGAGCCGCAGGTAGAGGTGCTCGACTTTGGCGACCTGGTCATCGACATCTCGGGCCACAAGATCCTGGTCGAGGACAAAGAGGTTGATCTCACCGCTTCTGAGTTCAAGCTGCTCACGACCCTCGCCCGTCACCCCGGCCGCGTGTATAACCGCATGGAGCTGGTTGAGAAGGTTCTGGGTTACGACTTTGAGGGCTACGAGCGCACGATCGACAGCCACGTGAAGAACCTGCGCGCCAAGCTGGGCGATGATCCCAAGAAGCCCAAGTGGCTCTACACCGTCCACGGCGTGGGCTACCGCTTTGAGGCTCCCCAGCAGCCTAAGGATTCCGAGGGCAGCGCCAAGTAATGCTTCCCGCCCGTATGGTTATCGGTCAAAAGCATAAGCAAGAAAACGAGGCGAATTCCCGCGCGAGCTGGAATACGCCTCGTTCCGATTCGCGCACCGGCATGAGCTACGCGACGCGCATGGCGTTGAGCTTTGCGCTCACCTCGCTCATGACGGTGTTCGTGCTGGTCTGCGTGATCATGGTGGTGTGGGGCGGAGCCTTTTCTGACTACACCCGCGCCAACGTGATCGAGCTGGCGCAGCTCACTTCCCAAAAGTTGGCCGACAGCTATGAAAAGGAGGGGGAGTGGACGCTCGAATCCATCTATGCGGTGGCGAGCTCCAGCTCCATCTCCGACGACATCGGCCTGCAGGTGCTCGACAGCGATGGCACCATCCTCTACGACGACACCTGGGCAGTTGCTCCCGCCGCCGCCGAGGTGAAGAAAGAGTCAGGGGAGAAGTCCTCGGAGTCCGACTCTGATAACGAGTCCGGTTCCGACTCCGTGAGCGATTCCGCCTCTGTGGATGACGCCGAAGCTGCCGCGACCGACACGGCCGATTCTGGTGAGGCCTCCGCAGACGGCTCGACGGCCACAGACGAGTCTGCAACCACCGACTCCTCGACCAGCACCGACTCCACTGCAGACACCGGCTCTGATGAGGATGACACCACCGCCACGCTGCAGTTCGACAAGCACGGGCTGATCTCCACCGCGCCTACTGACCAGGAGGGCGCGGTTACCGAGGCCATCCTCACTTCCGACGGCGAGACCGTCGGCCAAGTGCGCCTGTGGGTGCTGGGCAGCGACGCCCTGCTCACCAAGGCAGACACGGCATTTCGCGAGAAGACCATCGACGCCATGCTGCTCGCGGCGATCATCGCCGTGGCCATCTCGCTCATGATCGGCTTCCTCGTTTCGCGCATGCTCACCAACCCCATTCGCCGCATCACGGGAACCGCCAAGCAGATTCGCGACGGCGACCTTTCGGCTCGTACGGGTCTGCGCGGCGATGACGAGATCGACCAGCTCGGCGAGACCTTCGACGAGATGGCCACCTCGCTCGAAAAGGACATGAAGCACGAGAAGCGTCTCACCTCCGACGTGGCCCATGAGCTGCGCACGCCGCTCATGGCGATGCTCGCTACGGTCGAGGCCATGCAAGACGGCGTCTACCCAACCGACAACGAGCACCTCGAGACGGTCGCTTCTGAGACGCGCCGCCTCGCGCGCCTTGTGCAGCAGATGCTCGACCTTTCGCGCATGGAGAACCACACGGCGCCCATGAATCTGGAGCCGGTGGACACGGTGGAGCTGGTGCGCGGCATCGTCGGCGCCCAGGAGCCGCTCTTTGACCAGCGCGATCTTCGTCTACGCTTTGCTGACGAGACCCAGGGCAAGGCTCCCTTGCTCGAGCTTGACCCTGACATGATCACGCAGGCCGTAATCAATCTTATGAGCAACGCTATGCGCTACACGCCTGAGGGCGGTTGGGTCGTGGTTTCGGTCTCGGTCGACCGCAAGCACGTGATGATCTCGGTTTCCGACACGGGCATCGGCATCGCGAAAGAAGACCTCTCACGCATCTTTGGGCGCTTCTGGCGCGCCGACGCGAGCCGTGCGCGCGAGGCGGGCGGCCTGGGCGTGGGTCTCGCCGTGACCAAGCAGATCATCGAGCGCCACCACGGCTTTATCTCGGTGGAGTCTGAACTTGAAAAGGGTACGACTTTTACGATTCATCTGCCGCGCGAGCATGTGAACCAGCCCGCATCTACTACAATGAATCCTTAGCTGTGGCTAAAGGCCCCGACCGCCGCCACAGACGTGTTCCATATCGATAAGAGGAGCTGACTCACGTGACTTCGATGGATCGCCGTCCCGATTCCCGCGGCAAGGTTCGCGACATCTACGACGCTGGCGACAACCTTCTGATGGTTGCCACCGACCGCATCTCTGCATTCGATTACATCCTGCCGGACGAGATTCCCTACAAGGGCGAGGTGCTCAACCGCATCTCTGCATTCTGGTTCGACAAGTTCTCCGACATCGTTCCTAATCACCTGGTTTCCCTTGACCCGGCAGATTTCCCCGCTGAGTTCGCCGAGTACAGCGACTACCTGCACGGTCGCGCCATGCTGGTCAAGAAGGCTCAGCCCATCATGATCGAGTGCATCGTGCGCGGCTACCTTACCGGCTCTGGCAAGAAGACCTATGACGAGGACGGCACCGTGTGCGGCATTAAGCTACCCGCCGGCCTGACCGAGGCTTCCAAGCTGCCCGAGCCGCTGTTCACGCCTTCCACCAAGGCTGCCATCGGCGATCACGACGAGAACATCTCGTATGAGCGCTGCGTTGAGATCGTGGGCGAGGACATCGCCTCTCAGATTCGCGACCTCTCGATCAAGATTTACACTGCGGCTGCTGAGTACGCGCTTACCCGCGGCGTGATCATTGCCGATACCAAGTTCGAGTTTGGCATCATCGACGGCAAGGTGACTCTGATCGACGAGTGCCTGACCCCGGATTCCAGCCGCTTCTGGCCTGCCGACTCTTATGAGGAGGGCAAGGTTCAGTCCAGTTTTGACAAGCAGTACCTGCGCAATTGGCTGAAGGCCAATTGGGATTTCACCGGCGAGCCGCCGCATCTGCCCGCCGACGTGCTCGAGGGCACGTCGCAGCGCTACCGTGAGGCCTTTGAGGCCATCACGGGCACCAAGTTTGAGCCCATGAAGGAGACCGAGTAAGTGAGCAAGAAGAGCCAGACAACCGAGACCGCCCCTGCAGCCAGCAGCAAGAGCGGATTTGCCCGCAAGTCGCCCACGTCGGCTAAGCCCGCCCGCGCGGCCGGCAGCTCCGTGCGCGTGGTGCCTTCGAGCGCCAAGGCCAAGCGCAAGCAGCTTGAGCGCGGCGAAGACCTTTCCGGCCTGAGCAAGGAGCAGAAGCGCGCTCGCAAGCAGGAGCAGCGTCTGCAGGAAGACCGCATCTACGCAGCTCAGAACGCCCTTATGCGTCAGGACGAGGAATATGCCCGCCGCCGTCGCATCTTCTGGGCCCTGCTCGCTGTTGGTCTGGTCGCCATTCTCATCGTCTGGCTCATGCTTGGTGTAGCTACCGAGATGCAGACCGTGCAGATCGTGGCTCTCGTCATCGCCTACGCCTGCATTTTGGGTTCGTTCATTTACGACATGGTGCGCATTCGCCCCATCCGTAACGAATGCCGTGCCAAGGCCGAGGGCATGAACGAGAAGAAGCTGACCTCTGTGATCGAGAAGGACGCTGCCGCCCGCGACGCCAAGCGCGCTCGCCGCAAGAAGTAGCGCACACGCGACATATTGGGTATAAGTGCCAGGGCGCGCCGACGATTTCGCGGCGCGCCCTTTATTTGTTTGCGCGACCTATTACGCGATAGGAGTTTCAATGGAACCCATGAACACGAGCGGTCTTACCGCCGATGACGCCCGCGCCGGCATGAAGGCGCTCGCCCCGCAGATCGAGCGCTATGCGCGTCTGATCGTGCGCACCGGCGCACACGTCAAGCCGGGCCAAGAGGTTGTGGTGCAGGGCTCGGTGGAGACGGCGCCCTTTGTTCGCCTGTTGGTCAAGAGTGCCTACGAGGCCGAGGCCAGCCACGTGACGGTGCTCTGGCGCGACGATGTCGTTACGCGCTTGACCTACGAGAATGTTGACGTTTCGTTCTTTGAGACCGTTCCCGCTTGGCAGCGTGAGCAGCTCGATTCGCTCGCAGAGGCCGGTGCTTGCTTCATCTTTGTGGAGGGCTCTGACCCCGAGGCGCTCAAGGGCGTGGATCCGGCAAAGCCCGCTGCTGCCTCGCGCGCCAAGAACACGCAGTGCGCGAAGTTCCGCCGTGGCCTCGACTTCAACATCAACCCCTGGTGCATTGCCGGTGCGCCTGTGCCCGCCTGGGCACACCAGGTCTACCCGGATGCCTGCACCGAGGTGGCGATGTACCTGCTCTGGAAGTCGATCCTCTCCACGGCTCGTGCCGACGGCACTGATCCCGAGAGCGACTGGGAGCTGCACGACGCGACGTTCGATAAGAACCTGCGCTTCCTGAACGATCGTCACTTTGATCGCCTGCACTACACCGCCTCCAACGGCACCGATCTTTACGTGGGCCTGACCGACAAGCACCTGTGGGCGGGCGGTCGCGCCGAGACTCCCGACGGTCACACGTTCTTCCCCAACATCCCCACCGAGGAGGTCTTTACCTCGCCTGACTGCGAGCGCGTGGACGGCATTGTCCACTCGGCCTTGCCGCTTGTGCATCACGGCAACAAGGTTGAGAACTTCTGGCTGCGGTTTGAGGCCGGTCGCGTGGTGGAGTTCGATGCGGAACGCGGGCGCGAGACGCTGGCGAGCATCATCGAGACCGACGAGGGTGCGCATCGTCTGGGCGAGGTGGCACTGATCTCTAAGAACACCCCGATCCGCCAGAGCGACACGCTCTTCTACGACACCCTGTACGACGAGAATGCGAGCTGCCACCTGGCGCTGGGCGTCGGGTTCCCCGAATGCTACGAGGGCGGCTACGACATGACGCCCGACGAGCTGCGCGCCTGCGGCGTGAACGCCTCTTCCACCCACGTGGACTTTATGATCGGCACCGATGACCTGGACATTGTTGGCATCGCGGCCGATGGCATCGAGACGCCGGTTTTCGTGAACGGCCAGTGGAGCTGGGAGTAGTGCGCATATAGCCGCCGTGCGTGGTACAATGCCATTCGCGGATCGTTAGCTCAGCTGGCAGAGCAGGGGACTTTTAATCCCAAGGCCCAGGGTTCGAACCCCTGACGATCCACCATTTGTATGCAAGCGCCTGGAGTGTTCTGCTCCGGGCGCTTTTCTTTTTATGCACGGGGGTGGCCGCTGGGTGTTGGTCTGAAAAGCTGGTCGCGATGCCTTGTTGTTATTAGTTGCAAGCAGCCTGCGCTCCAGACATCTTTTCAGACCAACACCCAGCGGCCGTTCGGGCTGATAAGAATGGGGTCCGGCTGGGCGGAACTCCAGTCGCTTGCGCTCCCAGCTATTTTTTTTACTTGAAGCTTTTTTGGCGCTTTGCGGGTATCGGCTGCGTGGGGTTGGTGCTCTTATTTATTTGCCTAGTTGCCTAGGCTCTTTCCGTGAGGTGGAAAGCGCGGCCGCTGTTGGGAAGAGGGAGAGCTGCGGCTAGCTTCTGAGTTGCTAAACGCTGCGAGTCGGTGGGGCTCGGGATTTACGCTGAAAAGTTGTCTGGAGCGAAGCGACCAACTTTTCAGGGTAAATCCCGAGGCCCTTACCCTCGCAGGTCTTTAGCGACACACTCCGGAAACATAGGGTGAGCGTTCTTGACTAACCCTACATTCATACTAGGATGGTAGGGAATTAATCAAGAAGGCGGTTTTGCTATGGAAATGCATCTCGATAACGCCCTGTTTTGCATGAGCATGGTCATGCGTGAGCCCGAGCGCTGTCCCGGGCAGGGGCTGTAACACAGAACCTATCCGGTCTGACGCGTTCGGGCGCCGCCGCTTTCCATCGTTTGTTTCTCAATTCGAAAATTTCATAGCAGAAATCAGATGGCAACGCTGTTGTCGCATTGTTTTCTGCAGTATTCGCTGCACAGAGAGGGAGTACATCATGTCTCAGAACGCATTCAACCTTAGCCGTCGTGCATTTGTTCAGGGTCTCGGCAGTGCCGCGGCACTCTCGTTGCTCACACTTTCCGGCTGCGGCGGTAGCTCCGATGCGAGCTCTTCCGCAGGTTCGTCCTCCGCTTCCGCAGGTTCGCTCGAGCAGGTTACGCTTGGCTCGAGCTCGGCCATCAGCACGCTGAGCGTCAACCAGGAGGCCGGTTCTGCCAACTACCAGATCGCAGCGCTCTTCCAAGAGGGCCTCACCGGCCTCGATGCTGAGGGCAATACCATTCCCGCCCTCGCCACCGAGTGGAGCACCGAGGACAACCTTACATGGGTTTTCGACCTGCGCGAAAACGTAAAGCTCCACAACGGTGAGACGCTCACCGCAGACGACATTGTTTTCTCCATCAACACCGCGCGTGACGCCGCACTCTCTCCCGGCCTTTCCACCTACTGGCCCGACTACGTTGAGAGCGCCGAGAAGACGGGCGACAACCAGGTAACCATCACCCTGAGCTCCGAGAGTGCCGATTTTGATACGCAGGTTTCCAACGCTTCGGGCCTGTTTGTGACCTCTGAGGCGTTCTGGGACGAGGCGGGCAGCGATTACGGCTCGTCCAAGAGCCTCATCGTGGGCACCGGCCCTTACAAGGTCACCGAGTTCGATTCGTCGAGCCATGTAACGCTCGAGCGCTTTGAGGACTGGTGGGGCGATACCGAGGGCCCCCAGACGGTGCGTATCGACTTCATCCCCGAGGATTCCACCCGCCTGCTTGCCTTCCAGGATGGCTCCATCGACGTCTCGCTCAACGTTCCCGTGACCAACGTGGACGAGTGGGAGCAGAACGGCACCATCTCTACGTATTCCGATCGCTCCTATTACGGTCTGACCTTCGACCCGACGGTTGCGCCGTTCGACGACGAGCATGTGCGCCGCGCCATTGCCTACGCCCTCGATAAGGAGAGCATCGTGTCGGGCATCCTTAAGGGCTACGGCACCGTGGCCACCGGTATCGATGCTCCTGAGCAGCTCGCCGGTTGGGCGGGGAGCGTGGAGAAGGCGGAGAAGCTTGTAGCGGATCTGGGCGCGCTCGAGTTTGACCTCGAGAAGGCCAAGGCCGAGCTTGCCAAATCCTCGCAGGCAGGCGGGTTCTCCACTACGCTTACCTACCCCACGGGCTACGCCGCTGTGGGTCAGGCATCGCTTGCCCTTGCGCAGTCGCTCGAGGAGATCGGCATCGAGCTTGAGGTCAACGAGATCACGCTCGACCAGTGGCTGAGCGAGGTCGGCAATGGTGAGCAAGGCGTGGCGTGGATGATTTACAACCCCACCACCTCCACCCCCAACGAGATCACCTCGTGGCTTCTGGCCGCAGGCGGCGTGGGCGCTAACCCCGCCAACTGGACGGACGACGACGTTGCCGAAAAGACCGATTCCATCTACGCGCTCACTGATGACGAGGAGCGTCTTGATATTGTGCTCGAGACTACAAAGGTGGCCCTTGAGCAGGCAATCTATGCTCCCGCATGGTGGGGTCAGGCACTGGTTGCCACCAAAGAGGGCGTTACGTTTAAGAACTCGGGCAGCTACTGGCTCGCAACGCCTTGGGCCGATGAATTCGTTGGTGCCTAAGCGGGACGCGTAGGGCGAAAGCGGGCAACCGGAGAGATCGTATGCAGGTACTGAAGATTCTCGTGAAGCGTGTGGCGGGGCTGGTGCTTCTGCTCTTAGCGCTTTCGATCGTGACGTTTGGGCTGCTCTACCTTACGGGGAGCGACCCGGCACGTTCGCTTGTGGGTGCCAAGCATGTAAGCGATGCCCAGCTGGAGGCCATCCGAAATCAGTACCATCTCAACGATCCGGTGTGGCAACAGTATCTGTACTGGCTGGGCAACGTCTTTAAGGGAGACCTGGGCACGTCCACGCGCACGCAGCTCTCTGTGACGTCCATGATCGCCAGTCGCTTTGGCATTACGCTGGCGCTCTCGCTCATGGCACTGGTGTTGGCGCTTGCCATTGGCCTACCGCTCGGTATCACCGCAGCAAAGCACATGGGCGGTTGGCAAGATCGCCTCATTACGACGCTTTCCATCGCGGGTCTGAGCGCCCCGAGCTACGCCATCGGCCTGCTTTTGCTCTATGTGCTCTCGGCGCGGCTCAAGCTCTTTCCCGTGTATGGCGTGGGCGACGGCAGTCCGCTCGATGCGTTCTACCACCTGCTGCTTCCTGCTATTACGCTTGCCATCGGCATTTTGGCGAGCGTTGTTAAGATCAGCCGCGCCGCGCTTTCCAACGAGATCAACTCCGATTACACGCTTTTCGCCCGTTCGCGCGGTGTGGCGCGCCGAAGCATCACCTTGGGTCAGCTGCAAAATGCATCACTTCCCATCATTACCTCGTCGGGACTCTTGATCGCCTCGCTGGTGTCGGGCACCGTCATCGTCGAGACCATGTTCTCGCTGGGCGGAATTGGAACGCTGCTGCAGCAGTCGGTCACCTTCGGCGATATTCCCTGCGTGCAGGCTATCACCTTGGTGCTCGCCGGCATCATCTGCATATCCACCGCCATTGTCGACACCGCCGCCATGGCCATCGATCCCCGCTTGCGCGTGCGCGGGCGTGCCGTGGCTGGCGCGGCCTCCTCTAGAGCCTCGCTTTCTGCGGATTTTGCCAACCAAGTCGATGCCGAGACCGAGAGGGGAGATGAAGAGCATGCGTAAACTCACCCGTCACAATACCCCGCTTATTCTCGCGCTCGTATGGCTTGCTGGCGTAATTGCGTTCACGCTGTTCCCGCAGCTTTCCGACGGCGCTCTTGACCAAGACCTTATGCTTACCACCGCAGCACCCGGTGTGGGCGGACATATCTTTGGTACCGATGCCTTGGGGCGTGACGTCTTTAAGCTCACGCTCGCGGGCGCACGCACTGCTATCGTCGGCCCTGTAGCCATCGCGGTTTGCGCTATGGTCGTCGGCCTTGTGTTGGGCCTTGCCTGCGCCTACTTCGGCGGAGTCTTTGACTGGATCGTGTCGCGCGTGGTGGAGCTTATGCTTTCCCTGCCTACGCTGCTTTTGGCTATCGTCATCGCTGGCGTGTTGGGAGGTAGCTACACCACCGACGTCATCGTCTTCGTCATCCTCTATGCGCCATACGAGGTGCGCCTGGTGCGCTCTGCGGCCCTGCAACATATCCACGATCCGTTCCTCGACGCCGGGCGCCTGCTCCAGCTGAGCCCCGCGCGCATTATGGGACGCCATCTGCTGCCCGTGATTGAACCCGTTGTGGTGTCCTCCATGTTTCTGGATATGGCAAATGCCCTGGTATCGCTCTCGTCCCTGTCGTTTCTGGGCATTGGCATCTCGCCTCAGGAGGCAGACTGGGGACGTCAGCTCTCCGACGCTCGCTCCCTGCTCTATAGCAATCCGGCGGCAGCTATTGCGCCTGCCGTCGCTATCATCCTCACATCGATCGCGCTCAACGTTATTGGCGACCGTATCGCGGAGCGTCACGAAGGCGAGGTGCGCGCATGACGCCGATTACCGTACGCAACCTGCATGTTTCCATCAACGGAGCGCCCATTATCCGCGGGGTCGACCTTAATGTTCCCGCCAGTGCCACCGTGGCTATCGTCGGCGAATCGGGTTCGGGTAAATCCATGACGGCCAAGGCCATATCGGGTCTGCTGCCTCGTGGCGCTCGGGCGACGGGAACACTTGAGCTCTTGGGCAACAATGTTGATCTTTCTGCCTCCGAACGCTCGTGGGAAAAGCTGCGCGGCCAGAGCATCGTATGGCTGCCGCAAGACCCGTTCTTGTCCCTTAATCCCTTGCAGACCTGCGGCAAGCAGATCTCGTTGGGCTCGCTGCTTCCGCGTAGTGAGCGCCGCGCTCAGGGCGAGCGGTTGCTTGCCGACGTGGGCCTCGACCCGCACGTCTACGACGCCTACCCGCATGAGCTTTCAGGCGGCATGCGCCAGCGCGTGGCCATCGCGTGCGCTTTGGCGCCCGAGCCCAAAATCCTCATCGCCGACGAACCGACGACCGCGCTCGACGCGAGCACGCAAGAGGGTGTGCTCGACCTGTTGCGCGACGCTTGCGCCGACCGTGGCATGACGCTGCTCATCATTACACACGACCTGGCTTTGGCCGCCGAACGCGCCCAGTACCTCGTGGTATTCCATGATGGTCACGTTGTCGAAGAGGGCCCGAGCGAACAGATTGTGCACAATCCCGCCTCTGCCTACACGCGGGAACTTCTCGATGCGCACGGGCGCCTTTCGCGCGACACCGACGCTACTATTGGCGAAACCGTCCTAAGCGTTACACATCTCGTCAAGCAGTTCGATGGTGCTGCCGCGCCTTCGGTTGACGATGTCTCGTTCGAGATTCGCGCCGGTGAAATCTTGGGTCTTGTTGGCGAATCGGGTTCGGGAAAATCCACCGTGGCGCGCTGCATCACCGGGCTCGAGACGCTCACCGCGGGCAGCGTCTTGTTCCATGATGCCGAAAGCGGGGCAAATCTTCCCTGGTCGCGTGATCAGGCGCAGCTGGTGTTCCAAAACCCCTACGGATCGCTTAATCCCACTATGACGATTCGTCAGACGCTGGTCGAGGCATTGCGCGTCGCGGCCAAGGCTGAAGATGAGGCCAGTGTGCTCGCCCTGATGCAGCATGTTGGCCTTGAGCCCGAGCTGGCCGATCGCCGCCCCGGGACGCTCTCGGGTGGCCAATGCCAGCGCGCCGCCATCGCACGCGCGCTTGCACCCGAGCCGCGCCTGCTCATAGCAGATGAGGCCATCACCGCACTCGATGCCAACATCCAAACGCATGTGCTCGAGACCCTGCTTGACCTGCGTCAGCGATTGAACCTCGCCATCTTGTTCATCAGTCACGACCTCGATACCGTTCGTCGTATCTCCGACCGTATCGCCGTTATGCAACACGGCAAGATCGTCGAGACCGGCTCCACGCGTGAGGTCATGGAAAACCCCACGCACCCGTATGTGCGTAAACTCATCGCCGCCATGCCCGCGGCGCTCGACCGTTAGGGGTGTCCATGGGCGAAGGCGTTGTTTATCAGGCGGTCGAGATTCCCGCCGGTGACTTTGACGAGGGTACCCTTACCCTTGACGCGCCGCTGCCGGCCGAAACCCTTGTCGCCGCACAAAGTGCTCGAGGGGCGTTGCTCCGCACGCTTTTTGTTGCGAGCGATGCTCAAGGCCGGCTTGCTGCTTGTCTGGGGTATCACCGTCCGCATACCGCGCAGCTCAAACTCTGTACTCTGAGCGGCGTCGCCGATCTGTACGATGGCCTGCTTGCTTATGCGAGCCAATACGCAGGTGCTCGTGACCTTGTGCTCAAAACCGAGCTGGGCGACTTGGCGCCCGCGGCGACGGCCGTCTTTGAACAGCGCGCACGTGTCGAGCACTATCGTCAGACCACCGATTTCACCTGCGGGGCCGTCGCGACCCTCGATGCCCATAAGCGTTTGGGGCTTTGCGGTGCGCTCAATCGCACCGACGAGATCGCCCTTTGGCGCGAGGCCACTATGGTCGTTGCCTGTGACCCCTATGGTCTTGCGCTCGCCTCTGCCCGGCGTGGATGCACCCCTGCGGTCTATGTGAGCAAAACCGGCTGCGTGCTCGAGCCAAAAAAGGATTCCTTCGGTCTGGCGGATCCCGCGCTCGCCTGCGATATACAGCTTGCCTTTGAGGCGCAGGTGCACGAAGAGCATATCCCCGTGCATGTCGGTGCCTTTAGCGCGGTCGACATCGCACGTGCCCTAGACGAAGGTCATGTTGTCATCGTGCTGGTAGATGAGATTCACTGGCACGGCGAGCGTTGTCCTCACTGGGTCACCGTCGTGCGCCACGAGGGGAGTCGCTTCTTTATCGATGACCCGTGGTGCGACCTTGAGTTTGGTGAGAGCGCCGTTGATGCCTATGAGCTCGCGGTCGACGCAGACGACCTTGATCTTGTGAGCTCCTATGAAGGCGTGCAGTCGATGCTCGTGTTCTAGTGACGCGCGCACGGCGAAATGAATGTCTTACAAGGAAGATGAGCAATATGCTGCAGCAGGAAACCCAAGAAGAGCGCATACGCCGGGAGTTTGCAACGATGGTCGGCTTCGATTCTGTGTCGTTGAACGAGCGCGCCTGCGCTGACTGGCTGCGCGAACGTCTTGAAGAGCTGGGGTTTGAGGTAGAAGAAGACGATGCCGGCAAGGCCCTTGGCGGCAACGCCGGTAACCTGCATGCCTGGCTTCCGGGAACTTCGAGAGAAGACCCTATCCTGTTGTGCGCCCATATGGATGTCGTCGAGCCCGGGCGCAGCAAGCGTGCCGTCTTCCACGAGGACGGGCGCATCACCTCAGACGGAACCACGGTGCTCGGCGCCGATGACATTGCGGCTATCGTCGAGATCCTCGAAGGCGTGCGCGCCGTTTTGGCTTCAACGCGTGCGCATCGCGGCATTGAGCTGCTCTTTTGCGTCGACGAGGAAGCCTATGACGGCGGCAGTCGCGTCTTCGATTACCAGGCCTTGCGCTCGCGCGAGGCCTATGTGCTTGATGTTTCCGGCGCTCCCGGAACCGCTGCCATCGCCGCGCCTACGCTCATCTCGCTTACCGCTACGGTTACGGGAAAGGCCGCTCACGCCGGATTTGAACCCGAGGCGGGCATCAACGCCATTGCCTGTGCCGCCGAAGCCGTCGCAGGACTCACACAGGGCCACGTAAACGACCACACGACCGTAAACATCGGCACCATCGCGGGCGGAGCGCAGGCAAACGTCGTTCCCGAGTGCTGCATCTGCACCGGTGAGATTCGTAGCAGCGATCATGTCGAGGCGCTCCAGATGGTCGATGTGGTGCGCGCCGCATTTGAGGCAGCCGCCGAGCGTTACGGCGCCACGGCTCACATTGATTCTGAGGTTCGCATCAAGGCCTATCGAACCAGCACCGATGCCGTGTGCGTTAAGCGCTTTCAGGCCGTGTGCCAGGCGTTGGGTCTGCCCGGCACGCTCATTGAGACCTTCGGTGGCAGCGATAACAACAGCCTCGCTGAGCACGGCATCGAGGGGATCGTGCTTTCATGCGGCTTTATCAACCCGCACTCCACCAGCGAATACGTACGTATGCAGGATCTTCTGGCCGGCGCCAAGCTTGTCGAGGGGCTTATCGGTTAGGGTTTTGCTCCGGGCTCCTCTTTTTATGTACGGGGGTGGCCGCTGGGTGTTGGTCTGAAAAGCTGGTCGCGATGGCTTGTTGTCTTAGTTGTTGGCAACCTGCGCTCCAGACATCTTTTCAGACCAACACCCAGCGGCCGTTCGGGTTGAAAAGAATGGGGTCCGGCTGAGTGGAACTCCAGTCGCTTGCGCTCCCAGCTATTTTTTTTACTTGAAGCTTTTTTGGC
>CAVEPV010000033.1:0-13256 GCA_963617695.1 Bacteroidaceae bacterium
CGACCTCTACGCCGGCTGGAAGAAGGCCGACGGCGGGGACGACTCCGGCAAGGACTCCGAGGACGACTCGGGCAAGGGCGACTCCGATAAGAACCGCAAGGACTCCCTGCCCGGGACCGGCGACAACTCCGGCGCGGCCGTGGCGGTCGTTCTCGCGGCCGGCTGCCTCCTCGTTATCGTCGGCATCGTGGTAAAGCGCCACCAGCGCTAATCCCGGGCACGCCGCTCGCGGCTGACCGCTAGCAGCAACATACCGGCACCCTGAGTCGGGGCCGCCGCGGGCACACCACCCGCGGCGGCCCCGTTTTTTCTGCTTAATGCGCGCCCCGGGTGTTGTTAAATCGCTGGCCGTTGGGGAGTTTGGGGCGATGGTGTGGGCGGATGTGCCAAAATGGAACGACTGTATGTTTGGGAAGGAATCTCCTATGCCAATTCTCAAGAGCCTCAAGCGTTGGCTGACGAAGTCCACCGTCGCGACGCTCACCGCTTGCATGACGCTCTCTTCGATCGTCTCGCCGATTGCGTCCGCCTATGCCGAGTCGACGGGCTCCGGCTCTGATACCACCTCGTCTGATCCGATTGTGGGCAGCCTCTCTCTTGTCTCTATGTTTGATCCGGAGCACTCGGCCATCACCGGGGGGCACTCGTTTGTGCTCTTCACCAGCTACACGGATGGCCTAGAGCTCAACTTCACGGATCTGTACGGCCACTACGAGATGACAGATGAGTTCAAGGCCACAACCGAGGCGGACGCCAGCCAGCTCTCCTGGAAGGCCAACTTCGATGACTTTGCCGCTAAGGACGGCTCGAACATTTCGCTTGCTGACTACCTGAAGTACACCGAGGACGCACGCAAAAACGCTGCCTTTGAGTACCACAGCCTTTGGCAAGCCATTTTCGACTACGGTGACACGTGCTTTAAGTACACGCCGGGTGATGCGCAGACAGACAAGCGCTATCGGAAGACGTCCTACACCACCACGCTCAACGCAGGTGAGTACATAACGGTCGGCAGCTACGTGAGCGCTTCTTCCATGTACGAGATGCTGGAGTATGCCGTGACCGACAGCACTGCGTACAAGGAGCTCGTTCGGATTATCGACGAGCATATTACCGGCTCGGCCGCGCGGGAAACAATCATCAAGCAGCTGGAGGCCTACCTCACGCAGTATGTGCGCAACGAGATTACGTATGACGAGCTTGTCACCAGCATCAAGACCTACATGGGGCAGGTTCTGACGGAGACGGGCCTGGAGGCCTTTCTGCTGTTCCTCGGTAGCTACACAAACCGTGTGAACATCCTCGATGGTGACGCCGTGGGCGGCGTGTATGTGAACCGCGAGCTGTGGCGTCAGAAGGTCTACCAGACGTTTTCTCCTAATGTTGTCTACTCGATTGACATCACGCAGTCGCAGCTCGATCGCATGCTCGCCTTCTACAACAGTGGTACCGCGAATCACTACTCCATGCTGGCGTACAACTGCACCGCGGTGAGCACGGGCGCATGGAACGCTGCCGTGGGCACGGATGCAGACGGCAACAAGACCGCACTGTACGCGGATGCGAAGGACGACTCTATCCAGGGCCTCGATGGCTTCTTTGACACCCCAAAGAAGCTTTACCAGGTCATCAAATCTTGGGAAGGTAAGGATCTGGGCGGCAAGTTTGAGACGTGGGATCTTGTCCACGGTGTCTCGGTGCCGCAGTACACGGTGACCTACGATGCCGGTGACGGTGCCTCTACGGTGGACTCGCAGACGGTGGCCTTTGGCAAGCTTGCCACCGCGCCTGCCGACCCCACGCGCGAGGGCTACACCTTTAAGGGCTGGCAGCTTAGCGGCGAGGCTTACGACTTTGCTACGCCCGTGACGGGCGATATCACGCTGACGGCCCTGTGGGAAAAGAACGCCGAGCCAACGCCGGATCCTGACCCCGAGCCCACGCCGGAGCCCGACCCCGAGCCCACACCGGATCCCGAGCCGGACACCAAGCCGTCTAAGAAGTCCGACGGCTCGCTGCCCGCGACGGGCGATGCTTCCTATTTGGTAGCCGCGCCTCTGGCCGTCCTGGGCGCCGCGGCCTTGGTGATTGCTCGCCGCCGTCTGAGCTAGCAGCTGCCTGGCGCCGAGTCTCTACAGAAACGCGAACGCGCGCGATGCCGAGTTGGCGTCGCGCGCGTTTTCTTTTGCGAGGCTGCTGGCGGATGGGGCGCTCAGGCTTACTCCTCAATCGAGCTCTCGTCTGCAGCAACATGGGTCGCCACGGCTGCGGCACCAGCTACGGCTGCCGCGCCGGCCGCGAAGGCTGCAGCGCCGCTCAGGCCGTCGCCGGTTTGGGGCATGGCGTCATCGGAGGTGCGCTTTGCGCCACTGCCCGAGTTGCCGTTGCCATCGCCGTCAGCGCTGCCCGAACCGTCGCCCGAGCCGCCACCGTCTCCGTCACCGGAACCATCTCCGCCATCGCCGGAGCCGTCATCGTCGCCATCCGAGCCGCCGCCGCTGCCCTTCTTCTTGTAATGGGCCACCACGTCGTGGTCGGCGTCGACAAGCACTCGGTAGAGCGGTACCGGAATCACGGTGCCGTTTTCGCTGGTGTAGGTAGAGATCTCGGTGTTCGGGTCGTCGCTCGCCACGCGCTCGCCGTCGAGCGTCCAGTAGTCAAACTCGTAATCCTGGTCGGTAAAGGTCACCAACAGGGCGCGCTCGCCGCGCGTGCTGGGGCCGCCGCCGGCGACGGCGGCGACGTCTTCGGGCTCAACCGAGCTCTCGATGGTGTAGTACATCGTTTCGTCATCAGCGTCGCCCTCGCCCTCGTGGTAGCCGTTGCCGCTGATGGAGGTGCTGTTGAACTGGTCGTCGCCATAGGGCTCGTAGACGGTCAGCCTCTCCTCTGCCACGGTGATTTCGTAGGTGACCGACTCGGGGAACACGTCGGGCATGTTGTCGAACACGTAGACGGCGTCCGGCTCGTTCTTGGTTGTGTCCAGGCGGCGCTCCACGCAACGGAAGTCGGTCTCCTCGGGCGTTACGACCTTGAACTTGTAGGTAGTTGCGGCGTCGAGCCAGATGCATTTCTGCAGGTTGAAGTCGATGTTGTAAACAAAGGGGAAGTAGGTGTCTGTGTACTCCACCAGCTTGCCGTCCTCAAAGAGCTGATACTCCTTGCCGTCCATCGTGGCCCAAACGTTCAGATCGGTGCCGGTGAGAATCAACGTGCGGTAGCGCGTGTCATTGTTGTAGACAAATTCCTCGTCGCTCGACTCGTCCTCGCCCGCGTTGCCGCCGTATTCAGAGATGGCTGCGGCTTCGTCAGGCTCGGGTGCGTACTCCACGCCGTCTGGGAGGGCCGGGCGGTACGGCGAGGTGCCCGTGATGTAGCGCGAGTCCATCGCGCGCGTCCACGCCATGGCCGTACCCATGGAGTGACAGGCCAGGATGTCTTGTCCTTTGGTGGCAATGATGAGGAGGTCGGCAATGTGATACTTGACGTAGTGGCCGAATTCTATGGTGAAGAGCTGACTGATAACACTAGACCACTGGTCGTAATAGTTGTCTTTGAGTTTGGAGCCTTTGACTTGCGAGTCGGCGGTTCGCATCGCCTCCTTCACGTGGTCGCAGAGGGCTATCTCTGCTAAGAAGGTTTTGTCGGACTGGATAACTGTGTAGAGTCCGATGATGACGCCTATTTTCGTGAGTCTATCCGAGAGGGCGGTTGTGAACGCCTTGTAGCCCGGCTCGGCGCTCATCGTGTTGTTAAGGATGTAGGCGCGACGGAGGAGCTCCTGGAAGTTCGAGTAGTATTTCTTTCTGCTGTTGATGTAGAAGCTGGCGGTGAGGCGGTCAAAGAACTCAACAAGGAACATGTTCTGCGGGTTGGGGTGCTTGAGGTCTTCGACAACGGCGAGCCACCTGGTCATAAACGTAACGTTGGTAAAAGTGTCAACAAGGTCGGGTTCAAAGCTCTGTCCGAGTTGGTTGGCGCAGTTGATCATCTTGCGTTTGGCGGCCACCCATTTTGCGCCGTCGGTGGGGGCGGGCATCTTGACGTCTACGCCATAGCGTACGAACTGGAACTTGCTCGGCATAACGAGGGGCACCAGGTCGCAGGGGTTGACGATGTTGAAGATGTTCTTGTGATCCTCGAAGGCGCTCTTGCGCTTGGCATCGGTGTCGACAAGAAGGGCGGCCGGCGACTCAAAGCAGTAGGCAAAGAGGTCGGACTGGTAGGTCTCGATTTGGTCTTCAAAAACACCGCTCAGGTCGTAGCCGGTCTCTTCGTCGTAGGAGGCATCGGCATTTATCGCCTCGTCGATCAGGCGGCCCGCGGTGAGATTCAGAGTCGCCGCGCCGCGTGAGAAGCCTGCTAAGAGGAATTTGGTGCGGCCCTCGAGCTGCATGTTCTTGACGTAGGCCTTAAGGAACGGGATCGCCTTGTTGGAGGCCTCGGAAAATCCCTGATGGTCGCCGCTTTCGCCGGCCTTGAGGTTGCTGGCCCACTCGCGCGAGTAGCTCTCTCCGCGGTCGCCCAGAAAGACGAGGTTGCAGTCTTCGTAGTCGCCGTCCTCGTTTGGAATCTGGATGGTGCGGTGCGAACACACCAGGCCGATGGTGTCGGTGCCGGGCGCTTCCCTGTAGTCGTCGTTCACTACAAAGACGCCTGCCTCGCAGTCGAGCTCTTCAAAGAACAGGATGGCGTTAGAGAACTTGTCTCCGTCTTTGTGGTTTGAGGGGCAGGACGCGATATTCAGCGCCATGGCAAACGAGCTCAGATGCGGGTTAAAGAGCATCGACGAGTTCCAGAAGAAGTTCTCGTTAAAGTAGAACTCTTCTTCGATCTGACCGTCTATAAGGACGGCGTTCGGTTTGTACGTGGCGGCGTGCAGGAACGTGCCGGTGATTTCGCCACGCGGTGCATCGGCACTCTGCGGCTGCGCCTCGTTGTCGTCGCTCACATCTTCTGCAAATGCGGAGAGCGGGCCCGTGAGAGCCGCCATCGCTGCGCTGAAGCCCGTAAAACAAAGGAAGTCGCGGCGCGTAATGCCGCGGCGCGTACCCGGGGTGTTGGTAATATGCGCCTCGTGGGCGGTATCAGGCTTGCTCATGGCGAGCTCCTCCCCATTAAAACGCAGATAAAGCGCTAAGAATCAACTAACTTATCTTATTATAAAGGGCGTCTGACTATATACAGAAACGTGTAGCAGGAATGTGAAACTTGGAGGGGAGCCTTGGCGCCAATCACTCATACCGCATATCGTTCGCGCAAACCGTGGCGCATCGTCGCCTTGCTACTGCCCCTCATGCTGGTTCTGCTGGCTGTCGCACCGGCGCGCGCCGAGGCCTACACCAACAACAGCTCCACGGTGAGCTACGTCACCACGGTTAAGGACAAGACCACCGACAAGGACGTAGAAGTCATTAACAAGGTGGGCGACTACACGTCGATCGAGAGCGCCGTGAACGCGGCCGCGGACGCGGCGAACAAGTCCGGCTGCGTGCGCGTGATCGTCTCCCTTAACGGCGACTGGTACATGAACAGCTACAAGAGCGGCGACTCCAAACTGGAGATTCCCGAGGGCAAGAACTTTGAGTACCAGCTCAACGGTCACATGATTGACCGCTGCCGTGAGCAGGACAAGGTGTTCGAGGCCTCGGGCAACGGCATGATCTTCTACCTCAACAAAAACGCGACGCTCACGGTTAAGGGCAGCGACGGCACGGTCGAGGGCGGCTCGGAAATCGAGCACGGCGGCTACCTGAGCCAGACGTTCTCGGGCTACGCCGCGTTTTGGCGCTCGGATTCCAATCGTAAAGACGCGACCATCAAGGGTGGCCTGCTTACCGGTGGCCGCAACAACGACAAAGGCGGCGGCGGAGCGATCTGCGCGTACGGCTCGGGCGGTCATATCTACCTCGAGAACGTGACAATCGCCGGCAACGCGGCGGTAACGTATACTATTTCGGACTACTACGGCCAGGGCGGCGCCGTCTCGCTGTATGACGACTCGTGCTCGCTTTCCATGGATAACTCCTCTATCAGGTGGAATGCCGCGGAGAGCCAGGGCGGTGGCGTGTACGTGAACAGCGCCGTGCTCACCGATGGCGGCAGGTGTTCAATTGAGCTCAAGAACGGTAGTTCCATCGACCATAACTACGCGAAGGAAAACGGCGGCGGCATTTCGACCGTTGGCATCTCGACGACGATCAACCTGAACGGCCAGTCCAAGATCGCGAGCAACAGCGCCGACGGCGATGGCGGCGGCATCTCGAGCACCCTGACCGACCAGCAGTCGCTCTATGCCCATTCCGACTCGACTACCGTCACGCTCGACGGAGGTTCGACCATTGAGAGCAACTACGCCGCGGGCAACGGTGGCGCCATCTCGATAAACGATGAGGAACCCACCGTGGGCACCACCACGTACGGCGTGCGCAAGGTGAACGTCAAGGGCAACTCGTGGATCAGCGGCAATAAGGCCGGCGGCTACGGCGGAGGCCTGTACCTGCGGGTCGATAAGGGCAGCTCGAGCACGCACCCGGATGTTGCCAGCTACGGCGTTATCGTGACCTTGGGCGAAAGTGACGCCACCGGCACCATCACGGGCGGCTACATCTGGGGCAACCAGGCTAACAAGGGCGGCGGCATCTACGCGACGGGCGACTACAAGCATCAGCTCTCGATGATCGGCTCGGAGGTCAGCAACAACCAGACCTCGGGCAGCGCGGCAGATGGCGGCGGCATCTATGCCGCTATCGGCATGGACATCTCGCTCGATTACGGGTCTAAGATCTCGACCAATACTGCCGGTGCGTACGGCGGCGGTATCTACAGTGCAAAGGCACTCGACCTGATCTTGGACGGCGAGTCTACCATCGAGTCCAACAAGGCCAACAACGGTGACGGCGGCGGCCTGCTGCTCCACGGCACGTCCAAGGTCAATCTCCGCTATAAGTCGAGCATCCGCAACAACACCTGCTCCCAGACGGGCGGCGGCATCAACGTGGCGAGTGACGCCACCTCGTGCGAGCTGACCTCGGCCTATGACGACGGCAGCAGCTTCTCGGACTCCTGGCGCGGTGTGATTGAGGGCAACACGGCCTTGGGCACCACGACCGACGGCGAGGGCGGTGGCATCGCGTTTTTCGCCAACGCCTCCATGTCTAACCTCATCGTGCGCAACAACACGAGTTCCAAGAGCACGTCGTGCGGCGGCGGCATCTATGTGTACAACAAGACCGTCAACATCACCAACTGCAGCGTGACGGGCAACAGCGTGGGCGGCTCACAGGGCGGCGGCATCGGTCTCAAGGCCAACTCGGCGCGGGCGGTCTTTGGCGGCAAAGTTGTGGTGTCGGGTAACACCAACGCCGCGGGCGAGGCGAGCGACGTCTATGTGAACGAGCCGAACGGCGCGAGCAAAGCGGACATTGAGGGCGACAAGAGCAACCTGCCCAACAGCCGCATCAGCGTTTCTCCCGATACGCCGCTGGCCAAGGGTTCGAGCATCGGCTTGCAGCACTGGAGCGACGCCCAGTGCGCAGACAAGGGCGCGACCTATCACCCCGTCTCGGTGCGCGGCGAGAAATTCACCGCGAGCACCTCGTATTTCTTCTCGGACGACTTTTTGTGGAACGTCGGCATCGTGAACGACGAACTCGTCCTGCAAAAGCCCGTGTCCTACACCGTGACGGCCTATGGCGCGCAAGAGGAGCCGACGACGTTCCAAGCGCCCGGGGCCAAGACCGTCGAGTTTGTCTCGTCTGACTACGCGAAGACGAGTACGTATACCACGCGCGACGGCGAGCAGAAGACGGTGGCGTGGAAGCTCGACTACTGGACGCTCACGCTGCCCGACGGCGATCAAAAGACCCTAACGCCCACGTCTAAGGGTCTGGCCTCGTTTACGATGCCGGCCGGCGACGTGACGGTGCGTGCGCACTACGCGAGCCCGGTGACCGGCACCGTGATCCGCGTGAAGGAGAACACGAACTGGAGCGAGGTTGTCTCTGGAGGCACGGCGTCGCTGACGGGCGTTACGGTTGCGCGTGCGGACGGAACGTGGATCGATGTGCCGGTCGAGAGCGGCAGCAACGTGATGATCTCTGCGCGCAAGGCGACCGAGAAGACAGAGACCGGCATCAAGCCGTACGCGAGCGTGACCTATACGGTTAAGTTCAGCTACATCTTCTTGGCCGAGAACAACCTGTGCGGCGACAAGAACACGCTGTTCGACTTTGTGCAGGTGTCCAGCACGGCAGACGATGTCTCTGGCAGCTGGATGATGGACAAGAAGGTCTCGGTCGACAAGTACGGCAACACGAGTTTGGCGTTTACCGTGGTGTATAGCAACCCGTTCGTGACGCTCTCGTTTGATGCGGGCGAGGGCTCTGAGGTCGCGAGCACGGACGTCTACAGCGGCCGCCCCGTGGGTGCGCTTCCCGAGTCTGCGCGCGAGGGCTACACCTTTGCGGGTTGGCAAGACGAGGACGGCAACCTGGTGACCGCGCTCTCCAGCTTTACCAAGGACACCAAGCTCACGGCTATGTGGGAAGAGATCGTTCCCGAGAAGCGCCAGATGCGTTTTTATATCGATGGCACGCTCACGTACGAGAGATACGTGACGGTGGGGGAGACGACTATCAAGCCCAAAGTGCGCCACAAGGACGGCTACAACTTCTTGGGCTGGGCCTATGCGGACGGCACCCTCTTTGACTTTGATGAGGGCATACCGGACGGCGAGGGGCCGATTGACCTGTATGCGGCCTTTGAGGGTATCGACTACACCGTGACGTTCGATGCTGCAGGCGGCTCGCCTACGCCGTCTGACCAGACACTGCACTGCGGCGACCATATCACCGATCCGGGGAATCCCGTGCGTGAGGGGTTTGACTTCCAGGGTTGGGCACTGCCCGATGGGAGCCTTATCGACTTTGACACCTACACGATGCCTGAGTTGGAAGACGGCGCCAGCCTGACGCTTACCGCGCAGTGGACGGTGCGTGTCTGCACCGTGACCTTTACGGGCGAGGGGATCGACTCCTTTACGCAGAAGGTTGTCTACGGCGAGAAGCCTCAGCTGCCCGAGGTGCCCGAATACGACCACCATCTCTTCAAGGGTTGGTATGCGGATGCGGAGTTCTCGCGCCCCTTTGACTTTGACGAGCCGGTAACGAGCGATGTCACTGTCTACGCGATGTGGGGCGAGGCCGTTGACGTGACGCTCGACCCTGCTAACGGCGAGAGCGCTCAGGTGTGGACTATCCGTAAGGGTGGCAAGCTGGGCGTTCTGCCGGAGCCGCTGTGGGAGGGCCACGTCTTTGAGGGCTGGTACCTGGGCGACGAGCAGGTCACCGGGGACACGATCTTCAACGAGGATACGACCATCACGGCGCACTGGCGCCTGCAGGAGTACGTGGTGAGCTTTGATACCGCGGGTGGTTCGTCGGTAGAGACCCAGTACGTGGCATACGGCAGCACGGTTGAGATCCCTGATCCCCCTACGCTCGACGGGCTTGTGTTTGACGGATGGATTCTCAAGGACGGCACGGCCTACGACTTTGATACGCCCGTGACGCACGACATTCGCCTGTATGCCCAGTGGGTCACCTCGGGCGACGAACCGACGGTCGCCTACGTTGTTGAGTTCGATACCGCGGGCGGCTCCAAGGTGAACTTCCAGATTGTCGTGGCGGGTGGGCTTGTTACCAAGCCGGCCGATCCGGTGCTGGACGGCTTTACCTTTGAGGGTTGGGCGCTCGAGGACGGCACCGCGTATGACTTCTCGACGCCCGTGACGGGTAACCTGGTGCTCTATGCCACTTGGTCTACCTCGGACGACGATCCTGTGATGGCCTATCTGGTGACCTTTGATTCTGCCGGGGGCTCCGAGGTTGCGGCTCAAACCGTTGAGCCGGGTGGCACCGTAACCGAGCCCGAGGCGCCGACACGCTCCGGCTACACCTTTGCCGGTTGGCTGCTCGATGGCGAGGCGTACGACTTCTCGACGCCGGTCTCGCGCAGCATCACTCTTACGGCCAGCTGGGAGGCCGTGCCCGGGCCAGAGCCTGAGCCTGAGCCTGAGCCTGAGCCGGAACCCGAGCCGGAGCCTGAGGTGCTGCCCGGCACGGGTGATGCCACGGTGGCCTGCGCTGTGGCGGCCGGCCTTGCCGGTGCCGTGACGCTTGCGGCTGGTGCTACGCGCCGTCGCCGCACGCGCTAACGCGGGGAGCAGGCGCGGGGCCGATGGCTTCGCTTCGGCGGCGCCTCCCGATGTGGACGGTACGCGAGCGGGTGAGCTGGCGCCATACACCTGGCCTTTGTGCGGCGACGGGTGGTCTCGTACCCCACCCCCTCGTCATCTGACTCCGCATGAAAACGGGGCCGCCTGCGCGGACGATGCGCGGGCGGCCCCGATGCCGTTATAGGGTATGTGTGGCGGTTGCCCTGCTACGGTATGCGCTACTCAACCCAGACCACGTTGTCGTGACGCGGCTTGGCGGCCGGCGCCTCGCCTGCGGCATAGCCCAAGATGCAGTGGCCTACGCCACGCAGCGACCCATCGGACGGCAGACCCCAGGTGGCGAGCAGGGCGCGCCCGGCATCGGACTCGAACTCCTCCTTGGCGCGGTGGATCCAGCACGAGGACACGCCCAGTGCATGCGCGGCATTGAGCAGGTTGCCCATGGCCAGTGAGCCGTCTTCCAGATGCGTGGGCACGCTCGAGTCGGCCAGCACCACAATGACGGCCGCAGCACCGTAGAACGGATCCTTGTCGACGCCCATGATCTGGGCATTCATCTGCGAGAGGGCGGCGATGGTTGCCGGGTCGGTCACGGCCACAAAGGTGCAAGGCTGGCGACTCATGCCACTCGGCGCGTACTGACCGCACTCGACGATGGTCTTAAGCGTCTCTTTATCCACGGGCTGATCGGTATAGGCGCGGCAGCTGCGACGGGTCTTCAAGGCTTCAATGGTGTCCATGGGAACTCCAATCCTCGTGGCGTGTAGTTGCCGCCTATATACCCCGAGCCCGCCTGTCCTTAGACTCGCGCCATCTACCTAAATGCGGTTGCGAAAGGTTTCGCGAACCTGTTAAGTGGGGGTTAGTTATCTCGACCGCAAAGGAGGTCATCATGGGACTGAAGGTTGACGAGACAATAGCCCTGAACTTTGAGGAGCTTCTGGCGTACCTGCGCTCTAAGACTCGCATCTTTATGGATGTGGACGGTGGCCATTATTACGTGACGCACACGGATGGCTACTGGCGCGTTCAGAACTGCGACGAGTTGAACGAGAAAGGTCGTTTTACCGACTGCTCCGATCTGGTGACCACCCTCTCTGAGCTGGCCGAGCTTGGCTGGCACGACGGCAAGAGCCTGCACGATCTGTGCGATACGGCTGTCTTTTATGAGTCCGACCAGGAAGGCTGGGAGGGCTAGCGCTTCTGGGCTGTTCCGCTCTTTGCTGCTTGTGTCTTGGCGCCCGCTGCGAGGTTTCGCGGCGGGCGTTTTTTGGGCTGCGGCTGGGTCGCGTGCGGCGGGCGCACCGATGCGCCTTGCGCGGGGCTGCGATGCGCGGCGGGTTGAAGTGCGGTTTCGTTGCGCGCTGTACGGTGCACCATGTGTGAGGCGGGCATGTGGGGCCACGCGACGCGAAGCTTGCGCAAGTTGACTTTAATCCGATGTCGGACTAATCTGGCTTGAGAAAAAAGTCCGAAGTCGGATTATTTGAAAGGAGCCGAGGATATGTCGAAGAACGATTCCGCTGTTCAGGCACACCAAGATACGTCTGAAGCGGATTTCGCATCCGTCTGCGTGGACGACCCGCGCGAACTCGACTACCTCTATAACCAGGCCGACCGTATCTACGGTAGCTTTGCGCGTCGCTGTGGGCTTTCGGCCTGCGCGTACTGGATGATGTATGAGCTGGTGCAGGAGCGCCGCGCGGTGCCGGTGCGCGACCTGACCGTAAAGTGGTCATACAGCAAGCAGACGGTGAGCTCGGCGTTACAGACGCTGACTTCTAAGGGTCTGTGCAGCGTGGATTTTGTCGAGGGCAGCAAGAAGAGCAAGGCGCTTAGCTTGACCTGCGATGGCATGCGTTTTGCCGAGCGCTACATCATGCCGGCAATTAAAGCGGAGCGCCATGCGTTTTGCACGCTGCCGGTGGAGCAGCGCACGCTTTTGCTAGAGGCAACGCGTGCCTACACGCGTGCGCTCGACGAGGCGCTTGCCGACTATCTGCAAGGTGAAGCCGGGGCTGGGGTCGTGGCGGAGCCCGAGACAGACTTGGCTGCCGAGGGTGGTCGCGCATGAAACTCCTGCTGAGATATCTCAAGAACTACAAGCGCGTGATCGCGCTCACACTCGTGGCGCTGGTGATTGACGACGTGGGCACGCTGCTGGTGCCTACGATGCTCGCCAATATGATCAACTCCGGTATCGCTACGGGAGACATGGACGCCATCCTGCGCGGGGGCGTGGCTATGCTCGCCGTCTCTGTGGTGGCGAGTTCGGCTGCGATTTCTGCCCTCTACCTAGGCGCGCGCCTGGCGGCCGACGTGTGCCGTGACATCCGCTGCGCGATCTACGAGTCGTCGCTTGCGTTCTCGGCAAGCGATTTTGAGCGCTTTGGCACTGGCTCGATGATCACGCGCAGCCTGGGCGACATCAACGTGGTGCAGCAAGCTATCGTGAACACGATCATGCTGGTGCTGCCCGTGCCCATCCTGTGCGTGGCGGGCATCGCGCTGGCCTGGCGCATCGACGCGCAGATGGGTCTGCTGCTGGCCGTGGTTGTTGTGGTGATGCTGGGCATCGCGGTGATCGTGATGAAGCACACCGCTCCGATCTTTATGCGCCTGCAGGGATTGATTGACCGCATGAACGTGGTGCTGCGCGAGAGCATCATCGGCGTTCGCGTGGTGCGCGCGTTTGGTCGCGAGCACCAGGAGGAGCGACGTCTGGATCAGGTGTTTTCTGACTACGCGAAGGGTGCCATTAAGGTGAACCTGCTGTTCGCGGCGCTCGACTGCTCGTGCTTCTTTTTGATGAACATCGTCGAGGTTGCGGTGCTGTGGCTGGGCGGCAATCGCGTGGGCGTGCACGCCATGCAGATCGCGAGCGTCTCCGCGGTGCTTGAGTACGCGATGCTCATCCTGCTGTTCATCATGATGGCGCAGATGGTGATCCTCACCCTGCCGCGCGCCAAGGCATGCCTTACGCGCGCCGCAGAGGTGATTGACCTGGTGCCCGAGATTG
>CAVEPV010000033.1:13648-17993 GCA_963617695.1 Bacteroidaceae bacterium
CGCATCGCGTACGTGCCGCAGAAGGCGTGGCTGTTCTCCGGTACGGTCGAGAGCAACCTGCGCTACGGCAAGCCGGACGCGACCGAGGCCGAGATGCTGCACGCGCTCGAGGTGGCTCAGAGCACCTTTGTGCTCGACCTGCCGCAGGGGCTGCAGGCGCCGGTCTCTCAGGGTGGCACCAACTTCTCGGGTGGTCAGCGCCAGCGCCTCGCCATCGCGCGTGCGCTCATGCGCCATGCAGACCTTTACATCTTTGACGACAGCTTCTCGGCCCTCGACTTCCGCACCGATGCTGCCCTGCGTGCGGCTCTGGCCGAGGAGACCCGCGACGCGGCGGTGCTCATCATCGCGCAGCGCGTCTCGACCATCCTGCACGCCGACACCATCGTGGTGCTCAAGGACGGTCGCATCATGGGCACCGGCACGCATGAGGAACTGATGGCTACCTGCGAGGTCTATCGCGACATCGCAAAATCCCAGATGATTGGGGGTGAATAACATGATGGAGAAGTTTGAGAAGGCAGATGAGCTGACAGGCGAGCAGCCTGATGGGGCGAGCTTGCTGGCGCCGGCTGCCGGTACGGAGACGACCGTGGCGGCGGTGAATGCGACTGTGGCTCCGGGTGCGGCTACTCCTGCGGCGGCGTGTGCCGTCGCCTCGCCAGCCTCTGACTCTACTGCCTCTGCAGCCGCGACCTCGAACTCTGCTTCAGACGCAGTCTCCGACCCTAACGAGGACGAGGCCTTGGCAGCTATGCTTGCTGAGGAGGAGCGCGCCGCCTTTGAGCAGGAGCGCCGCCGCCTTGAGGCGATGACCGATGACGATGGGCCTGAGCTTGAGGTGCCGCGCGACACATGGGCCACGGTGCGCCGCCTGTGGGCCGAGAGCGCTGACCAGCATTGGCGCTTTGCGCTGGTAGTGGTCTTGATCGTCTTCTACACGCTGTTTTCCTTGGCGGCTCCCGCCTACAGCGCGCACGTGATCGACCTGATCTGGAGCGAGGTGCAGCAGGCGTTTGCGCAGGGGCGCACCTTTGCCATCAGCTGGGATCACTGCGGGCGAGAGATTGCCATCTACCTGGGCATCTGGACTATCACCGTGTGCTTTTACTCGTTGCAGAGCTTTACGATGGCAAGCTTTTCAGAGCGTCTCAACTTGAACCTGCGCAACCGTGTGAGCGAGAAGCTGAACCGCCTGCCGCTTTCGTTCTTTGACAACCATAAGCCCGGTGATGTGGTGAGCCGCGCCACGAACGACCTGGACAAGATGTCCGAGGTGCTGCAGCGCGGCGTGCTCACACTGCTCACCGCGGTGGGCACCGTGACGGGTGCCACCATCATGATGTTCACCTACAACGCCCTGCTGGCGAGCCTGTTCGTCTTTTTCTCCCTGGTGTCGCTGCTGCTTACGCGCTTTGTTGCCAAACGCAACCTGGTGCTCGCGGCGAACCGTCAGGCTTGCGTGGGCGAGCTTACGGCTTCTGTCGAGGAGGCTTACAGCGGGCGCGTGGTTGTGCGCGCCTTTGGCCGGGAGGAGCAGAGCGCTCGCGAGATGCGTGCACTGGCAGACCGTCTCGCCACCGCGAGCTGCAAGGCCGACTTTGTCACCAACGCGGTGAGTTCGCTCATTCGCTTTGTGAACCGCCTGGCGCAGGTCTCCATCGCGCTGTTTGGATGCGGACTGCTGGTCGCCGGCCGTATGAGCGTGGGTGTGCTGCAGGCGTTTTTCCAGTACATCACGCAGGCGGCCGAGCCGCTCACGCAGCTCTCGTTCACCATCAACAGCATGCAGAGCGCGCTGGCCTCGGTAGAGCGCGTCTTTGACCTGCTCGACGAGGACGAGATTTCGCCCGAGCCTACGGCAGGGCTTGCCACGCATGCTGAGGAGCCCGTGGCCGGTCGCGTGTGCTTTGAGCACGTGCGCTTTGGCTACGACCCAGAGCGGCCACTTATGCGTGATGTCTCGTTCACGGCCGAGCCGGGGCAAAAGATCGCCGTGGTGGGCACGACGGGCGCAGGCAAGACGACCCTCATCAACCTGCTCATGCGCTTTTACGAGATCGACGGCGGTCGCATTACGCTCGACGGCGTAGACACGGCGCAGATGGATCGCGGTGAGCTTCGGTCAAGCTTCGGCATGGTGTTGCAGGACGCGTGGCTGTTCGAGGGTACGATTGCCGAGAACATCGCCTATGGCTGCGAAGGCGCGACGCGCGAGCAGATTGTGGACGCCGCGCGTGCGGCGCAAGTGGATTACTTTGTGCGCACGATGCCGCATGGGTATGAGACGCGCGTGGCCAACGATGCAGAAAACATCAGCCAGGGCCAGCGCCAGCTGCTCACCATTGCGCGCGTACTGCTGCGCGACCCGCGCATCCTCATCCTGGACGAGGCCACCTCGAGCGTGGACACGCGCACTGAGCAGGCTATTAACCAGGCGATGCACACGCTTATGCAGGGACGCACGAGCTTTGTGATCGCGCATCGCCTCTCGACGATTGTCGATGCCGAACTGATTCTGGTGATGGACAAGGGCACCATCATCGAGCAGGGCACCCACGAGGAGCTGCTTGCGGCGGGTGGCGCCTATGCGCGTCTGTACCGCTCGCAGTTCTCGTAGAGTAGGTGAGGAGCGCGGGCGGACGCGGCCGCGGTTGCTGACTGGCGCGCTGCTGGTACTTGGCGCGTGCCAGCAGCGCGCCGTAGGCTCTACGCGCACGGACGCGGCCCTCGCTCAACAAGGCGCAGTATGACTAAGGGGCGCCGGGTGCAGCTCAATGCTGCGACCCGGCGCCCCTTTTGCGTCTCTGGTGGAACTCGGAGCAGGCCGAGGCTGGCGGCAGCCTAGCGCTCAGCGCCCTTGGTCTCAAAGTGCGCGCAGACGATGGCGATCACGGCGGAGGCCGCAAGAACCATGAAAGCGTTGTGCGAGCCGATCGTGGTCGCGGCTGCCATGTCGGTGGCGCCGACCTGCGAGGCGTTCACGATGGCGGCGGCCACGCTCGTGCCCATGGCGCCCGAGAGCTGCTGTAGGGTGCTGAACATGGCGTTGCCGTCGGCCTTAACGTGGGCGGGCAAGAAGCTCAGAGAGCAGGTCATGTTGTTGCCGTACATCATGCCCTGGCCAAAGGCGTAGAGCACGTAGACGCCTGCCATCGCGGCCGTCGGCAGGTTCTGCGCAAAGGCGGCAAAGCAGACGATCGCGACAAGCGAGCAGCACAGGCCGGACAGAATGGGCTTGCGTGAGCCCAGGCGGTCGTACATCTGTCCCGAGATGGGCGTCATGATTGCGCCCACCGCGCAGCCAAACAGCAGGACGGAGCCGGCCTCGGTCTGGCCCGCGCCCAGCACGAGCTGCGCGTAGTTGGGCAGCAAGAACGAGAGGCCCAGCACGGTGAACTGCATAAACGCGATGGTGGCGAGGCCCAGCACGTAACCGCGTGCGTGAAAGATCTCCAGATGGATGAGCGGGTGGTCGCAGGTGCGCTCGCGATGCACAAAGAGCGCGAGCAGTACCACAAACGCAACGAACAGGCCGATGATCAGCGGGCTGGTCCAGCCAAAGTTCGCGCCCTCGTCGATGGCGAAGATCAGGCAGGTAAAGCTTGCCGCCAGGACGAGCCATCCGGGGATATCAAAGTGCTCAGTGATGGTCTCGTGGCTCTGACGGATGGCGATCATGCCCAGCACAAACGCCACGAGCAGCAGCGGCAGCAACGCGGCAAAGATTGCGCGCCAGCTAAACGTCTCCGAAAGCCAGCCGCCCACCGAAGGCCCCACGGCCGGCGCCACGGCGGTGACAAGCGATCCTACGCCCATCATGAAACCGAGGTTTTTCTGCGGCGCCTGCTCGGTGATGATGTTGAACATGAGTGGTAGCGCCACGCCCGTGCCGATGCCCTCGAGCACGCGGCCAACGAGCAGCATAGGGAAGACCTGCGCCGTCATGCCGCACACGATGCCTGCGATGTAGAACACCATGGCAAAGCAGAAGACCTGCTTGGTGCGGAATCGGCGGTTGAGGTATCCCGAGGTGGGGATGATCGCGGCCAGAACGAGCAGGTAGGCGGTGGTGAGCCACTGAACCGTGGCGGTATTTACGCCAAACTCACTCATAAGGGTGGGGAAGGTGACGTTCATAGCCGTCTCGACGCATACGCCCGAGAACGACATGATTCCCGTGGCGACGATCGACATGATGAGCTTGGCGTCTAGCCTGCGCTCAAACTCGTGCGGGCGCGCGCCCGCGGGTTGGTTACTCTGCATGTTTCGCTTGCTCCCTTTACACATGCGAAGACCCCAAAAGGGCGTGGACGAAAATGTCTCTGGGTTCGTCCGTTGGGGA
>CAVEPV010000034.1:0-17216 GCA_963617695.1 Bacteroidaceae bacterium
CGTCGGTGGTGATGTGGATGTGCTCGTCGTCGAGCAGCTCGCGGAACTGGTCCTCAAGCAGCAGCAGGTCGCGGGTGCGCGCGCCCATGATGGCGTGAACCTCGTGGCCCGTCTCGACCAGGTGCTTGGCCACCGGGAAGGCGATTGCCAGGCCAACGCCGCCGCCGATGACGGCGCACGGGCCCTCGTCCATCTCGGTCGGAACGCCGAGCGGACCGGTGACGTCCTTGATCGAGTCGCCCGCCTCATAGGTGGAAAGCATCTCGGTGGTCTTGCCGATCACCATGAAGATGAACTCGACCCAGCCCTCGTCGCCGTTCCAGCCGGCCAGAGTGAACGGCACGCGCTCGCCCGTCTCGTTGGCGCGAACCATGAGGAACTGTCCTGCGTGCGCATGCTTGGCCATCGCTGGCGCCTCGATGCGGAACTTGAACACCTTCTCAGAGAACTGCGTTTTCTCCAGGATCTTGTACATAGAACCCCTCTCTGTTGTTGTGGGGCTGCGAGCGGTCTCGCATCCGCTGGACGGCCCCATTTGCAACCGTTGTTGCACGGCGCGTCCGCTAGGCGATAACGGCACACACCGCGTAAAAGTATATCCTGCGGGTGGGGTTTATTAGATGGAGGGTTCGCAGGTATCGGTATGCGGCACGTGAGGGGAGCCGGCGGGCGTTGAGCGGGTGTCTCCGCCCGTGTCGTCTCAGAGGACGGGGTAGGTAAAATTCGCGCCAGACCGCAATAAAGAGACCTGGCGCGAATAAATGCTAGTTCCGATAGGCTATTTTTCTGCTAGTGCTTGCCGTTGGCGGCAGCCGCGCCGTTTACGTGGTCGCGGGCAAAGATGACGCCGCGGGTTAGGGCCGTAGCTGCCGCTTCGGCCGCGCGGAAGGTCGTGTCGTTGAACTCGTCGGCCTCGCGTGCTCGGAGTTGCTTGAGTACAAAGTCAGCCACGGCCATGCGGCCGGGAGGGTTTCCGATGCCTGTACGAATACGGCTAAAGTCGCGGCTGCCCATCTTGTCGATGATGGAACGCAGGCCGTTATGGCCGGCGTGTCCGCCGCCCACCTTTACACGCACATCACCTGCGGGGATGTCCAGCTCGTCATGGATGACCAGCAGCTCCTCGGCCGCGATCTTGTACTGGGCGCATAGCTTGGAGATGGGCCCGCCGCTCGTGTTCATGTACGACTGCGGTTTGACCAGGACGACCTCGCGCTTGCCGCCGTCTTCCTCGGGGTCGTTGACCTGGATGATGGCGACCTCTGCGCCCGCCTGGTTTTTCCAGTAAGACACGCCTGCTTGGCGCGCTAGCTCATCGATGGCTTTGAAGCCGGCATTATGCCTGGTCTCGGCGTACTCCTCTCCCGGGTTGCCGAGGCCTGCGACCATGCGGATCTTTTTGGGCTGCGCTGCGGCCATGGATGCGTCCTTTCCTGCGTTTTGCTCACGCGCTATGGTGCGGCCCCGCTTCGAAGATGTCAAATCGCGCGAGTGTAAGACTAAAAGTGGCTAATAAATTCATATATGCGTGATTTTGCTTCCGTACACGTTGGCTTCCAGGCTTAGATGGATGCAAAGTGCCATACTGCGCCGTGATTGCGCGGTCGAATCCTGCGGTTTTGTCGATCCGCTCTTTATTTTGAAAGGATAGGTCGCGGCATCGGGGTGCGTCCGATCCGGTTCTTGCTTCAAAATCGCGCATATATGAATTAACTAGCCAGCCATGCAGTTAATTCAGACCAATTGCGTTCCGCAGTTCCGTTAACAGGCTCCTTTGACGCTTCCGGTATCCGTTGAATTGATACCGGAAGCGCTTCCCGGCATTTCTGTAAGCCAGCCGAGCCATGGTTTCAAGTGCATCGAGGTCCTGCGCTTGCTCCTTATTGAGAACAAGAACATTGATGCCCATTGCTTTCAGTCCGTTGTTGCGTCTTTCGTCATGCTCGCGAGAGCGTCGGTCGTCGTGATAGAAGCCGTTGTATTCCAGGTCGATTTTTGCTGATGGGATATAGCAGTCGCAAATGGCATAAGGCATCTGTGAGGACAGCTGACGGGCGGCCGAAGTAAAGTCGATTCGATGATTGAGTAGAATTCCTCCCTTTGGTAAGCTCGCGCACCCAAAGCCTCCAAAGCGCATGGGGAATCCCAACATCGCGTAAACGAGGGACTCCATGGGAGAAGCCGAATCCTCGACGGCAAGTGATGCGGAGGTGCGATAGGTGGAGTAGGCACTGCTTGCCGCCCATCTTGTTATTGCATTGAGAGAGGAAATTGCCATTGCTGGGTCACATTTAAAGGCGACCTGGTTGCCCTGGTCAGTAACGTTCCGGGCATGAATACGGTTGTATTCCGCTGCTATTTCTACGGGCATCGAGTAAGACCCCAAGAACTCAAGCAAGAGCATGGTTGTTTCGGGCATAGAGCGGCTAAGCGAAAGCTGCGCCGCAGTCAGTGCGGGCGAGGTGCAGTAGATCCCATCGGTGACTTTGAGAAGCGATCCACCGGGAAGCGGCTTGGCAAGAAGATGGCTTACACATCGCTTGTTTGTTCTTCGGTCTGCTGGTTTGGTGACAACGAGGTCAAGGGGTGACGGTTCACCATTTTCAACAATTTCAAGGCGTTGCAGGTGTTCAAGGTCGATAAGCGAAACATTAGAGCTTGCGTGCTTCAGAACGCTCTTCTGCTCGCCATGCGCAAGCGGCTCCCATGGGAGGGAACGGTATACGCTGCGTGCATGTCGTATTGCCCGTAGCGCGGTGGCATGTGAGATAACGATTGCGTCCATGGCTAAACGCTATCCGATGGTCGAGAGGCGGGAAAGAGCCGTGCCGTCAGTGGCGAGTTTGGGGCCGTCCGCGGTATGGCCCGGCAGCTGATTGAGGTCAAGAGTGGATAGTTAATTCATATATGCGCGATTGGGATTGATTGCGAGGGTTAAATTGGACTCAAAGAGACTGCTGGAAGGGAAGCGTCTGAACAAAACCGCTGGATTCAGCTGTCCGCGTTTGCGCTTCGCCTAAGGCGCACTTGCAAAATCACGCATATATGAATTAACTAACCAGTTGCGCGAACGATGAACTCTATTGCGGCGATAACGGCTCGGTAGTGAGTTCCTCTGCCTCGACCTATATGAAATGCGGCCAGTTTGCAGCCGTATCGCAGTCTGATTGAGCCGATACAGGCCCTGGAAAAGCAATGCCCCTGGTGGGGTTGTGGGCCGCTGCCACATCGCCGGTTCTCTTGTGGGGGATCGGCGGTTGCGAGACGCGGAAAGGACGGATGCGGGTGTGGGGTGCGGCTGCAATGCGGACATGTGCGTGGGCATCTTTAATTGAGAGACAAAGGAGGGGCGCAGTTCATTGAACTGCGCCCCTCCCTGAAGGTTCTGATTGAACAGCGGGCTGCGGGTTGCTGCCCAATCGCAACTACATCGCGAAGTCGCCGCCGATGATGTTGGAGACGGACTCCTCGTGGTACACGGCTGCGATCGCGTTGGCAAACTCGTCGGCAACGGTGATGGTCTTGATCTTGCCGCCAACCTGAACGGGGATGGCGTCGGTAACCACGCACTCGACGATGGGCGCGTCGTTCAGGCGCTCGATGGCCTTGCCCGAGAAGATGCCGTGGGTGGCGCACACGTAGATGTCGCCGGCGCCCAGGGCCTTGAGCTCGCGGACGTTAGCGCACAGGGTGCCTGCGGTGTCGATCATGTCGTCGTTGATGATGCAGGTCTTGCCCTGGATGTCACCGATGATGCCCATGACCTCGGCCTGGTTGTGGTGCGGGCGGCCCTTGTGGGCGATGGCGAGGTCGCAGTTCAGCATGTCAGAGAGCTTCTTGGCGGCCTTGGCGCGACCCACGTCGGGGGACACGACGACCAGATTCTCCTTGTCGAAGTCCATGTTGTTGTAGTACTCGGCAAACAGGGGCAGAGCCGAGAGGTGGTTCACAGGGATGTCGAAGAAGCCGACAATCTGACCCTGGTGCAGGTCGAGTGTGATGGCGTTGTCGACGCCGGCGCACTCGAGCAGGTTGGCCACGAGGCGGGCGGTGATCGGCTCGCGCGGGGCGGCCTTGCGGTCCTGGCGAGCGTAGCCGTAGTGCGTGATGACCGCGGTGATGCTGCGGGCAGAGGCGCGCTTGGCGGCATCGGTGGCAACGAGAAGCTCCATGAGCATGTCGTTGACGTTGGAGCCGGCAATGGACTGAATCAGGAAGACGTCGGCACCGCGGACGGTCTCCTCATAGCGGGCATAAATCTCGCCGTTGGCAAACTGCTCGAGCGCAAGCCCGGAGAGCTCGACCCCCAGAATGTCAGCGATTTTCTGCGCGAGCTCCCTGTTGGAGGAACCCGAATAGACGCGCATGGTCTTGTGGATCGACAGCCTCTTGGTGGGATCGTTGATTGGCATCTGCCCCTACTCCTTAGTTCTTGGCATGGCCTGCTCTTAGGCTAGTTGCTCGCGTTGCGACGCGCGCCCCAGCCCGCTATGATGCGCTGCTCGGTGCGCTCAAGAGCAAGCGCGCCGTCAGGGACATCCGTGGTAATGGTACCGCCGGCGCCGGTGACAGCGTCGGACCCGATGTTTACGGGAGCAACCATCATAGTATCGGAACCGATGAAGGTCCGGTTGCCAATGGTGGTCGGATTTTTGTGTTTGCCATCGTAATTGCACGTGATGGAGCCTGCGCCGATGTTGACGCCCTCGCCCATCTGCGTGTCGCCGATATAGGAAAGGTGCGGCACCTTGGAGCCGCGCCCGATGGTGGACTTCTTGATCTCCACGTGCGTGCCGGCCTTGGAGCCGTCGAGCATGTGCGTGCCGGGGCGCAGGTAGGCGCGCGGTCCGCAGTTCACATCGTTTTCGAGTACGGCCTCGATGGAGACCGTCTCGTCGACGACGCAGTTGTTGCCGACGGTGGTGTTGGTGAGGCGGCTGTTGGGGCCAAGCTGGCAGCCCTCGCCTACGTGCGTGGCTCCGATGAGGTGGGTCTGCGGCCACACGACGGAGTCGCGGCCGATGGTCGCGTTCGGGCCGATCCAGGCCTGGGAGGGGTCAATAAACGTGACGCCCTCGGCCATCCAGTGCGCGTTGATGCGGTCGCGGGCGATGCAGGTGAGTTCGGCGAGCTGCGCGCGGGAGTTCACGCCCAGGCCGTCGCGGTAGTCGGCGGCGTGGAAGATGGTCACGTCCTGGCCGGCGGCCTTGAGGATTTCGACCATGTCGGGCAGGTAGTACTCGTGCTGCGCGTTTTCGCAGGTGATGTCGCCAATATGGAGGCTGAGCTGCGCGCCGTCAAAGGCGTAGCAGCCGGCGTTGCACTCCAGCAGGGCCTCGGACTGCTCGGGCGTGCAGTCCTTCTGCTCAATGATGCGCTCGATGGAGCCGTTCGCGTCGAGCTGGACGCGCCCGTAACCAAAGGGCGCGGGCGGGGTGAAGGTGAGCACCGCGGCGGCGTGCGTGCCGTCGGCGACGGTCTGCGCGAACTGCGCGACGGTCTCGGCTTGAATGAGGGGCAGGTCGCCGTTGAGTACGACCACGGGACCCTCGTTGATGCCGCAAGCTTCGATCGCGATGCGTACGGCGTGGCCGGTGCCCAGGCGCTCAGTCTGCTCCACGGTCTCGACGGCGACGGGGGAGTCGGCGTAGGCGCTGGCAAGAATCGCGCGAACCTCGTCCGCGTGGCTGCCCACCACAACGACTACGCGGCCGCAACCAGCGGCGATGGTGGCGTCGACGATCCAGCTGATCATGGGCTTGCCTAGGATCTGGTGCGAGACCTTAGCGTGGTTGGACTTCATGCGGGTTCCCTCGCCGGCAGCGAGGATGATGGCGGTTGCGTCCATACGTGACTCCGAGGTTGGGTGCAGGGCACGCGCGGCGCGTGGGCAACCGCGACAATCCGCCATGATACTCCTGCCCGGCGCCCGGCGGGCGTGCAAGGCGCACCGTGCACCAAGTGAACAGCAACCGGCGGCGTGCTCGTGCGTGGGAGGCTACAATACAGGGACTGCTTTTACTGGGATGTGTCCTGCTGGGGCGAGCTTTGAACGCGAGCAACGCTTGCCGGAGTCTGTTCGAGCGCGATTCGTGTGGGCTAAAGGCCGTACTGGGCCTTTGCACCGCTTTGATGTGCGCCCGGGCGGGCATTGCGGCAGATTTGAGATGCGGGTTTGTAGCCTCATGGACCCGTAGATGAAGGCGCGGCTGATGGGAGGGCGCGGATGAGACGGAGTTGCATGGTGCGGTCGGTGCGGGCCTGCGCGGTTGCGGTGATGGCCGCGACGCTGGGACTGAGCGGTGCCGTCGCCCCCATCTCGAGCGCTTGGGCCGCCGAGACCGACTCGGCGTCGCTCGTGTCCACCTTCAACGATACGTATACCGCGTGGTCGGGCTATGCGACCACGGCTGCCGAGAGCGCCGTGCCGGGCGCCGTGCCTGTGACCGCGCCCGCAGCTGCGCAGGTTGCGTGGAGCGCGGAGGCCGAGTCGTGCGCGTTGCGCCAGCAGGGGCAATCGACGTTCCTGTTCGCGGTCGGGCGCGGGGCGGTGACCAAGTACAACGCCGCGACGGGCGAGGTGCTCGCGCACGCCGACCTCGATGCGAAGGTTATCGGTACCTGTTCGTTTGCGGACGGCGTGCTGCTTGTGCCCCTGATCGACGGGCGCTTGGCTGCGTTTGACGAAGACCTGACCTGCGCATGGACTTCGGACGCGGGTGTTGCGGAGTCGGCCTTGGGCGACTGGGAGTTCTGCTCGGCGGCGGCTTCGGGCGGTGGATGTGCCTATCTGACGTTTGTTGCGCGCGGCGATGGCAGCTCCGAGGCAGCCGTCGGTGCGTTTTCGCTGGTAGATGGTGCGTTGCTCTGGGAGTGCTCCCTCGATGCCGTGCCCAGTGCTGGCGAGGAGGTCTCGACCCCGGTGCTGGCATTTGTGGATGCTGAGGCCGTGTCTGCGAGTGAAGGCTCGAGCGAGGGCGCGGACGGTGTTGCCGCCGGGAGCTCGGACGCGGGCGAGAACGCAGATGCGTCCGAAGGCGAGCTCTCGAAGCAAGGCGAGGACTCAGATGGGGGCGCAGCAAGTGGGGAAGCGAATGCGAGTGATGTTGGCCTGTTGCTTGCCACCGATGGCAGTGCCGGCGTCTACCTGCTCAACGCCTCGACCGGTGAGCTTCGCGCGTCGCGTCAAGCGGTAGGCGAGGGTAACGTGGCAAGCGCCGCGGTTCTGACGGATGGCGCAGTGGGGCTTTCGAAGGTTCTTGTGCTTGCCGGCTCGGACGGTTCGGTGCAGCTGGTGGGGGTTGATAACACGGGTGCCCTGATTGCCGGCTCTCAGGTCTCGATAGAGGATGACCTTGCGGGGTGCGCTCCCGTTGCATGCAATGGTTCCGTGCTGGTTGCGGGTGCGTCCGGCATGGTATATCAGGTTGAACTCCCTTTGAGCTTGAACGAATCGCTGCAGGTAACAGCATCTGTTGATACGGGCGCCGAACAGGAGATTTCCGCCATGCTTCCTGCTGCCTTTGGAGACGACGCGCGTTCTATGACGCTGACGATCTACGCGAACGGCATCGATGGTTCTCTTTACGCGCTTGCCTGTGATGGGGTCGATATTCAGACGGCAACCGTACAGCAGCTCACGGGGGATTCGTCCGCCTTGGGCGCGACGGCGTCGGACGCGTCTGGCAACGCGGCTGATGGAACGACGACTGACGAGGCCACGACGGGCGGCGAGGCCACGACGTCGGAGGGCTCCGCAGCAGCGGCTGACGACTCGGCCGCAGCAGGCGATACGGCCGAGTCTGCGGCTGGCGAAGCGACTGCCGCGGGCGATACGACCGCGCCTGCAGCTGACGAAACTTTGGGTGCCGACTTCACCGATAACATTGCCCCCTACGTGCGCCTTTTTCACGGCGCCGCCCCGGTAGTCAACCGCGACGGCACGCTGTACACCTGCGCAAATGGCCGGCTCACGGCCTATGCTGCCGATTCCGAGCACGTAGCATCTACGGCGGTGGGCGGCGCTAACGGCCTCGACACCGTCGCTGGCTCGCTGGCGGGCATCTCCTTGCCCAACGGCGCGGGCTTGGGCGTGGGTGTGCTGATCTTCGCTGTCGGCTTTGGCGCTTATGCCTACATCCGCAATGGCGGCGGACGCCGCGCGCACGACGAGGGTCTGGACGAATACCGCTCACGCCGCGGCGGGGGCAGCCGATGAGGCCGAGCACCTCTTCGCGCTTGGCCGCGTTTGAGACGTCGCACCCTGCCGTTCCGGCGCTGTATGTGCTCGTTACGCTGGTGCTCACCATGGCAGCCATGCAGCCGGTGCTCATCGTGATCTCGCTGGTAGGGGGCCTTGCCGCCAACTGCTGCGCCCGCGGCCCACGCGCGACCCTCGCGGGATTGCGCTGGCAGCTGCCCGTAATTTTTATCATCGCGGTGTTCAACCCGCTGTTTTCGGCCTCGGGTTCCACGGAGCTATTCCGTATCGGCGCGCGTGCCGTATATCTGGAGAGCCTGGCCTACGGACTCGCGATGGGCGGCCTGTTTGTGGCGAGCGCGTTGTGGTTCATGGCCGGCTCGCACATGCTGACGTTTGATAAGGTCATGACCCTGTTTGGCAACGCGGCACCTACCGTGGCGCTTATGATCTCGAGCACCATGCGCATAATTCCGCGCTTTTTGCGGCGTGGTCGGCAGGTGGTGGCCGTGCAGAGCGCGGCCGGCGTGCCGGGTGGAGCGGCCGAGACGGTCCGCAGCCGGCTGCGCTTGTCCTCGGTACTTATGGGCTGGGGCATGGAGGACTCGCTGGAGACGGCCGACGCCATGCGCGCCCGCGGCTGGGGCGCGGTGCCGCGCCGGTCGACCTATACGCGCTATCGGTTCACTTCGGCCGACGCGGCGGCTATGCTCTGCCTGCTGCTGTTCGGCCTGCTTTGCGCACTGATCGCATTCGCGGCGACGAGCCAGTACGCGTTCTATCCCACCATGAGCCGCCTCGTTGCTTGGTGGGGCTATGTGCCCTACACCGCATGGATGCTGCTGCCCACCGTTGCTCACCTAATCAACCTGAGGAGATTCGCATGAGTGCGGCTGAGACCGAGAGCGTGGAGGCTGAGGTCAAGGCGTCGAGGGCTGAGACCGGGGGAGCGATGGAGACCGAGTTTGGAATGGCGAGGACTGAGGGCGAAATGGCGAAGAATATGCAGGTTACACAGGGAGACGCGATGGGCTCTGATGCCGTGTACCCCGCTCCGGGCGTCTCTTCGACTGCTGGCCCCTCCGCCGACGCCCCCGCGACGGGTGCATTTGCGTCGCTTGCCGTCCAGATTAATGACCTCTCCTTCACCTATCCCGAGGCTGCCTCGCCCGTGCTGAAAAGCATGCAATGGAAGGTTCCGCAGGGCGCATTCGTCCTGCTTGTTGGCGGTACGGGGTCGGGTAAGTCGACCCTCCTTTCGCTCCTTAAACCCGAGATTGCGCCGACTGGCACGCGCATGGGCGACATTTTGATTCAGGGCCGTCCTCTTGAAGATATGGCACCTGCCGAGAGCGCACGAGCCATCGGTTACGTATTCCAGAATCCGGACAACCAGTTAGTGTGCGAGAGCGTGTGGCACGAGATGGCCTTTGGCCTGGAAAACCTGGGCACGCCGCAGGACGAGATGCGCCGTCTGATAGCCGAGACCAGCTATTTCTTTGGTATCGACGACTGGTTTCGTACACAGACTGACACGCTCTCGGGCGGGCGCAAGCAGCTGCTCGCTCTGGCCTCGACGCTTGTGATGCAGCCGTCGCTGCTGCTCTTGGACGAGCCTACCGCGCAGCTCGATCCAGTGGCCGAGCGCAACTTTCTGCATGCGCTCTTTCGCGTGAATCGCGAACTGGGTTGCACCGTGGTGGTGGCGACGCACCGTCCGCAACCCATGCTCGACTACGCCACCCGTGCGTTTGAGCTGGTAGACGGTACCGTGCACGAGGTCGCAGATTTAAGCTCGCTTGCAGGGCGGCTGAGGTTGCTTGAGCCATTTGAAGCAGGGGAGGACCTGTGCCCGAGTGCCGCTGGCGAGGCTGTTGCACATGCATCGGAGGCCGGATTGCCGTCATCGCGAGCGACTGCGCTGGAGCACGACAGTGTCTCGTGCTCGCCGGCGCCCGTGTCGGTGTGCGAAGGAAGCTCGCTCTCTCCGACCGGCGTTTCGAAGACTGAGTTTGAGTCTCGCCCCGCGTCCGTAGCTGCTGCCGGCTCCGACCCCGCACCGCTCGCCTCGAGCCTCGTCCCCGCCGTCGCTCTCAACCGTGCGTGGTTTCGCTACGGCCACGACTCGGGCTGGATCCTGCGCGACCTCGAACTGCAGGTGCGTGCTGGCAGCATCCATGCGCTGGTGGGCGGCAACGGGTGCGGCAAGTCGACACTTCTCTCTATTGTTGCGGGTTCCGCCAAGCTTCAGCGCGGCAAGCTTTCGGCCACAAGCAAAGCGCGCGTCCTACTGCCGCAGGATCCTCGTGCGTTGTTCGCCGCCGAGACGGCCCTCGACGAGCTCATGGAGTGGGCGCCTGCCGCGGGCTACGACCACGCCGCCGCGCAGGAGATGCTTGAGCGCATGGGCCTCGCCGAGCGCGCTGACCTGCACCCTTATGACCTATCCGGCGGCCAGCAGCAGCTGTTGGCGCTGGGCAAACTCTTGCTGGCAAAGCCAGAGATGCTGCTCCTCGACGAGCCTACCAAGGGTCTCGACACCTCGTCTCGCCGCATGGTCGCGCGCCTCCTTACGGACCTGCGCGATCAGGGCAAAACGGTGCTCGTGGCAACCCACGACCTGGACTTTGCTCAGCAGGTGGCCGACACCGTCTCGATGATGTTCGACGGCGAGATCGCCTCCACCGAGCTTACCGCGGCGTTCTTCAAAAACAACGTCTATTACCGTCCGTAGGGGAGAGCTTTGACTTTGAGTGAGATGTTCAACAAAGTTTGGCGACACGCAGAGGGTCCGGCGCTGCTGTTGGTGCCCCTTGTGATGGCGGGGCTCTCGCTTGCCGGCATTGCACAGTCGGCGCTGCTCATGCTGCTGGTGGTGGCCTTTGTGCTCGCGCTCTTTTTTGCGGGGTACGAGGCCTCGCGTCCGGCGTTGCGGCAGATTATGCCCACGCTGGTACTTGCGGCGCTGGCTGCGGCGGGGCGCATCCTGTTCGGACCCATTCCCGACTTCAAACCCGTCTCGGCTATCGCAATCATCGCGGGCGCCACGCTCGGCCGTCGTAACGGCTTTATGGTGGGCGCTTTGGCGGCCCTTACCAGTAACTTCTTTTTTGGACAGGGCATGTGGACTCCGTGGCAGATGTATGCCTGGGGCGTGGTGGGCTACCTGGGCGGAACACTCGCCGACGCCGGGGCCTTCGCGCGCAGCGACGACCGTGTGCGCATGCTGGCGCTTTTGACTTACGGCTTCGCCTCCGGACTCATCTACGGCGTGATCATCAACGCTTACGACGTCATCGGGTTTGTGCAGCCGCTCACCGTGGCGGGGATCATCGCGCGCGTCTCGGCGGCGGTGCCCTTTGACCTCATGCACTCGTTTGCTACCTGCGTGTTCTTGGCTGCGCTCTATGCTCCGTGGTGCCGGCGAATCGACCGGGTGGTGCGTAAGTACGATTTGCGTTCGCGGGCGTGATGACCTGCAGGATGGGGTATACTGAGACCGAAACAAGCGGATCCCGCGGAGCCGGTTAACTCATGCGCGGGCGATGCTGGTTTTTAGGTTTAGGGTCGGAGCTGCTACTCCGGCCCTTTTTCCTCGCCGTCGTCGGCGGGTACCTTTCTGCCAGTCACTGGCCGCGCGCGTTGTCTGATCTCAAACCTGTCGGAGAACTCCAACAGGAACATGCCAATCGTGGCCAAGGCCGCGAGGGCGGTAAGAACTTCCAACATAAGCAATACCTCCTTTGAGTTGAGGCATCGCCTGCGCGCGGAATCCGCTTGCTCCCAATTATATCAAAATAATCAAACGCCTGTTCGCTTTCCCTCCAGCGCGTGGGTTACGTTGAGCAGCAGCAGGCCAACCAAGCTAGCCGTTACGCTGGCGGCGAGCACAGCGCACTTGGCGGCGAGCTGTTCGGGGCCGGCGGCAAACGAGAGCCCGCTGATCAGGATGCACATGGTAAAGCCCACGCCGCCCAGCACACCCACGCAGAGCATTTGCCCCCAGGTGGAGCCCTCGGGCAGCGGAGAGAAACCGACCTTTACCGAGATGGCGGTCACGGCTAGGATGCCGATAGGCTTGCCCAGTACCAGGCCAAAGAAAGTGCCGAGCGCCACCGGGTCGGCGACGATGCTTCCCAGGTCTGCCCCAACCAGGCGCAGCTGCGCGTTGGCAAAGGCAAAAAGCGGCAGGATGAGGAAGTTCACGGGAGTGGCGATGCAGCTCTCCACGCGCTGCAGAGGCGGCGTTACGCGGTGCATAATGTTCTCCACGCGTTTGGCCGTATGCGTGAATTCGTGTTGGCCCAGTACATGAACCTCGGGATCAAAGGTGTCGTCGAGCTCCTCGCCGCGCGCGGAGAGCCACTCCTGCACTGCGTCGAGTTTAATGTCGGACTTTGCGGGCAAAAAGAATGCCAGGATCACACCAGCGAGCGTGGCATGCACGCCCGAATTGAGCATGCAGATCCACAGGACAATTCCCAGCGCCACGTACCAGCGCGCATGGTAGACCTGTGCCACGTTGAGCAGGCCGAGTGCCACGCAGATACCCGCCGCGGCGGCAAGCCAGGGGATACTGGGCGTCTGCCCGTAAAAGAGCGCAATCACGATGATGCCGAGCAGGTCGTCGGCGATGGCGAGGGTCGAGAAAAAGACCTTGGCCGCCGGCGCCACCTTATCACCCGCGAGCGACATGATGCCGAGCGCGAACGCGATGTCCGTGGCGATTGGCACGGCCCAGCCTTGAGCGGCTCCGCCCAGGTTAAAGGCGGTGTAGATGAGCGCGGGCGCGGCCACGCCTCCGCAGGCGGCGAGGATGGGCATGAGCGCGTGACGCGGGTTGGTGAGTACGCCGGCCGTGAGTTCAAACTTGAGCTCGATGCCAACCGAGAGGAAAAAGATCGCCATGAGGAAGTCGTTAATAAAGCCCTCGAGCGATATTTCGCCCACAAGCGGCCCTACCTGCAAGACGAGTGGCGCTTCCAAGAACTCGCGTACGCCGTAGTAGGCGTCGGTGTTGGCAACGATCACGGCGATGATGGCCGCGAGCACCATGACGCCCGCCGCGATGGTTCCGTTGCTGGTGATGCGCTGCAGCGCGGGTTTGCGTGCACACCGGCGCGCCACCGCGTCCACGGCGACGATCTTGGAGCCGGTGCCCGCTGCCGCGCGGGGGAGGGTCTGTTCGGTACTCATAAGCTGCTCCTTTGCGCGCGCTGCCTTGTGCGGGGCTCGTGCTCGTGGTGGTTAGGGCGGGTGCCAGGGCATGTGCCTGATGCCGGTTTGGCGATCAGGGTTGAGGTTTCGGCCCGGCCACCGGGTGTCGACTACATTTCCCGGCCACCCGACGGGCTCGTTCCGGTTGGTCGCCCTGAGCGCTGGGTCGATCAGGTGCCGCGGTACCGCCCGCTCTGAGCAGCCGTCTTTGGCCCCGTCTCGTCCGGATTCCAACCGTTATAGCGCATGCCCGCGCTCGGCTCCGCCTCGACACCCGCTTGAAACATTGAGGTTGCCGGCACGTTACGTCCTTGTTGCGGGGAGTTACAAGACTGTTACTGGTACAGACAAGTTGCGTTCGGTCTGTCAAGTTGTCCTCGACGGGCGGACACATACGCACGGTGCGTGGTTAAGCGATCGGTACCCGGGCTCCGTGCTAAGCACCTTCCCGTTCCTTCCAACGACAAAAGGGGGATTACATGTTCAGTTCTGCAGACGTGACTTGGACGCTCGTGGGAGCGTTCCTTGTCTACTTTATGCAAGCCGGCTTTGCGCTGTGCGAGGCGGGCCTCACCCGTGCTAAGAACACGGGCAACATCCTGATGAAGAACCTCATGGACTTCTGCATCGGCACGCCGTGCTACTGGCTCGTGGGCTTTGGCATCATGTTCGGCGGTACGGGCGCCTTTATTGGCAGCTTTGACCCGTTCATCCAGGGCACCTACGACTTTGGCACGCTGCCCACCTGGGTCTACGCGCTGTTCCAGACGGTCTTTTGCGCCACCGCGGCCACGATCGTCTCGGGCTCCATGGCCGAGCGCACCAACTTCAAGGCCTACGTGCTCTACTCCGCGCTCATCAGCCTGGTGGTCTACCCCATCTCCGGCCACTGGATCTGGGGCGGCGGTTGGCTTGCTCAGCTGGGTTTCCATGACTTTGCCGGCTCCACCGCTGTGCACTTCGTGGGCGGCGTGACGGCCTGCCTGGGCGCGGCGATTCTCGGGCCCCGCATTGGCAAGTACGATAAGGACGGCAAGCCCCGTGCGATCTTGGGCCACAACATGCTGGCCATGGCTCTCGGCGTCTTTATCCTGTGGTTCTGCTGGTTTGGTTTCAACGGCGCCTCCACCGTCTCTATGACCGGTGACGACACCATGACGCAGGCTGGCCTCATCGTTTTCAACACCAACCTGGCGGCCGCCATGGCTACGCTCGCTGCGATGATCTTCAGCTGGCTGCGCTACGGCAAGCCCGACGTGTCCCTTACCTTCAACGCTTCGCTTGCAGGCCTGGTGGCCATCACCGCCGGCTGCGATGTCATGGATCCCTTTGGCGCCGCTATCACCGGCGTTGCCGCCGGCATCCTCGTGATCCTCTCCGTTGAGTTCTTTGACAAGGTCGCCAAGATCGACGACCCGGTGGGCGCCGTCTCGGTTCACGGCGTGTGCGGCTGCCTTGGCACTCTGTGCGTGGGCCTGTTCGCTACCGATGGCGGCCTGTTCTACGGCGGTGGCCTGACCATGCTTGGCACTCAGGCGCTCGGTCTGGTGAGCGTTGCCATCTGGGTGCTCGCGACCATGTTCGTGATCTTCAAGGTGATCGACAAGTTCGTTGGCCTGCGCGTTCCCGAGCAGATCGAGATCGACGGTCTCGACTTTGCCGAGCACGGCCTGCCCACGGCCTACGCCGGCTTTGCCATCTCCGATGCTACCTACGCGAACCTCGAGGCCGTGAACCCCAACGAGGGCACCGACCTGGGCGAGGACAACATCGACCTGGCCTCTGAGGCCAAGGTCAACGCGGCTGTTCCCGTGGTGGAGGCGCCCGTCTCCACCGGCATGCACAACATCGCGGTGTGCTGCAAGGCTAGCAAGCTCGATGAGCTTAAGAGCGAGCTTAACAAGATTGGCATCACCGGCATGACGGTGAGCCAGGTCACGGGCTATGGCCTGCAGAAGGGCGCGGGCGAGATGTACCGCGGCGTTGAGGTCGACGCGCGCCTGCTGCCCAAGGTCAAGATCGAGATCGTGGTGGGCAACATTCCCTACCAGAAGGTCGTGGACGTCATCAAGCGCGTGCTGTACACGGGTCACATCGGTGACGGCAAGATCTTTGTCTACGGCGTCGAGAAGGTCTTTAAGGTTCGTACCGGCGAGGAGGATCTGCTCGCCCTTACCGACCAGGCCGAGTAGCGGCTGTAGGCCGAGTAGCCGCTGCGGGTTGTGCCTGAGCGGAGGCGCGCTTGCGAGCTTGATTCGGGCGCTGGCGCTCGCGGGCCTGCGGTGCGATGACGCTTGCAGTCGGGCTCGGGGCAGCGCCGCCGCAGACGCGACTCGCTCGCCGGCGTCTGCGGCCTGCGGTGCGATGTCGCCCGCGCCCGAGTTCGGGCGGTTGGGTCGCAGGCCCGTCCGGATAGTCGTCCCGCTTGCGTTCCTGCACCGAGAGGAGTGCCACCTGTGGTCGAGTTCGACCGCGGGTGGCACTTCTGCTTTTTGGGTCGCGCGCGGCGGGGCTGCGCCGTGGGCCGGGCTGAGCACTACAATACGTTGGTGCAAAACACGCGCCGCTAGGCGCCCCCGGTTAAGGAGACCTACGTGACCGTTCTGAAAAAGCTGTTCGGCGGGCTCAACATGAGCTGGCTCTTTGTTGTTGTGTTCGCCCTGGTCGTGGGCGTCTACTCCGGTGTGGTGGGCGCGCTACCGGCCACCGATGGCACGTCGTTCCATGACATCGCGGTCTCGCAGGAGGCCTGGGTGATCTTTGCCTTTGTCATCGTCACCAACTGCAAGAAGAGCTGGGAGGCGGCGCTCAAGGTCTTTGTGTTCTTCCTGATCAGCCAGCCGGTCTTCTATCTGGTCGATGTTGCGATGGGCGGTATTTCCGCTGAGTTCGCCCTGCAGTGCTACGTGAACATCTGGGGTCCGGCGACTCTGCTCACCCTGCCCGGCGGCTTTATTGCCTACTTCATTCAAAAACAAAACCCGCTTGGCTGGGTGATTCTTGGCATGGGCTGCGCCCTGCAGGCGCTGCTCGGTATGGCTTACGTGGTCATGATGCTGCGCACCCCGCCGTTCCATCTGCTCACGGTGCTGCTGTGCTTTGGTTCGATCTTTGCGTTCGCCTTTGGAATCCAGCGCGACAAGCGTGGCCGCATCGCCACGTTGGCGATCTGCGCCGGCGTGATTCTGCTTGTACTGGTGGGCCTCAAACTGACCGGCCGCGTGCTGATCGGTGCCGGCTTCTAGCGCTTGCTGCGTTTTGGTGCTTGCCGCGCCGTTCGGCCCGTGTCCTACAGCTCGATCGAGAGCGTGACGGGGCAGTGGTCGGAACCAAAGATGTCGTTGCGGATGTCCGTCTCGCGCACGTTTCCGGCAATGGCATCGCTCACCAAAAAGTAGTCGATGCGCCAGCCCGCGTTGTTCTTGCGTGCGTTAAAGCGGTAGCTCCACCAGCTGTAGACGCCCTCGGTGTCCGGGTGCTGCGCGCGCCAGGTGTCGGTAAAGCCGGCGCTTAGCAGCTCGGAGAACTTGCTGCGCTCTTCGTCTGAAAAACCGGCGTTGCCGCGGTTGCTCTTGGGGTTCTTGAGGTCGATCTCGTTGTGCGCGACATTAAAGTCTCCGCAGGTGACAACCGGTTTGCCGGTGGCTTCGAGCTCCTTTAGGAAACGACGGTAGGCGTCGTCCCACGCCATGCGCACATCGATGCGTGCAAGCTCGTTTTGTGCGTTGGGAGTGTAGACGTCCACAAACCAGTAGCGCTCGAACTCGAGCGCGCACACGCGCCCCTCGGAGGCCGCCGC
>CAVEPV010000035.1:0-16141 GCA_963617695.1 Bacteroidaceae bacterium
ACCGAGCACTTTATGAGCGACCTCCATGGCGAGTACGAGGCGTTCATGCACATCCTCAACAACTGCTCGGGCGTGATCCGCGAGCACGTGGACGAGATCTTCGAAGGCACTCTCTCCGACCGCGAGAAGGGTGACCTGTGCACCCTCATCTACTATCCGCGCGAGAAGCTCAAACTCGTGCGCGGCGAGCACCTGGACACGCCCAGCTGGTACAAGGAGAACCTCGAGCACCTGATCATGGTCGCGCGCGCCCTCTCAAGCCGCTACACGCGATCCAAGGTGCGCAAGGCCATCCCGCACGACTACGCCTACATCATCGACGAGCTGCTGCATACGCACCCCGACGAGAACAACTACCGTATCCGCTACCATGAGCGCATCCTTGACTCGATCCTCGAGACCAACTCCACCGACGACTTTATCCAGTCGCTTTCGGCCCTCATCAAGCGCCTGGCCGTCGACCATCTGCACCTGGTGGGCGATGTGTTCGACCGTGGCGGCGGCGCGGCCAAGATTATGGATCGCCTGATGGAGTACCACTCACTCGACATTCAATGGGGCAACCACGACATCCTGTGGATGGGTGCCGCCGCCGGAGACGCCGCTTGCATCATCAGCGTGCTGCGCAACAACCTGCGCTACGAGAACTACGAGATTCTTGAGAACGACTACGGCATCTCCCTGCGCGAACTCGTGGCGTTCGCCGAGCGCACCTATCGCGCGGGCGAGAGCATCTCGCCGCTCATCAAGGCCATCAACGTGCTGCTCTTCAAGCTCGAGGGGCAAATCATCCAGCGCCACCCCGAGTTTGACATGCAAGACCGCCTGCTGCTCGACAAGATCGACCTCGAGCACGGCACGGTGACCATCGAGGGCACTGAGTACAAGCTGCGCACGAACGACTTCCCCACCCTAGACCCCGCCGGCCCTTATGCGCTCACCGAGGACGAGCAGCACATCGTAGACAAACTCGTGGCCGAGTTCACGAGCGCCGACCACCTGCGCCGCCACATCGAATTCCTCTACAGCCACGGCTCGCTCTACCTGGCGCGCAACGGCAACCTGCTTTTCCACGGGTGCGTGCCCATGAACGAAGACGGCACATTCTCGAGCATGAACTGCATGGGCACCTACCGCTCAGGCCGCGACTACCTGGACTTTTGCGACCGTATCGCACGCAGCGCCTGGCGCACGCGCGACCGCGACGCACTCGACTGGATGTGGTACCTGTGGATTGGATTTAAGTCGCCGGTCTCGGGGCGTTTGGTCAAGACCTTCGAGCGCTCCTACATCGAGGACAGCTCCACGTGGGAAGAGCCCATGGATCCCTACTTCACGCTCACGCGCGACATCCCCGCCTGCGACGCCATCATGCGCGAATTCCGTCTGATGCCCGGAACGGGCCACATCATCAATGGTCACACGCCCGTCAAGACCGTAGACGGCGAGCAGCCCATCCGTGCCGACGGCCGCCTGCTCGTAATCGATGGCGGTTTTTGCCAGGCATACCACCCCAAGACGGGTATCGCTGGCTACACCCTCATCTCCAGTTCGCGCGGCATGCGCCTAAAGGCTCACGAGGCGTTCAAGAGCGTGGAGGAAGCGCTGACGCGCAACGCAGACATTCAGAGCGAGACCACGCGCTTTGACGTAGCCGAGCGTCGCCTGATGGTCTCCGACACCGACACAGGTGAGGAGATTCGCCAACACATCAACGACCTGCGCCTACTGCTCGACGCCTACCGCAACGGCATCCTGCCGGAGGTACGTTAAGGGCTGAGGCTCGCCGCCGTAGGATGGTGCGCGCGGGGAATAGCCTGCAGCTGCATCGAGCGCCGGCTGTCGGGGCCACGGTTCAGACTGGGCCGAACAAGCTGCGGGATGGTCACGAACAGACGGCCACGCGCTCTCGCCGCCAGCACCACCGTCGACCCTAAGATTCCATAAGCACCTGCGCGCCATCCAACAGGTACGCGCGCAGGTGCTCTTTTTGAGAAAAGCCGCAGTACCGGCGCATACCGTGGCAAGATGGCTAGCGTTCAAATCCACAGCGGAGCGCCCGGCAGCGCACGCGCCCCTAAAGATGTAAGGCATATCAGCTTGAAGAACCTTATTGCACAGATCATGAAGTTCGGCGTCGTGGGCGTTATCGCCACGGTCATCGACTTTGGCATTATGAACATCCTGCACTACGGTCTGGGTGTGGACGTGGTTATCGCCAACACCGCGGGCTTTGTGGTCTCGGTGGTATTTAACTACCTGGCGAGCATGAAGTACGTGTTTGAGCACAAGGAGGGCATGAGTCGCCAGCGTGAGTTCGTGATCTTCTTGGTTCTCTCCATCATCGGCCTGCTGCTCAACGACGGCATTGTCTACGGACTCAACTCCGGTTTGGCTTTTGAGGCCAATATCGCCAAGGTCTGCGCCACGGCCATCGTGATGGCCTACAACTTTGTGACGCGCAAGATCTTCCTCGATGGCGGTAATTCTGCCCAGTAGCTGCGCCTTTATGTGAATCTGCGGTGTAAAAACCGTATGGTTTGCAGGCTGTCCTTTACATAGGCGTAACAAAACCAATACAGTAGTGCGCTGGACAAACTCGACCTAGCAGGAGCATTCGTGCGCAAGCTTTTCTACACGCCTTCGACCAAGCAGTTCTTGAAGTTCGCCGTGGTGGGATTCGCCTCCCTCGCGGTGGATTACGTGCTGCTGCTTGCCCTTGTCGAAGTCCTGCAGCTCGATTTCCTCTTTAGCACCACGGTCTCGTTCATCGCCTCGGTTGTGGTGAACTATGTGCTCAGCATGAAGTACGTCTTTGAGCACAAGGAAGACATGAGCCGTAAGCGCGAGTTCACGATCTTCGCGATTCTTTCTGCCGTGGGCCTGGGCCTGAATGACCTGTACATGTTCGTAGGCGTGGCTGTGTTCAACATCGGCTACCAGCTCATGAAGCTCGTGTCCACGTTCCTGGTCACCTGGTATAACTACTTTAGCCGCCGTCGCTTCCTGGATGCCGGTCGCGCCTAGAGCCGCTATCGGGACGCTCAACATGAAAGAGCCGGCTAGGCGTGATCTAAGCATGCCTAGCCGGCTCTTATGAACACAAGCGCTGAGGTGCGTTGTAATCGGCGCTCGCTAATCACCCGTCACGTAGTACCACACAACGCTGTCGCCGTTTTTAAGGGTGTAGTTGCCACACGAGGTCATGGGGGTCACGCCGTTTACGGAGTACATCCAGCCGCTACTGGAGCCGTGTTCCTTCTCGGCCAGGCCACCGATCGACGACACGTAGATGCCGTACTGCGTGTCGGTGGCGTTAATGCTCACACCTGTGGCCTTGAGTGCGTCGTAGACCGTAGCGCCCTGCTCAAGCGCAACCGTGGCAGACGAGCTGCCAGCACCGGCAGCGGAGCCGTCGACGGCCACCGTAACGGTAAGCCTAGAGTCGGTCGAATCAGAGGTGCCAGAGCCAGAAGAACTGGAGCTCGAGCTAGAACCAGAACCGCCCTTAGAGCTCGAGGCGCTCGAAGCCTTCGAAGCGCTCGCGCCGCTCTCAGGCGTAGTTGTGAACACCGTGTAGGTCTCAGACGTGGCCTCAAGGGCCTCGCCGGTCGAGGTCTGCTCGGCGATAACCGTGATCTCGTTGCCGTCGGGCAGGACCGGGGCCTCGCCGCCTTGCTGCTTGAAAGCAGGGCTGGAGCCCAAAGCCGCAAAGGCGTCACCAGAGATGCGGTAACCCTCAGATCCGGCAAGAATCTGAGCCGTCGTCTCGTCCTCGCTCGCACGCGAGGCGGGATAGTCGATGGCGACGCGCACAGAGCCCGCCATGTCCTCGCAGATCCACACCACGCGCGTGATGGAGACCTGCTGCTCGTCTGCCCAAGCAGCGAGCGCGGCCACACGGCGAGCGGCGGCGTCGATCGCCGAGGCGGCATCAGCATCGGTAGCGTTCTCCACCCAGATGCCGCCGTCCGCGATCACGACGTTCACCTCGTCAGAGGCGACCGAGACGTTCTCCTTGCCGTATGTGAGATTGGCAATCTGCGCGGCAACGTCATCGGACGTGACGGTATTGGAAGCAACCGTGAGCGACCCGGCTCCAGAAGCGGAATCCTGCGCCGAGCCCGTGTCCTCCCCTACCGTCTGGAAGGCGGAGCCGCCCAGAAACGCCAAGGGGTCGTTGCCGTTGGCGTACTGAAAAGCCGACCAGCCGCAAAATGCGATAACGAGGGCGGCAAGCACGCCGACCACGGCGCGAACGGCGTTGTTGCGCGCCGGCTTGTTGCTATCGAGCTCATCCACGCTACTCACCGTCCTCGTTCTTCTTGCGGCGACGCACCAAAACAACAATCAGCACAAGCACGCCCAGCGCCATGCCGATGAACGGCCAGATGGGCAGCAGGCGCTTGGTCTCGACCTCGCGAACGGCAGAAGTAGCCGTAACCTTATCGGTCTCCTCCTCGCTAGATGCATCCTGCGAGGTAAAGGAGCCGAGCAGTGAAACGCGTGCGGAGGCCTGCTCAGAGTCGTCAGAGGTCTGAGTAGTGTTGCTGGAAAGCGCCCCGACCAAGGAAACCACGGTCTTTTTGGTGACAGTCCCACCGTTGGAGCCGTCACCCGTATTGGAGCCGTCAGCCGTATCAGAACCGTCATTGCCCTTATCGCCGGGCTCGGGCTCGGGCTCAGGCTCTGGCTCGGGCGTGGGTTCAGGTGTGGGCGTGGGCGTGGGGTCAGAATCCTTCACCCACTTGGCGTAGAGCGTCATGTCAGAGGCAACGGGGTCAGAGAAGTCCCACGCCGTCGTGCCTGCCGCGTCGGTATACCAACCGAGGAAGGTGTAGCCACCACAGCTCGGGACGGTCGCAGGCTCGATCACGCAGCTCCCCTCGCGTACCTTCTGCGCGGCGGGAACAGAGACGTCCTTGCCGTTGGCATCGAAGGTCACCGTGAAGCGACGTAGGCGCTGACCGTTGCCCTTAATTGCAAAGAGCTTGCCCGAGTCGTTGGTGTAGTACAGGGCGCCGTCGGAGCCCACGATGATCGAGGACATGCAGTAGTTCTGGGCATCAGTCGCGGGGGTGTAGAGAACCTCCGCCTCCTCATCTCCCACGCGGTAGCGGTACACACAGCCGGGATTGTTGTTCGAGGTGAAGTAGACGTAGGTCTCGCCATCTTGAATCGAGACGACAGGACAGGACTTCACATCGCCACCGGCATCGTAGCCGTACTGGCGAATGTAGCTGCCGTCCGCCTTGTTCACCGCGTGCTCGACCGTGAGCGTCTCGGCGTCGATAACGGCGATCTGGCCGTAGTGGTACTCGTATTTACCCTGGTAGCCGCCCTTGAAGCTCTCGTCAGACGTACCGCCCACGATGATCTTTCCGTTGGCAAGAACAGGCGTCGAGGTCGAGCTGAAGCCAAAGGCGACCTTGCCAGCCTCCACGATAGAGCCGTCCTGGCCGATCGTGAGCTTGTGCAGCACGCCGTCATTGCTCACCACGTACGCGGTCGAGCCGTCTGCCACAACCGTCGTGCGCACGCGGTCGGCGATCTTCAAGCTAGACACCACGGAGCCCGTCGTCACATCAATGGTCTTAACGGTGCCGGAGTCGTCTGCGATTACACCGTACTCGCCACAGAAGGCCATGCCGGCCCAGTAGTAGCCACTCTCGGTCTCGTTGGCCTTGTTCCACATAACGGCGCCATCGGAAAGGCGCACGCAGATCAGGTTGCCGCCGTAGGTCTTCGACCAGTCGGCCTCCGCCGTGCCAAAGTAGGCATAGCCGTCGCGAACGGTGACGCTGCTCAACGACTGAGGTGTTCCATGGTCGCCCTTGGGCAGCGCATCGGTCACCCAAACCTTGGCCATGGTGCCGGCGTTCACGGCCTCGAGCCTTCCTCCAGAGAGGGGCACGAGGATAAGACCATCGGCAAAGACGATGCGGCTCGTGGAGTCGATACTCGCGTCGAGCTCAGCCTCGCCGCCCTCAACCGTCTCGCCGGTATCGACATTCTTCTTGAGCAGCTTGTTGCCCACAGCAACAAAGAGATAGTCGCCGGCAAGCACAGGGTCGGAGATCCCGGTATTCCAGTCCGTCGAGTCCTTCAGCGAGACCGGAGACCACTTTTCCTCAGCGTCTGTGGTGGGAACCTTGGCATTGGTCACGTGGTCGGCACTGTTGTAACCAGGCCAGTCGCTGTCCCAATCGACGCTCGGACCGGGATCGGGAGTGGGGTCGGGATCAGGATCGGGAGACTCATCGGCCTCGTAGACCCAAGAGATCTTGTCGTCAGAGCTCACGGTGACGCCGTCTGCCGTAGACGAGGACGCAACGCCGTTCACATAGAGATGCCAGTACTTACCGGTCGCTTGATCCCAAGCGTAGGTCTTGCCGCCGTGAGTGATCGAGTTGAGGAACCAGCCCCAGGCAGTGGTACCGCAGTCGGCCTCAATGCCCGCAACGGAGAAGAGCTCCTCAGACAGGTCGGCCGCCGTTGAGCCTTCCACAAGCTGGATGGTCTTAGAAGCCCAGGTCTCGGCATTGCCGTCTGCATCGACACCAACGATCTCGGCCGTGACAGAAACGTGGCCCGGCACAGTACCGTCCGAACCGTAGACCCACGAGACGGTGTCGCCGGCCTTGAGGGTATAGCTACCTGCACCGACCTGCGAAAGCTCGCCGTTGATGAAGAGCTGCCAGTACTCCCAGGTGTCCTGATTCCAGCTGAGCGTAACACTCGCGTCAAAAGGCGAGGTCAGAGAGCTCAGGTACCAGCCCCAGGAGGTGGAAATCTCCGCCTTGATGCCCGCTTGCTTGAACATCTGCTCAGAGAACTCGGCAGCCGTCGCACCAGCGGTAACGCTCGCGGTCGTGGGCTGTGCCCAGGTCTGCTGGTTACCGGAGGCATCGGCGCCCACAACCTCACAGGTCACCTTGAGCTGATCGGTCGGTGCCGCATCGCCGTAGGCGGAGTACGCCCATACAATCGAGTCGCCGTCGTTCAGGGTGACGCTGCCGGCGCCCAGGTCAGACGCCTTGCCGTTAACGAAGAACTGCCAGTAGCGGCCGGTCGCGGCGTCATAGACAGGCGTCAGGCTCGAATCGAACGGCGAGGTGATGGAGGTGAGATACCAACCCCAAGTGCTCGTGCCGTAATCGGCGGTAAGCCCAGCCCTCTTAAAGAGCGCTTCGGAAACGTCAGCGGCCGTAGAGCCATTCTTGAGCGTGTAAGCATCCGCGGCAGCCCAGACCTGCTGCTTGCCGTCTGCATCGACACCAAAAACAGAGCAGGTGACGCTCACCTCGGGTTTGACCTCGCCCTTGGAGCCCTTGACGGTAACGGTCGCGGTGACGTCTTGGTTGACGAGTTTGGCGTAGGTCTCGTTATCCGGATAGCGCTCGGCATAGCGGGCGTACTTCTCGCTGGAAAGGCGCGAGGTGATAGTGACCTTGGTGTTGTACTCGGGCTGCGTGACCAGCAGGTTCTCGTGAGCGACCACAGCCGAATTGCTCGACTTGAACAGGCGCCAACCCTGCGTGCCCATGTTGTCGTAGCCCTCGAGCTCCACGGGCACGATGCCCGAACCGGCAGCACTCGCGTCGGTCATGTTGTAGGCCCAGGCAAGGCTGCCATCGGAGCCGAGGTACGCCTTCTTAAAGGCATGCATGTCAGACGTGACAGACGAGGCATCCTGCCCGTCCAAAATGGCCGCGGCGTATCCTGCCTTGGCGGCCTCCATGAGCGCAACCTCGGCATCGAGATCGTCCTGACTCAGCGGAGCGATCTTGTACTCCAGGGTCTTACTGGCCGTGATCTCGGAGTTCGACTTGTCGGTCACCGTGCAGGTCAGCTTGACCGTTGCGGCGGCCTCGCCCGGCTCGGGCTGATAGACCGTACCCTTGTAGCCATTGAACGTGACATCGCTGGTGTCAGCGGAGTACGTAACACTGTAGTACTTACCGTCCACCTCAATGTCTGCGGGGCGCGGCATCTGCAGGTCGGCAGTAAGGCCATCCTTGTCGGCAACGGTCGTGGTGCCAGAGTAGGTAACGGCGTCGTAGGTAAAGGCTGCGTCGACCTTGTCCTGAAGCTCGGCCTTCTCGGCCGCGACCTTCTCGGGGTCGGATTTGACGGTAACGGTGAACTCAGCCGCGCCGGAAAGCGCGGAGTCGCCGGAGGCGAGCTTGACCGTGGCGGTCAGGGTCACGTCGCGGTCAGCAGAGAAGCGCGTGACCTTGCCGGTGTAGTCGGACCAGCCGTAGCCGCTGACGGAGACGGCAGTCGTGTCCGAGGCCTCCCAGGTCACGGCGAACTTCTTGGCAGAACCGGCGCGGTACGGCAGGGTGAGGCCACCTGTCACGGACTCGGCGGAGTCGCCCGAGGCGTAGCCGATGCTCAGTCCCTTGGCCGCCTCATCAAGCAGCTCCTGGAGCTTGGCCTCATCCCAGGCAACGGTAACGGTCTTGCTCGGTGCGTACTCAACGGACTCGCCATCGCGAGAAAGCTCGAACGTCACCGTCGCGTTGCGCAGACCGTCGATGTAATAGCCCGTGTACGAGTTCGGATCGATAAAGAGGAACGTGACGTCGCCATTGGTCTCGTCGTCGGCCGAGGAGATGCCAACGGTCGCGTTCGCATCGGTCGAGCTGAATTTGACACTCTTTACGCGCACGCTGATGTCGTCGTAGCCGAGGTCGGCAAGCTGGCTCTCGAGCAGGTCATTGATGTTCGCGCCGTCGGCAGAGTATGCAACGGAGAGGCCCTTGCCCGCATTCTTGAGCGCCTGAACCGCGCCTGCAAGAGAGTCCTTCGCGGTAACGGCGTTCGCGGAAGCAAGCTCTACCGAGGAATCGCCGCTCGTCGCGACGACCTTGAGGGTCTTGCCCGCCGCCGCCTCGGGAACCGTGATCTTTGACGTCGTGAGGCCCTCGAGCAGCGTGGCGGTGTTGTCGGCGTCAACCGCGTACCACGCAAAGCTGACCTCGCCCGTAACGTCGATGCCGTTCGTGGTGGAGCCGTCCACGCGCTTGGCATACGCCGTCGCAGTAACGGCATCATCCGTGATGAGACAGGTCGTTGTGCTGTTGATCGCCGGCGAGGTGATAACGCGCAGCAGGTCATAGGAGCCCGCAGCGCGAACCTTGGCCGAAGAGGCCCAGCTCACCGTGTTATCGAGCGCGTAGGCCTCGACCTTGAGATACTTACCAACGAGGGCGTCGGCGATCGTCAGAGCGCCGGTTGCGGCGTCAACGCTGTCGGCGACCTTCTCCCAACTAGCTCCGTCGGCGCTCTGGTACCAGGTCAACGTAAGCTTGGCATCGCTCGGAAGATCGGAGGTCGACCAGCTACTCGAGCCGGGGATTTTCACCTTCGGCGTGAGTACGGTGCCCACGTTGAGCGTTTCCGTGGTGGCCTCAGCGGGAGCGACGCTCGCCAGCTTGTACTGGCCGGCAAGCGTAACAGGGCCCACGGGATCAACGGACGTGGTGCCGTAGTAGCTCTTGGCCTGCGTGCTCTTTACGGAGTTCTCGCTCGTCGCGATCACACGGATGTAGTTGCCGAGCATCGAATCGTCAACCACATAGGTCGCGCTGTCCGCCGCGCCGGGAATGTTGACGAAGCTCACGTCAGAGGTAGTCTTGCTCGTGGCGTACTGCCACTGGTAGTGAACAGCATCGCTCGAGTCAACGTAGGTGTAGCTGTTGCCCTTGGCCGCCTTGGCGGTAAGGGTCGCCCCCACCTGCACCGCACCAGAAGTCTGCGCACCCGTGACCGTAACGCCATAAAGTTCAACAGAGCCGTCCTCGACCACGGCGATGGCGCTGGACTTCACCTCGCCAAAGCCGCCGTCCGCACGGGCCTGAATGTACTTGCCGGCGTAGGTCGCGGCGTCGGGCGTGAACGTGTTGCCCACCGCACCGTCGATCTTGTTGGTGCAGGAGTTGCTCGAGTCGCCCCAATACCAAGACCAAACGACCTTCTCGCTCGTCGTCACATCGGTGTCGGAGGCAACGGCAGTTGCGGTGATCGTCGTGTCGGCAATCGCCTTGGAGCTCGCGTCGAGCGAGACCTTAGTCACGTTAATGGAGCCCGAGGCGGCGATGAGATTCGTGCCCTTGGTCGGATACGTGCTCGTACCAACAGCGGAGGAGACCTTGCACCGGATGGACTTGCCCTCAAGCCCGGCAAGCGAAAGCGTGCTCTGAGTAGCGCCGTCAATATCGGTGTATGTGCCGCCCTTAGTGTCAGACACCTGCCACTGGTATGTCAGTTTAGAAGAGTCGATGTAGCTCGTGGCGCCCTTTTCCTTGGCAAGCGCCTGAACCGTGTCATCGACCGTATACACATAGCTACCCGAAGTTGAGCCCGCGGGAGCAAGAATAGCCGAGTAAATATCGACCGCGCCGGCAAGCTTAAAGGGGCCAATGCCGTAACCGGAACTCCAATCACCATACGTGACGGTGTTGTTGCCTGCACTGGCAGAAACGGTGACGTAGCAGCCCGCAAGCTCCTCGTCCACCGTAAGGGACGGGCCACTCGCACCGGCAATTACAGTCCATGTGGAGTAAGAGCTGGGCTCATAAGTGCCAGAGTACTTTTTCCAGGTGTAGGTGACCTTTGAGCTGTCCACATAGCTCGGACTATAGCTCGAGCCGGTATACGCCTTCGCCGTAAGCGTGGCACCCACCTCTTTGGAGGTGGCGGAAAGCTCGACACCGGAAAGCGTGACGGACGCCTTGGCGGCGACCTCCGCGGTGGGCGCCGACTCAACGAGAGATCCGCCCGAAGTCGCAAAAACCTTGAGGTATTTTCCCTCGTAGGAGCCGGTAACGGTAAAGGTCTTGGACGTCGCGCCCTCGATCTGCGTGAAGTCCAGGTCCTCGGCACCGGCATAAGCCCACGCATAGGTGACGTCAACGTCGTCGCCCGCAGGTGTAGTGTCATCGGTATAAACCGTTGCCGTAATGGTGTCGCCAACCATCGGTGCTGTGTTATCGATTGCGACCTTGGTGAGCTCAACCGTCTCGCCGGAGTCATCGCCGTCTGACTTCTCGACGGCGTTCCTAAGGGAGGCGGTGTCGTGCTCGTCGGAGTTGTACGTCACGCGGCAGGCCACGTACTTGCCCACAAGATCAGAGGTCAGCTTGAGCTCGCGCGCGGTTGCGCCGCTGATGGCAGAGTAGCCGGAGGGAATGCTGGAGCCGGTCGACCGCGCGTCGCCCACATACCACTGGTAGGTGAGCTGGCTGTACTCGTCCTCCTGAATTTCCGTGGCGGTATCGGGGTCTTCCTCGTCCTCGTAATAGTAGGCAGAGACCTTGACGATTTCACCGACCTTCACGGTGTTGTTATCGCTGGTCAGGTTGTTGCCGTAGCTGTCAAAAAGGTCAACCGAGTCGATCCCGGGGAGGGTGGAGGATGCCAGCGCGATGCCGTTGTCCCCGCTCAGCGCCGCAGGCTCAGCCTCGACAGCGGAATCTGCAGAGGCGACCTGCGGGCCGTCGTCTGAAGAAGCGTCGCTGTCGGTGTCAGCGTCCTGGCTCGCACTCTCCTCCGCGCTGCTCTGCTCCTCGCCGTTCGCACCGGCCTCCTGCACGGCCTCGACGATGCCCTCAGCGCCCTCGGCCCACAGCTGCGTGGGCGTGGTGCTAAAAGTCATGCCAACGGTCAGCAGCAGGACAAGAGCCTTAGTGGATATGCGTTTGAATCTGCGTAGATACGGGAGCACTGCGCCCCCAACGTCGCGGCTCTGATCCTCGCCAGCCGCGCCCTTGAATTCGGTCACCGAATCCCCTTCCATCCAGAGCCGCGCGCCGCTACACCGCAGCGCTTGGATGGGAGGCGATCCGACTTGACATCAACCATCCGCGTGCGCCGTCCGATTTGCGACGCGTTGCCCGCGGATGTCCGAGTTACGGTTACTGGAACAGCCGGGGACTCTCACCCCGATTCTCCTAGGCGCTTGCGCGCCCGTGCGTCTCCGCACCACCATCCTGGCCATCTTTTACAATCGCACATCTTACCATATGGATGGTGGTCGCATGCCATTCCCGCAGGTAAAAGTGCCTTTCTTTGGCCATAGGACAAATCTATGGGAGGGTTTATGCCGCAACCGACAGGCGATGCCGGCCGCCAGCGATCTGGTCTATCGCCTTTAGCGGCCAGACCTCATTAAAATCCCTCGCTAGCTTGCGTAAAGAGATGACTCGCGCTGTTGCAAAGCCGCACGCGCTCGCGCATAATAAGCAACAATACGCGACGGAACTGCAGATGAAACGTACCACATCCGTTGCTTGGGCTTAGCGCCCCGGCCATCACTTCATCCATTTCCGCAAGCGCGCAGGCGCGGTTTGCTGGCGTGTGCCGACTCACCGTGGGATAGGTAGATGGATACTGAAGGGGTCTGCACATGGCTTCGAATCGTCACGAGCATCGCGCACTGGTAGCCGGCTTGTCTGTTGGCGCCGGCCTGGCCATCCCCGCCGCCATCTTTGCGGCAACCATTCCGTTTGACGAGGCTCACACCGTAGTGACCGCGGCAGCTCTCCCGTTTGCCGCAGGCTCACTTATGGGTGTAGGCATCCACGCCCTCAACGCGCATATCGTCGGCTCCCACGCCGAGGATCTTGACCAGGCTCACGAACGCGCACAGGCACGTGCGCAGGCTCGCTCCGAGAGCGCCTACATCGCCCGTCGCGAGGGCGTGCCCGTAATCTCTCGCGCCATGGACGCCATGAGCGAAGAAGAGGCCTGGGCAGACATCGACTCCATGCTCGACGCTAACGTGAGCTGCGACCCCAGCAGGTCCAAGGATATCTATGAGATCGCCTTGGAAGAGATGGAGCGCGACGCGCGCGAGGCCGCCGAGGCTCAGGCCGCGGCTCAGGCTCAGGCCGCGCAAGCCGCAGCGCAGGTCGCAAGCGCACCCGTCCGTGCTACCGCGCCAGACACCACCGACATGTTTGTGGCGCTCGCCGGTACCCCGGCCCCCGCGCAGACGCCTGACGCCACGAGCACCTTTATGCTTTACGACCTGGACGAGCCTGAGGACGAGATCACCGAGGTCGAGGTTCCGATGATCGACTACTCCGGCCACGAGGACATGTGGGCTGCTGCGCTCGCCATCCTTGACGAGGAGATGTCCGCACCCGCGGCGACCCCCTCCCCCGTCGCCCAGTCCGTCGCCGCCGACCCTGACGCCACCGTGATGGTTTCTGCCTTGGGTGACACCTTTGCCGTCGCACCCGAGCGCATGCAGGCCATGGTCGATGGCGGCCGCACCACCGAGGCGCATGCGCATGTGAACGAGCTGCTCGAGGACGAGTTTGAGAACGTTCCCTCCCAGAGCTTCCGCAGCCAGAGCCGCGAGTACCTGCGCGTCATCCAGGGCGGCACCATCTCCATGCCGCGCTACTCGGCAGAGGCCTAACGCCCGCCGATGTCCCTGCGCGCACGCACATTCGAAACCCCTTGGGGCCCGGTCTCGCGACTGGGCCTCTTTCTCTCCCTTGCCATGGTGCTCTTTATCTGGGGCAACTCGCTTGTTCCCGGCACGGGTTCTGGATCGTTGAGTCTTACCGTAGTAGAGGGTGTGCGCTCCGCGCTTGCCGCGATTGGCCTGCCGAACGGCTGGGTTACCAACCTGCTCGTGCGTAAAACGGCGCATTTCACCGAGTACGCCGTGCTGGGCGTGATTGTCTCGAGCACCCTGCTTGCAGGTGGCCCCCTGTGCGGACGCCGTCTGCTTGCTGCAGCCGTTATCCTCTTGCTCGTCCCTTCGATCGACGAGACGATCCAGCTCTTTGTTCCCGGGCGCTGCGGCGCCATTACAGACGTGATGATCGACTGCTGCGGAGCCGCCTGCGGAACCTTCATCAGGACGCGCTTCGGGCGCAAATAACGCGGGCGGCTGCCGGCTGCGACCAGCCACCCGTCCCCGCCCGATGCCGCTGGTCGCAGCGCTGTTGGCCGCACCCTCTCGCCTAATGCCGTCCGCCGTAACGCCGCCGATCGCCCTCCTTCACCAGATTCTCGTCCCCGCACGATGCCGTCGATCATGACACCGTCCAACGCCCTTCCTCACCAAGCACCGTCACTTTGGGACGCACGGACACTCATGCGCCCTCAATTTGGGACACGGCGTAATACCCGCGCGTATAGCCTCCCCCTACCCTATGAGATGACACACGAGGCCTACCGCAACGATGCGTTGCGTCCTCGCCTCGTCCTCAGGCGGAAGGAGGCTTTCATCATGAATGCAACACTCAACAGGTTTAAGACGGCGGCCATGCCCCTTGCGGCAGGCATGCTGGCGCTCGTCCTCGCTTTCTCGCTCAGCGCGTGCGGCGGCTCCGGTGGTTCGGGCAGCAACTCCAGCTCGTCCTCGTCTACACCGCGCACGGCCGAGGCCAATATCGACCCCACGACGCTCACGGCGGGCCAAAGCAACTACGGCAACGACGACGCGACCACCTATGCCGACTACTGGTATGCCGAGGGCGACGACAAAAAGCCCGCGCTCTGCTTTGACAGCAATAGCATCATGACGCCGGTCTTTTTGGACGAGGACGGTTATGACGCTACGGTCAAGTATTCGAGCGCCAAGGTCGAAGACGGCCACCTGGTTCCCAGCGGCAAGGCCGATCCCGATTACGATATCGTCTTCGACGACCCCTTTACCTGCTATGACTTTGTGACCAAAACCTGGTACTCCCGTGGCGACTACACGGCCGCGTTGAAAAAGATCGTAAACACCAACTGGCAGGCGCAGGGCGCGGACTACACGATGGAGCTCAAGGACGACGGCACGGTCATTTATTCCGATGAGGAAGAAAGCGGCACCTGGCATTTCACCGCTCTCGACCGCATCGACATCGCGCCTCCGGACGGAGAGGGCTTTGAGTACACAATCAAGTACGACGACTCCGGCAAGGCGACGGGACTTGAGTGGACTTTCGAAGGCTATGGCTACGACCGTATTGAGTAGCAAACAGCCCTGATTATGGCTTGAGCCATACGCGGCAGCCCTAGCCGTGCATGCAGCCCGGGTGCAGACGGAACTCCCCCGTACCGTCGAGCACCCGGGCTGTACTGCGTTAAAGCCGCCCAGTGTAAGACCTGAATGGCATAGCGCTGTGCAGCGTCAGAGCCTCAGGACGTTAGGGCAGCGCCTGATCAGGGATGTGCACTGTTAGAACTGCTCGTCGTCAGGGCTGTACGGCATAGGGCTGTGCAACGTCAAGACTGTACGGGGTAGAGCTGCGCCAGGTCGGGGTAATAAAAAAGCCGGTCGAAACCGGCTTGCAAAAGCGATGGTGGACCGTCAGGGATTCGAACCCTGGACCTTGGGATTAAGAGTCCCCTGCTCTAGCCAGCTGAGCTAACGGTCCAATATAAAACTCCAAATGGAGTAAAAAGCAAATGGTGGACCGTCAGGGATTCGAACCCTGGACCTTGGGATTAAGAGTCCCCTGCTCTAGCCAGCTGAGCTAACGGTCCGTGCATTAAAAGAGGTGATGGGGTGGGTAAAGGGACTCGAACCCTCGACCTACGGGACCACAACCCGTCGCTCTAGCCGACTGAGCTACACCCACCATGTGCCTCTTTAAAGCGCTTGACTATTATGCACTCACCCCCGGGTGCCTGCAAGCCCCAATTTCAACTTTTTTAAAAGAAGCGGGCTGAAGCGCTGCTCGCGTGCCCAAAATCGACGGAAAACGTCAGGTAAACCAGGAGCCCTAAAGTAGACCGGCCAAATGGCCGGCGTTTCTGCAGGATTCCAAAGAACAAAACGGGTCCCTACTCGGCTTGTCGCGATTTACCTGACGTTTTCCGTCGATTTTGGGCATACGGGCAACGCCTGGGCCATAAACGCAGCGCGCCCCCGGAGGGAGACCCTGCCGGGGGCGCGCTGAATGCCTATAGGCGGCGTGTGGAATACGACCTACATCGAGGACTCGTGATCGGCGGCCTTCTTGGCCGAACGAATCAGGAACTCCTCGTTGGTGTTGGTGCCCTTGAGGCCCTTGATAAAGGCGGCAGCGGCGCGCTCGGTGTTGCTCATGTTCGCCAGGATGCGGCGAATGCCCCACACAAACGGACGCATGCTCTCGTCGATCAGCAGATCCTCGTTACGAGT
>CAVEPV010000036.1:0-15432 GCA_963617695.1 Bacteroidaceae bacterium
GAGCTCTGCGTCGCCGACATCGCCGACACCACGGAGACCTCGCAGTCGGCGGTCTCGCACCAGCTGCGCACGCTCAAAAGCGCCCACCTGGTGAAGTTCCGCCGCGACGGCAGGAACATCCTCTATTCGCTTGCCGACGACCACGTCTACACCATGCTCAACCAGGGCATGAGCCACATCTGCGAGTAGCCCTACCACCCCATCCGATCGGTTATCAAACGCGCCTGCGGGCGTAAAACGGGAAAGGAACCCATCATGAAGAAGTCTTTCAAGCTCGACGAGATCGACTGCGCGAACTGCGCCCGCGAGCTGCAGGACGAGCTGGCCACGCTCGATGGCGTGAAGTCCGTCTCCGTGAACTTCATGACCCAAAAGCTGACCCTTGAGGCCGATGACGCCGAGTTCGACGAGGTTCTCGACCGTGTGGTCGAGTTCACCGCCGAGGCGGAGCCGGACTGCGAGATCATCCGCTAAGAACGCCCAGCTTAGGCCGCATCGCGCGGCCTTTTGGCCGCCACATATATGAATGGTTGTTCACATATTCAGGAGGGAATCATGTCGACCAGCCCCAAGAGCAAAGACCCCAAGAAAAAGAAGAAGCGCAGGAAAAAGGAGTCCCAGCAACACAAGCTGCACCGGATTGTCTTGGCGCTCGTCATCTTCGCTGTGGTCTACGCGCTCGACGAGCTCGGCGTGCTGGCGACAGCCTTGGGCGAGCGCGGCGCGCTCTACGCAAGCTTCGCGCTCTTCCTGGTGCCGTTCCTCATCGCCGGTTACGACGTGCTCGGCAAGGCGTTCAACAATATCCGCCGCGGCAAGGCCTTTGACGAGAGCTTTCTGATGGCGGTGGCCACGCTCGGCGCATTCGCGATGGTCTTTTTCCCCGATGCCGAGCCGCATATGGCCGAGGGCGCGGCGGTCATGCTCTTCTACCAGGTGGGCGAGCTCTTCCAGGCCTACGCCGTGGGCAAAAGCCGCAAGTCCATCTCTGCCATGATGGACATCGCGCCCGACTATGCCAACATCCAGAGCGCAGACGGCAGCCTCGAGCAGGTCGATCCCGACGACGTGGAGGTCGACAGCATCATCGTCGTAAAGCCCGGCGAGCGCGTGCCCATCGACGGCATCATCACCGAGGGCACCACGCAACTCGACACCGCAGCGCTCACCGGCGAGTCGGTGCCGCGCCATGCAGAGGTCGGAGACGAGGTCGTCTCGGGCTGCATCAACCTGACCGGCTTGGTGCACGTGCGCACGACCAAGCCTTTTGGCGAGTCAACGGTGAGCCGCATCCTTGAGCTCGTGGAGAACGCTAGCGAGAAGAAGGCGCGCACCGAGAACTTCATCACGCGCTTTGCACGCGTGTACACCCCCGCCGTCACGGGCGCGGCCGTTCTGCTCGCGCTCGGCGGCGGCCTGGCGACAGGCGCCTGGTCCGACTGGATCTTGCGCGGCCTGACCTTCTTGGTTGTCTCCTGCCCGTGCGCGCTCGTGATCAGCGTGCCGCTCAGCTTCTTTGGCGGCATCGGCGGCGCGTCCAAGATTGGCGTACTGGTCAAAGGTTCGAACTACCTGGAAGCGCTCGCCGAGGTCGACACTGTTGTATTCGACAAGACAGGCACTCTCACCAACGGCACCTTCGAAGTTGTGGAGATCGAGCCGGCAGGCGATTACAACGCCGAGGGGCTCATCGAGATCGCAGCGCTGGCGGAGAGCTTCTCCGACCACCCCATTGCGCAGTCCGTGCGCGCGGCCTACACGGGCGAACTCGACGCCACGCGCGTAGCGGAGTCCGAGAACTCGGCGGGGCACGGCGTGCGCGCCGTAATCGACGGCACGCAGGTCTTGGTCGGCAACGCCGGCATGCTGGAAGAGGCAGGCATCGCCGCGCCCGCTTGCAGCACGGTGGGCACCATCCTGCACGTAGCCGTTGACGGTGCGTACGCAGGCCACATCGTGATCGCGGACACCATCAAGGTCGACGCGGCGAACACGGTAAGCTCGTTGCACGAGGCGGGCGTGCGCCGAACAGTCATGCTTACAGGTGATCGCGAGGAGGTCGCGGCCGACGTTGCCGGCAAGCTCGGGCTCGATGAGTTCCACGCCCAACTCCTCCCTGCAGACAAGGTCGAGCGCGTAGAGGCGCTCCTTGCCGCTAAGGACCCCAAGCACAAGCTGGCCTTTGTGGGCGACGGCATCAACGACGCGCCCGTCCTTACCCGCGCCGATGTGGGCATCGCCATGGGCGCTATGGGATCGGACGCCGCCATTGAGGCCGCCGACATCGTGCTCATGGACGATAAGCCCTCAAACATCGCTCGCGCCATGCGCATCGCGCGCAAGACCATGGGCATTGTGTGGCAAAACATCGTGTTCGCGTTGGGCGTCAAGCTGCTCATCTTGGTGCTGGCGGCCCTCGGCCTGGCCAACATGTGGCTCGCGGTGTTTGGAGACGTGGGCGTGGCAATACTGGCGATCCTGAATGCCATGCGCGCCATGAACGTCAAGGAGGCTTAGGCCGACCGGCCGCGGGACTCGGGATTTTTCTCTTCGCTGGTCCTCGCCGCTTCGCGGCTGCGGGATCGCTCAGAGAATAAATCCCGAGTCCCGCGGCCTACGTTGACTTTGCTGGACGTTCGTGGGGCGCATGTCCTTAGAGCAGGAGTTGGCTTCAAGGGGCTTGATGCGGGGTGGAATCAGCTCTCTATTTGTCCTGGGACTCCCCTACTTTGGCTTTGAGCTTTTGGAAGCTTTCCTCGGAGAGGCAGTGTTCCATGTGGCAGGCTTCCTCGGCGGCGAGGTCGGGGTCGACGCCGGAGGAGACCAGAAGGTCGCTGAAGAAGACGTGGCGCTCGAGTACTTGGGAGGCTATGTCGCGACCGGCCTCGGTCAGGCGGACGTCGCGTTTGAGCATCTCTACGTAACCGCGGTCTTCGAGCAAAGACATCGCTTTGGAGACACTCGCTTTGGTCACGCCCAGACGCTCAGCGATGTCTACGGATCGCACCGTGCCGCGCTCCTGCTGGAGCATCAAAATGGCCTCGAGGTAATCTTCGCCTGATTCGTGAAGCCGCATGGTGGAACCCTTCGCATATGGCAGCCGACTATGCGTCGGCTAGTGAGTTAACTTTTGCTTACTTTACCGTAAAAGTATGCCATGGCTTACCATTTCCTCAAAAATATCGCCACCTTGCCCGCGCGACGCGCGAAAACAAGGCGGCGAGTCGACCTAAACGAGTCTTGCGTCAAGCAGCAAGCGCTAGTCCAGAACCTCGACGAGCTCGATGTCGAAGTTGAGATCCTTGCCGGCCATCTCGTGATTGGCGTCGAGCTTCACGCCCTCGGGTGTCACCTCGACCACCGTGACGGGAACGGGCTGGCCGCCAGGGCCGGAGAGATACATCTTATCACCCAGGTGAACAGAGCTGATGTCGGGCACCTGCGAGGCGGGGAACTCGAGAATCAGGTCGTCGCGGCGCTCGCCATAGGCCTCGGCGCAGGGGATGTGCACGGTCTTCTTCTCGCCAACCTCCATATCGAGCACAGCAGCGTCAAAACCGGCGATCATCTGGTGTGCACCGCAGGTGAACTCGATCGGCTCGCCGCGATCGTAAGAGCTGTCGAACTGCGTACCGTCGTCCAGCGTGCCGCGATAGTGAGCGCGAACCTTCTTGCCTTCATTGGACATGGGAATCCTCGTTTCTTCGAGTCGGAAATCGCGCGGCCAAGGCGACCTGCGCGCGTGCGCATCACTATACCCCATCGCGCGCACGCCGCGCGCCGATGTGCCACAATGGACAGCCGAACAATCCGACCCACCGACCACCGGAGGCATCATGCCCATCCCCGTATTCGACCTGCACTGTGACACCGCCGACCGTCTAGGTTGGCAAACCCTCGATTCTGAGCTCCGCCGTGTTGGCGGCTCCGATTTTTACGGAGAGAACGACAAGGAGGAACCGCAGAACTTCATCGCGCTTGACGTGAACGGCTGCGCCATCTCGCTCGACAAGATCGACGAGACCCCCTGGGCCCAGTGCTTCGCGACCTTTATCCCCGACTGCTACACGCCCGAGCAGGCCATCCGCTTTCACGCGCAGATCATGGCACACACCACCGGCCAGGTGAACCTGAACCATGAGGAGATTCGCGAGGTGCGCCGCGCGAGCGACATTCGCCCCGTATTGGAAGCAGGCGGCATCGCAGCTGTCCACACCATCGAAAACGCGTGTCTGTTCGCCGCCGACCTGGGCCTCATCGAGATGCTCAAGCGCGTGGGCGTACTCATGGCCTCGCTCTCATGGAACGCACAGGGGCCGCTCGCCAGCGGGCACGACAGCCATGCCGGCCTCACGCCAGCGGGCGTGGAGGCACTCGCCGAGATGGAGCGCACGGGCATGATTCTTGACGTCTCGCACCTGAATGACGAGTGCTTCGCCGAGGTTGCCCAGCGCGCGACGCGCCCGTTTGTAGCCAGCCACTCCAACTCCCGCACCGTCTGCGGGCACCCGCGTAACCTCACCGACGACCAGTTCCGCACCATCCGCGATCGCGGCGGCGTGGTGGGCCTCAACTACTGCGGCGAGTTTTTGGTAGACGGCACCACCGACGACGCTGCGCATGCCCTGCCCTTCGAGGCCCTAGCCGCGCACGTCGAGCACTGGCTGGAGCTGGGCGGCGAGGACGTGATCGCCCTGGGCGGCGACCTGGACGGCGCTGCCGTGCCCGAGATCGTCTCGGACGCCTCGAAGTTCCCATCCTTCCAGCAGCAGCTGGTCGAGCGCTTTGGCGAGGGCATCACGCGCAAGCTCTGCTACGAGAACGCCCTCGCCTTTTTCGAGCGCTTCTAGTCCTTTGAGGCCCGGGGCAGCACGGCCAGCACCCCCGACCCGTCAGACCCCAGCGCCCGCGCCGGCAACAGCTCCGGCGCGGGCGCGAACACTGCCGGTGCGCTACTGCGCAACCTCGGCGAGCTTGGTATCGATCAGTTCGGCCAGCACCTCGCCGAACTCGTGGCCGGCCACGCGCATCATCTGCGGGAAGCGGCTGTAGTAGGTCATGCCGGGGGTCGAGTTAACCTCGTTGAAGACGACTTCGCCCTCGGGAGTCACGAACAGGTCGACGCGCGCAAAGCCAGAGCAGCCGAGCGCCGCGTAGACCGTCTCACCGGCCGTGCGCACGCGTGCGAGCACGTCGGCGGGCAGGTCGGAGGGGCAGCGCAGCTCGGTGTTGGCGCCCGGATCCTTCTCCAGGTGAATACGGAAGAAGCCGTCGCCGTGCACGACGATCTCGTCGACCTCGCCCATCTTGGTGCCATGGATAGCGTCGCCCACGATGGAGCAGCCCACCTCAACGCCCGTGATGCTCTCCTCCACGGCGACCTTCTCGTCAAGCGCGAATGCGGCATCAAGCGCCTCGCGGTACTCGGCCTCGCTGTTGGCCTTGGAAACGCCGATGGAGCTGCCACCGCGGGCGGGCTTTACAAACACGGGGTAGCCGCCGCAGGACTCGACCACGCGCGCTTCGTCATCGGCGGTAGCGCCGCGGTAGAGCACCTCGCACTTAGGCGAGCGCACGCCGGCAGCTGCAGCCAAGCGGTGCGAGGCGTCCTTGTCCATGCACACGGCGCTCGCAAGCACACCGCAGCCCACATAGGGGACGCCGCAGGTCTCGAGCGTGCCCTGCACGGTACCGTCCTCGCCGCCCTGGCCATGGAGGACAGGCAGCGCTACATCGACCTCGAGCTCACGGAACTCGCCATCGACAAGCTCCATAAAGCCACCGCGGGCCTCGTTGCCGCGGCCGGGGATCAGGACGACCGGAGCGCAGTCGTGCTCCTCCCAAGCGCCCGTCACGATGTCGGCCACCTCGCCCGTGTAGTGGAACCACGAACCGGCACGGTCGATGCCGATCATCACGGGCACAAAGCGATCGGCGGGAAGGGACGCGATCACGTTGTCGGCCGACTTGAGCGAGATGTCGTGCTCGGTGGAGATGCCACCAAAAATGACTGCTACGTTGACCATAGGACAAGTCCTTTCATATTGATGCGGCACGCGGCCGCAGGCATTGCGCGAGCACTCATTATACGTGGCGCCCGCGGGCTAGAATAAAGATTCAAAAGCGATACACCGCGAGCGGCGGCTCTTCACATGGCGCAACTTGGCATGCGAAGAACCGCCGCTCGAGAGCAAAAGAACCGCACAGGAGAGCCCGTGAGCCCAAAACCCGCATCTAGCGCAACCACGCTCAGCATCATTACGCCGAGCGGCGGAAGCATCGCCGTCGAGGTTACCCGCAAGCGCGTGAAGAACCTCAACCTGCGCGTACGCTCCGATGGCAGCGTGACCCTGAGCGCTCCTGTGCGCGCAAGCAACGCCCGCATCCAAGACTTTCTGGAACGCCACGCCGCGTGGATCTGCAAACATGTGGACCGCCAACGGGAGCTGTACGGAGGAGGCGACATAAGCGGCGGAATCGAAGCCGGCGCCAACACCGGTGCCGTCGACGCTCACGCCGGCGGCAGCGCGAGCACCCCGGGTTCCACCCCGTACGCGCCCGGCTCGACCCTCCTCCTCTGGGGTCGCGCGACCCCCATCGAGGAGTTCCTGGGCACAGACCCCGCCGCTCTCACCGTCGAAGAACGCGCCTGTGCGGTACGGGCGCGCTACAAGCAAGAAATCACCCGCGTTTTGCCCGGTATCGCCCACGAGGCGGAATCGCGCACGGGAGTTTCCGCCACGCGCTGGAGCATCCGCACCATGAAGACCCGCTGGGGTTCCTGCACGCCCAAGACGGGGGCCATCCGCATCAACACGCAGCTTGCGGCCTACCCGCCCGAATGCCTGCAGATGGTCGTCGTGCACGAGCTGGTGCACCTGATGGAACCGAGTCACAACGCACGCTTCCACGCCCTGCTCGACACCTATTGCCCGGGTAACAAAGCAGCAAATCGCCTGCTCAAAGGGCGTCCGGTGCAGCAGGCGCCATCCAAACCTTAGCCCAACCTTCACCACGGCTTAGACGTACTTTAGATTTGTTCCCAAGGCCTCTGGTGCCCTCCCGGCCACGGTATAACAGCGTTGTCAGGAATCGAGCCAAGGAGGCACACCATGAAGTCAACCGAGCACATCGCCAAGCGCGCTCCCCTCATCGTCACCCGCCGCACCGTTCTTGCAACGGCGGGTCTCTCCCTGCTCACCGGCGCCGCCGCGGGTGCCACGACCGTCTGGGCCACAGGCGGCTCCAGCGCGGACACGGCCGGCGGCGGGAACGCAAGCGGTGCTCCCCAGGGCGGCGGCGCGGGCGGCGCCAACACCATGACCTTTGACTACACGGGCACGTACACGGGTGCCATCGAGGCCGACGGCACCGAGGTCGAGGCAGCAAACGAGTCGTACTCCGCCACCGATGCCGACCAGAACGCCGGCTTGGCGGAAAACGGCGGCACGCTCACGCTCGACACGGTAACGCTCACCAAGACGGGCGATGACACCGACGGCGACCGCTGCAACTTCTACGGCGTGAACTCGATTCTTACCGCCGTGGGCAGCGAGTCAAGCGCCTACGTGAGTGCCTGCGACCTTTCTGCCACAAGCGAGGGTTCCAACGGCATCTTTGCCACCGACAGTGCGAACGTCCTGGTAAACGACACCACCATCGCTACCGCAGCCGGCAATTCACGCGGCCTCGACGCCACCTATGCAGGCACCATCGTGGCCGCCAACATGCAGATCGAAACGCAGAGCGACCACTGCGCGGGTGTTGCCACCGACCGCGGCGGCGGCAACATCTCCGTCACCGACTCCACCATCTCCACGGCGGGCTCCGGCTCCCCCATCCTCTACTCCACGGGCGACATCGAGGTCTGCGGCATCACCGGCACGGCCAGCGGCAGCCAGCTCGCCGGCATGGAGGGCCTGAACACCATCCTTATCAAGGAGTCGGAGCTCACCAGCTCCATCACGGGCAAGACGGCCTCAGACCCCATCGCCGACGGCGTGATCATCTACCAGTCCACCTCGGGCGACGCCGAGTCCACCACCGGAGACGTAGCCACCTTCCAGGCTGTCGACTCGACCCTCTCCTCGGCGGTGGAGGACGGCACGATGTTCTACCTCACCAACACAAGCGCCTCGGTGGTCCTCAAAAACACCGTGCTCGACTTTGACAGCGACTCAAACGCCCTGCTCACAGCCCAGGGCAACGATGCAAACAGCTGGGGCCAGGCAGGTTCGAACGGCGCTACCGTCACGTTCACGGGCATCGGCCAGAGCATGAGCGGCACCGTGACCGCCGACACCATCTCGCAGGTGACGGTCTACCTGACCGAGCAGACTACCTGGATCGGCGCGGCGAGCATCACCGAGAACAGCGCTGGCAGCACGCAGGACAGCCCGCTGATCGTGAATATCGACGCCACCTCGGCCTGGATTGTGAGCGAGAGCTGCACCGTCTCTGAGCTCCACGTAGCAGAGGGTGCCACGCTCGCGGATGCCCAAGGCAAGGCCGTGAGCATCGTGGCCGACGGCGAGACCGCCTCGGGCGAGTCGAGCATCACGGTCACCGTCACCGGCACCTACGACACGAACGTCGACACCAGTGCGGCCGGCACGCTCGCCACCGAGCTTATCGACCGCAGCGCCTTTGACGAGCGCTTTGGCACCTCCACGAGCTTCACGCTCTAAGCACGCAAACGCACGGCCCCGCGCAGACAAAGGGCAAAACCAAAGGGGACGGCTCCGGAGAAATTCCAGGGCCGTCCCCTTGCGTTGCGGTCTTACACAAACCGCCTAAACACCGGGTCGCCGGGCAGGTCATCGCCAGCCGATGCCCGCCACATCACGGTGCCTCTTACGCCCGCACGCGCTCAATCTCGACGCCCACGTTCTTAAGCGGCAGGCCGATCGGCGCCCAGGGCTTCTCGATGCGCACGCGCACACCCAACAGCTGCGGATGCGAGCCCAGCAGCAGGCGCGCCGTACCCTCGGCAGCCGTCTCAATCAATTTGAAGGTATGCTTGCGCAGATAGGCGTCCACCTCATGGCAGACGGCGCCGTAATCGACCGAGGCATCAAGGTCGTCGTGCGAACCGGCATCGGAAAGGTCGGTGAACAGAGCCAACGAGACGATGAACTTCTGCCCCAGGGCATTCTCCTCGGGATAGACGCCGTGGTTCGCAAACACCTCGAGCCCGTCGATCACAATGCGATCGGCATGTTCGAGCTCATCGTGCTCCGCACGCGCCAGGGCCGTACGAGTCGCCGGCAGACCGTGACCCGTACGGGTCGCAAGCTCCGCCCCGTCAACAGGCGTCGCGTTCTCGGGAAGTTTCTTGTCTGTCATGCTATTTGCCTCCTCGGTTTACCCCGCGCGGAGACGCTAGACGGCAACCGCCGGGTTCATCTTGTCTTCAGACCAGTTGCAGGCGGCACGCGCGGCACACGCAAAGCAGGCGCGCGAGGCCTTGTCAGCGCGAAAGAGCAGCTCCTCGAGCACCGAGGCGTCTGCGCGCAGGCCCCGGTGACCCAAAATCGCACGTCGAATCTGGGTGAGCTCGGCGGCGCTAAAACGCACGTCCTCGGGCGCCGCGGTCAAGATCTCGCAGGCGATGCGCTCGCTTGCAACATCGTGAGGTATACCCGTTTCATACTGCTCGTCTCTGCCGATATCGTGGAGAAGCGCCGTGGCATACACCAACTCGCGATCGAGTCCAAGCTCGCCTTCGAGGTTCGCAATCCACATGATGCGGGCCACGTCCAGCAGATGCGCTGCTCCGTGTCGGCAGAACTCCCGCTCGGCCTCCAGCTCGTCTATACGTGCCAGATGCGCCTGAAAGGCGGCGTTTCGCCAGACGGCATCGACACGCGGCATCTCGTGAGTCAGGCTCAGGGTCTGCTCGGCCATGCTCGTTCCACCCTCCCCTAGCTGCGGGAGAGCATGTTAAAGAAGCGCTCCTCCAAAGCCGGATCCGTCTCGAACACGCCGCGGCGCGCGAGCGTAACCGTCTGGGTTCCGGGCTTTTGCACACCGCGCATGGTCATGCACATGTGCTCGGCCTCGAGCATCACGATGGCGCCCTGCGGTGCCAGGTACTCCATCAGGGCATCGGCGATCTGCGCGGTAAGCTGCTCTTGCAGCTGCAGGCGACGGGCAAAGACCTCCACGGTACGCGCCAGCTTGGAAAGACCGGCCACGCGACCATTCGGGATGTAGCCGATGGTCGCCTTACCGTAAAAGGGCAGCATATGGTGCTCGCACATGGAGTAGAACGTGATGTCTCGCTCGATCACCAGATCATTGCTCGCAACCGAGAACGTGCGGGAGAGATGCTCAGATGCGTCCTGATCCATGCCGCCGGCCAGCTCGGTGTACATGCGCGCCACACGCGCCGGCGTCTCGATGAGGCCTTCGCGCGTCGGATCCTCGCCGATACCCTCGAGCAGCAGACGAACCGCCTGCTCAACCTTGTGCTGATCGACCATGAGCCTTAATCCCTATTCCATCGAATGCGTGCTGTAAACCGTCTCATCTTGCCACAGCTTCACCGCTTGCGAAAGCGCAACGGCATGCTCGGCCGCGGCCGCACGCGTAGCGTTCATATCGATGACGCGCTGGTTGGAAGACCCGCGAAAGCGCAACGAGATGTCGTAGAGCTCCTGCACAAAGGGCCCGTCGACCAGAATGTCCAACGCGTCGAGCAGCCGGTCGGTCACCTCGGTGTGGTGGCGCCCGCCGCAGCACAGCTCATCAAGCGTGTCGCCCGTGTAACACCAGATGGTCTTGCCGGCGCCCCGCGGATACGCGCGACGCACGCGCTCGACAAAGTCCACGAGCCCCGCTTGATTCTCGGGCTCCATGGGCTCACCGCCCAGAATCGACAGCCCGTCGCAGAAGGGATGGTCGAGGCTGCTCAAAATCTCGTCTTCCACAGCCGTATCGAACGGCTCGCCCGCGGCAAAATCCCAGGCCACGGCATTAAAGCAGTTCTTGCATCCGCGGCGGCAACCACTCACGAACAGCGAGGTGCGCACACCCTCGCCGTTCGCGATGTCAAAGTATTTGATCGTGGCGTAGTTCATCGAGCCTCCGCGCCTTGTGCTCGCGCCCGTGCCCTACAGATGGAGCACGCGATCGCGGATCTCCTCGGTGCGGCCCTGGTTCCAGAACTGCGTGCCAATGTAGCCGCAGGTACGACGCGCGACGTTCATCTTCTCCTGGTCGCGGTTGCCGCAGCTGGGGCACTCCCACACCAGCTTGCCGTCGTCCTCCACGATCTGGATCTCGCCGTCGTAGCCGCACACCTGGCAAAAGTCGCTCTTGGTGTTGAGCTCGGCGTACATGATGTTCTCGTAGATGTACTGCATCACGCGGATGACGGCCTTGAGGTTGTCCTGCATATTGGGCACCTCAACATAGGAAATGGCACCGCCCGGCGAGAGGCGCTGGAACTCGCTCTCGAACTTGAGCTTGGTGAAGGCGTCGATCTTCTCGCTCACGTGCACGTGGTAGCTGTTGGTGATGTAGCCCTTGTCCGTCACGCCGGGAATGACGCCAAAACGGCGCTGCAGGGCCTTGGCGAACTTATAGGTTGTGGACTCGAGCGGCGTGCCGTAAAGGGAGAAGTCGATGTCGGTCTTGGCCTTCCACTCCTCGCACTTGTCGTTCATATGCTGCATCACAGCGGTGGCAAACGGCGTGCCCTGGTCGTCGGTGTGGCTGTGGCCCGTCATGTACTTCACGCACTCGTACAGGCCAGCATAGCCCAGGCTGATAGTCGAGTAGCCGCCGTAGAGCAGGCGATCAATCGTCTCGCCCTTCTTGAGGCGCGCAAGGGCGCCGTACTGCCACAGGATCGGAGCGGCGTCGGAGAGCGTGCCCTTCAGGCGGTTGTGGCGGCACATAAGGGCCTTGTAGCACAAATCGAGGCGCTCGTCGAAGATCTCCCAGAAGCGATCCATGTCCTGATGCGAGGAAAGGGCCACGTCGGGCAGGTTGATGGTCACGACGCCCTGGTTAAAGCGGCCGTAGTACTTGGGGCGGCCCGGCTCCCAGTTCTTGGCGTTGGCCACGTTGTTAAAGCCGTTGCCGGAGCGGTCGGGCGTGAGGAAGCTGCGACAGCCCATGCAGGTGAAGCAGTCGCCGTTGCCCGCGGTCTCGCCACGGGAGAGCTTGAGCTCGCGCATCTTCTTCTCAGAGATGTAGTCGGGCACCATGCGCTTGGCGGTGCACTTGGCCGCAAGCTGCGTGAGATAGAAGTACGGGGTGTCCTCGTAGACGTTGTCGTCTTCCAGCACGTAGATGAGCTTGGGGAACGCCGGGGTGATCCACACGCCCGCCTCGTTCTTCACGCCCTCGTAGCGCTGGCGCAGGGTCTCCTCGATGATCATGGCCAGGTCGTGCTTCTCGGCAGCGCTGCGGGCCTCGTTGAGGTACATGAACACGGTCACGAACGGCGCCTGGCCGTTGGTGGTCATAAGGGTCACGACCTGGTACTGGATAGTCTGCACACCGCGGCGGATCTCGTCGCGCAGGCGGTCTTCCACCACGCCGGCGATCTTCTCCTCGGGCGCGTCCACGCCCAGCTCGGCAAGCTCGCGAGAAACCTCACGGCGAATCTTCTGACGGCTCACCTCAACAAAGGGCGCCAGGTGCGTAAGCGAGATGGACTGACCGCCGTACTGCGAGGAGGCCACCTGCGCGATGATCTGCGTGGCGATGTTGCACGCGGTAGAGAAGCTGTGCGGCTTCTCGATCAGCGTGCCCGAGATGACGGTGCCGTTTTGCAGCATGTCCTCGAGGTTCACCAGGTCGCAGTTGTGCATATGCTGCGCAAAGTAGTCAGAATCGTGGAAATGGATGATGCCCTCGTTGTGGGCGGCCACCACATCTGCCGGCAGCAGCACGCGCTGAGCCAGATCCTTGGAAACCTCGCCGGCCATGTAGTCGCGCTGCACGGAGTTGACGGTGGGGTTCTTGTTGGAGTTCTCCTGCTTGACCTCTTCGTTGTTGCACTCGATGAGGGAGAGGATCTTGTCGTCGGTGGTGTTCTTGGTGCGCTTGAGGCCCTGAACATAGCGATAGATGATGTAGCGGCGGGCCACCTCATAGCAGTCAAGACGCATGATCTCGTCTTCCACCATGTCCTGGACCTCTTCGACCGAGACGGTGTGCCCGGCCTTCTCGCACGCCTCGGCAACGTTCTGGGCGGCATAGGTCACCTGACGCTCGGTGAGGCGGGCGTTCTCCTTGACCTCGCGGTTGGCCGCGCGGATAGCGTTCACGATCTTCTCGATGTCAAACGTGACCTCGGTGCCGCTTCGCTTGATGATCTTCATTGCGCTGCCTTCCCCTAAAAACCTCGTAAAACGCCCGTGCGCCCATGCCGGAAACAACCTGGCGGCCCTACGTCCGTCCTGCCGCACCGACCGTGCGCGTATGTGCAAAAAGAACCCTATCGCATCGTCAGGACACGCACTCCCGTGCGAGCGACAGGGCGATACTCTCTCATAGCTCGTCAATCATAAAGCAATCGCCCAACTACATGATGGACGATTTTTCAAAGGGCAACACTACATATAGTGTTTTAGCAGGTCAGAGCAATCGATTTTCTTGAAAGCGCGCTACCAAACGGCCATAAGCGAAAGAGCAGCGAAACCAACCCCCTGCAGTGACCTGCGGCGGAGCTTTTCTCCCCTTTCGGTTTTTAACAAAACGGAGCGCCCGGACCTACGCCGGATGCCCCAAAGTTTTCAAAAGTTGACCCTTGACCTATATGTTGGGGAATCGAGCCCGGCGCAGAGACGCCCGCGCCGGGGCGCCGGTCGCCATTCAGGAGCCCAACGGGCCCGCCGCGGGCGACCGATGCAAAAAGGGCCGCCGGCACGAAGCCGACGACCCTGCAGGAAGCACCGAGGCGTGAGCACGCGCAAGGAGCCTACAGCATCAGGCGGAAGATCTTCTCCACGTCCTGCTCGTCGAAGGGCGAAAAGCCGCCCACATGGCCCGTACGGCCGGCACCCCAGCAGGTCTCGTGCACAAGCTCGGGTATATCGGCCTCGCAACCGCCCACCTCACCAAGGGTCGCCGGCATGCCGATCGAGGTGGTAAATGCCTTTTGAGCCGCAATGCCGGCAAGGGCGGCAGCGCGGTCATCGGCCTCCTCGATCCCCCACACGTTGCGCGCCAGGCGCGCAAAGCGCGCGACATCGTGCTCCAAGCAATAGGTCATCACGGCCGGCATGACAACGGCCAGGCCTGCGCCGTGAGCGGCACCGTACTTGGACGAGAGCGCGTACTCGATCTCGTGGCTTGCCCAATCATGGGTGCGTCCCACGCCGCACACGTTGTTGTGCGCCATGCAGGCGGCCCACATGATGTTCGCGCGCGCCTCGTAATCGGTAAGGTCGGCCATCACGCGCGGCGCCTGGTCGATAATCGCAAGCATGACGCCTTCGATCATGCGGTCAGTGGTCTCGACGTTTGCGGTGTTGGTGAGGTAGCGCTCCAGCAGGTGCGAGTACATGTCAGTGATGCCGCAGGCCGTCTGGTACGCCGGGAGGGTCTCAGTGAGTGCGGGGTTCATAATGCTGAACACCGGCCGCAAGACCTCGGAGCTGGCGTCGCGCTTGAGCATCGACTCGTCCTGCGTGATCACGGAGTCGACGGACGCCTCAGAACCCGATGCCGCGATGGTGAGGATGCAGCCCACGGGCAGGGCTTCGTCGGGCGAGCGCGTCCCGTCGAAGAAGTCCCAGAAGTCGCCCTGGTAGAGGGCGCCGGCAGCGATGGCCTTAGCCGTATCGATCACGCTGCCGCCGCCCACCGCCAGGATAAAGTCGATCTTCTCGTCCCGAACGAGTGAGATTCCCTCATAAACCATGCTCGCAAGCGGATTGGGCTTCACGCCGCCCAGCTCCACATGGTCGAGCAGCGCACGGTCGAGCGAAGCGAGTACGCGCTTCAGCAGACCCGAGCGCACCACCGAGCCCCCGCCAAACAGCACCAGCACCCGGGTGCCTCCGTGATGGGCGACCAGGCGGCCGACTTCGGCCTCGGTGTCGCGACCGAACACGATGCGCGTAGGCATGTTGAAAGAGAAGTTGTCCATAAGAGAACCTCGCAGGTAGACAAAGGGTTGTAAGGCCTTGCGCCCTACAGCCAGGCCTTGAAACGGTCGTAGCGGAACGCCGAGACGTCGAGCGTCGTCTCCTCACCGCAGGCCATCTCGGACAGGAGCACGCCCACGATGGGCGAGATGCCAAAACCGTGGCCGGTAAAGGCGCAGGCGATGGTGAGTCCGGGCACTTCATCGATGTTGGAAATCACGGGCACGCCGTCGACGCACACGTCTTCCCAACCGGCCCAGGTGCGCACGATCTTGGCGTCGGCCAGGCGCGGGATGTAGCCCATGATGGCGCGGCACTCGGCAGG
>CAVEPV010000037.1:0-14818 GCA_963617695.1 Bacteroidaceae bacterium
GCCCCCATACGGACCTGAACCGTACGCGTCTGCCAATTCCGCCACGCCCGCGTGCTGTTAAATATTACCGAAAGGGCCAAGCCGATTCAAGAAATATTTTCTTAATTCTCGGCCACCAGATGAATGGCGAATCCGCCGACCTCGCGCTTGAAGTACACGAGCTTGGTGGAGCCATCCTCGTTGAGGGCACGGCTCTCCTCGTTGATCTCGAATCCGCGCGCGGCAAACCACGCCTCGGCTGCGGGCAGGTCGTTCACGCCAAAGCCGATGTGCCCGTGCGTGCCGCGACCGTTCTGCTTCATGGTCTCGACGAGCGTGTCGGAGAAGTACGAAACCGGGGTGTCGATAACGGGCAGGCCCATGAGCTGCGCAAAGAGCTCGGCGATCTCGCGCGCCTCGTCAGGGTTTTGCGCATTGATACCCACGTGCGCCACGTGCAGGCCAAAAAGCTCGACCGGGTTCTCGTTCTCAGTGCTCATACGAATCCCCTCTTTTTGCACCGCCAGGCATGCGGTGCGTCGGAACATTCAAGGTGGTAGGGGCGGTGGGACTCGAACCCACAATCCTTGCGGCCAAAGATTTTAAGTCTCCTGCGTATGCCAATTCCGCCACGCCCCCATATGGACAAAGAGTCTAGCACACGGCTTGCGCGAGCTCGGGTGCCCAGCCGATGGTGGCAGGTTTGCCGTCGAGCATCTCGTTGATGGTGGCCGCCATGCCCGCGAGCAGGCTGTTCTCGCTCACGGTGAGCTCGGTGTAGCCGCCGGTGCGCATGAGGGAACGGATAACGAGCGCGCCGGCCAAGATCACACGGGCGCGCTTGGGCTGAATGCCCGGGAGCGTGGCGATCTCGGTGGCGGCAAGGCCGCTCATGCGCGCGATCGCGCTCTCGACCTCTGCGAGCGAAAGGCTGTGCAAGTGAACAAAGGCCGGGTCGTAGCGCTCGAGCTCGTGCACCATGGCCACGAGCGTGGTCACCGTTCCTCCCACGGCAACGAGGCGGTCGGGGCGCACGGCAACGACGGCGCCGGCGGCACCGTCAGCCGTATCGGCCTCGGCCCAGTAGGCCGCAAACTGCTCGTCGGCCCAGGCAGATGCGGCGGCAATCTCGCTGGCGCTCGCCGGGTCCGTGAGCAGGAACTTTTCCGTCACGCGGCGGCAACCGATATCGAGCGAATGTGCACTCTCGAGCTCGAATGCGGACGGGCAAGCCCGGTAGCTGCCGCAGGCGAGCTCAGTGGAACCGCCACCCGAGTCGGCCACCAAGATGCGCTCGCCCTCAAAATCATGCGCCACACCAAAAAACGTGAGACGCGCCTCTACAAGGCCCGAGATAACCTGCGGCTTGAGCCCGAGCTCGCGCAGGCGGCCGAGCAGCTCTTCCGCGTTCTCGGAATCGCGCGCCGCACTCGTGCAGGTGGTGCACACGGCCTCGGCGCCAAAGGCGCACGCCTCGTCCACAAACTGCGTGCAAGCCGCAACCACACGGTCGATGGCGGCCGCGCAAAAACGACCGGTCGCATCGACGCCCTCGCCCAGGTCCGTGATCTCGGTGTGCTTGCTCGACGAGAGGATCACTCCCCCGCTGACCTCGGCCAGCACCAGGCGCGACGAGACCGTGCCCAAATCGATTGCGGCGATCCTAAAGGTAGCGTCCATCGTGGCCGCCTTTCTGGTTCTAGTTAGAGGAGCTGCTCACGGTGCCCGTCTGCCCCTCGACGCCCGTAAAGCCGAACACGGTATCGAGTGCACGCGTGTACCACGGCACGTCGGTAGCGACGGCCGCAAGCTCGCGCTCGAGGTCGTCCGACGACGCGATGGTCTCGCCCGAGGCGGTATCGGTATCGGAGCTCGAGCTGCCGTCGACCACGTTGAGCTTTTTCTCACCCGACATCACGAGGCCGAGACGCTTGTTCGCGACGTCCTTGACGCCCTCCTCCGAGAGGAGCGCCTCGATGTCGGTCTTGAGCGTCTTGTTGTACTTTTTGCAGATGGCCACCTGCTGCTCGAGCACCTCGCCCGAGCGATGGGCCGCATAGCAGTCACGCACGGGCCCGTAGAGGCACGCGAGCACGACAACGACCGCAACTGCCACGGCCCATTTGCGAAAGGGGCCGGTGGTGTAGCGATAGATGGCCTGCACCACAGGACCGTCGCTCGCGTAGCGCATGAACTGCGTCTTGCGCGGCTGATCCTCGCGCGAGCTCCCTTGCTGAGCCTGAGCCCGGGGCCTTGTGCGAACCTGAACCTGGCCGCGCGTACCCGCCCGACGCGAACCGCCGAGATTGGCCGCCGACCCGCGGCTGTATGCAGAATTTTGAGAATACGTTTCCATATGCGCCTTGTGCGATTGAGGTTTGATTGCGCCCCTTTGTTATACCATGCGCCGCCCGCACCGATGCCGCACGCAAAAAAACGGCACCGGCCTTTAAGGTTCCGGTACCGTTTGGCAGATCGGGGCGAGCTCGCACGGCCGCCCCGATCGCTGTATACGCTACAGAGTCTTAGCGAATGTTGTAGAACGCGGACTTGCCGGCGTACTTGGCGCTCTCGCCGAGCTGGTCCTCGATGCGGACGAGCTGGTTGTACTTGGCAATGCGGTCGGAGCGGCAGGGCGCGCCCGACTTGATCTGGCCGGCGTTCACGCCCACCACGAGATCGGCGATGGTGGAGTCCTCGGTCTCGCCCGAACGGTGCGAGACGATGCAGGCGTAGCCCGCCTCCTTGGCGGTCTCGATGGCCTCGAGCGACTCGGTGAGGGTACCGATCTGGTTGACCTTGACGAGGATGGCGTTAGCGGCGCCGAGCTCAATGCCCTTCTTGAGGCGCTCGGTGTTGGTCACGAACAGGTCGTCGCCGACGAGCTGGACCTTGTTGCCGATGCGCTTGGTGAGCTCGACCCAGCCGTCCCAGTCCTCCTCGGCCATGCCGTCCTCGATGGAGATGATGGGGTAGGTGTTAACGAGCTTCTCCCAGTAGTCGACCATCTGCTCGGAGGTGTACTCCACGCCCTCGCCCTTGAGCTCGTACATGCCGGTCTCGGCGTTGTAGAACTCGGTGCTGGCGGGATCCATGGCGTACATGAAGTCCTCGCCCGGCTTGAAGCCGGCCTTCTCGACGGCCTTGGTGATGTACTCGAACGGCTCGGCGTTGGTCTTGAGGTTGGGAGCAAAACCGCCCTCGTCGCCCACGCCGCCGCCAAGACCGGCCTCGTGGAGAACGCCCTTGAGGGTGTGGTAGACCTCAGCGCACCAGCGCAGGCCCTCGGTGAAGGAGGGGGCGCCGACGGGCATGATCATGAACTCCTGGAAGTCCACGTTGTTGTCGGCGTGCACGCCGCCGTTGAGGATGTTCATCATCGGGGTGGGCAGCAGGTGGCCGTTCACACCGCCGAGGTACTGGTAAAGCTCCACGCCGGTGGACTGAGAAGCGGCGCGGGCCACAGCAAGGGAGACGCCCAGGATGGCGTTGGCGCCGAGGTTGGTCTTGTTGGGGGTGCCGTCGGCGGCGATGAGGGCCGCGTCGACGCCGCGCTGGTCGAGGGCGTCCAGACCGATTACGGCCTCGGCGCACTCCTTGTTCACGTGGTCGACGGCCTGGCTTACGCCCTTGCCCAAGTAGCGGCTCTTGTCGCCGTCACGAAGCTCGCAGGCCTCGAAGGCGCCCGTAGAAGCGCCGGACGGAACCATGGCACGGCCAAAGCTGCCGTCGTCCAGCACGACCTCCACCTCGACGGTGGGGTTGCCGCGCGAGTCGAGAACCTCACGGCCGTAGACGTCGATAATGTCACTCATACTTGTCCCTCTCTCTCATTTGGGAACACGATTGCTCCGCGGCCAAGTTAGCCGCAACACACTTTGACAGTATGCCCGAGAGTTAGCGTTATATAACTGTGTTTCGACTCATCTACGCAACGCGCATAAACGTCGAGGCGTAGGCAGTGGCACGCTCCAGAAATAGGCAATCTACCAGCAGATTTAAAAAATCATCAACGCCGTACGACAGACAGAATCTAGACCCTGCGGCATGATGCAAAGCGAAGTCCCGACAAAGTCGGGAGGCGCCAATGGCGTCCAACTGCAAGAAAGGAGCAAGCGATGAACAAGGTCCATCAACTTAACCAGAGCAACAAAACAACCCCGTCCATTAGCAGAAGAGCCCTTATCGCAGCTTCCCTCGTTTCGGCAAGCAGCCTAATTGGAGCCGTTCCGGCATTCGCAGATGTCTCGGGCGAGGACGCTGCCGTGAGCGACGGTAAAGAAGCCGAACGTCTTTGGCAGGAAGCCGTGAAGCGCGCCAAAGCCGAAGGGGAGTTCGTTTCAGGCTATATCCCATTTTCGAAGAAAATCATTCCGAACACCTCGGTTAAAGCGGCCAAGCTCAATACCGTAATCAAAGGCGTTCCCACAGTGGTCACCGCATCCACTTCGCTGGAGACAAACGGTCTGCTCGTTACGAAGGTCAACAGCGCCTGGATTACCGCAACAGCAGCAAGCGTAACCAACCAGGGGTATCGCTATACAAAGGCCGATAGCGGTCGAACTGTCTGCATCACCTACTGGTGCAGCATCACGCCGGCTCACAAGGTTCCGGCGACTTGCCAGTTCTATGCAGAATTTCATAGCACCGGAAGCGGCTGGATGAAAGGCGGAGCCATATCCTAAGGAAGGAAACGTTTCGCCTCCCACAGCAGCCGCTGGGGAGGCGAGTATTATTCTGGTAAACGCTCTTGAGGGGGATCCATGCTGCTCAGCACTTCCGAGATGTTCTCGCTTCTTTATGCCGCGGCGATCTGGTTTTTGCCGCGACTGCTGCTTTTGGTGCTCATCTACGCAGTTGTACGAGCAGCCGTACGCGCCGAGTTCAAACGCGCTGCTCAAAAATGCGACGTTGGCAAGAGCCCCGCATCAGACTCCAAATCATGAAACGACTAGCCAGCCGCTTTGAGCTTGCAGACACACTTTGCTCAGCGGCGCATGTAAGCGCTGTCGCGCAGGCAACGGTCGCCATTTTATCTATCCCGACAAGCATGGCGGAGATCTCGACCGACACCGTGGAAAGGTTTACGATTTGCGCACTCTTAACGCTGCCGTCCTTTCTTCCGTTCCTCTTCTCCCAGGTTTATCGCGCGCTAGGCAAGACCCTCACAAGCGAAAAACCGACTCGGATTACCATCGCGCTTCTTGCCATGCTCTTTGCCGCGTCATTGTTGCCAGTTGGCGTCCAAGAATTAATCCTTGTGTTCCTATGGCCTGTCCTCGCCATGGCCTATTCAGTGAAAACCGAGGGCAATACATCCAGTTCCTCGTGGGTCGTCGGCGTAATTGTTCTGCTGACCGCTTCGCTCCCGCCTTTCCCTGCACAGGCTGCAGCCTCGTTTACGCTGTATGCGCTCTCGTTGGGAATAGGAAAACTCGAGGAGGAAGCCCCTCCCGAGCCGTCTTCAACCTCCACGCAGGGCGTCATCTCGGGCCGCGCCCCCTCGCTCGCCGAGAAAGCGCGGACGGCACCGGGGCTTGGGGCGGTGGGAACGCTTGGGGTTTCGCTCTTGATGCTCACGGGGGCCGTGCTTTCTGAGGCGCAGCTCGCCTGTGGAAACGCGCCGGAGAACCTTGTGCAGGCAAGCACCTCTCTCTGCCTGCTTATGCTGGCGTGCATTCCGCTCGCATGCTTTTATTGGAACGCGCAAGCCGCGGCCAAAGGAGGAGCTTTCCTTGCCGGCGCGAGCATCCTGCTCTTATTGGCCTGGGGCTATAGAGACCGTGCAGCATTCATGTCCTGCATGCTGGTTGCCGTAATCGCATTGTTCCTGCTGGTCACAGCCCTTGCAAAAGAATGGATCATGCACTCCATCCACCGCGAGAAGGCTCGTAAGCATATCTTTTACGCCCTCTGCGCCGTGCCCCCACTCGCGGCAATCAGCCATCTATTCATGGCCAGCTTTCTGCTTAACGGCAACGCCGCGGTTGCCGATCGGGGTGTTCTCCTACTTGCCCTGCTTATCGCCGGCGCACTGTACTGCATCTCCCTTTTCCTTTGGCTCTCGAGGCATAAAAGCGCCGGTGACCAAACGGATGAGCACCCGAGGGGCGCTAAAGAAAGCTCCCCAACCGCCCTCTCACACGTCGAGATCGAGGCGGCGCTCGACACCGGCACGTTCACCAAACAGGAGCTCAAAGTCGCGGCCCGGCTCTGTACAGGGATGAGCCTCGCCGCCATCGCCGAGGACATCGGAGTGGCGAAATCGACCGTGGGCACCTACGCTAAGCGCATATACGAAAAGCTGGACGTGAACACCCAGGCAGAGGCCGTTGCCCTACTCGTCAGCCTGATCGATTCGAATGCGGGACAAAACCCTAATGCCGAGGAGCGCGAGAGCGTCCCAGGCACACCCACCGAGCAGCTCGTCACACTGCGCAAGGCGCTCCCCCACGCCTGCAATGCGACGCTCGTCCTGTTGACCCTTCTACTGAAAGACTCGATCACAGCCCTTACGAGCGAGCACGGGCAAGGCGCGGCCGCCTCCGGCTTTCTGACATCAGACGCTGCCATCGGTCTCTTTTCATGCCTCGCCTGCGCCCTCGCCGCACTTGCCGTGTTCAATCTGTACCGCACTCGACGCACGGCCACTCCGGAGATCTGCTGCACAGGGCTGCTCGCCTTCACAATGGCCATAGGGGGCTTTCTCCCCGCTGCCAAAATGGCCGACACGGAGGCCCTTGCCCTCAGCAGCCTCTTGCATGCGGTAGCTGCATGCTGCTGCATGATGTGCATCATCGCCGTTGCGCAGCGCTGCGGGACGCCTACTCGTAAAAACATCGAGCTGCTTGTACTTGCCGCCATCGCAGCACTGGCGCTCCGTCAAATACCCGGAGCTACAGGCCACCTCAACCTGTTAACTCTCGCGGGTACCGCGCTCGTCATCCGTCTCGCACCGCTAAAGCCGACAAGAACAGCTTTCTCGTTCTCGATGACGCCACCGCTCAAGTCGCTGATCGCCGCGGCTTTCAATGGGTTCTCGGTATATGTCGCGCTGTATGCAGGCGGCGTCATCGCGCAGCAAAACCGGTTCGCCGGCATAATCCTCTCGATCATGTGCTTGGCGCTTCTGCTCACCGCAGCCACCCAGGTCACGCAGCTGGCAAAAAGCTTCAAGGAACCCGTCTACCCGCTGATAACTCCTTGCATGGCCGCCATGCTGCCGGGCATCTTCTTTGGGAACGTCTGCATGATCGGACATCCCGTAGATTCAACGCCCCTTCTCCTGCTCTGCGGTCTGACGCTGCCAATGGCCAGCGTACCCTTCGCACGCGATGGCGCCAAAGTTCTGCTCCGCAGAAAAGAACTCGCCACCACCGTTGATGACGAGTTCTTGCAAATGCTCTTTATAAAGCACGGCCTCACGGGTATCGAGGCGCATGTTGCCAGCTTGGCCGCCAAGGGATTCTCCGCCCCGACCATCGCCCGGGAACTGATGGTCTCGCCGAGCACGGTGCGCACGCATATTCAGCATGTTTACCGCAAGCTCGAGGTGCACAAAAGGGACGAGCTCACCCGGATTGCAGGGGAACTTTACCGGCTGGGAGTCTACGACGCGTGGGAAGTACGGAGCGCGGAATAGAAGCTGTTGCGGGATGGCAGCTGCCGCGGAGCCGCAAGCCTCGCAGACCAGCAGCAGCTACAAGCCGGCAGCCATCGCGTAGCGCTATTCGGCCTCGGCCTCGTGCTCCTTGGCAGAGTCCCACAGGTCGTTGAGGGTATCGGTGGAGAGCTCCTCGAGCGGGGTGCCCTCTTGCGCGGCGGCCTCCTCCATGGCGGCCCAGCGGCGGCGGAACTTCATCGTGCTCGCGCGCAGAGCGCTCTCGGCATCGATGCCCTCCTTACGCGCCACGTTTACCAGCGCAAAGAGCAGATCGCCGAACTCCATCTCGCGTGCCTCGCTGCCCGGAGCCTCGGCCTCGAACTCGGCGCGCTCCTCGGCCACCTTGGCCCACACGTCGTCGGTCGTCTCCCACTCAAAACCCACGGCAGCGGCCTTCTTGGAGACCTTCTGCGCCTGCATAAGCGCCGGCAGCGAGCGCGGCACGGCGTCGAGCAGGCCCGCCGGGTGCACGTCGGCCTGTGCGGCACGGGCGTCGGCGGCGGCCTTCTCGGCCAGCTTGACCGAGTCCCAGATAGCAAGCACGTCCTCGGCATCCTCGGCCGAGGCCTCGCCAAAGACGTGCGGATGGCGGCGGATCAGCTTCTCGTCCACGCCACGAGCCACGTCGGCGATGGTGAACTCGCCCGCATCGGCGGCGATCTGCGCGTGCAGCACCACCTGCATGAGGACGTCACCCAGCTCCTCGCAGAGGTGCTCAGGGTCGTTGGCTTCGATGCAATCAACAGCCTCGTAGGCCTCTTCCACCATGTTCTTGGCGATGGAGGCATGCGTCTGCCTGCGATCCCACGGGCAGCCGTCGGGCTGGCGCAGGCGCCAGATGGTGTTGACGAACGACTGCAGCTCCTCGCGCGCGTCGACGAGTGTCTCGAGGTTGCGCCCGGATTCTGCCTCGGTCTGGGACTCGGCCATGGGCTACTCCTCCTCCAAGATCACGTGACGGAAAGCGCCGTCCTCGTAGATGCCGTAGCTGTGCGAGCCGTCCTTGGGGATGGAGACGCTTCCCGGGTTGAACAGCGTGACGCCCGGATGCGCCGCGCTCTCTTCCAGCACCTTGATGTGCGTGTGTCCGTAGACCAAGGCGGAGCCGGCGGGTAGCGCGGGCAGGTTGTCCACACTGTTGTGCATGCCGGCACCAAAGACATGGCCGTGCGTGCAGAACAGCTCGCGGCCGGACTCGTCCATGACAACGGCGCTATCGGCCATGCAAGGAAAATCGAGCACCATCTGGTCGACCTCGGCCTCGCAGTTGCCGCGCACGGCGATCACGCGTCCACTGGCGGCAAGGTCGTTGAGCAGCGGAATCACGCGCTTGGGGGCGTACTCGCGCGGCAAGTCGTTGCGCGGGCCGTGGTAGAGCAGGTCGCCCAGCAAGATCACGCGGTCGGGCGCCTCGGCCTCGATGGCCGCCATCAGGCGCTCGGCCCAATAGGCAGAGCCGTGGATGTCGGACGCGATCAGGAACTTCACTGCTGCTGCTCCTTGTAGATGGCGATCGCGTAGTTGCAGAACGTGACCTCGATGACGGCGTTGATCATGGAGGACGCAACCGCGAGGTCGCTCATGATGGAAAGAACCAGGTTAGCGGCCGTAAGCAACATGGAGACGAGCAGCACGGGGAGCACGCTCTTGATGCGCGAAGGTCGGTTGGCAGCGCCGATGCCAAAGCCGCCCAGAAGCAGCTCGAGCACAGCCGCGAGCACCAGGACGATGGTCTGGAGCAGCTCGGGCTTGGGGTCTTGACCCTGCAGGACAAAGGCGACAATCGCAAGATCGATGGCACCCAGGAACAGCACAAAGCTCGAAAGCTTAAGCGCCTTGCAGTTTTTAGACATGGTTCGGTCCCTCTCTGTTGGATTTCCCTGTAGGGAAATTGATAACACCCCGGCATTGTACCGCGCGGAGCCGTTGTAGCAGGCGGAATCGGAGCCATGGGAGGAGCGGAAACAATGCGGGGCGAGGAGGGCCGCGCGAAAGCGCGGGTGAACGTGGGGCGCGGGACAAGTCGGGGACCGATGCGCTCGACAGCCACGCGGCTGGGCGGGGTGCGGCTCACGGGCCGATACGCCCGGCAGCTGCACCACGCCCCCGAGAGGCAAGCACCACCTTGCGGCACCTCGTTCCGTCCTACACCACCGCCACGCCCCCGCCACGAAGAAACCGTGGTGACCGGGGCGCCCGTCGCCGGCAGCCACACTTGTTTGTTACGGTTAACTGCAGCAAACAGACCGGCTATCAGCACCGCCATAAACCCGGAGGTTCCATGTTCGAGAAGCGCCTCTTCTCCCTCGTTCCCCAAGCAACCCCCTACATCGTTGCGAGCGTTGTATTCAAATGGGTCGCACTCGCCTGCAACATCGCCGTTATGTGGGTGCTTGCGGGCCTGGTCGAGAGCATCTTTGCTGGCAGCGCCAACGTGGCCAGCGCTGTCGCGGCACTCAGCGGCGCGCTGCCCGTACTCGGCTGCGCCATTATCTTGCGCGCCGCGAGCATCTACCTCGCGCAGCGCATGGGCGACCGCGCGGCCTTTGCCGCCGTGAGCCACGTGCGCTCGCTCGTGTACAACAAGCTCTGCGCGCTCGGCCCGGCCTATGCCGAGACCGTCTCGACCGCCGAGGCCGTGCAGACAAGCGTCGAGGGCGCCTCGCAGCTGCAGGTCTACTTTGGCGGCTATCTGCCGCAGCTCTTCTTTGCGGGTCTGGCACCGCTCACCCTGTTTATCCTGCTTGCGGGGCAAGCCGGCCTTGCCGCCGCGCTGCTGCTGGTCTGTGTGCCCGCGATTCCCATCTCCATCATGATGGTCATGCGCAACGCCAAAAAGATCGGCGCGGAGTACTGGGGCAGCTACGTTGATCTGGGCGGTATGTTCCTCGAGGCCGTGCAGGGCCTCACCACCCTTAAAATCTATCGCGCCGACGAGCGCTGGCACGAGCGCATCGACGCCGAGTCGGAACGGTTCCGCGGCGCCACCATGCGTCTGCTCGTCATGCAGCTGCGCTCCATCTGCGTCATGGATCTGGTGGTCTACATGGGCGCAGCGCTCGGCATCATCGTTGCGGCCTGCCAGTTCGCGAACGGCGCCATCAGCCTTTCGGCGGCGTTTTTGACCGTCTTCCTTTCACAGGAGTTCTTCTTGCCTATGCGCCGGCTGGGGTCGCTGTTCCACACGGCCATGAACGGCATGGCCGCCTCACGCCGCATGTTCGACATTCTGGACGCGCCGGAGCCCGCACGTGGCGAGCGCGAACTTGCGGGCACGGGCGCGATCGAGCTCGACGGCGTGGGCTACGCCTACGGAGAAAACACCGTTTTGCAGCAGGTGAGCGCGCGTATCGAGCCCGGACAGCTGGTGGCGCTTGTGGGCGAGTCCGGCAGCGGCAAGTCGACGCTCGCCGGCATCCTCGCCGGGCGCAAGGGAGCCTACGCGGGCAGCGTGAGCATCGGCGGCGTCGAGCTGCGTGACGCCACGGCGGCCTCACTCATGCAGGCGGTGACGCTCGTACCTACTAACGGCCACCTTTTCGCAGGAACCCTGCGCGAGAATCTCCTGCTTGCCAAGCCCGACGCCACCGACGCCGAACTCATGGCAGCGCTCGAGCGCACGCGCATCGCGCCGTTCGTGCACGCGGCCGGCGGGCTCGACATGCAGATTGCCGAGGCCGGCGGCAACCTCTCGGGCGGTCAGCGCCAGCGCGCCTGCATGGCACGCGCCCTGCTGCACGACTCCCCCATCTACGTATTCGACGAGGCCACGAGCAACGTCGACGCCGCGAGCGAAGCCGCGATCGGCGAGGTCATCGCCTCACTCGCAGGCGAGCACACCGTACTGGTGGTTGCGCACCGGCTCGCCACCATCGCCAACGCCGACGCCATCTTGGTAATGGAGCGCGGGCAGCTGGCCGAACAGGGCACGCATGAGGAGCTGCTCGCACAAGGCGGCATCTATGCGCGCATGTGGAAGAGCCAGGAATCGCTCGCAGCCTTCGCAATCGGGGACGACGGTACTGAGGACGAGGCTGGCGAGGACGAGCCGGCGGCGTACTCGACCACAGATGACGCTGCTGTTGCGGCCAGCGCCGAGGTCGACTCTGCCGCTGCCACCGTCTCCGCCGCACAGGCGCCCGCACTCGCCGCGGGCACGAACCGCAGCGCCCTTGGCGTCATGGCCCGCATGATGAAGCTCGTCTCCCCGCTCGCCGGGTGGCTGCTGCTCGCCGTGGTGCTCGGCAGCGCAGGCATGCTCGCAGCAGCGTTCGTGCCGGCCTTTGGCGCCTTTGCCCTTATGAGCGGCACGGGCACCACAGCCCTCGGCGTGTCGCTCATCGCGGCCTGCGTGCTCTGCGCCGCCTGTGGCATCCTGCGCGGGCCACTCCATTACGGAGAGCAGCTCTGCAACCACTACATCGCCTTCCGCCTGCTCGCCCACGTGCGCACGCTGGTCTTTGCGGCCCTGCGCCGTCTGGCCCCGGCCAAGCTCGAGGGCCGCGGCAAGGGCGACCTGGTGAGCCTCGTGACCAGCGACATCGAGCTGCTCGAGGTCTTTTATGCGCACACCATCTCGCCCATCGCCATCGCAATCGCGTGCACCGTCGTGATGGAGGCGTTCTTGGCAAGCATCTCGGGCCAGCTCGCGCTCGTAGCGCTTGCCGCCTATGCCGCTTTGGGCATCTGCCTGCCATATCTCTCGTCCAAGGCGTGCGGGAGCGCCGGCCGGGCAAGTCGCGAGCAGACGGGTCGCTTAAGCTCCTTTGTGCTCGACAGCCTGCGCGGCGTCTCCGAGACCATCCAGTACGGCGGCACCACCGCCCGCGCCGACCGTCTGCAACAGATGACCAACGAGCTGGGCGCCGCGGACACACGCCTGCAGCGCCGCCAGGCTGCCAGCGAAGCCGTAGCCGACGCGCTCGTGCTTATCGCCTGCCTGACCATGTTCGGCCGCGCGCTGAGCCTGGCCGCGACCGGCACCATCGATGCACCGGCGGCCTTTGTGGCAACCTTCACGTTCTTCTCGTCCTTTGGTCCCGTCATCGCCGTGAGCCGCCTGGGCGCCTCGTTGCAGGCAACCCTGGCTTCTGGCGGGCGCGTTCTCGACCTGCTCGACGAGGAACCCGAGTGCGCCGATGTCATGGACGGGGTTGATATTTCCTTTGCGGGTGCCGAGGCGGAGCACGTCTCTTTTGCGTACGGCACGGGCACCGCCGCAAGTGCGAGCGCCGACCCGAACAACGCCGGCACCTCCCACGCCACGCTCATCCTCGATGATGTGAGCTGTGCCTTCCCCGTGGGCACCATGACCTGCATTGCGGGACGCTCCGGCTCGGGCAAGTCCACGCTGCTCAAGCTCCTCATGCGCTTTTGGGACACCACGGCAGGCACGGTGCGCATCTCGGGCACCGATGTGCGCCGCATCAACACGCAGAGCCTGCGTGCCTCGCAGGCCTATATGACGCAGGACACGCATCTGTTTGTCGGCACGCTGCGCGAGAACCTGCTGGTCGCGCGCGCAGACGCAAGCGACGAGCAGCTCTCCGAGGCCTGCCGCTCCGCCGCGCTCACTCCGCTCATCGAGCGCCTGCCGCAGGGCCTCGACACCCCTGTTGCCGAGCTGGGCGATTCGCTTTCGGGCGGTGAGCGCCAACGCATCGGACTCGCGCGCGTCTTTTTGAGCGACGCGCCGTTTATCCTGCTTGACGAGCCCACGAGCGCACTCGACGCCCTCAACGAGGCAGCTGTCATGCAGGCCGTGGCCGAGCTGCGCCGCCGCGGCAAGACCGTTGTGCTGGTGAGCCACCGCGCGAGCACCTGCTCGTTCGCCGACGCCCGCATCTCCGTGGAGCACGGGAGGCTGAGCTAGATGGCAAAGAAACCCGACACGCCCCAGATCGCCGCCAAGCGTGCGGACGAGACCCGCATGGTCTCGCAGATGATCGCGCTGTGGTGCCGGGGGCATCATTCCGGTACGATACCGGCCGAAGACGCTCCCACCGTGCGTCTTGGCCTCAGAACCGTTGCCCTGTGCCCCGAGTGCGCCGAGCTGCACGCCTACGCCTGCGCGCGTATCAAGGCCTGCCCGCACATGGGCACCAAGACCTTCTGCTCGGCATGTCCCACGCACTGCTACCGCCCCGCCATGCGCGAGTCGATCCGCCGGGTCATGCGCTGGGCCGGGCCGCGGATGATCCTCTACCGTCCCGTCGCCGCGGTAAAGCACGCCGTAGTGACGGTCCAATCCAAGAGGGCGTAAGGCCAGCGTAAATTCCGCGGCGTTCAGACGTGCCACCTGCTGCAGCTCGCTATCATTGAGACATCCGTTCCGGCAAACAAAGGACACCCCATGAGCACACCCCTCATCGCCGACTGCCACACCCACACCTCCTACTCCGACGGCGAGGCCTCCTTTGAGGAGAACGTCCGCGCCGCTGGCGCCGCGGGGTGCCGCGTGCTGGTCTCGACCGACCACCTCACCCTGCCTGCGAGCATGGACGCCACCGGCGAGATTCAGGTGACCGAGGCCGACCTTCCCGCCCATCGTGCTGAATTCGAGGCGGCCCGCGAACTCGCACGCACGTTGGCGCCCCAGATGGAGTACCTCTACGGCTTTGAGTGCGACTGGTACGAGGGCTGCGAGCCCAACGTGGAGCGCTGGACGGCGGGCGCGCAGATACGTCTGGGCTCCACCCACTGGATTGGCGACCCCGGTGACATCGCAGCCGGCGCGGGCCTTGCCCCCGGCACCGAGAACGTGGCACCCGCCGACCCGGACGGCTCGGGCGCAGGTTGGATCGACGACAACACGAATTTCCATGTATGGCAGGAGCTGGGCGTTCACGAGGTGTGGCGCCGTTACGTGAACAACTGGTGCCGCGCGTGCGAGAGCCCGTTGAACTTTGACATCATGGCTCACCCCGACCTTGCCATGCGTTTTGTGAACGAAGGCTTTGCCCCCGATTTTGACCTTACGCCCTTCTGGGATCAGATGGTCGAGTGCGCGCACGACACAGGTCGCCGTATCGAGGTTTCCACGGCAGGCCTGCGCAAGACCGTGAACGACTATTACCCCACACGCGGCCTGCTCGAGCGCTTTGCGCGCGCAGGTGTGCCCATCGCCTTTGGCTCCGACTCCCATCGCGCCTGCGACATCTGCTGGGGCATCCCCGA
>CAVEPV010000038.1:0-14804 GCA_963617695.1 Bacteroidaceae bacterium
TCGTAGACCTTGGGCTGGGTCTCGTCGGGGGTGAGGATCATGATGACGTCGGCCTCAGCGGCGGCCTCGGCCATGCCCATGACCTTCAGGCCAGCCTCGGCGGCCTTCTGGGCAGAGGCGGAACCCTCGCGCAGACCCACGCGGACGTCGCAGCCGGAGTCCATGAGGTTGAGGGCGTGGGCGTGGCCCTGCGAGCCGTAGCCGATGATGGCGATCTTCTTGCCCTGAATGATTTCGGGGTTGCAGTCGTTCTCGTAGTAGATCGTTACTGCCATGTCGTGGTCTCCTTTGATCGTTGGTTGCGGATTGACATGTTCGTCCGTGGCGGACTATCTATTCGCCGTGTGGCGGATAAACCAAAAGGTGGGGTGGGGTAGTATGCCCCGGGGCGCGTTTTTTATGAGTCGTGGCCGCGGCCCATGGCCACCATGCCGGTGCGCGTGAGCTGGCGGATCCCGTAGCTGCGGAAGAGGTTCTCCATCGCGTCGAGCTTGCTCGTGGTGCCGGTCGCCTCGATCGTGAGCGTGCTTCTGCCCACGTCGACGACCTTCGCGCGAAAGACGTTCGCGATCTCGATGATCTCGTGGCGCTTCTCGGGGGGTGCTGCCACCTTGAAGAGCACGAGCTCGCGCTCGATCGCGTCCTCATCGGTAAAGTCAGAGATCTTAAAGACGGCCACGAGCTTGTGCAGCTGCTTTTCGATCTGCTCAAAGGCGACCTCGTCGGCCTCGACGATAATCGTCATGCGCGAGAGGGTCTCGTCCTCGGTGGGGGCCACGGTGAGCGACTCGATGTTAAAGCCGCGGCGGGTAATCAGGCCGGTGACGCGCGAGAGCACGCCGGGCTTGTTCTCGACCAGAACGGACAGGATGTGACGCATTAGAGCTCGCCTCCCTTCTTGTGTGCGGTCTCGGGCGCGGGCGTGCCAAAGCCCTTCTCGGACACGCGCACGCCGCCTAGGGTGACGTCGAGTGCGCCGATGATGTCGTCGATGGGTGCGCCGGGGGCGACCATCGGGTAGACGGTCTGGTCGCGCGGGATCATCACGTCGAGCAGGTAGGGCTCCTCAGAGGCGAGCATCTCGTCCAAGGCCTCGTCGATTTCCTCGGGCTTGGTGATGCGGCGCGCGCGCCAGCCGTAGGCGTCGGCGAGCTTCACAAAGTCGGGGTTGTCGGCCAGCTCGGTGAACGAGTAGCGCTTGTGGTAGAAGAGACTCTGCCACTGGTGCACCATGCCCAGCGCACGGTTGTCGATGATCATGACCTTGACGGGCACGCCGTTGATGGCGGCGGTGGCCATCTCCTGGCTGTTCATCTGGAACGAGCCGTCGCCCGCCACGCACACGACCTGGCACTCGGGGCAGCCGATCTTGGCGCCGATGGAGGCCGGGAAGCCAAAGCCCATGGTGCCCAGGCCGCCAGAGCTGATGAACGTGCGTGCGTGCTCGCGGCTGATGTTCTGGTGCGCCCACATCTGGTGCTGGCCCACCTCGGTGGTGACGATGGAGGCCTCGGGATCCAGACGCTCGGAGAGGCGGTGCAGCACGACCTCGGGCGCGATCGAGTCGGGGTAGTCGGCAAACTCGGGCGTGTAGAACGGCCAGCGCTTGCGCCACTCGCTCACGGTCGCCACCCAGCGCTCGCCCACGGGCGCGGCGTTGGTCTTCTCCAGGCGGTCGTTGATGGCGCCGAGCACCACCTTCGCGTCGCCCACGATGGGCACCGCCGGGTCGATGATCTTGCCGATCTCTGCCGGGTCGATATCGATGTGGATGATCTTGGCGTGCGGGGCGAACTCCGAGACCTTGCCGGTCACGCGGTCAGAGAAGCGCGCGCCCACGGCGATGAGCAGGTCGCACTCGGTGACGGCCATGTTGGCGTACTTGGAGCCGTGCATGCCCACAGGGCCCAGATTGAGCGGGTTGGAGCAGGGCATGGCGCCCTTGCCCATAAGGGTGGTGACCACGGGGATCTGCATGCGCTCGGCAAGCGCCAGCAGCTCTTGGCAGGCGTGGCTCGTCACGATGCCACCGCCGGCGTAGATGAGCGGGCGCTTGGACTCCTGAATGCAGGTCACGGCCTGGCGCACCTGCTTGGCATTGCCCTTGTAAGTGGGGCGGTAGCTCGGCAGGCTGATCTTGTCGGGGTAGTGGAACTCGATGTCCATGCCGCACAGGTCGCTGGGGATGTCGATCAGCACGGGGCCGGGACGTCCGGTGGAGGCGATGTAGAAGGCCTCGCGGAACGTGCGCGCAAGGTCGTCGATGGACTGCAGCAAGAAGCTGTGCTTCACCACGGGCATGGTAATGCCCACGATGTCGGACTCCTGGAAGCTGTCGGTACCGATGACGCCACGCGTGACCTGGCCGGTGATGACCACCAGCGGCACAGAGTCCATGTAGGCCGTGGCGATACCCGTCACGGTGTTGGTGGCGCCGGGACCGGAGGTGACAAGCACCACGCCCACCTTGCCGGTGGCGCGGGCATAGCCGTCGGCCATGTGCGTGGCGCCCTGCTCGTGGCGGGCGAGCACATGGTGGATCTTCTTGCTGTCGTACAGCGCGTCGTAGATCTTGATGGCCTGACCGCCGGGGTAGCCAAAGATCGTGTCCACGCCCTCGGCCTCGAGCGAGGCGATGATGGCCTGCGCACCTGTGAGCGTCTTGCCCTCGTGCTCGGTATGGCTACCCGGGCCAAACGGCTTGCCCTCAACGGCGCGCTTGCGCATCGCGAGCTTTTCCTCGAGCGTCATCATGAGAGATAGGCCCCCTTGTCTGCGCTGGTAACAAGGCGTGCGTAGCGCGAGAGCACGCCGGTGGTGTACTTGGGCGCGGGCGGCTCCCAAGCGGCGCGGCGGGCGTCGAGCTCCTCATCGGAGAGCTCGAGCTCAAGCACGCCGGCATCGATGTCGATGTTGATGATGTCGCCCTCGTGCACGAGCGCGATGGGGCCGCCGGCTGCTGCCTCGGGCGAGACGTGGCCGATGCAGGGGCCCTTGGTGGCGCCGGAGAAGCGGCCGTCGGTGATGAGCGCGCAGGACTTGTCGAGGCCCATGCCGCAGATGGCCGAGGTGGGCGTGAGCATCTCGCGCATGCCCGGGCCGCCGGCCGGACCCTCGTAGCGAATCACGAGCACGTCGCCGGCGTTGATCTTGCCGCCAAAGATCGCCTGGCAGGCGGCCTCTTCGGAATCAAAGACGCGGGCGGGGCCGCGGTGCGTGCGCATGTCGGGGCCAACGGCGCTCTTCTTGACCACGCCGCAGTTGGGGGCCAGGTTGCCGCGCAGAACCTTCAGGCCGCCGTCGGGGGAGTAGGGGTTGTCAACGCGGCGCACGATCTCGCCGTCGGCCTCGGGCTGCTCGGCTACCCACTCGGCCACGGTTCCGTGGCAGGTCAGGGCATCGAGTTCCAGGTGGCCGGTGCGGCCCAGCTCGCCTACGATGGCGCCCACGCCGCCCACGGCGTTCAGGTCCTCGATATGCAGGGGGCCGGCCGGTGCGATGCGCACGATGTTGGGCGTGGCGGCGCAGACGTCGTCCCAGTCCTGCATGGTGACGGGGCAGCCGGCGGCCTGTGCGATGGCCGTGAGATGCAGCATGGTGTTGGTGGAGCCGCCAAAGGCCATGTCGAGCGCCATGCCGTTTTTGATCGACTTATCGTTGATCAGGTCGAGCGCGCAGATGCCCTGCTCAAGCAGCTCCATGACCTTCATGCCGGCGTGCTTGGCCAGGCGGATGCGCTCGGAGTAGACGGCCGGCACGGTGCCGTTGCCGGGAAGGGCGATGCCCAGGGCCTCGGAGAGGCAGCAGATGGAGTTGGCGGTGAACATGCCGGAGCACGAGCCGCAGGTGGGACAGGCGGTGTTCTCGAGCCACGCGCACTCCTGCTCGGTCATGGTGCCGGCGGTGACCTGACCCACGGCGTCGAACAGCGAGTTCAGGTCGGTCTGCTTGCCGTCGCGCCCGCGTCCGGCGAGCATCGGGCCGCCCGAGACGAGCACGGTGGGGATGTTCAGACGGCAGGCCGCGATGAGCATGCCGGGAACGATCTTGTCGCAAGAGGGGATGAGCACCATGGCGTCGAACTGGTGGCCCTGAACGGCGCACTCAACGGAATCGGCGATGACCTCACGGCTGGTGAGCGAGTACTTCATGCCCTCGTGGTTCATGGCAATGCCGTCGCACACGCCGATGGTGTTGACCTGCAGGGGCGTGCCGCCCGCCATGCGAACGCCCGCCTTAACGGCGTCGGCGATCTGCTGCAGGTGAAGGTGACCGGGGATGACCTCGTTTTGCGCGGAGACAACCGCGACCAGGGGCCTATCGAGTTCCTCATCGGTAAGGCCGTCGGCCTTGAGGAGGCTTCTGTGGGGGGCTCGGGCCAGACCGCGCTTAATGGCATCGCTGCGAAGCTGCATGCTGTTCTCCCTTTCTCGCTGGCTCACGAAAGATACGGTGCACGTGAGAAAACGCGAGAGAGAAGGCGGGCTTCCGCTCGATGCCTGTAACGGGAGGCGGCCGGCTTGAGGGTACTTGCCTGCCCGGTTCCGCGCGGGATCTCCGCCGGCCCGGTGGCGTTTTCCACCAAGCTGCTCGAGGGAATATTCGAAGCCGTCCACCGCGGGGTCTCAGCCTACCCGCTTGCTGTGAGGTGGATGGGGCCTCTACTCGCCCTGTCATCGCATTTGCTCAGTGGTCGAACTATAACCCATGAACGCCACTAACGGTAGATGTTTATCCGCGAACGGAAAGCCCGTGCGTACAGGCCTCGTATCAGACACGGAGGCCGCATCAGAAAACACCCTTGAAGAACGGAAGAGCCTGCGAGCCAAACGCATCAACCCCATAAGACTCTCATTCCGAAAACCTCACAACACAATTCTTGAAGCTAGGGACTCTCAAGGGTGGCAGCGTAGGACAGACCCGATATATTTCCTTCACGCGCAGTTACGCAGAAAGGTCTCTGGCGCCTAAGGCGTCAGAGACCTTTCGAGTATGTTTGAGCATGAAGGAAATATATCGGGGCTGGCCGTCAGGAGCCCCAACGTTGGCCCTTACAGGGAGGTCTGCACCACCTGAGGATCGAACCCCGCGGCGCTGATGGCGTTGACGATCTGGTGCTTGTGCACCTCGCCGTAAGCCTCGATGGTCACGCGCAGCTCCACCGCGGCGTTGCGGTTGGTGGTCACGAACTGGTTGTGCTCGAGTTTGATGACGTTGCCGTTCTGCTCGGCCACCACGCTCGCTACCTTGAGCAGCATGCCGGGGCGGTCGGGCAGCATGACCGAGACGGTAAAGATGCGCCCGCGCTGGATGAGACCGTGCTGCACCACGCTCGCCATGGTGATGACGTCCATGTTGCCGCCCGAGAGGATGCTCACCACGCGCTTGTTCTCGGCGGGCAGGTGCTTTAGGGCGGCCACAGTGAGCAGGCCGGAGTTCTCCACGACCATCTTGTGGTTCTCCACCATGTCGAGGAAGCAACCGATGAGTTCGGAGTCGGGCACGCAGATCACATCGTCGAGATTTTGCTGCAGGTAGGGGAACACCTTGTCGCCCACCTCGAGCACGGCGGTACCGTCGGCGATGGTGTTGGCGCTCGGCAGCTTGACGGGGTGACCGGCCTCGAGCGCGCGGGTGAGGCTCGGCGCGCCCTCGGGCTCTACGCCGATCACGCGGATCTTGGGGTTGTAGAGCTTGGCGAACGTGGAGACGCCGCAGGAAAGGCCGCCGCCGCCCACGGGAACCAGGATGGTGTCGACGAGCGGCAGCTCCTGGATGATCTCCATGGCGATGGTTCCCTGGCCGGTGGCGATGGTCTCGTCGTTAAAGGGCGGGATATAGGTGAGGCCCTGCTCCTCGGCGAGCTCGATGGCGTGCGCCTGAGCCTCGTCGAACACGTCGCCGTGCAGCACGACCTCGGCGCCGTAGCCCTTGGTGCGCTCGACCTTGATGAGCGGGGTGGTGGTGGGCATGACCACGATGGAGCGCGCGCCGGCGTGCGTGGCGGCATAGGCCACGCCCTGTGCGTGGTTGCCTGCGCTCGCGGTGATCACGCCGCGGTCGAGCTCCTCTTGCGAGAGCTTAGAGATCTTGTAGTAGGCGCCGCGCAGCTTGTAGGCACCCGTACGCTGCATGTTCTCGGGCTTGAGCCACACGCGGTTGCCGCAGCTGGCCGAAAGGCTCGGGCTCTCCATGAGCTCGGTTGCCTGGGTGACCTCTTTGACCTTGATGGAGGCCTCTTCGAACGCCTCGAGGGTGAGCATATCTGCCATGTGCACTTCCTTCGCTTCCACGCGTGCCCGCTGTATCGATTTTGCCTATAGTAAGGCAACCGACCTTAATTTTCGACCCGCCTGAGGTGAACGGCCCGGGCCTGTGGGGGAGTTCCTATGGCAGATACAACGTGTTCGGCGGCAGTGCACGAGGACGCGGCGCCGCTCTTTTCTATCCACGACGCGCAGGTGGCACGCGCTGGCAAGACCATTTTGCAGGTGGACGACTTTACCCTTGCCGAGGGCGAGTCGGTGGCGCTGCTCGGTCCTAACGGCGCGGGCAAGTCGACCTTTATCCAGCTGCTTACGCGCGAGGTGTTCCCGATGTATCGCGACGAGGCGCCGGTGCGCTTCCGCGGGCAGGACAGACCGCTTCTGGGGGATATTAAAAGTGCGCTTGGCGTGGTGAGTTCCACCATGCACGAACAGGTGCGCGTGCACCTGCCGGCGCTCGAGATCGTCTGCGGCGGCCTGTTTGGCACGCTCGGTCTGCCCATGCGCCGCGATGTGAGCGAGCAGGAGTTCGACCTCGCGCGCGACGCCATGGAGCGCCTGCATATCAGCGAGCTTGCCGACCGCGACATCATGACGCTTTCCACCGGTCAGGCCCGCCGTGTGCTGGTGGCTCGCGAGCTGGTTCGCAACCCTTCGGTGCTTGTGTTCGACGAGCCGTGCACGGGTCTTGACCCGCAGGGCATGTATCACGTGCGCGAGACCATGCGCACGCTGGCTGCGGAAGGCCGCTCGGTGATTCTCGTTACGCATTACCCCGAGGACATCATCCCGGCGATCGACCGTGTGCTGCTCATCAAAGAAGCCGCGATCTATGCCGACGGCCCCAAGGCAGAGCTTTTGCGAGACAACGTGATGAGCGACCTGTTCGACGTGCCCTTGACGGTGGCCGAGCATGACGGCTGGTATTCGCTTTACGGGGCGCACGGGCGCTAAATAAGGAGCACCTGCGGGCACGTCCTGCGGCTTTTCTGCGCACTGCACCTCGCTTTTGAATAGAATCCGTTTCTGCATGAATATAAGTCCATTTTGTTTCAAGAGCACTTTTTGTGAGCCCGTATATACACAGAAGAGCATAATGACCCCTGGTTTTATGCGTTCCGATCAAGAGGGACGCGTGGAAGGAGATACACCATGAAGAAGTTCAAGAATCTGGGCGCGGTCGCCGCTACGGGCGCCTTCGCCACCGTGCTGGCTCTGGCCGGCTGCTCGGGCACCAGCTCCAGCACCGCTTCCGGTAGCTCTGCCGACACCGGCTCTGCCACCACCGCCTCCACCGAGGTGAAGCTCGTTACCGACGGCACGCTTACCGTTGGCACCTCCGCCGAGTACGAGCCGTTTGAGTACATGGAGGACGGCGAGTACAAGGGCTTCGACCTCGAGCTCATTGCCGACATCGCCGACGAGCTTGGTCTTGAGATCGAGTACAAGAACGTCGACTTCGACTCTCTGGTCGCCGGTGTTTCCAGCGGCACCAAGTACGACTGCTCCATCGCGGCCATGACCGTGACGCCCGAGCGCGAGAAGGAGATCGACTTCTCTGACTCCTACTACATGGATGACCAGGCCATCGTCACCACCACCGACAACACCACCATCACTGCCGATACCTATGCCGACGAGCTCAACAAGGAGGGCGTGAAGATCGCCGTCCAGTCCGGCTCCACCGCCGAGGCTTTCGCTGAGGAGAACTTCCCCAACGCCGAGCTCGTCTCCTTCAAGAACGCCGTGGACTGCTTCTCTGCGCTCCAGGCTTCTAAGGCCGACGCCCTGGTGACCAACCGCTCCGTTGCCGCTCAGCTCACCGCTTCCTCGTTCGACAACTGCCAGGTCGTCAAGATGATCAGCACCGGCGAGGAGTACGCCATCGCTATCAGCAAGGACAACCCCGCCCTTACCGAGCAGATTAACGACGCTCTCAAGAAGCTCACTGACGACGGCACCGTCGACGCGCTGATGGAGAAGTACAACATCAAGTAGTCTTTCGAGACTGCTCGGCACATGGCCCCTTTCGCCCGTTGCGGCGGGAGGGGCCTTGCGCATATTGATGTGAGGAGATGGACTTGATTAGGAACGCAGATATGCCCGCCCGCAGGCGCCCGCTCGCCGTAGCGCTGGTGGCCCTGTTCGCGCTTGTCGCGTGCATGCTGGCCGCGCCCGCGCCCGCCCGCGCTCTCGATGTGGTAAAGCTGACGGCGCAGCCCAACGCCGATGCCGGAAGCGATGTCTTGGGCGGCTCGGAGACGCGCCTGACCTGGGAGATCCAGGCCGATGACGACGAGGCCCTCGCAGGGTTCACGTTCACGCTGCCCGAGGGCACCACGTTTGACACCGAGGACGCCCGCGTGACCATGCTCTCTGGCGACGACCTTATGGACCGCTCCTTCATTGAGCCCACCTACAAGATTGACGGTCAGACGCTTAAGGCCACCTTCCCCGAGGCCGCCGAGGCCGGCGGGTACTTCCGCTTTGAGCTCTACCACGTGGTCTTCCCGACCGATGGCGGCGAGCAGCAGGTCACGGCCACTTATGAGCTGGCCGACGGCTCCTCGCACGACGCCGAGGGCATCCCCGCGCTCACCATCAAGGGCGTGGGCGTGATCGATCAGATTGAGGCCTTCCTTGAGGCTCAGCCTTGGGTTGAGGCGTGGAACTCCAACCGCTTCCTGCGCCTGTTCTTTAACCCTGTGGTGATCGTCTCGAGCCTGCCCATCGTCTTCTCGGGCTTCCTCATGGCGCTCGCCATTGTGCTCGTGGCGTTCCCGCTGGCCATCCCCTTTGGCTTCATCCTTGCGCTCATGCGCATCTCCAAGTCGCGCGTCCTGCGCGGCATCGCGACCTTCTACGTGAACATCATTCGCGGCACGCCGGCGTTTTTGCAGATCTACATCGCGTTCTTTGGCCTGCCGCTCGCGGGCGTGAACATCGGCAACTATCCGCTCGGCGTGATCGTGATGGCCATGAACTCCGCGGCCTACCTCTGCGAGATCTTCCGTGCGGGCATCCAGTCCATCCCGGTTGGTCAGACCGAGGCCTCGCGCTCGCTGGGCATGAACGCCGTGCAGACCATGCTCTTCATCATCATCCCGCAGACCTTCCGTAACGTGCTGCCCACCATGACCAGCGAGTTCATCTTGCTGTACAAGGACACCTCGCTGCTCGCCGCGGTGGGCGTGATGGAGATCATCATGTACGCCAAGACGATCGTGGCCACCACCGGCTCCATCACGCCGTACGTGGTCGCCGCCCTGTTCTACCTGCTGATCACCCTGCCGCTCGCGCGTCTGGTGGCCAACCTCGAGAACAAGCTGGCGGGCAAGGTTCCCGCCAAGAAGAAGCGCAAGTTCGAGCGCGGCGCCAAGGCCGCGGCTTAGCGATAAGGAGCATTTGATATGAGCGAAACCATCGCAGCCGAGCAGACCGCGGGCGAGCCCATCGTTCGCATCCAGGGGCTCGAGAAGTCCTTTGGCGACCTGACGGTTCTGCGCAACATCGACCTGGACGTCCATAAGGGCGAAGTTGTTGTAGTGCTTGGCCCCTCCGGCTCCGGCAAGTCCACCATGCTGCGCTGCGTCAACCTGCTCGAGCGCCCCACCGGTGGCAAGATCCTGTTCGAGGGCGAGGACATCACGGCCAAGGGCGTGGACATCAACGCCGTGCGCGCCAAGCTCGGTATGGTGTTCCAGCAGTTCAACCTGTTCCCGCACCTCTCCGTTAAAAAGAACGTCATGATCGCCCAGCAAAAGGTGCTCAAGCGTTCTAAGGAAGAGGCTGAAGAGATCGCCATCAAGGAGCTTGAGAAGGTCGGCCTGGGCGAGCGCATCGACTTCATGCCCAACCAGCTCTCGGGCGGCCAGCAGCAGCGTGTGGCCATTGCCCGCGCCCTGGCCATGAATCCGCACGTGATGCTCTTTGACGAGGCCACCTCGGCGCTCGATCCCGAGCTGGTGCGCGACGTCCTGGCCGTTATGCGCGACCTGGCTCAGGGCGGTATGACCATGATCGTGGTGACGCACGAGATGAAGTTCGCGCGCGACGTTGCCGACCGCGTGGTCTTTATGGACGGCGGCGTGATCGTGGAAGAGGGCACGCCCTCCGAGGTGTTCGACCATCCTAAGAGCGAGAGGACTAAGGAGTTCCTGGGCCACATTTCATAGGCCAACATTGGGGCTCTCACCGGGATGCCACCGGTGTGTATCCTTCATGCTCAAACATACTCGAAGGCCCGGCCTAGCTTTGCTAGGCCGGGCCTTCTGCGTAACTGCGCGTGAAGGATACACACCGGCGTCCTCCCTACGCCCCCATCGTTGGGGGTCCTCAGCTTCAAGGGTTCTTGCTGCTGCTTCTGCGTAACTGCGCGTGAGGGATAAGTACCAGATCCGCTCTACGTCCCCACTGTTGAGGATCCTCAGCTTCAAGGGTTATTGCTGCGGCTTCTGCGTAACTGCGCGTGAGGTTCTGGTGAGCGCCGCTTGGAATGAGAACGTAACCACGGGCTACAAGTGCTCAACCCGCGGCGACACTAAGTAGGTAAGCCTACAGCGCGCTGCGGTAGATGGCGCGGGCGTCGTCCAGCGTCAGGGGCTTGAAGGAGCCAAAGTGCTCGCCGCGGGACTGCTTGAGGCCGGGGATCAGGGACTCGATGTCGCCCCCGTGCACGCCCAGCTCGCCCAAGGTGGCGGGCATGCCCAGCGAGGTGAAGAAGGCTTGGAGCTCGTCGATCGTCTCCAACACGGCGTCCTCGACGGCCTGCTCGGGAGTGACCTCTACGTTGTCCTGGGCGGGATCGACCGGCTCGATGCCAAAGACCTCACGGCCAAAGTCCAAGAAGCGCTCGGGGTGCTCGCGCCAGACGTAGCGCATCCAAGCGGGGAAGAGCACGGCCAGGCCGGCGCCGTGGGTGATGCTGGTGTCCAGGGCCGAGAGCTCGTGCTCCATGCCGTGGCAGGTCCAGTCGCCGTCGCGGTTGCCGATCTTCATGCCCAGGCCGGCAATGCCGTTGTGCGCGAGCGTGCCTGCCCACATGATGTTCGCGCGCGCCTCGTAATCCTCGGGGTTCTCCATCACGCGCGGCGCGTTCTCCACAATGGCGCGAATCAGGCCTAGGGAGATGTTGTCGGTCACGGCCACGCGCGGCGCGCCCGAGAAGAAGCGCTCCATGATGTGCGCGCACATGTCGGTGATGCCGGCGGCCGTTTGGTAGGGCGGCAGGGTAAAGGTGAGCTCGGGATCCATGAACGAGACGACCGGGCGATTAAGCTCGGTGCCGCAGCCGAACTTCTGATGCGCGGCGTCGTTGCTGATCACGCAGGAGCTGGAGGCCTCGGAACCAGAGGCCGGAATGGTCAGCACGCAGGCCACGGGCACGCTTGAGGCGGGCTTGGCGAGTTTGAGGAAAAAGTCCCACACGTCGCCCTCGTAGGGCACGCCGAGCGCGATGGCCTTGGCGCAGTCGATGACCGAGCCGCCGCCCACGGGCAAGATCAGGTCAGCGTCCGCCTCGCGCGCGAGCTCGATTCCCTCACGTACCGAGGAGACCTCGGGATTGGGACGCACGCCGCCCAGCTCAACGTGCTTGATACCGGCCGCGTCGAGCGATGCCGTGACGCGCTCAAGCAGGCCGCTGCGCACTACGGAGCCGCCGCCGTAGACCACGAGCGCCGAGGTGTAGCCGTAGCCTGCAAGCTCGGTACCCACGGTGTCGGTTACGCCGCGGCCAAAGACGATGCGGGTGGGGGAGTTAAAAACAAAGTTGTTCACGAGTCTCCTCTCATGGGAATGATCTGCGGCTTCACCTTAGCGCATAGCGGGCCCACGTGCGCGGGCAAATAAAAACCCGGAGGTGTGGGACCTCCGGGCGGTGATTCGATGCGGTTTGTTGCGCAGGCCGCGCGGGCTCGCGGCGGCTTGACGGGCGCGCTGCGTTAGGCGAGCTGCGCGCCGAGAGCCTGGCACGAGGCCGTACCCTCGTCATCGGGCTCCTCGTTCACGATGAGCGCGTCCACCACGTTCACGCCGGCGTCCTCGGCATCGGCCTTCCAGGCGTCCATCCACTCACCGGAGCCCCAGCCGTAGGAGCCAAAGAGCACGACCTTCTTCTCGCCCAGGGTCTCCTTGACCTCGTCCCACATGGGCTGGAACTCGCCGTCCTCAAGCTCCTCGGCGCCCATGGCGGGGCAGCCAAACGCGACGGCGTCAAAGCCCTCGGCGGCAGCGCTTGAGAAGTCGGCGGCCTGGATGACCTCGACCTCGGCGCCCTTGTCGGTGGCGCCCTCTGCCACGGCGTTGGCCATGGCCTCGGTATTGCCGGTGCCGGTCCAATACACAACCGCTACTTTGCTCATTGCATTCCCTTCTATCGTTGCCCGCGGGTGCGGACAGGTTCAACGTGTGCTGGTGGGCCCCGGCTAGCGGGGCGCCACGGCTAGGTGCGAGAGTCGGCTTCCGTGTCGATAGGCGCGCGCGTAGGCACGCGTACAGCCTCGGTAGCGCTCGAACGTTCGCAAGGCCTCGTCTTTGTTGACATAGACCTTCCAAGGCCCGCAGGCGATGGAGTTCTTACCGCGGTTCTCAATAAAGCCGATGACGTCGGCCGCGGGGTAGCCCAAGAAAAAGCCGATCTCGTGCGGAAACTCGCTCGAGCAGGCGCGCTGCTCACAGGGGCAGGGCTTGGCCTCGTGCGCAGAAGCGGCCGGGGGCACGGACGCGCCCGTTGCCTCGGCCGCTACATGCTGCGGCTCGCCCAAGCGCTCGCCTAAAAGCTGCAGGCAAGCCTCTGTGTCGCCCGTGCGGTATCCGGCGCAGTTGAGTACGCGCACGGCTGCGGGTTCGGCGAGTGCCGCTTTCAGGAGCTGCGGGCGGTACACGTACACCAGGGCGCCGCAACGCTTCCAGGCAAGGACGCGAATCTCCAGGCCGGCGTCGGCAATCTGTCGGCGACAGAGAGCCGTCGCCGCGATGAGCGCCTGGCGGTGCTGCTCCGCGCTCGAAGCGTTGTCCAGATCGTTCTCGACAAAAGCGCCCGGAAAGGTAAAGAGGCTTGCGGGCTTGAGCCCGGCCAGGGTGGGGGAGCAGTGCCGCACGATGGCGCCCTCGAGTTCAGAGGCGTCGATAGTCCACGTCATGCGTCCCTCGCTCCCTTGGTCGCGCGCAACAGCTGACTGTCGCGCTCAGAAGTTAACTAAGGGGAACTTATAACGACCCCCGTCGTGCGGTCAAGAGAAAAAGTCAACTTAATGAAACTTTTGGACAAGGTGCGCGCGGCACGTGCGATGCGGCACGTGCGGTGGCGCAGCGGGCGTCATGCGAGGGGGCATGCCAAGCGACGCTGGGTGCGAAGGCGCGGGCGAACGAGAATGAATGAGAGCCGCCATTGTTCGTGAGTGCATCGGGTGGCGCTCTTGGGCGATATCGCGGGCAGCGCGAACCTTGTCGACGAGCGCGTTGTTCATGGAGCCGTCGGTGGAATGCGAGAGCATGGCGCAGCGAACGTCCCAGCCGGTGAGGGCCGCGACGGTCTCGCAGCCGCTGATGGCGATGGAGGTTAAGTTTTCCCACCTGCGCAAAGTTCGCTCGTGCGAGCCGCCTTCGGGCTATGCTGGAGAGGTCCAATCTCGCGTACGAATCGAGGCCTCATGTCTGCTGCCATCACCGATCCCGTAACAGCCGCGTCCGAACTTGCCGACCGCGTAAAGACCCACCAGCGCATCGTCTTCTTTGGCGGCGCGGGCGTCTCCACGGCGAGCGGCATTCCGGATTTTCGCAGCGTGGACGGCCTGTACCACCAGAAGTTCGCCTATCCGCCCGAGACCATGCTCAGCCACGACTTTTACGAGACCCACACGGCCGAGTTCTACGAGTTCTACCGCACCAAGATGATCGCGCTCGACGCTCAGCCCAACCAGGCGCATCTCAAGCTGGCCGAGCTTGAGCGCGAAGGCAAGCTCACGGCTGTCATCACCCAAAACATTGACGGCCTGCACCAAGCGGCCGGCTCCAAAAACGTCTTGGAGCTGCATGGCTCGGTGCATCGCAACGTTTGCCGCCACTGTGGTGCGACCTATTCGGCCGAATGGATCATAGCGCGCGAGCACGAGGACGAGCATGGTGTGCCGGTGTGCCCGGAATGCGGCGGCCCCATCAAGCCCGATGTGGTTTTGTACGGTGAGGGGCTCGATAACCAGACGGTCAACGACTCGGTGCGTGCCATCGAGGAGGCCGACATGCTCATCGTGGGCGGCACCAGTCTGGTGGTCTACCCGGCGGCGGGTCTTGTGGACTACTTCCGCGGGCAGGAACTCGTTGTGGTGAACCGCGACCCCATCCCCGTGGGTTCGCGTGCGAGCCTCGTCATCCAGGCAGATATAGCCCGCGCCTTCGATTTCTAGTCCCGCTCTGCCGGTTTCGGGCAGCAACAGGCCTCTCGTCGTCTCGCGCGCAGTGGGGCGCAGGCTTCCCATGCGCACGTAAAGTCACCATCGTGAAACTTTTATGCGTCCGCACTGCCGTGCAAGGGGGAGG
>CAVEPV010000039.1:0-13240 GCA_963617695.1 Bacteroidaceae bacterium
CATGGCCATCAACGGCAACGCCGCTGCGCCGATCATCTTCCTGCTGATCTTCAACATTGTTCAGTTCGCTCTGCGTTTCTGGCTCATGAACTGGTCCTACAAGCTGGGTACCAGCGCCATTGACGCTCTGACTGCCAACATGCAGGCCTTCACCCGCGCCGCCTCTATCATGGGCGTCTTCGTCGTGGGCTGCCTGGTTGTCACCATGGGCGGTACGCAGATCAACCTGCAGATCCCCAACGGCACCACCCGTGGCCTCTCCGCCACGACCTGCATCGTCAACGCCGAGGACTCCATCCTCTTTGAGGAGATGGCTCCCGTTGACACCGAGTCCGCTGAGGCCGGCACCATGGGTATGCTGGACGAGGATGGCAACGAGCTCACCGGCACCGACGCCGATGGCAATGCTGTCACCGCTGGCGTGACCGATCTTGGCAACGGCATGGTCTCCGTCACCTACATGACGGTCACCGAGTCTCCGGTCACCTTCTCCGTGGCCGACACGCTGAACACCATCGTCCCGAAGCTCATCCCGCTGCTGCTCACCCTCCTGCTGTACTTCCTCTTCGCGAAGTACAACTGGACCCCGACCAAGGGCATTCTCCTGCTCTTCGTCCTGGGCATCCTCGGCGCGGGTCCCTTCGATCTGTGGACCAGCATCTGGTAAGTTCTTTGCCAACGGGGCGTGCGGCGCGAGTCGTGCGCCCCATTTTGCGGGCCTTCCCCCATGGCCTGCGTGGAGCACATGCTCCGTGTGAGTTTTTGAAAGCGAGGTAGCACTGTGGCGCTCGGAACACGCAAACAGCCTTTGTACGATCAGCTCGTCGATATCTTGAGCGAGAAGATCGAGCATGAGTGCGTGGCCGGCGACATGCTTCCGTCTGAGCGCGAGCTCTCGGAACGCTACGGGCTGTCTCGCACCACGGTTCGTCTGGCTCTGCAAGAGCTGGAGAGCCTTGGTTTGGTCGTTCGCCAGCATGGACGCGGCACCTTTGTGGCTGACCGCTCCGTGCAGGCGGCGAACCTTACCCAGTCTTATAGCTTTACCGATCAGATGCGTGAGATGGGTCGCGACCCCAAGACGACGATTCTTGAGTTCGCCGAGATTGAGGCCGATAAGAACCTGTCTGAGCACATGGGTGTTCGTCTGGGCGAAAAGCTCTTTAAGCTTAAGCGCCTGCGCAGCGCCGACGACATGCCGATGATGGTAGAGCGCACCTACCTGCCTTTGCGCAAGTTCATCACGCTTAAGCGGCCCCTGCTTGAGCAGAAGCCGCTCTATGAGGTAATCGAGGTCGATTACCAAGAGAAAATCCGTGTGGCCGAGGAGGAGTTCTTCGCGAGTATCGCAAGGCCTGCCGATGCACACCTGCTTGAAATCGGGGAGGGGGCTCCTGTCCTCGACCTGGTGCGAACCACCTACAACGCGCGCAACGAGATCGTTGAGTACACGCTCTCCGTTGCCCGTGCCGATCAATTCAAATACAAGGTCTTCCACTACCGGAACGATTAACTATACGGACGATGAAGAAAACCTGGAATAAGGCTATTCTTCAAACTGGTTACTACCAGATAACCAACAAGAGACTATAATCCCTTGTAGAAGGGTTTATCGAGAAGGAGAGGTATCGATATGTTCGAGAAAAGCCTTGACGATCTGAAGGCCATGGGGGCAGACATCACTACCCTCGAGATCAAGCAGCAGCCCGAGCTGTGGCGTGACACCGTGAACATCTACAAGGACAACCTCGATGCCATCGAGACGTTCCTTGCCGATGCCCGTGCTATGGGCGAAGGTCGTCTGACCGTCGTCTTCACCGGTGCCGGCACCTCCGACTACGTGGGCGACACCTGCGCGCCTTATCTGCGCCACGCCGGCGACAGCGATCTGTACAACTTTGTGCCTGTGGCGAGCACCGACATCGTCTCTGCGCCGCTCGACTTCCTGCGTCCCGAGGATCCCACCCTGCTGGTCTCCTTTGCGCGCTCCGGCAACAGCCCCGAGAGCCTGGCTGCCGTAGACGTTGCCCGCAAGGTCTGCCACAACATCAAGTTCCTGAACCTTACCTGTGCTCCCGAGGGCAAGCTTGCTGTCGAGGCTGCCGATGACCCCAACGCGCTCACCATCCTGATTCCGCGCGCCAACGACAAGGGCTTTGCCATGACGGGTAGCTACTCCTGCATGGAGCTGCTCTCTACCCTGATCTTCGATACCGCCTCTCTTGAGCAGAAGGAGAGCTGGGTCGAGACGGCTGCCGCCATGGGTGAGGACGTTATCGCTCGCGAGGACGAGATCGCTGCCTATCTGGCAGGCGACTTCAACCGCGTGACCTATCTGGGCTCCGGCTCCTTTGGCGGTCTGGCTCAGGAGGCTCAGCTCAAGATTCTCGAGCTCGCACACGGCCTGGTTGCCACTTCCTATGACACCTCCATGGGTTACCGCCACGGGCCCAAGTCCTTTGTTGATGACAAGACCCTGCTCTTTGTGTTCGTGAACAACTGCGCCTACACCCGCCAGTATGACCTCGACATCCTGAACGAGTGCAACGGCGAGCAGATCGCTCAGAAGATTATCGGCATCCAGCAGGACCTCGATCCCAACTTTGAGGGCGAGTCGTTCACCTTCTTCGGCTTTGACACGCTGCCCGAGGCCTACCTTGCGCTGCCGTTTATCATGGTCGGCCAGGTTGTCTCGCTGCTGAACTCTGTGCGTGTGGGCAACACGCCCGACACGCCGAGCCCCACCGGCACCGTGACCCGCGTGGTTCACGGCGTGACGATTCACCCGTACGAGGCGTAATTCCTGAGCGGGGACGTTTAGGTTCGCTTTCCTTTTCCTTATGCCCGTCTGCCCCCGTGGCGGGCGGGCATTTGTTGTATCGAACCCTGTTGTTTGGAGTGTGCTATGAGCACGTATGCAATTTCTGCTAAACATTTTGTGCTGCCCGGCCGCGTGATGGAGGGTGGTTACCTGCTTGTTGAGGATGGCCGTTTTGGCTGCTGGCAGTCCGAGGCGCCCGAGTGCGAGATTCTCGACTGCGCCGGCCAGTGGGTCGCGCCCGGCTTTGTGGACACGCATATCCACGGTTTCTATAACCATGCCACCACCGATTGCGATGCTGAGGGCATTAACATCTCTAGCTCCGAGCTGGTGCGCCGCGGAACGACCTCGTGGCTGCCCACGACCTTTACCGAGACACCCGAGGCTATCCACAACGCTTGCGCTGCGATCGCCGAGGCCGATGACGCTCGTGGTGACGAGTTCATGGGTGCGCGTATCCAGGGCATCTACCTGGAGGGCCCGTTCTTTACCGAGAAGCACGTGGGCGCCCAGAACCCGGCGTTCCTTATCGATCCGGCCTACGAGCTCTATGCCGACTGGCAGGAGGCTGCGGGCGGTCGCATTGTGAAGAGCGCACTGGCGCCTGAGCACGATGGCTCGCTCGAGTACATCTCCGCACTTGCCGCCGAGGGCATTGTGACGAGTATCGGCCACTCCGACGCTACCTTTGACCAGTCGCTTGCTGCCGTGAACGCGGGTCTTACCTGCTTTACACACACCTACAATGGCATGCGCGGTCTGCACCACCGCGACCCGGGTATCGTGGGTTGCGCCATGGTGACGCCCGAGACCTTTGCTGAAGTCATCGCCGACGGTCACCACGTGGTGCCCGCCGCGATCGAGGCGCTCGTGCGCGCTAAGGGCTGGGATCACGTGGCCCTGATCACCGACGCGCTGGGTTGCGCCGGCATGCCCGAGGGCGAGTACATGAGCGGCGGCCTGCCTGTTGTTATGCGCGATGGTGCCTGCTATCTGCGCGACGGCTCGAGCCTGGCCGGCTCTGTTGCCGTGATGTGCGAGGTCGTTAAGAACGTGTACGACTGGAACATCGTCTCGGCCGAGCAGGCGATTCGCATGGGCACCGAGGTGCCGGCACGCTCTGCTCGCATCGACGACCGCTGCGGCCTTATTGCGCCCGGTCGCGTTGCAGACTTTGTGGTTCTGAACGAGGATCTGACGCTTGCCGACACCTATCTGGGCGGCGTGCACGTCCCTGCGGCCGAATAGGGGAGCGCGATGATTCTCACCGTTACGATGAACCCCTCGATCGATACACGCTATACGATCGATCACATGGTGGTAGACGATGTGAACCGCGTGGTGCCGCAGAAGACGGCCGGCGGCAAGGGCTTGAACGTGAGCCGCGTGCTCTGCCAGCTGGGCGACGACGTTATGGCCACGGGCCTGCTCGGCGGCCACATGGGCGAGTTTTTGGCCGACCGCATGGACGACGACGGTATCCCGCACGACTTTGTGAAGATCGCGGGCGAGAGCCGCATCTGCATCGCCGTGCTGCACGACGGCGCCCAGACGGAGTTTTTGGAGAGCGGCCCCACGGTCTCTGCTGAAGAAACCGCCGCGTTTGATGCCAAGTTTGCTGAGCTGCTTGAACAGGCGGACTGTGTGACCATCTCGGGCAGCCTGCCGGCGGGTATCGATAAGGGTTACTACGTCTCGCTCGTGCATGCCGCACGCGAGGCGGGTGTGCCCGTGCTGCTCGATACCTCGGGAGCATCGCTTGACGCTGTGCTTGCCTCCTCGGACAAGCCGACGCTTATCAAGCCCAACCTCTCCGAGATCAACGGTCTGCTCGGCACCTCGTTTACACCCGATGACCTGGGTGAGCTCGAGAGCGTGCTTACGGGTGACGAACGCTTTGCGGGTATCCCCTGGGTGGTCGTGACCATGGGCGGCGCCGGTGCTGTGGCGTTTAACGAGGGCCAGGGCTACCGCGTGACCACCCCCGCCATCGAGGCCGTGAACGCGACCGGCTCGGGCGACTCGACTATCGCCGGCTTTGCTCACGCGATCGCTGCCGGCATGGAGCCTGCGGACGTGCTGCGCTGGGGCAATACCTGCGGCAAACTTAACGCCATGGATCCGCAGACGGGCCATTTGGTGATGGAAGCCTGGGACGAGGTCTTTGCTTCTATTGAGGTCAAGACGATCTAGCACGAGGCGTACAGCATATCAATGAGGGAGACCCCGCTCGTCGTCTTCAGAACGGCGGGCGGGGTCTTTTGGCGTTTGGTAGGGTGAGGAGCCGGTCGGGGTAGTAGAGCTTTGGCCAGACGGTTGCCTGTTCAAGTTTGCCAGTTGCTCTATGCTCGAGCGTCTTAATCGTCTCAAGATTTTAAACGGTAGAAAAAGGGGTATCGACCTGCATCGATGAAGCCTCAGCCTGCGACTGGCTCTCGGGAGCTCGGTATCTCTTACTTCTTGCCCAGGCCGGCGATGTGGCGAGCGGTATTTTTGAGCTTGGCGGCCATGCTCGGGTCGGGGTGCGCGGCGTTCCATTCCTCGCGGCGACGGCGCTTCTGGTACTCGTCCTGAATGGGCTCGCCGTATTCCTCGATCAGACGGCCGTACCAGTCGGCAGCGCCCTGGATCTCGTCAGGCGTGGGATGGTCTTTCATCAGGCCGCCGACCATCTTGAACGGGCCGAACGTGTCGTAGCCAAAGCAACCGTAGGTGCCCACGAACGTGGCGCGCTGCGTGCGGGCGATGCCTTCGATCTCGCGCGTGTACCACTTGTTCTTGCCGCCGTAGGTCATAAGGCCAAAGACCATGTAGCCCTCGCGGACGGACTTCTGCATGATGCGCATGAGCGTGGCGTCGAACTTGCCAAAGTAGATGCCCGAGGCAATGCCGACCAGCGGGTACTCGGACAGGTCGAGCTCCTCGCCGTCTTTGCCGATGGTCGCGATGTCGATGGCCTCGACCTCGGGATCCTGCGCCATGATGGCGTCGACGAGCTTCTTGGTGTTGCCGTGGTGCTTGGAGCGATACAAGATCATGGTCTTCATGCGCGGTCTCCCGGGGAAGTGCTGGTAGTAACCACCATGATACCCCGTTAGAGCACGCGGCCCGCCCTCACCTTAAGAGGCAACAATAAGCTGGGGAGCGGGGCGTCCGTCTTGTATGAGAACGTTGATTTCGGCTTGGATCGTGTTGTCCGGATCGCTATCGGTGACGATGGCGTCGAGCTCGCTCAGATCAGCAAAGCACATGAGACCCGGCGCCTCGATCTTGGTGGTGTCGATAAGCGCGATGGCGCTGCTTGCCGCCCCGATGAACGCGCGCTTGAGCTCTGCCATCTGCTCGAAGTTGGTCATGAGGCCGCGCCCCGATACAAACGAGGTGGGGCAGAGAAATGCCTTGTTGGCGTGGAGCACCTCGAGCGAGCGCAGGGCGAGCGGGCCGTAGAGATAGCGATGCCCCTTGCGCAAGGAGCCTCCCAAAAGGATGACATCGGTTGCGGGCAGGCTCTCGTCAATATAGTTTGCAATGGTCACGTCGGGCGTGATGACGGTGATTCCCGCCTTGCCGCCCAGCGTGCGGACGAGTTCGAGCGCGGTGGTGCCGGAATCCACGATCAGGGTATCGCCGTCGTCGATGCGGGAGAGGGCCGCGCGAGCGATGGCCTGCTTGGCCTCGACGTTTACGTTCAGGCGCCGGTCTTGCACCGAGACGGTGAGCGCGCGACTGAGCGAGACGGCCCCGCCGTGTGTACGACGCAACTTGCCGCTGGCTGCAAGGGCGTCTAGGTCTCCGCGGGCGGTGACCACCGAGACGCCAAAGGTCTTTGCCAGGTCTGCCACCTGCACCGATGCTGAACTTTCGAGCATGGTGAGGATGGCGCGGCGGCGCTCCTCGGCAAACGAATGGGAATTGGCGGGCATGGTGTTCCTCTCCTAAATGTGCAGATTCTATTTTGCTTTATTTTGCTTTTGAGAAAAAGAAGAGCTTTGTTTTGGCTTTCTTTTTACCCAAAGGAAAGCATTTGCGGGCAGGGCGGGCTGTGAAAGCGGCCTGAACGTGCGGCTTGAGGTGCGGCGCGCCGCTTTTGAGCTTGCGTTTGCTTTCTTGCCGAGCTGGCGCGCCGCGCATACCTTCTGCGCAGGTAGGCGTGCGATTTCGTACAATAACGGCAACAGTTGGCCCGCCGAGGTGCGCGGGCCCGGGTGCCGGCCGCATGGCTCGGCAGGAGGGAGCAACCATGCTCGTTACCACCAAGGAAATGCTGCTCGATGCCAAGAAGAATCACTACGGCGTCGGCGCCTTCAACGTCGAGAACCTCGAGTTCGTGATGGCCGTTCTTAAGGCTGCCGAGGAGACCAAGTCTCCCGTCATCATGCAGACCACCCCGGGCACCATCAAGACCGCTGGCCTCGACTACTTCTACGGCATGGTCAAGGCTGCAGCCGAGCGCACCGAGGTTCCCGTTGCCCTGCACCTTGATCACGGCGACGGCTATAACCGCTGCATGCAGGCCCTGCGCACCGGCTACACTTCCGTCATGATCGACGGCAGCCACGAGCTGTTTGAGGACAACATCGCCCTCACCAAGCTGGTTGCCGACGCCGGCGCTGCCATGGGCGTGCCCGTTGAGGCCGAGCTTGGCAAGGTTGGCGGCAAGGAGGACGACGGCCCGGCCGTTGAGGGCGAGAACCCCTACACCGATCCCGACGAGGCCGTGGAGTTTGTCGAGCGCACCGGCTGCACCTCGCTGGCCATTGGCGTGGGCACCGCGCACGGCGTGTACAAGGGCACCCCGCACATCCAGCAGGACGTTGTGAGCGCCATCGCCGCCAAGCTCGATATTCCCCTGGTGCTGCACGGCACCTCCGGTGTGCCCGATGAGCAGGTCGCCGAGGCCATCAAGAACGGTATCTGCAAGGTCAACTACGCCACCGAGCTGCGTCAGGCCTTCACCAAGGGCTACATGGGCTATATGGCCGAGAACCCCGATTGCTTCGATCCCAAGAAGCCGGGCAAGGAGGGCATGGCCGAGATCACGAAGATCGTGAAGGTGCGCATGGAGAACCTGGGTTCCGTCAATCGCGCGTAGTTCTTGGCGGCTGCCTGTCAGGTTGACTCACGGCCCGGAGGACGGGTGTTTCCACGCGAACGTCCTCGCGCCTAGAGGCCCCCGTTTGCCTCGCCCTTTGGGCGTTGGCGAACGGGGGCCTCTGCGCTGCGGAATGTTCGCTTTGGAAACACCCGTCCTCCGGGCCTGATGCGAGGGTGACTTGGTGGGCAGCCGGCACTCCGTGCGTTTGGGGCCGGAGTGGCTTCGAGAGAAATTAGTGAGTCCGATGCTTTGCATCGGACTCGTTTTGTATGGGGGACAGGCGTCGCTTCGCTCGCCTGTCCAGTGCCGGGGCTGCGGCCATCGCTGCGCTTGGCCGCTTTGTGGGTCGATGGCGGTTGGGGCAGGCGTCGCTTTGCTCGCCTGCCCAGTGCCGGCACCGCGCGGCCATCGCTGCGCTTGGCCGCGTTGCGGGGCTTTGTGTATGGGGTGTTTCGTGGGGTGCGGCGGTTGCTGTTGCTAGCGGTGCGTGTGGTAGGGTTGAGGCCGTTTGACTGTGGAAGGGAACGGTGCAACTGAGCATGCTGAGCGACGACACCTTTGAGGATGCGCCGGTGGCGGCGGAAGACCGGGGGGCCGGGGAGCTGCGGGGAGCGGGGGCTCGGTCTCCACTGTTCTGGAAGCTTGCGCTGGTTACCATCGCGGTTATCTGGGGGTCGTCGTTCCTCGTTATGAAGGACACGCTCGATAGCGTGCCGGCGTTTTTGCTGTTGGCGTGCCGGTTCCTTATTGCGGCGGCTATTCTGCTGGCGCTCTTTCATAAGCGCATCGTGGCGCATTTCAACAAGCGCTATGTGGGTGTGGGCGCGCTGATGGGTGTGTTCATGTTTGCGGCCTACGCGTTTCAGACGCTTGGTCTGGCGCAGACTACGGCTGGCAAGAATGCGTTTCTGACCGGCGTTTACTGCGTGCTCGTGCCCTTTATCAGCTATCTGGTCGCGCGCGAGCCGCTTACGCGCTACAACCTGGGGGCGGCGTTTTTGTGCCTGGCGGGTATTGCCCTGGTGGCGCTCGACAGCATCTCGATCAACGTGGGCGACGTGCTCACGTTGGGCGGCGCCGTGTTTTTTGCCTTGCAGATCACCACGGCGGCAAAATTCGGACGCAGCCTGGACGTGAACGCCGTGACCTTTTGGATGTTTCTTTCTGTGGGCGTGCTGTGCCTGGTCACGACTACGCTCTTTGAGACCGCGCCTTCGCTTGCAATCGTTACGCCGCGCCTAGTGGCCGTGCTCATGTTCCTTGCGGTGATCTGTACCTGCATCAACATGCTTATTCAGAATCTAGCGCTTGCACATGTGCCCTCGTCTACCGGCTCGCTGCTGCTTTCGCTCGAGTCTCCTTCGGGCGTGTTCTTCTCGGTGCTGCTGGGCGGTGAGATGCTTACCGGACGTTTGCTGGCGGGCTTTGCTCTCATCTTTATCTCCATCGTGCTCTCCGAGACGCACTTTTCGTTCCTGCGTCGCCGCTAGGCTTTGTAAACTCCCTGTTGCCGGGCATGTTTTTGTAGACCCGGGCCCCATCGCTTCGTAGAGTGGTGCTATTTCACTTTATTCAGCTGGAGTGCACGAGCACGGAATGCATGGGGGAATTTGATGGCACAGGGTATGTTTGGATTTACGCCGGAGACTGCTCCGGAGCTTTCTGCGGCCGCAGCGGCGGCGCTGCCCGAGGGGCTGGTCGCAGAGGCGCAGGCGCTGGCAGATGAGCTGGCCGCGTGGCGCCATGAGCTGCATCAGATGCCCGAGCTGGGCAACAACCTGCCGCAGACGAGCGCGTTTATCCAGGCTCGTCTGGACGAGATGGGCATTCCGTATCGCCTGCTGGTGGACGGCTCCTGCGTGGTGGGCCTGGTTGGCCTGGGCGTTCGCGCTGCGGCGGCCGACGGTACGGCCGACGACGCCACCTGCGGGCACACGATCATGCTGCGTGGCGACATGGACGGCCTGCCGGTGGAGGAGGAATCTGGCGAGCCCTTTGCCAGCACCAACGGTTGCATGCACGCCTGCGGGCATGACCTGCACGCTACGGCGCTTTTGGGTGCGGCGCGCATCCTCAAAGCGCACGAGGATCTGATCTGCGAGCTGGGCGGCACGGTCAAGCTGTTGTTCCAGCCGGGTGAGGAGACCTTCGAGGGCGCTCGTGCTGCCATCGCAGACGGTCTGCTGGAGCAGCCGGCGCCCGCCGCGGCCTTCGCCATGCACGTTAACAGCCAGTCGCCGCTGGGGCTTGTGCTCTACGGCAACCCGGCGCTCTCGGGAGTTTGGGGCTTCCGTATCACGCTGCACGGCAAGGGCGGCCACGGCTCTAGCCCCGAGATCTGCATCGACCCCATCACCGCCGGCGTGCATGTGCACCTGGCGCTGCAGGAACTGGTGAGCCGCGAGGTCTCGGCCATGAAGGAGATCGCGCTCACCATCGGCAAGTTCTGCGGAGGCGCCGCCGCCAACGTGATTCCCGACAACTGCGTGCTCGAGGGCACCATGCGCGGCTTTGACCGCGAGCTCATGGCCAAGCTCCGCGAGCGCATCCACGAGCTGGTTGAGGGCGTGGCCAAGACTTATCGCGTTGAAGCGACGATCGAGACGCTCTCCGACGTGCCGCCGCTGGCACTCGATAACGACATGACGCAGGCCTGCAAGTCCTATGTGGGCGCGGCCATTCCGGGAGCTGCCTTCTTGCCGCTCTTCCACGCGATGGCCTCCGAGGACTTCGCGCTCATCTCTGAGCGCGTGCCCAGCGCGTACTTCACCGTGGGCGCCGCGGCCCGCGATACCGAGGAGCACTTCGCGCAGCACCATCCCAAGGCGCGCTTTGACGACGCCGAGCTGCCCCTGGGCGCCGCGGCCTACGCGACTGTCGCCCTTTCCTGGCTGGCCGAACAAGCCGAATCTGCCGAGTAAACCAAGTAGACCGAGCGGTCCGAGCAGAATCGCGCGCGGCCCGGCCCCGGCTCCACGTATAGAGACCCCTGCATCCCCTGAGAAGAAAGGCACGCATCATGTCCTCCTCCTCGCAACGCAAATTCTTCCCCGGCTGGCTGGTTGTGGCCGCGGGCTTTGTGATCATGGCGACCTGCTACACCATCTTTGTGAACTGCATGTCGCTCTTTCAGCCGCACATCGTGAGCGACTTGGGCGTCACGCTCGCGCAGTACAACCTGGCAAACGCCGTCTCTACGGTGCTGAGCGTGCTGGGGTCGCTCGTGATCGGGCACGTGGCCGACAAGGTTTCGGGCCGCATCCTGGGCTCGCTGACCGTCATCATGACCTCGGCGGTGCTTGCGGGCATGAGCATGGCGAGCACACTGTGGCAGGTCTACGCGCTCTTTGCGGTGGCCGGCTGCTTTGCCGTGGCCTCGACGCGCCTGCTCATCAGCCTGGTGACGGCCAACTGGTTCACGGCCAAGCGCGGCTTGGCTATCTCCATCGCGCTTTCGGGTTCCGGCTTTGGCGGCGCGATTCTGTCTCCCATCGTGAGCGGTCTCATCGTCGGCATGGGTTGGCGTACGGCCTTCCTCGTGCTCGCGGTGGTCTGCCTGGTGGTGGCGCTACCCATCACGGCGTACTCGTTCCGCACCAGCCCGCGCGAGATCGGCCTGGAGCCGCTCGGCGAGGGCGAGGAGGCAGGCGCTTCTGAGAAGAAGGGCACCGCGGGCACCGAGCCGCAGGTCTCTGTGGGCTGGACGCGCATTAAGAAGAGCAGCTCGTTTTGGCTGCTGGTCATCGCCTTTTTGCTGATGGGCCTGGTGAACGGAGCGATTCTGCCCAACCAGGTCACCAATATGACGAGCGTTACCGTATCGGGTACCCAGATTGTTACCGGTGGGCACGACCCCATCTGGGCCGGCAGCGTGCTTTCGGCCTACATGGTCACCGTGGTGATCGCCAAGATCTCGCTCGGAGCCATCTATGACCGCTTTGGCCTGCGCATGGGCAACATCCTGGGCTCGATCGCCTGCATCATCGCCTGCGTGGCGCTGTGCTTCCCCGCAACGGACATGGGCCCCATCATCGCCGCAATCTCCTTTGGCATCGGCACCTGCATGGGCACCGTCACGCCCACGATCGCCGCGTCCAAGGAATTTGGCATGGCCGACCTGGGCAAGGTCACGGGCACCATCACCTCGCTCGAGATGGTGGGTGGCACCGTGGGCTCGATCCTCTCGGGCGTCCTCTTTGACGCCTCGGGCTCTTTTGTGAGCACCTGGATCGTCTGCCTGGTGTGCTCTGTGATCATGATTGTCTTCCTTCTTGCCTCCGAGCCCGGCGCCGCCGCCCTGCGCCGCCAGGTGGCTGAGGAGAAGCAGGCTGTGTAGGGCTTGAGAACTCGCAGCTCTACCATATAATTGTTGGCTGTTAAAACGAGTGCGGGCGCGTGCCCGCGACGGCTGCGAGGAGGACTGCGCGGATGCAGGCACAGAAGGCAGAAGGCACTAAAGACCTGATCGGGCGCGAGATGCGCGCCTGGCAGCGCATGCAGGAGGTGGCCGCGAGCGTCTTTGAGCCCTACGGCTTTGCCCCCATCGAGACGCCTGCCATCGAGCAGGTTGACGTGTTTGTGCACGGCATTGGCCAGTCCACCGACGTGGTGCGCAAGGAGATGTTCCGTGTCTTCTCGGGTGCCAACTTTGCCCGTGTGCTCGAGGAAGGAACCGACGCCAAGCTCAAGGCCAAGCAGCGTCTGGCGCTTCGCCCCGAGGGCACTGCCGGTGTGGTGCGCGCCGTGGTGGAGAACAACCTGGTGCCGCAGGGCGCCGCGCCCTTCAAGGCCTATTACGCCGAGGCGATGTTTCGTGGTGAACGCCCCCAGAAGGGCCGTCTGCGCCAGTTCCATCAGGTGGGCATCGAGTGGCTGGGCGCGCCCGATCCCGCGGCCGACGCCGAGTGCATCATCATGCTCATGGAGTTCTACAAGCGCCTGGGCTTTGACCTTTCCCGCCTCCGCCTCCTCATCAACTCGATGGGCGACCCGGCGTGCCGCCCGGCCTATCGCGACCAAGTGCGCTCTTTCATCCTCGACCATGCCGACGAGATGTGCGACGAGTGCCGCGAGCGCGCGGAGCTGAACCCGCTGCGTGCCTTTGACTGCAAAAACGACCATTGCCGCGAGATCATGGCCGACGCGCCCCTTATGGGCGACAACCTCTGCGACGAGTGCCGCGACCACTACGAGCAGGTCAAGCGCTATCTGGATGCCGCCGGCATCGAGTACGTGGAAGACCCGACCCTTGTGCGCGGTCTGGACTACTACACGCGCACGGTCTTTGAGGTCGAGGCTCCCGGTGCGGGCGTGGGCTCCATTGG
>CAVEPV010000039.1:13535-14657 GCA_963617695.1 Bacteroidaceae bacterium
ATGGTTATCATCGGTGCCGACGAGTTGGCCGAGGGCAAGGTCAAGCTGCGCGACATGGCCAGCCACGAGGAGACGCTCGTTGCTCTTGAGGCCGTGGTGGACGAGGTTCGCGCGCGTCTGTAACTCCGCTTTCGCTTTTGCAAACTGCACCCCGTGCCCATTCGGATCGTGATGGGCACGGGGGTGTTTTTGTTTCAAGACGGTTTCGGCGCCCGGGAGAATGCTCCATTTCGGTAAAGCGCCCCTGTGAACTGGGTGAGCGGCAGGTATACTGGCGAGCAATCTGTGCTGTGTGACTTACGGGGAGGACTGAGCGATGGATCAAGATCAGATCGACGTTGCCGCCGATAGCCTTCCGGATGCGGCCGCTACGCCGCTTTCGGAAATCGACATCCCAGAGAGCCTGCGCGACAACCTCGCGCTTTTCTTGCGCCTGGAGCGCCGTGTGCTCACCGAGTACGATCCGGAGCTCTGCCGCCTGTTCGACGAGCTGCTGGCCGACGTGATCCGTGCCAACGAGGGCGACCCCGGCCGTGCTGCGGCCGACGAGCCCGTGGACGACCAGGGCGTGCCCCAGGGCGATTCCGAGAGCGCACAAGCCTTCCGTCGTGCCGTGGGCGTACTGGACGAGCTGCCTGTCGAGCGCGCCCAGATGCTCGTGCGCGCTTTTACGGCCTTTTTCCACTTGGCGAACCTCACCGAGGAGAACTACCGCGTGGACACCCTGCACGACCGCGAGCGTCAGGTGGGTACGGGTATGGACGTGGATCCGGCAAACGAGCTCACCGTGGCCTACCACCAACTGGTGGAGGAAGCGGGCGTGGGCCGTGCGACCGAGCTGTTGAACCGTCTGGAGTTCCATCCCGTCTTTACCGCCCATCCCACCGAGGCGCGCCGTAAGGCCGTCGAGGGCAAGATTCGCCGCATTGCCGCGCTGCTCGCCGAGCGCCCGTACGTGGGCGGCTCCGACCTGGTAGAAAACGAGCGTCATCTGCTGCAAGAGATCGACGCCCTGGTGCGTACCTCGCCCATTGCCATCAAAAAGCCCACGCCGGTGGAAGAGGCCGATACCATCATCGACATCTTCGACAACACGCTGTTCGAGATGGTGCCGCGTGTGTA
>CAVEPV010000040.1:0-14180 GCA_963617695.1 Bacteroidaceae bacterium
CCATCCACGACACCGTGCACGAGATGGCCCGCGACGAGGCCCGTCACGGCAAGGCTTTCGCCGGCCTGCTCAAGCGCTACTTTGGCTAAGCGCTCGGCTGTCACGTTATAGACGCCTGTTGCAACCGGGGCTCGCACGCGCGGGCTCCGGTTTCTTTTTGCGCCCCGATTGCGAGCAACGCGCCAGCAAAACCTGCGGTGTCCTGCGCGATAATGGAGCGACCAAACCAGCCACAGAGGAGCAACCACCGTGACCGACCTGCTGATACGCGTCTTTTTGGACAGCGACTTTGACGAGAAAGATCCGCATGCGCGCACGCGCGCGGGCTTTCTTGCGAGTATCGTGTGCATCGTCTGCAACGTGGCGCTCTGCGCGGCCAAGGCGGCCCTCGGTTTTTTGTTTGGCTCCATCTCCATTGTGGCCGACGCCGTGAACAACCTCTCCGACGCCTCGAGCAACATCTTGAGCCTCGCCGGCTTTAAGCTCGCCTCCAAGCCCGCCGACGCGCATCACCCCTACGGACACGGCCGCTACGAGTACGTGGCCGGTCTGGGCGTGGCGATCATCGTTCTGGCGCTGGGCATGGATCTGGTCAAAGAGTCCTACGACAAGCTCGTGGATCCCGACCCCACCAAGTTCAGCCCGCTTTTGGTGGCGATTCTTGTTGGCTCGATGCTCGTCAAGCTGTGGATGCTCGTCTTTAACCGCAAGCTGGGGCGTCGCATCGATTCCGAACCGCTGCTTGCCGCCGCGGCCGACTCCCGCAACGACGTCATCACCACGGGCATCATCCTTGCCTGCGCCGTGGTTCAGCACGTGACCGGCTTGGACGTGGACGCCTGGGCGGGCATGGGTATGGGCGCCTTCATCACCGTCTCCGGCGCGCGCCTGGTGCGCACCACCATCAGTCCACTGCTCGGCCGCGCCCCCGAACCGGAATACGTAGAGGAGGTGCGCCAGCGCATCCTCTCCTACCCCGGCATCCTGGACACGCATGACCTGGCCGTGCACGACTACGGCCCCAACCGTGGCTTTGTGACCGCGCACGTGGAGATGGACGGCTACGCCGACGCATTTGCGAACCACCGCATCATCGACACCATCGAGCGCGACTTTAAGCGCGAGCACGGCATGGAGCTCACGCTGCACTACGATCCGGTGGACACGCGCGAAAGCCCGGGCAACCCGCGCTTTTGGCTATGGGATCGCCTACGCGAGATCGACCCCAGCATCACCGTGCACGACCTGCGCATCGAGGGCAGCTACGTCACCTTTTGCGTAGTGGTGCCCGACGTCTGCACCGTGAGCGACGAAGAAGTGCTCGACCGCGCCATCTCCATCGCACATGATCGTTGGCCCGAGCAGCCCTGCACCGTAGAGCTCGATCACGGCTTCTTGCACCGGCTGCAACCCGGTCGGGAGTAAGGGGCGCGGTGCGGCCGGACTGGGGCGAAAGGCCCGGGCGAAGGGCGCTTACGAGCTTTGGACGCGGAGTCGGCGGAGCTCTTGCCGACGGAGTTCGAAACGGACACCTGTCGTAGCCTCGCGTGCAAGAGTCGTCCCACGATAGCCGTACGCGGAGCTCTCTCAGCGACTGCCTCAAGGAAGACTACGCGAGCTCGAGCGAGCAGCACTCAGTCCCTTAGAACTTAGGCCTCCAAATCCTCATAGCGCACCACCAGGCGACGGCGTTCATCGGGGGCAACGGCGTTCTCACGGCACCACGCATACTCAGAAAGCGGTGCTGCGGGGATGCCGTTTTGCGTGGCGCGGCATGCAAGCTCCGCCTCGTCCAGGTCGCTTTCTACCGAAAGCAGGCAGTGCAGGCCGGCATCGGCCTCTTCCATCGTGATACGACCGCCCACGTTAAGCTCTCCCAAAGCATCACGCAGAGCGTCGCGAACCTCGCGGGCACGCTTGCGCACGCGCATCACGTGGCGCTCATACTCGCCCGTCTCTAACAGGCGTGCCAGCGTGATCTGGTCGATCGAGCTCACCGTACTCGAGTAAAAGCCCAACTCAGAATCAAAACGTTCCATAAGGGGTGCGGGCAGCACCATGTAGGCCAGGCGCAGGGCAGACGAAAGACTCTTGGAAAACGTGTTGGTGTAGATTACTCGGCCCGATGCGTCGATGGCGGCAAGCGGTGGGATGGGGCGCCCTGCCAGGCGAAACTCGCAGTCGTAGTCGTCCTCGATCAGGTAGCGCCCGGGTTTTGCCGCCGCCCAGGAGAGCAGGCCGTAGCGACGCGCCACGCTCGTCACGCGCCCCGTGGGAAACTGATGCGAGGGCATAAGGTGCAGCACGTCCACGTCCTTGGCCTCAAGCTCTCGCAGACACGGACCTTCCGCATCGAGCGAGATGTGCCGCACATGGCATCCGCACGCTTGGTAAATGCGCGTAAGGCGCAGATAACCCGGATCCTCCACCGCATAGGTGGCGTCGCGGCCGATGAGCTGCACGAGCATGGTGTCGAGCAGCTGCGCGCCCGCACCTACCACAATGCACGCCGGATCGACCTCCATGCCGCGCGAGCCGCGCAAGTAGGAGGCGATAGCACGGCGCAGGCGGAGGGTGCCCTGAGCCGGTGCAGGAGAAAAGGCCTCAGCCTCGTCTTCTGAGGCGAGAGTGGAGCGCAGAGCGCGTTGCCAAAGGCGGGCGGCCTCAAGCGTGCTTGCAGCAAGCGGAGCGAGCGTGGAGCTGGCTTGCTCGGGCGCCCCGCTAGTCGCCCTCACGCCCGTCACGTCGCGCACATCTCGGTCACGCACGTCACCGGCTGCCGTGGTCGTGTGCGCCACACGAGAGGCATCGGGCAGCTCGCTTGCATAGAATCCGCGGCGTGGAAGGCTGTAGATATAGCCCTCCGCAGCCAACTGACCATATGCGTTTTCTACCGTAATGACGCTTACCGCCAAGTGGTCGGCCAGCGCGCGTTTACTCGGAAGATGCTCGTGAGCTGTAATGGCACCTGAGAGGATGTCATCACGAATGCACTGGTACAAGTACTCGTACAGACTATTTGAGCCGCGCTTGGCAAGATCATAGTCGAGCATGAGCAAACACCTGGCCTTATCTCATGGCGCTATCTGGCCTTATTCTGACCCTATAACTATCTCACAATTTGACTCTTTTGCTATAGTCAGCCGACCAATAGGATAGTCGGCCAAGTGACCCCGGCTCGCAAAGGAGAAATCATGCCGCAGACCACCGCGCAGGAGCGCGTTGCCCTTAACCGTCAGCTCGCCCAGATGCTCAAGGGCGGCGTCATCATGGACGTCACCACGCCCGAACAGGCCCACATCGCCGAGGAGGCCGGCGCCTGCGCCGTCATGGCACTCGAGCGCATCCCGGCAGACATCCGCGCGGCAGGCGGCGTCTCGCGCATGAGCGACCCTGCCATGATCCGCGGCATCCAGGAGGCCGTGTCCATCCCCGTTATGGCTAAGTGCCGCATCGGCCACATCGCCGAGGCCCAGGTACTGCAGGCCATCGAGATCGACTACATCGACGAGTCCGAGGTGCTCTCCCCCGCCGACGACGTTTACCACATCGACAAGACCGCCTTTGACGTGCCGTTTGTGTGCGGTGCGCGCGACCTGGGCGAGGCCCTGCGCCGCGTGGCCGAGGGCGCCACGATGATCCGCACCAAGGGCGAGCCGGGCACCGGCGACGTGGTTCAGGCCGTGCGCCACATGCGCAAGATTCAAAAGCAGATCCGCGACGTGGTCGCCCTGCGTGACGACGAGCTCTTTGAGGCCGCCAAGCAGCTGGCCGTTCCTGTGGAGCTGGTGCGCGAGGTGCACGCGACGGGCAAGCTCCCCGTGGTGAACTTCGCGGCCGGCGGCGTAGCCACCCCTGCAGACGCCGCCCTCATGATGCAGCTCGGCGCCGAGGGCGTCTTTGTGGGCTCGGGCATCTTTAAGAGCGGCGACCCGGCACGTCGCGCCGCGGCCATCGTTAAGGCCGTCGCCAACTACACCGATGCCAAGCTCATCGCTGAGCTCTCTGAGAACCTGGGCGAGGCCATGGTGGGCATCAACGCTGACGAGATCCAGCTCATCATGGAGGAGAGGGGCCGGTAATGGCAACAGCCGTACTTGCCGTACAGGGCGCGTTTATCGAGCATGAGCAGATGCTCGCCGAGCTGGGCGAGACCTGCTTTGAGCTGCGCCAGGCCGCAGACCTCGCGCGCCCCTTTGACCGCCTGGTGCTGCCCGGCGGCGAGTCCACCACGCAGGGCAAGCTGCTTGATGAGCTGGGCATGCTCGAACCTCTGCGCGCGCGCATCGAGGAAGGCATGCCCGTACTTGGCACCTGCGCAGGACTCATCCTGCTTGCGCGCAGGCTTGACGCGCATGACGACCGCGGCACCCCGCGCCTCTCTACCATGGACGTCTTGGTACAGCGCAACGCCTACGGCCGCCAGCTCGGCAGCTTTCATGCCACATCCAGCCTTGCCGGCGTGGGTGAGGTACCCATGACGTTCATCCGCGCCCCCTTTGTGATGGAGGCGGGGCTGGGCGTTCAGGTGCTCGCCCGTGTAGAGGAACGTATTGTTGCCGTACGCGAAGGCTCCCAGCTCGGTCTTGCCTTCCACCCGGAACTCGACCAGGATCTGCGCATCCACGAGTACTTCCTGGGAATGTAGCGCACGCGCGGTGCGAGCAGCAGATGTCGCCAGATGTCGCCCGCTCCGCAAAGGCCGCCCGCACGGCCCATCCCCAACGGCGTACGCACGCCTGATCAACAGCAAAAAGCCCTCGCTCCCACACGGGAAACGAGGGCTTTGTTCGTAAAGTTACGAGCTAAGAGCTAGCGCGCGGCCGGCACTTAGCGGTCGTTGCGGTAGCCGCCACGGCCACCACGGTCGTCACGGTTGCCGCGGAAGCCACCACGGTCGCCGCCACGACGGTCACGGTCACCAAAGCCGCCACGGCCGCCGCGATCGTCACGGTTGCCGCGGAAGCCACCACGGTCGCCACCGCGGCCACCAAAGCCGCCACGGTCACCACCGCGGCCACCGCGATCGCCGCGGTCACGGTTGCCAAAGCCCATGCGGGGAGCGCCGTGCGAACCGTGGCTACGGTCGCCGCCACGACGGTCGTCACGGCCGCCGCGCGGGCCGCGGTCCTCGTCCAGACCCATCTCCACGAGCGGGTTGATAACGTTGTCGAGCAGCTCGGCGATCTGCTGGGCATCCTCGGCAGAAAGCTGCGGGATCATCTTCTTGCGCTTCTTGCCCTGCTCGGCGATCAGCTCCTCGGCGTTCTCGGCGGCAACGACGGCGATCTTGCGCATATCGGGCTCTTCGGGCTCAAAGCGAGCAACGATGTCGTGCTTCTCGGCCTCGGCCAGGATGGCGTTCAGATCACGCAGGCCCATACCCATGAGGTCGGCCATTTCCTTCTGCTCCATCTTGGGCTTGAGCTCGAGCAGCTTGAGGGCACGCTGCAGATCGCGCATGCGCTCGGCCTCAGCCTCGGCCTCGCGGGCCATAGCGCCGCGGCGGTTGCGCAGCAGGCGGGCAGCACGCTGCACCTTCTCGAACAGTTCGTCATCCAGGTCCACGGGAGCAGCCTCGGCGGCCTCGTCGTTCTCGGCATCCTCAGAAGCCTCGACGTCCTCGTTCACAGTCTCCTCGACCTCAACGGTCTCGGTCTCCACAGCCTCAGCCTCAACAGCCTCGACCGTCTCCATCGTCTCGTCCAGTTCTACGTTCTCGTTCTCAGACATAACGTCTCCTCCCGCGCCCGGTGGCGCTCATCACATATAGGCGGCGCTTACAGCCGCATCTCAAATGCCGTTCCCGGCAACCTGAGCCAGTTTACGCATCGCGCCCGCGCGTGCCGTCAAGAAAACCCAACTCCACAGGTTACGCACCGAATTTGAGTGCTCTCGCCACGAGCCAGGCGTCTAAAGCGACCGCTCGCTTCCACGCCGGCGCAAACGCAGACTGAGGCGGTGCATCCCCTGAAGCGGCGCATCCCCTGAAGCACCGCCGGCCTCCATACAACAATGCGGCCCCCGCCAGTCTGGCAAGAGCCGCATTTGCCGTCTGTTACCCCACTGCAGCCGGCGCCACCAAGGGCACCGCTACACCGGGAGACGCTGCAGAATGCCGGTGTCCTGTTTAGAGTCCGCGTCGCTCATGCGGCCCAAAAGGATGGCCGTCACCGGGCGCAGGTCTTCGGGCACCGTGACCTTGAGGTTGTCGCGCGGGCTGTCTACGCACAGCACGCGGCCGCCAATGCGCTCTACCAGCGAGGAGTCGTCCGTGCCCACAAAGCCGTCGGCCAGAGCCTGCTCGTGCGCCCGGCGCATCACGTCGAGCGAGAAGATCTGCGGAGTCTGGGCGGCCCAGTAGCGACTGCGCGGCGGAGTCTCCACAATGCGGTTGCCGTCCACCAGCTTGAGCGTGTCGATTGCGGCCTGACCGCACACCACGCCGTCGGCCGCGTGCTCGCAACGCAGCGAGCAGATCGCGCGGTCGATCACCTCGGTGGTGATGAGCGGGCGCGCCGCGTCGTGGATGGCCACGTACTCGTGCCCGGCGGGCACCGCCATCACGCCGGCGCGCGTGGAGTCCTGGCGCGTGGCACCGGCCTCGGCAAACGTGATGGGTGTGGTAAAGCCGTAAGGATCGATCGCCTGGCGGCGCATCTCGGCCATCTTGTCGGGCGGGCACACCAGCACGATGTGATCCACAAAGGCCGAGCGGTCAAAGGCCCGCACCGACCACGACATCAGCGGACGACCCGCAACGCTCACGAGCTGCTTGCCGCCGGGGTTTCCAAATCGCACACCGCAGCCGCCGGCCACGATCACCGCGCATACTGCCCCCATGGCCTACGCCTCCCGCTTGCCGCGCATGCGCACGAGCGAGTCGGCCAGAATCGCGGGGTTATTCACGCCAAAGTCTCCCAGGCGCTCGGGGTCTTCCTTGATGTCGCCCATGAGCTCCTGCAGCGAGCCGTATTCGTCCACGATCTTCTCGGCCACGCCATCGCGCACCACCGAGACACGCGAGAGCGTACGCAGGCCAAGCGGCGTCATGACGGAGTCCTCGTCCAGATCATCAAAGCCCAGGGCCTCGGCCACACGCTTGGGGTTGGAGAGATCCTGCGCGGACATCTCGGCAAAGCGCTCGCGAATCACGCGCGCGTTCTCCTCGGAGGACTCCGAGGCGTAGTCGCGGATCATCAGGTCGTACTCGTTTTCCATGCTCTCGCCGGCGAGCTGCTCGAGCTGCATGCGCACGAGCTTGCCGCGGGTGCCGAGTTTCTCGATGCAGCCCTCAAGCTCCTCTTTTGCCTGCTGCAGGATCTCGAAGCTCGAGAAGATGTCGGTGATGTCGGCGAGCGTAACGTAGTTGTCCAGCTCAAGCGCGGTCAGGCGCAAAAGCGCGCGGTCGAGCGAGGTGCGCGTAGCCTGCAGGGTTCCCACCAGCTGGTTTACCGAACTCATGATGTCGGCGGTAGGTTGAATCTGGTAGGACTTTCCGTGCACGTACACGTTCACCACGGCGCGGCGCTCCGAGACCGAGATCACGATGGCGTCGGTCAAGATCGACATGCGCGCGGCGGTGCGGTGGCGCATGCCCGTCTCGCTCGTAGCGAGCGACGGGTCGGGATTCAGGTGGAAGTTCGCGCGCAGAATCTGAGTCAAGTCGCCGTCGAGCACAATGGCGCCGTCCATCTTGGAGAGCTCGAACAGACGGTTAGAGGTAAACGAGATGTTGAGCGGGAAGCCGTCGTTGCCCGAAGCCAAGACGGTGTCGGTGTCTCCCACGCAGATGAGCGCGCCCAGATGGGCGGCGATAATCATATCCAAAGCCGTGCGCAGGGGCTGGCCCGGCGCGGTTAGGCGAATAGCATCTTTCAACGTCGGTTTCGCGGTCGTGTTTTCCAAAACGGCGCCTCCGTTTCCACACGTCGTGTAGTCTCGAGATGTAGCTCTGCCAGCCGGTGCCGACAGATGCATTTATTGTTTCACGAATCGTGGCGCCCTATCGCGCAAAAGCGAAACACCATGGTTTCTTTTTTCAAGACCTCGCCTGCCAGCTTCCGGCGCGGTTCCGTCGTGGCAAAGGGGCGCCCTCACGAGCTTGAAGCAGTAGGCTGGCTCCATAGCTTCGGTACGGCGAGTCGCCGTCACGTTCGCCTCATCACCGGCTCCGCTCAGACAATCCCGCCGGTTGCAGCCCTTGCGCTATACCGACCCCGGTTCCGACTCCCCCTCCGGCTCAAACCGCTACGCAAAAAGGGCTGCCCGCACGTTTACGAGCAGCCCTCTCTTTGCAAAAAGCCTCGTCTATTCAGCGAGCACCTAGTGCGCGCCGGAACCCGACTGCATCATGCCGCCGGAGCCAGAACCCAGCCTTGCGCCCGAAGAAGCGTAGCCACTATGCGGCGCAGCCTCGGCAGCAGAGCCCAGAGCGTCCTTGGAGCGCGGCGCGGGAATCTCGCCCGTGCCGTGAGTGAAGACGAACTTGTCATCCACCAGATCGCACTGCACGGTGTCGCCGTCGCCCCACTCCCCTGCCAGGAGCTCCTCAGACAGCGGATCCTCAATAAGGCGCTGAATCGCGCGGCGCAGCGGACGAGCACCATTGGTGAGGTCGGTGCCCTCGGCCACGATCTTTGCCACCGCGGCGTCGGAGAGCACGATGTTCATGTTGTTGGCGATCAGGCGCTGGCGCAGGTCGTCGATCAAAAGCTCAGCGATGCGCGTCAGGTTCTCGCTCGTAAGCTTCTGGAACACCACGATGTCATCGATACGGTTCAGGAACTCGGGACGGAACAGGCGCTTGAGCTCGCCCATCGCGCGGCCGCGAATCTCGCCCGAGCTCAGGCCCGACTCGCCGGTGGTGCCAAAGCCCACGGTCGCGTCCTGCGCGATCTCGCGCGCGCCCACGTTGGACGTCATGATGATCACGGTGTTGCGGAAGTCGACCGTCTTGCCCTGGCTGTCGGTCAGGCGGCCTTCCTCGAGCACCTGCAGCAGGATGTTGAAGATGTCGGGGTGCGCCTTCTCGACCTCGTCGAACAGCACCACCGAATACGGGTGGCGACGTACGGCCTTGGTGAGCTGACCGCCCTCGTCATGGCCCACGTAGCCCGGAGGCGAACCGATGAGCTTGGAGACCTCGTACTCACTGGCGAACTCGGACATGTCAAAGGCGATGAGCGCGTCCTTGCTGCCAAACAGGTATTCGGCAAGGGTCTTGGCCAGCTCGGTCTTGCCGGTGCCCGTGGGGCCCAGGAAGATGAACGAGCCACCAGGACGGCGCGGGTCTTTGAGCGGCGAGCGCGAACGACGGATGGCCTTGGCCACGGCGTCGACGGCCTCGTCCTGGCCGATGATGCGCGTCTTGAGTACGCTCTCGCACTGCAGCAGGCGGCGCGACTCGTCCTCGGTAAGCGAGGAGACGGGCACGCCGGAGGTAACGGAGACGATGTCTGCGATCTGGGCCACGTCGATGGTGAGCGGGGCGGCCTCCATCTGGCTGCTCCAGGCAGCGCGCTCCTCACCTAGGGTGATCTCGGCCGCTTGCTGCTCCTGCTTGAGCTCGGCGGCGCGGTTCATGTCGTCCTCGTCGCTCGCGGCGTCGGCGGCGGCCTTCAGCTCCTGCACGCGCGTCTCGGCGTCACGCAGGGACTGGGGAGCACGGTTCGCGGCGATGCGCGCGCGGGCACCGGCCTCATCGATCAGGTCGATGGCCTTGTCCGGCAAGAAGCGATCCTGGATGTAGCGGTTCGAGAGGTTGGCCGCGGCCTCAACGGCAGCCGGCGTGTAGCGCACGTGGTGGTGCTCCTCGTAGCGCGGCAGTAGGGCCTGCAGGATGCGCACGGTGTCCTCGACGCTCGGCTCTTCCACATCGATGGACTGGAAGCGGCGCTCAAATGCCGGATCCTTGGTGAGGTACTTGCGGAACTCTTCGGCCGTGGTAGCACCGATGATCTGGAACGAACCGCGCGCGAGCACGGGCTTGAGCATGGAGCTCGCGTCAATCGAGCCCTCTGCGGAGCCGGCGCCGATGAGCGTGTGCATCTCGTCGATGAACAGGATGATGTCGCTCGCCTCGGTTGCCTCTTGGATCACGTTCTTGAGGCGCTCCTCAAACTCGCCGCGGTACTTGGCACCGGCGACAAGGCCGGGCAGGTCGAGCGTCCACACGTTTTGATCCATGAGATTCTCGGGCACGTTACCGGCGGCGATCTCCTGCGCCAGGCCCTCGACGAGAGCTGTCTTGCCCACGCCCGGGTCGCCCAGGATGAGCGGATTGTTCTTGGTGCGGCGCGAGAGGATCTCCATCATGCGCGAGATTTCTTTCTCGCGGCCAATGACGGGATCGAGCTTGCCCTCGCGCGCCTTCTCGGTCAGGTTGGTGCCAAACTGCGCGAGCGCGCTGCGCTTGCCCTGTGCCCCGCCCTGCGCAGACTCGCCCGAAAAGAACGGCAGGCCGCCGCCGGGGCGCCCAGCACCGGCACCCGCCATGGGACGCTTGCCGCCTTGATCCTTTGAGGTGAGCTGCTCAACCGCGCCGCGCACCGATGTAGCCGAGACACCCAGATGCTGGAAGATCTCCATCGCGATGCCGTCGCTCTCGTCCACGATAGCGAGCAGCAGGTGCTCGGTCGAAACGTAGGTCTGGTTGTTCTCGCGCGCCAGGCGGAAAGCCTTCTCCATCACCGAGATAACGAGCGGCGTGAAGGCAAGCTTTGCCGCCTCGGCCTCGGGCTCCTCGGCCGGAACCGTAGTGCGGATCTCTTTGAGCTGCTCCAGGATCTCGTCGTAGGAAATATCGAGCGAGCGCAGGGCCTCAGAGGCGATGCCCTCTTTTTCTTTAGAGAGCGCGAGCAGCAAGTGCTCGGTTCCCACCTTGGTCGAGCCGAGGTCGAGCGCCTCTTGCTTTGCCAGCGACATGACCTTGCGGGCTCGGTCTGTAAACCTATCCAACATATGCAAACCTCTACTAACTAGAAGCTATATACCTGTGGTCGCAGGCAGTACCTGCGCACTTTGGGTTCTTTACCCAGAAGAAGCCCTATGATAACGGAAAGGCCGCGTTTGCGTGTGCGCGGTGTACACCATGTGCAAGCTGCGCAAACGTCAAAACCATGGTGTTTGTGTGCCCCGGGCGCTCACAGGCGGTACCATACTCGTGCGGGCGTCTGCCCGTATTCAACTCAATATGCGCGAAGACATTAAATGTCACCTTGCCACTGTCAGACGGCGAGGTGGCATTTCTTTTTTGCGCAGCGGTTTGGCAACCGCGCACGTATCACGTAAAGGAGCCGCCCGAATGTCCAACCCCGTCATGCCCAAAACGCGTTTTCAGTCCATCGTGTTCACCGCGATTACCGCTTGGATCATGGTCTACATCATGACCTTGTACAACACGGCGCTTGTCACCGGCACGTTCATTAACCACACCTTTATCGTGGCGCTTGCCAGCATGTGGCCCGAGTTTGTGATCATCGGCCTGTGCGCGTACTTCATCTCATCGCACGTGGCGCGCAAACTGGCCTTTCGCGTGATGAAACCCGCCGATCGCCCCATCTTTATCATCTTTGCCATTCAGACCTTTACGGTGGTTGTTCAGGTAGCGCTGGCGAGCATCATCGGCGTGTGGCACGCCGGCGGGTTTGGCAGGCAGTTCCTCCCCACCTACATCATGACCTACTGCCAGAACTTTATCCTGGCCTTCCCCGTGCAGCTGCTGCTGGCGGGCCCCATCGCACGCAACATCTTCCGCGTGATCTTTGGCCGCGGCAACCGTCCCGAGGAGCAGAAGATCGAGGACGAGATGCTCGCCGCCGGCCCCCTGCCCACGCCCGAGAATCCCAACCCTGCCTCCTTCAACACCCTGGTCGAGAGTAAACCGGCCTCTGAGACCGCATCGGAGCGCTAAAGCACTATCGCGATCGCGCGAGTAGAGACAGCAAAACCCCAGGAAAGCGACTTTTGCTTTCCTGGGGTTTGCTCTCGCTACTCACCGAGAGGCAATGTATCCTCCGAATTTCGCATTTCCTGATTCCGGAGAAGGCCTTGGACGTCCCAGCATCCGCACTAGGCCTGAAGGCGCTTACGCAGAGAGCGCGGGCTCCTGAATGCCCTCGACGGACTCGTCCTCAGCTGCGAGCTGACCGGGGAAGCGGACCAGCTCGGGGTGCGGCTCAGCAAGCACGGTGCCCATGGGGAACACGCGGCGGAACACGAAGCGCGAGAGGGGGCCGGCTACCAGCAGATTCCAGGGAAGCGCCATGATGAAGTTCTTGCCGATGGCGGTGATCCACATCATGGGGAGCATGGGCAGCGAGCCCGCAACACCTGCCGGCATGTGCGTCATGCCCTCGATCGAGCCGTAGAGCGACATGATGATCACCATCGGCACAACCATGCAGCTGCTCACGGCAAGCGTCATGGCGCGCGGGGAGCTCTTGCCCGGGGTCACCAGGAACTTAAAAGCAAAGCCCTTGGCCAGCGGGCTGGCAACAAACCAGTCGCAGCACATGGCAAAGACGTAGGCCACGGGGAAACCCAACCAAGCATTGGCGATGACCTCGAAGCTAAAGCCGCCGTGCTGCAGGGCGACGTTATAGATGCTCATCCAAAGAACCATGCAGAAGCACATGATGATGGTAAAAATCAGGGACTCTCGCTTGTTGGTAGGCATGAAGGGCCTGCTCCTCTCGTTATGCGCAGGCAAACAAAAAGCGGGCGAGACAAACCTAGAGTTCGTCTCGCCCGCTGTTCATGCGTCTGCGACTACTTATGTGGTAACTTCAGCCTAGCATGAAGCACATCCCTTTCGTAAGCGAAAAGTTTGTGAAGAGGAGAGTCTATGACCGATAAAGCTAACGTGAATCGCGCAGAAAAGCTCGCCGTGGCCCGTTACCTCGTCGACCGCATTCCGGATGGCGCCTCCATCATCCTTGATGCCGGGACCAGCGTCGCTGCAGTGGCCGAGCTACTTGCCAAGCGCACGGGCCTGACCATCTTCATCAACTCAGCACCGTCGCTTCAGCACCTTATAGGCAGTGATAACGAGTTGTTCATGCTCGGCGGTCGCGTTCGACCAAGCTCTTGGTCAACCGTCGGCGAATGGGTAACGACGGAGCTGGCAGGCATCCACGCAGACTACGCCATCCTGGGCGTCGATAGTGTGAGCTTGGCCGACGGCCCCACCGTCAGCGCCCAAAACGAAGTGCCCGTTAAATGCGCCATGATTGCAGCTTCCACTACCAGCATCGCAGTTGCCGATAGCAGCAAGTTCAGGCGCACCGGCGGATTTCACATCTGTGACTGGGGCCAACTGGATCTGCTCGTCACCGACAAGCGACTCGATGATCCGGCATTCAAACAAACGGCCAAGCTCGTTCGCATCGAATGCGCCGAGCAGTAGAACACGCGCACAACAGCAAAGGGCGTGCCTCGATTGAGGCACGCCCTTAATAGCGTTGATGCGGCGGGGTTGCGGTCTTCGTGGCTAGTCGACCAGATCGGTCATCTCTAGCAGAGCTTGGCGCCGGCGGGGATGGAGGGATCGAGCTGAAGCAGGTTCAGGCGCTCCTCCTCGCCCTCCTTGTGAATGGCGCTGATCAGCATGCCGCAGGAGTCGATGCCCATCATGGCGCGCGGCGGAAGGTTGATGATGGCCACGAGCGTCTTGCCCACCAGGTCCTCCGGCCCGTAATAAGCGTGGATACCGGAGAGGATGGTGCGGTCGGTGCCCGAGCCGTCGTCAAGCGTGAACTGGAGCAGCTTCTTGCTCTTCTTCACAGCCTCGCAGGCTTTGACCTTCACTACACGGAAGTCGCTCTTGCAGAAGGTGTCAAAGTCGACCAAGTCCTCATAGAGCGGCTCCACGGCCACCTTGGAGTAATCAATGGTCGAGACAGCCGGCGCCTGCACGAACGAGGTGCCCTTGCCTTCAGCCTCGCCCTCGCCTGCCAAAGCCGCAGCAGCAGCAGCGCCCTTAGCGGCACCACGGCCGCCCTCGGGCTTCATGTGCGGGAACAGTAGGACGTCGCGGATGCTCGCGGAGTTGGTGAGCAGCATGACCACGCGGTCCATGCCGATGCCAATGCCGCCCGCAGGAGGCATGCCGTACTCGAGCGCACGCACGTAGTCCTCGTCGTACTCCATGGCCTCGTCGTCGCCGGCGAACTTCTCCT
>CAVEPV010000041.1:0-13550 GCA_963617695.1 Bacteroidaceae bacterium
AGGCCGACGCCGAGAAGTACCTGGGCGAGCCCGTCACCGACGCCGTCATCACCGTGCCGGCCTACTTCAACGACGCTCAGCGTCAGGCCACCAAGGATGCCGGTAAGATCGCCGGCCTGAACGTCAAGCGTATCGTGAACGAGCCCACCGCGGCCGCCCTCGCTTACGGCCTTGACAAGCAGGGCTCCGACCAGCGCATCCTCGTGTTCGACCTGGGCGGCGGCACCTTCGACGTCTCCATCCTCGACCTCGCCGACGGCGTGTTTGAGGTTCTCTCCACTTCGGGCGACAACCACCTGGGCGGCGACGACTGGGATCAACGCGTCATCGACTGGATTGCCGACAAGTTCCAGCAGGAGAACGGTATCGACCTGCGCCAGGACGCCATGGCTCTGCAGCGCCTGAAGGAGGCTGCAGAGAACGCCAAGAAGGAGCTCTCCGCTGGCCAGCAGACCCAGATCAACCTGCCGTTCATTACGGCTGACGCTTCTGGCCCCAAGCACCTCGACTACACGCTGACCCGCGCCGAGTTCGAGAAGATCACCCGCGACCTGCTCGAGCGCTGCAAGCAGCCGGTCACCAACGCTCTGCGCGACGCCGGCCTCAAGCTCTCCGACCTGACCGAGGTTATCCTCGTCGGCGGCTCCACTCGTATGCCCGCCGTCCAGGATCTGGTCAAGTCCATGACCGGCAAGCAGCCCAACATGTCCGTGAACCCCGACGAGGTCGTGGCCGACGGCGCTGCCGTTCAGGGCGGCGTGCTCACCGGCGACGTCGAGGGTATCCTGCTGCTCGACGTGACCCCGCTGTCGCTGGGCGTCGAGACCATGGGCGGCATCATGACCAAGATGATCGACCGCAACACCACCATCCCGACCTCCAAGACCGAGGTGTACTCCACCGCGGCCGACAACCAGACTTCCGTTGAGATCAACGTGCTCCAGGGCGAGCGCGAGCTGGCTCGCGACAACAAGAGCCTGGGCAAGTTCCAGCTCACCGGCATTCCGGCCGCCCGCCGCGGCGTGCCGCAGATCGAGGTCACCTTCGACATCGACGCCAACGGCATCGTGAAGGTCTCCGCTAAGGACAAGGGTACCGGCAAGGAGCAGCAGATCACCATCTCCGGCTCCACCGCGCTTTCCGACGAGGAAGTCGACCGCATGGTCAAGGACGCCGAGGCTCACGCCGAGGAGGACAAGAAGCAGAAGGAGGAGGTCGAGGTTCGCAACCAGGCCGACTCCCTCGTGTACTCCACCGAGCAGACCCTCGCCGAGCTGGGCGACAAGGTGAACGCCGACCTCAAGAGCAAGACCGAGGCCGCCATCGCCGACGCCAAGAAGGCCCTCGAGGGCTCCGACGTCGAGGCCATCAAGTCCTCCAGCGAGGCCCTGCAGTCCGTGGCCTACGAGCTGGCGCAGATCGTCTACGCTGACGCTCAGCAGGCTGCCGACGGTGGCTCCGACGCCGCTGCCGCAGACGATGACGTGGTCGACGCCGAGTACGAGGTTGTCGACGACGAGGACAAATAATCATGTCCGCTGAAGATGCTCGCACGGAGGCGGCGCCCGTCGCCTCCGATGACTCTGAGGAGAAGGACATGAAGATCCCCGTAGAGGGCGTTGACGAGGAGGCCCGCGCAGACGAGGCGTCTGAGCAGGCAACGGAGTGCGCCCAGGCAGAGGCTCAGCCCGAGATGACCGAGGAAGAGATGATCGAGGCCGCGATTCGCGCTGGCGAAGAGGCCGCCGACAATGACTTCAAGCTCAAGTTCGAGCAGGCCTCCCGCGAGCTTGCCGATGTGCGCGCCGAGCTCGAGGCCGCATCTGAGGCTCAGAAGGCCGCCGAGGAGAAAGCGCGTGAGGCTGCCGATCGCACCGCTCGTCTGCAGGCCGACTGGGAGAACTTCCGCCGCCGCACCGCGAGCGAGCGCAATGCCGAGCGCGAGCGCGCGACGGAGAAGCTCGTGAGCGCGCTGCTGCCCGTAGTGGACGACATCGAGCGCGCGATCGACCACGCCCGCAGCCAGGAGATGGCCGACGACTTCAAGCAGTTCGTCGACGGCGTGGACAACGTGCACTCTAAGCTCATGGACGTGTTTGCGCGCGAGGGCGTGGAGGCCATCGACCCCAAGGGCGAGGCTTTCGACCCGCTGCAGCACCAGGCCGTGGGCCGCGTTGAGGACGCCTCGCAGTACGACGAGACGGTCAACGACGTGTACCAGAAGGGCTATCGAATGGCCGACCGCATCTTGCGCAGCGCCATGGTCACCGTGACCTACGGTGGCGAGAAGCGCCCAGCGCCGGAGAGCGAGGCCGAGCAGGATGCCGCGCCCGTCGAGGCAGCGGACTCCGAAGAGTAACGTTTGAGGCCTCGGGTTTAGCCCGGGGCCTTTTTAATCTATAGGGTCGAGTTCCTCGAGAGGAGGATCAATATGGCTGCAACCAAGACGTTTTACGATGTCCTGGGCGTATCTAAGAACGCCACGGATAAAGAGATAAAGTCGGCATTCCGCAAATTGGCGCAAAAATATCACCCCGATGCGGGCGGCGATGAGAAGAAGTTCAAAGAGATCTCTGAGGCCTACGAGACGCTCTCTAACGAGAAGAAGCGCAAGGAGTACGACCAGATGCTCATGTTCGGCGGGATGCCGGGCGCGGGCGGCGGCGGTTCGTACGGCTATTCCGGCGGCGCCTCGCCGTGGGGCGACATTTTTGAGAGCGTTCTGCGCGGCGAAGGCGTGGGCGGCTCCAACTGGGGTCAGAACTTCAGCGGCTTTGGAGGCTTTGGCGGACAGGGTGCCCGTTCGCGCAGTGCGCGCGGCGAGGATCTCTCCGTCAACGTTGACGTGTCGTTTGAGGACGCTTTCCGCGGCGTGACGCACAAGGTGACCTATCGCGTGCCCTCCACAGGCGAGCGTCAGTCGGTGAGCATCTCCATTCCCGCCGGCGCCGTGGATGGCGGCGTGATGCGCCTGAAGGGTCGCGGTGAGTACGGCCAGGGTGGCGGCGGACGAGGCGACTTGGTGGTCACCACGCGCGTAAAGGAGCATCCGCTGTTCAAGCGCCATAAGGGCGCCGACGTGCACATGGAGGTGCCGGTCTCGTACGCCGAGGCCGCACTGGGCTGCCAGATCGAGGTGCCCGCGCCGAGTGGTGCCAAGGTGCGCCTGGACATTCCCGCTGGCACGCAGAGCGGCAAGAAGTTCAAGCTCAAAGGCCTGGGCGCGCCCGATGTTAAGCATCGGGGCCGCACGGGTTCGCTGCTGGTCGAGATCGAGGTGTGCGTGCCGGCCGACCTGACCGACAAGGAGCGCCGTGCCATTGAGCAGCTGCGCGCCGAGGACAAACGCGACTATCGCGCTGACGTGAACAAGTATTTTGGGAAGTTCTAAACGCATCCGCGCATAATGGACGCGTTTAGCAACGAGGGCTAGCGACGAGGAAAGCAGGGTTTTGGGATATGGCTGAGGACAACAGGAATAAGCCGCTCTACATGATCAGCGTGGCGGCGGAGCTCACCGGCATGCACCCCCAGACCCTGCGCGTCTACGAGTCCAAGGGCCTGGTTAACCCGCAGCGCTCGGGCGGCAACACGCGCCTGTACTCGCGTGCCGACATCGAGCGTCTGGAGCTGATCAACCAGCTCACCGATGAGGGCATTAATCTGGCCGGCGTGGTGCGCATCCTGGACATGAAGGAGCGCGCCGAGGAGCGCGAGCGCGAGAACGAGAAGCTCCGCGCTCGCGTTCGACAGCTCGAGGACGAGCTGCACGAGTACAAGATGCAAAAGAAGATCACCGCGCTGGCGCCGCGCGACGGCTCGTCTGACCCAGCGCAGGTGCTTCGCGGCTTGCTGGGCCAGTAGGGTAGCGGGATTTGCATGCAGGCTGTTCAGGTGATCTTTGGCTTTGCGGGCGTGGCGTTCATGGCGCTCGGTGGCCTGTTGATGACGCGCAGGTGGTTCTGGCTGAACGACCGCTTTGACGCGCGGGCTCGAGAGCACGGTTGCGCGAGCGAGCATCAAGCCTGCTACGAGGTGGCGCTCTTCTGCTTTGAGGCCGCTTTTCTGTTTGTGCTGGTGGCCTTTGTGGCCACCTATGTGACCGAGGTTTGGGCGGTAGCTGCCGCCGTGGCCGTTTTGCTGGCGGGCCTTGTTGCCGGTGTCATCGCCACCCGCCGCCGCATCGATCGCAAGTAGACCGCGGGCGCGAGTGCGAGGCCGCTGCACGGGGTTGTGTGGCTAGATATATGCGAGAAGCCGCCGCCGGTTCACTGGCAGCGGCTTTTTGCGTGGCGACGTGCTACCGCTGACACGTCCGTGTTCTAGGGCGCTTCTTTTGAGCGGCAAAATGGCTATTTGAATTTGGAATTTGGTGCCGCCGGCCGCCGAATCGCATCTTGTACGAGGGGGGGTTGTGTACACTGTTCATTAAGTTGACTGTTGAGCAGCGGACCCTTTTTACGAGGGCGTTCGCTGCTGAAAGCACATTTTGATACCAAAGGCGCTGGGCTGTGAGAATCGGCCGGGGGAAAGGGCTGCTCATAGTGCATCACCATAAGACCGCCACTCGAGCGGACGCATCGGCGGCGCCCGGCGCGCAAGGCCGTGAGACCAACTCGGTCTCGGATGTCGCGGCGGCGTGCACCCGAGGCCACATGCTGAGCCGCCGGGGCTTCCTTGCCGGCGCATTTGCCACGGCGGGCACGGTAAGCCTTGCGCTTTCCGGCTGCAACGCACCCTCTGAAGAGGACAGCTCTCTGGCGACCATCGTGGTGGGAAGCGACATCTACCCGCCTGCCAACTACCTTGACGAGAACGGCGACCCCGCCGGCTTTGACGTGGACATCACTACCGAGGCCTTTAGCCGCATGGGCTACAAGCCCACGTTCGAAATCATCAACTGGGAAGATAAAAACGACCTGCTCGCAGCCGGTACCATCGACTGCGCGGCGGGTTGTTTTTCTATGACGGGGCGCGAGAAGGAGTATCGCTGGGCCGGCCCCTACATGCGCAGCCGTCAGGTGGTGGCCGTGAATCCCTCGAGCGACATCTACGCCCTGGCCGACCTTGAGGGCAAGGTCGTGGCGGTTCAGACCACCACCAAGCCCGAGGGCATCTTCTTGAACCGCACCAAGGAAGGCCTGCCGCAGGTGGCAAAGGTCTACTCCTTTGCAGACCGCTCGCTGCTGTTCCCGGCGCTCAGCAAGGGCTACGTGGACGCCGTGGGCGCGCACGAGGAGTCTGTCATTCAGTACGAGGACGACTTCTCGGTCGAGTACCGCATCCTGGACGAGCCCCTGCTCGAGGTGGGCCTGGGCGTCGCCTTCTACAAGGACGATGAGCGCGGCATCGCCGAGAAGATGGACGCTGTCCTTCAAGAGATGCTCGAAGACGGCACCATGGAGCAGATCGTTTCCAACTACTACGAGAACGCCTCCGAATACGTGGAGGTGGACGGCCTTGTCAGCGAATAGCGAGAAAACCACGCGCGCCTCGGTGTGGGGCGAGCCTGACGCGGACGCCGAGGTTGCCGCGTTCGGCGAGGAGGTCAAAAGGCCGCGAATCCTGCGCTTGGGCCGCAGCTCTGCCAAGAGACTCTGGGCGTTCATACTCACCGGACTGGCGGCGCTCATCGTGGTCGTGGGCTTGGTGGCGTATCATGGCGCAGCCGGCGACGTGGCCGACCGCTCGCGCGACATGATCGCCTACATTCGCACGCAGACCCTTACCTACGAGTCGTACAACGCGGCGAGCACGGCCAAGAGCATGATGCGCTCGGTCGAGAACGCCTCGCAGCTCGAGCATCGGCTCGCTGACAGCACGGCCACGCCCACCGTCGATGACCTTAAGAGCTGCATCGACGAGCTGCGGCTGACGGCCGCCCTCGTGCTCGATGCCGAGGGCAATCTTGTGGCCGAGTACGCCGAGGACGGCGTGGGCTATGAGCAACTGCGCGACGAGCTCACCAAAGACGCTGTGCTCGACGTGGCGCAGAACCCGGCCAAGGTCTACACCGCGCGCGTGAAGCTCGATGACGGCTCGGTCGTTGACATCGGCGCTTCGTGCCGCACAAACGGCGAGGGCATTTTTGTGACGCTCTATCGCACGAGCGCCGAGTATGCCGGGCGCTACACGCTCACCGTGCAGAGCCTGCTCGACGGCTACAGTGAGGAAGACAACGGCATCATCGTGGTGGAGCGCAACGGCAAGTTTGTGGCCTCCAACGACGAGGAACTCATCGGACAGGAGGCGGGCGCGGAGAACGAAGTCGTCGCCCTCATCAAGGAAAAGACCTCCGGCGGCAGCTGCGAGCTCATCGCTTCGGGCCGGGGCCTCTACTTTGGCGCCATGGGAAAGGCACGCGACAACTACGTCTACGTTTACCGCCCGGCGACCGACGTCCTGCTTATCGTGGGCCTGGTCGAGTTTTTGGCGATCGTCTTCTACATGGCCGTAGTGGGCGTGTTCGCCTATGCGCGCCGCTGCACCGAGCGCGAGTACCTGGCCCAGCGCCTTGCCACCGAGCGCGACTTCAACGAGCTGCTGTCCTCTGCCCGCGACGAGGCCGAGAGCGCCAACCGCGCCAAGACCGAGTTCTTGCAGCGCATGAGCCACGACATCCGCACCCCCATCAACGGCATCATCGGCATGGTTGACATCGGCAGCGCCTATCCCGAGGACATGGAGAAGCAGTCCGAGTGCCGTGCCAAGATCAAGGATGCCTCGGGCCTGCTGCTCGACCTGGTGAACGAGATCCTCGATATGAGCAAGCTCGAGAGTGGCGTGGTGAGCCTGAGCCACGAGCCGCTCGACCTGAACGACGCACTCAAGTCGTCCTATGCTGTGGTGGAGCGCCTGGCGGCCGAGCAGGGCGTCGCGCTCTCGCTGGACACCTCGCAGATGGAGCACTCCTGGGTGGTGAGCAGTCCCACCACGGTGCGCCGCTTGATCCTGAACATCGTCAGCAACGGTGTGAAGTACAACCGCCGCGGCGGCACGCTCGATGTGAGCGTACGCGAGACCGGCTTTGATGGCACGCGCGCGGTGTACGTGTTCACCTTTGCTGATACGGGCATCGGCATGAGCGAGGAGTTCCAAAAGCACCTCTTTGAGCCGTTCGCGCAGGAGGGCGTGGCCGAGCGCACGAGCTTTGGCGGCACCGGCCTGGGTATGCCCATCACCAAGCGCTTGGTTGAGGTCATGGGCGGCATCATCACCTTTACCAGCAAACAGGGCGTGGGCACCACATTTATGATCGAGCTGCCGTTCGAGGTCTGCGAGGACGGGAGCTTTGAGGAAGAGGAGAGCGCCGAGCTGCCGTCACTTGAGGGTGTGCGCGTGCTTTTGGCCGAAGACAACGAGCTCAACGCCGAGATCGCTGAGTTCGTGCTCGGGCAGGCGGGCGTAGAGGCGGAACTCGCCGTGAACGGCCGCGAGGCGCTCGAGATGTTCGAGGAAAGCGAGCCGGGCCACTACGATGCGATCCTCATGGACGTAATGATGCCGGTCATGGACGGCTACACCGCGGCGCGCCGCATTCGCGCAACGAGCCGCGAGGACGCCGACTTGCCGATCATCGCCATGACAGCCAACGCCTTTGCCGAGGATCGCATCAAGGCGGCAAACGCCGGCATGAACGAGCACCTCTCCAAGCCCCTCGACTCCGAGAAGCTCATGCGAACGCTCGGCCGTCTGCTGCGTCGCCGCTAGGGCGCTTCTTTCCGTGCGGCGCACTGCGATATGGAGTCGGAGTGTCGGAAAAACATGGGCACGGTTGCGGTAAGGCCTTGCGCACGTGCCTTGCCGCGCTACGATAAAGACCACGTGACCTGCGTCGGAGCGCCGTCGCAAGATGCGTGGGGTATTTGATTTGTTACGGGGGTAGCCAATGGCCGACGATGCCATGGAGACTGAGGCCGCCGCGGTCGTGGAAGACACCGAGGCCTACCTGCGCACGGCTGTAAAGTGCGAGGTCTGCCGCGCGGAGGCGCTTGACGGGAAGGACGTCGTAAACGATGCTGACGTCGCCGAGCGCGTTGTGAACCTAACGCAGCGCGAGGTCGAAGAGGAGCTCAACCGCTACCGAAACCTGTACCCCGTGGTTCGCATACTCGATGTCGACGCTCTCAAGCAGGAATCCTTCTGCCTGCTGTACGGCGTGGAATGCCCCTGCATGCGCTTGGTGTGCGAGGAGGTGCTCCAAAGCCGTCGCGACGTGACCAAGACGCTGCGTATGGGCAGCGAGCACCATCTGGCCACGGCGCGCTACGTTGAGGTAGAGGGCGAGCCGCGCGTCATCCTCTATGCGCAGCCGTTTAATGCTTCTGCGGACGAGACAAACAAGCACGAGCTGCTCTATCGCGATGCTCTGACCGGCGCCTACAACCGCCGCTACTATGAGGACAAGCTGCGCCACGAGCACATCGAGGCCGGTGTCGCCATGATCGACCTCGACGACTTCAAACTCGTCAATGACACCCATGGTCACCATATAGGCGATGAGGCCCTGCGTGCCGCAGTCGAGTCGATGCAGTCTGCGGTGCGTGACGGCGACATCATCGTGCGTCTGGGCGGTGACGAGTTTTTGCTCCTCATGCCGGGAATCCCGGCCGATACGCTGGGCGTGCGCCTGCGCGAGATGGCCGCCAAGGTCTCGCAGACCGTGGTGCCCGACTGCACGCAGATGAACCTGACCGTGAGCGTGGGCGCCACCATGACCGATGGCCATAGCGTCGAGACGACTATCCGCAAGGCCGACCACCTGATGTACGAGGCCAAGAGCAAGCGCGGCTGCGTGATTACCGACGCCGAGCAGGGCTCGATCACGGCCCGTAAAAAGCCGCTGGTGCTCATTGTGGACGACTCGTCTTCCAATCGCTGGAGCCTCACCCAGATGCTCGAAGACGAGTACGAGATCATCGAGGCTGAGGACGGCGAGCAGGGCATAGAGCAGCTGCGCCTGTACGGCGACGACATTGCCGCGGTGCTGCTCGATATCGTGATGCCGGGGATGAGCGGCTTTGATGTGCTCCAGTACATGAGCGAGCAGGGCTGGATCGAGGATATTCCCGTCGTCATGATCTCGGCCGAGAAGAACGAAGAAACCGTGCTGCGCTCTTTTGAGATGGGCGCGAGCGACTACATCCCGCGTCCGTTTGACATGCGCGTGGTTCGTCACCGCGTGAGCAACACGATCCGCCTCTATGCGCGCCAGCGCCGCCTGACCTCGCTGCTTTCCCAGCAGTACGAGGAGCGCGAGAAGGACTCGCGTATGCTGATCGACCTTATGGCCGGCGCCATGGAGCTTCGCAACGGCGAGAGCGGCTCGCACGTGCGGAACCTGGGTTCCATCACGGAGCTGCTGCTTGAGCGCCTGGTGCAAAAGACCGACAAATACCAGCTGGACGCGCGCCGCCGCCGCATGATCTCGATGGCGAGCGCCCTGCATGACATTGGCAAGATGGCCATCCCTGACGATATTCTCAACAAGCCCGGTAAGCTCACCGCCGAGGAGTACGAGGTCATGAAGACCCACACCACGCTGGGCGCCGACATGCTTGACGCGATGGATCAGTACGATGACGACGCCATGATCCGTACGGCGCGCGTCGTGTGCCGCTGGCACCACGAGCGCTGGGACGGCGGCGGTTATCCCGACGGCTTGGCGGGGGATAACATCCCCATTGAGGCGCAGGTCGTGAGCCTGGCAGACGTTTATGACGCCTTGACGAGTGAGCGTGTGTACAAAGCGGCCATCCCGCACGAGGAGGCTATCCGCATGATTGTGGACGGCGAATGCGGCGTGTTCAACCCGTTGCTGCTTGAGTGCCTGCACGACGTTGAGGCGCGCGTTAAGGAGGCGGCTTCGTCCTCCGCAATTAACCCCCCCCCACTTCAGAGATTTAAATAGATGGGGACACTGATGTTTGCGGGACGGGTGCGAGCGTGCCGTGCATGTTTTCCGACGACCGGGTTAACCGAAGGGTTTGTACGATGATCACTTTGCGTGAGGCTTACCAGAACGTTGGCGCCGACTATGATGACGTCCTCAACCGCTTGATGGGTAGCGAGGACATGGTTGCCCGCTTTGCCGGCCGTTTTGCAGGCGATCCGAGCTTTGCCCAGCTCACCGAGGCTCTTGCCGCAGGTGATGCGCAGGCGGCCTTCCGCGCGGCTCACACACTCAAGGGTGTTGCGCAAAATCTGGGCCTAGTGAATCTCTATGAGCCGGCCTCGGCTCTGACCGAATCTCTGCGCGGCGGCTCGCTCGAGGGCGCTGACGAGCTTGCGATCCCCGTGCGCGAGCAGTACGAGGCCACAATCGCAGTCCTCGCCGAGGCGCTGGGGTAGGGCCGAAATCAAAAAATGCGAAAGTTAGAAGCCAAATCGGAACCCGTTGAGTAGGCGGGCATTTTGGCCTTATGAATCCTGGGGTTTTGTTGCCTTGCAGGCCTCTCTACTTCACCAATCTCCATTTGGCTTCTAACTTTCGTGAAAAATGTAAACAGAAGGCGATGAAAAGTGGTGTCTCCGCCTTCTTTCGGTGCGGCAATGGCTTCCGCGGGTGTGGTGCCCGGGCACCGATTGGCGTTTTGTGCTGCATGAGCCTTGGTGCTTTTGCAGCGTGTTAGGCGCTAGGGGCTTTCTTGCTAATCAGACTTAGAAAATCTTATACGTTCGCACTTAGATTTGTGTATAGCTAACGGGCGGTCGGGCAATAATACCTCTCGAACATACGAACGCCGCCCCGCAGGGCGGCCGCTGCGCTGCGGCGCGGCACCACCCAAGAGAGGTGATATTCATGAGAATCGATAAACTGGCCATGACGGCGCGCGAGGCGCTGCAAACGGCCATGGGCATTGCGTCTGATGCGCAAGCGGGAAACGTTGAGCCCATCCACCTGCTTTCGGCCCTGCTGGCGGCATCGGAGCGCAACATCGGCGTGATCATCGAGCGCATCGGCGCTGATCCGACCCAACTTGCGGCCACCGTGCAGCGAGCAGTGGAGTCGGCGCCCAAGGTTTCGGGCGATGCAGGCCAGATCGGGCTTTCCAACGACCTGGTGCGCGTACTCAATGCCGCCGAGAAAAAGGCCTCCAAGATGGAGGACAGCTTTGTAACCACCGAGCACCTGCTCATGGCGCTCGCCGAGACGCGTGGCGAGGCCTCGCGCATTCTGAGCGACGCGGGCGTTACCAAGGATCGCATCGAGGAAGTCTATCAGGAGCTGCGTGGCGATGATCGCGTAACCTCCGCCGATGGAAAGCCGCAGTTCGAAGCGCTCGAGCAGTACGGCCGCAACATCTGCGACCTTGCGCGCGCGGGAAAGCTCGATCCGGTGATCGGCCGAACCGACGAGATCCGTCGCACCATTCAGGTGCTTAGCCGCCGCACCAAGAACAACCCTGTGCTCATTGGTGAGCCGGGCGTGGGCAAGACCGCCATCGTGGAGGGCATCGCCCAGCGCATAGTGGCAGGCGACGTGCCCTCTACGCTGCGCGATCGCGATCTGATCGAGCTTGACATGAGCGCGCTCGTGGCCGGTGCCAAGTACCGCGGTGAGTTCGAGGATCGCCTGAAGGCTGTGCTCAAGGAGGTCGAGAAGGCTGACGGCAAGGTCATTCTGTTCATCGACGAGCTGCACACCATCGTGGGCGCTGGCGCCACTGAGGGTTCCATGGACGCCGGCAACATCTTGAAGCCCGCGCTCGCCCGCGGCGAGCTGCATGCAATCGGCGCCACGACGCTCGACGAGTACCGCAAGTACATCGAGAAGGACGCGGCGCTCGCTCGCCGTTTCCAGACAGTGATGGTGAGTGAACCGACGGTGGAGGACACCGTCTCTATCCTGCGCGGACTCAAGGAAAAGTACGAGATCTTCCATGGCGTGCACATTACCGACAGCGCTCTGGTTTCTGCGGCCGACCTTTCGGATCGCTATATCGCCGACCGCTTCTTGCCCGACAAAGCCATCGACCTGGTGGACGAGGCGGCGAGCCGCTTGCGCATGGAGCTCGACTCCATGCCGGTCGAGATCGACGCCACCACGCGTCAGCTCACGCAGCTGCAGATCGAGGAACAGGCGCTTATGAAGGAGACCGATGATGCCTCCAAGGAGCGTCTGGACGCCCTGCGCCAAGAGATCGCCGGGGTCCAGGAAAAGCTCAGCGTGCAAAAGGCCGGCTGGCTCAACCAGAAAAACGCTATCGACCATGTGCAAGAACTCAAGAGCCAGCTCGACGATGCCAAGAGCGAGGAAGAGCGCGCCACGCGCGATGGCGACCTCGCTCGCGCCTCTGAGCTGCGCTTTAGCGTGATTCCCGGCCTGACGCAACAGATCGAGTCTGCCGAGGCCTCGCTTGAGGAGCAAAAGAGCGGCGAGAATGCGCTCAACGAGCAGGTGACCTCCGATGAGATCGCCGAGGTGGTCTCTGCGTGGACCGGCGTGCCCGTCTCCAAGATGATGCAGGGCGAGCTGGAAAAGCTGAAGGGCTTGGAGGGCGTGCTGCACCAGCGTGTCATTGGCCAGGACGAGGCCGTGGCCGCCGTGGCTGCCGCCGTGCGCCGTAGCCGTGCGGGCCTTTCTGACCCGGACAAGCCGCTCGGTAGCTTCTTCTTCCTGGGTCCCACCGGCGTGGGCAAGACCGAGCTCGCAAAGGCGCTGGCAGACTGCCTGTTTGACGACGAGCGTGCCCTGGTTCGCATCGATATGTCCGAGTACATGGAGAAGTTCAGCGTCCAGCGTCTGATCGGTGCGCCTCCGGGATACGTGGGTTACGAGGAGGGCGGCCAGCTCACCGAGGCCGTGCGCCGTCGCCCGTACTCCGTCATTTTGCTTGACGAGATGGAAAAGGCGCACCCCGACGTGTTCAACGTGCTGCTGCAGGTGCTCGACGACGGCCGTCTGACCGATGGCCAGGGTCGCCAGGTGAGCTTCAAGAACACGATCATCATCATGACGAGCAACGTGGGCTCGAGCGCCATCGCCGAGCTTTCGGGCAAGGATGACGAGGAGATGCGCCGCCAGGTGAACGATGCGATGCGCCAGACCTTCCGTCCGGAGTTCCTGAACCGTATCGACGACATCGTGGTCTTCCATCCGCTGGGCATGGAGCAGATCGAGAAGATCGTCGACATCCAGCTCGCCGATGTCCGCGAGCGCCTGGTCGCCGAGCGCATGACGCTCGAGATCACGCCGGCTGCTAAGCAGATGCTTGCGGTGGGCGGCCTTGATCCGGTCTACGGCGCACGCCCGCTCAAGCGCCTGGTGCAGCGCGAGGTGGTGGACGCCATCGCAGGTGCCATCATCGATGGAACGGTGCGCGAGGGAGATACCGTCTGTGTTGATGTGGATGCGGACGGTGGGTTCTGCGTGACTGCTTCGTAGCGGCTGAACGATCTGTCTGGCGGAGGCCGGGGCTTTCCCCTTAAAAACGTCCTCGCGCTATGGGCCCCTGTTTGCCTTGCCCTGCGGGCTTTGGCAAACAGGGGCCCACGCGCTCCGGCCCACGCGCTCCGGCCCACGCGCTCCGGCCCGCGCGCTCCGGCCC
>CAVEPV010000042.1:0-12404 GCA_963617695.1 Bacteroidaceae bacterium
AGGCGCGTGAGGTACTTGTTGTCGGGGTCGAACTCGTCCTCGATCTCGCCCACGATCTCTTCCACGATGTCCTCGATGGTGATGATGCCGGCCGTGCCGCCGTACTCGTCTACCACCACGACGATCTGCTCGTGGGCCGTCTGCATCTCAGAGAGCAGCGGCAGGATGTCTTTGGTGTCGGGCACAAAGGTGGCGTCGCGCAGGTACTTGGAGACCGGGTCGTCCTTGTCGTCGTTCACCACGGGCTCGATCAAGTCCTTGATGTGCGCGATGCCAACGATGTTGTCCTGATCCTCGTGGAACACCGGCACGCGCGAGAAACCCGTGCGGCGCATGACCTGCATGACCTCGGCCACCGTGTCGGTGTCCTCGCACATGGTGGTGTCCACGCGCGGAACCATAACCTCGTGGGCCACGGCGTCGCCCAGGTCAAAGACCTCGTGGATGATGCGCTTTTCCTCGTCGAGCAGGGAGTCCTGCTCGTTGATCATGTACTTAATCTCTTCCTCAGAGACGTTCTGGCGGTCGTCGGCGCTCTTGATGCGCAGCAGGCGCGCGAGACCCTCGGCAGAGACGCCGGTAAGCCACACGAGCGGGCGGGCGACCTTCTTAAAGAACGAGAGCGGGCCCGCGACCTGCTTGGCCACGTTCTCGGCATTGGCAAGCGCGATGCGTTTGGGCACCAGCTCGCCGGCCACGATCGAGAGATACGAGACGATCAGCGTGATGAGCACGGGAGCCAGGCCGCCGGCGATGGCAGTAAGGGGTGCCACGCCAAAGCTCGAAAGCCAGTTGGCCAGCGGGTCAGACAGGTTGGTCGAGGCCACAGCCGAGGACGCAAAGCCCACGAGGGTGATGGCCACCTGAATCGTGGCCAAGAAGTCGCCGGAGTCCGAGGCGAGGCTCGCCGCGAGGGCCGCGCGCTTGTCGCCCTCCTCGGCGTCGTGATCGAGCACGGCGCGCTTGGCCGTGGTGAGCGCCATCTCGGACATCGAGAAGTAGCCGTTCACGATCGTAAGAATCAGAGTGGTGATGATGCTGATGGTTATGTCCATGGGGACAGGTTCAAACCTCCAAGGGAGCAAAAGTACTGGTAGCGGTGTACGCACGAGGCGCAGGCGATCTTAGATCACGAAGAGGATCACCGCCATAAACTGGAAGATGCTGCCGGCGAGCACCCACAGGTGAAACACGCTGTGCATGTAGCGGATCTTCTTGGCCACGTAGAACGGCACGCCGAGCGTGTAGCACACGCCGCCGATGGCGAGCAGCGCCAGGGCCACAGGATCGAGCAGCTCCACGAGCTGCGGCAGGCGGAACACCACGAGCCAGCCCATCACCAGATAGATGATGGCCGTGAGCCAACGAGGCTGACGCTCGCGCATGATGACCTCGAACGCGATGCCGATGAAGGCAAGCGCCCAGACGGCGAAGAAAAGCACGGAGCCACCGTCGGACTCGAGTGTGACCAGGCAAAACGGCGTGTAGCTACCCGCAATAAGCAGGTAGATGCAGCTGTGGTCGATGATGCGGAAAACGCGCTTGGCGGGCGCGGGCTGGATGGCGTGGTAAAGCGTGGAAGCCAGGTACTCGAGGATGATCGAGATGCCGTAGACCAGCGCCGAGACCAGGGAGGCGGCGTGCGCACCCGAGAGCGCGGCCTTGACGATGAGGAGCACCAGGCCGGCGATGCCCAACAGACAGCCCACCCCGTGGGTGACGGAGTTCATAATCTCCTCGCCGACGGTGTAGTGCGGAAGCGCCGCGGTATCGGGCCGCGGCTTCAAACTGCCTGTGGTGTCAGACATAGTGCTGGCAAAACCTCCCAAAGTAATTCTAGACACTATAGCAAAACGGCAGCTCACGCGCGAGGCGAGCGAGCTGCCGTTAACAGGGAGCTTACGCGAGGCGGCCATGGACGCCGCGCTCCCCCATGCATTGATGCGCTTGTACCCGCGCGGCCGGTCTCTACTCCTGAACCTTGAGCGCCTCCGCAAGCGGAACACGCCGGATGGAACGCGTATGGATGAGCGCCACCACCAGGTAGGTAGCAAAACCGGCAAGGATCGTCTCCGCAATCGCGTAGGTGGGCGCGTAGATCTCGATGTTGCCGCTAAAGCGCCCCATCATGGAGCGGTAGAGCGCCGTAAGGCCATAGATAATCAACGGCTGCGTGACCACGAGCGAGACGGCCACGCAGACGGTGATGGAGCGCAGGTAGAGACGGGAAATCTCGCCGTCACGGTAGCCAAAGACCTTCATGTAGCTGATCGAGCGCGCGGAGTGGTCAATCACGGCCTTGGTGAGCAGATAAATAAACAGCAGGAAGATAAAGACCGCGAGGCCCACCATGAGGCCGATCATGTCGCCCATCATGTCCACAAACTGGTCGCCGATGGCGCGCATGTCGCTCGGCGTGAGCTCGGAGGCAAAGTAGCGCGCGTCGAGGGTCAGCGCCTCGTTGCTCGCATAGGCGTTGAAGTAGGCCGCGTCATTGCCAAAGAACTCATTAAAGTCAGCAAGGCTCATGTAGATGTTCATGTTCGACTTGGTGCCCCAGGTGGCAGAGGAGCCCTCGTAGGTCACCTCGCGCGTCTTGCCCTCGTACTTGTCGTAGAGGGAGATGGTGCTGCCGGCCTCCCAGCCAAACTTGTCGATCAGACCCGCGCCCATCATGACCTGCCCGTCGCTCAGGTCGAGGTCTTTCCAGTAGCGGGAGTTTTCTTGGATGCCATAGACGGTGATGGTCTCCTCGCCGGCATCGCCACCGCGGTCGTACTGCAGGGTGTAGACCGCGTACTTCTCAGCCTGCGCGATGGCCGCCGAGCCGTTGTCGGTGGTATTCACGGGGTGGATGTTGTCGGCGTCCGCGTCGATGTTCGAGGCCCGGTCGATCAGGTCGATCACATCGTCGCGGCTCATGCTAAGCGCCTCGGCGATTGCGTCGAGTCTCTCGTAGAGCACGTCCTTGGCATCAGTTGCCGCCGTGGCCGCATCCTGCGCTGCCTGCAGGTTCGCCGCCGCGGGCGTGCCTTGTGCGGTGGTCAGGGCGTCCTTGGCCGCCTCCGCCGCGTCCTCGAGCTCATCAGAGGCGTCCTCGGCAGCAGTTAGCTGTGCTGCATCCACACTCTGCAACTTTTCTACGGCGGCCCAGTCCTCGCGCTCGGCGTCGGTGCCCTCAAGCTCGAGCGGGGCCTTGAGGGTGTACTGATGCTCGGCCACCAGGCTGTTCTCGAGGTTATCGGCGTAGTGCTGCATGGTGGGCAACACGCACAGGCCAAAGAGCAGCAGCAGCGAGGCAAAGGCGATGCCCACGAACAGCGTGGCAAAGTTGCCGAGGTTTCGCAGGAAGATGCGCAGGCGGAAGCGCACGGTAAAGCCCAGGCGCTCGGGCAGAGCAAAGCCACGCTTGGTGCCCGACTTGCCGCTCGCCTCGTGGCGCAAAAACTGCAGCGGGGTCTTACCCATCTTGCGCAGCAGACCCACAAGCGTCACGCCCACGAGCACCACCACAGGCACCACGGCCGTCTGCGCAAAGACCGACCAGCTCCACGTCACGTGGAACGGCGGCAAGCTGTAGGAGCCGTAGTAGAGATCCTTCATGGGGATGGTAAAGACGTTCACGCCGAGCACCGAGCCGATCACCGCGGCCAGCAGGCCTACGATGGCGGGCAGCATCAGATAGTGCAGCACCAGCTCGCGCCGGCGGTAGCCGCTCGCGAGCAGCGTGCCGATAATCGCGCTCTCCTCCTCGATGGTCGCCGAGGTAAGCACCACAAACACGAACGCCATGATCACGACGATGATCTCGAGCAGCACGATCCACATGGCCGAATCGCCCGAGACGTCCTCCGCCGCGTAGCCGATGCCCTGATTGGAGTCGGCATCGGTAAGGTCGTCCACGCGCGCGTCGGCATCGGTAAGAGCGCTTACCATGTCCTCCTCGATGTCGATGCGCTCGGCCACGGTAAGGTCGCGGTCGGCAAACGTGAACGAGTACACGTAGGCGGGCGCGGCGCCGGTGTCCTCGAGCGCGCGGAAGCCCGCCTCGGTGACCTCGGCCACGCCAAAGCTCAGGGTGTTTACCGTAAAGGCGGAGTTGTCTTGGAAGAGCGCCTGACTGTCGGGCAGCGTCATGATGCCCGTGATTTTGTACTCCCGGCCCGAAAGCTCCACCGTGTCGCCCACAGCCAGGTCGTTGTTGGTGGCAAAGACGCGGTCGATGGCCACCTCGTCATCGGCCGCAGGCTCGGTGCCCTCGCAGTAGGCTGCGATGTCCACCTGCGTGCGATGCGTATAGACACGCAGCGTGCGCTTGTCGGTCTGCTCGCCGCTCGTCTTTTTAAGCGAGGCATCGATGGAGAAGTTCTTGTAGATCGTCATGCCGCCCGCGTCCTCGGCCGCCTTGGCCGCAGCGTCGAGCTGGGCCTGCGTGGCCTCAAACGAGGTAGTAAAGCGACCGTCCTCGATGTTGTACTCGTCGCGCATGCCGTCCATGATGACCTCGATGGAGTGCGCAGCGAGCAAAAAGCCCGAGGTGAGGGCCACAGACCCGCACATGAGTAAAAAGATTCCCAGGTACTTGCCCAGGTTGTGCTTGAGTTCGCGCGGAAAGCGCTTGAACAGCGGAGACATAGCCGCCTACCAAACCAGATCGGCTGCGGGGACGGGCGCGGGGTTGACCTCGTCCTCGGCCAGGCGGCCGTCGCGCAGACGCAGGATGCGATTGGCCATCTTGGCGATCTCGGCGTTGTGCGTGACGATCACAATCGTGCAGCCGTACTCGCGATTCACATCCTCCATGAGCTGCAGGATCTCTTTGGAAGTCTTGTAGTCGAGTGCGCCCGTGGGCTCGTCGCACAGCAACAGACCCGGGTTTTTGACCAGCGCGCGGCCGATCGCGCAGCGCTGCTGCTGGCCGCCCGAGACCTGGCGCGGGAACTTATTGCGGTGCTCATACAGGCCGAGAGACTTGAGCAGGTCGTCCATAGGCAGCGGGTTTTTGGAGAGGTGCGCGGTGACCTCGATGTTCTCACGGATGGTGAGGTCGGGCACCAGGTTGTAGAACTGGAACACGAAGCCCAACTCGCGGCGGCGGTACTCGCCCACCTCGCTCGCCTTGAGCGCACACAGGTCGGTGCCGCCCACCTGGATGGAGCCGCCGTCGGCCTGCTCGAGGCCACCGATCAGGTTCAAGAAGGTCGACTTGCCCGAGCCGGAGGGCCCAAGCATTACGCAGATCTCGCCCTTGTAGACCGTGGTGTCGATGCCCTCGAGCACCGTGACGCGCGCATCGCCCTCGCCGTAGTGTTTGCGCAGACCAGAAACGCGCACGTAAGCGTCCCGCTCTCCCATGTTGCCCCCAATAGTTAGCCACCATTTACTTTAGATAGCCCGATTGTACGCGAGACAACTGTTCAATAGTTAGCACAGTGCAACTTTTTTTGAGAGGGCAAGGCACGAGGATGGAGCCGCAGGTAGCAGCAGGCTGGGTGGGTGGGAACGAGGAGGGCGACGTCACTCACGCCCATCCTCGGCCTGCACCCCAGACGTGAACAGCGCCGCGCCCTCGCTCACGTCGGGCGCCGCGGCCGTGCGCTCGCTAACAAAAACGCCCCGGGCGAACTGCCTCCCATTTCTTGAACACGAGAAATGGGAGGCAGGTAAGATTGAAGGGCCTGACCCCGGAGGAGTTCCGGAATCAGGCCCTCGCGGCCCAGTCGCTATTTAGGGCGTCCAAGTTTTGGGGCGCAGTCATACGCCCAAGGCGTTCAGACTCAGCAAGCTACGGCCGGCCCTCCGCTGTTTAGGCGTCGGCACCGCCGGCGGCAAGGCGTTTCTCGACCTTGCCCACCAGATGGATGAGGGGGATGGTCACCACCAGGTAATAGAGCGCCGCGCAGATGTAGGGCGTGATGTTGCCCGTAGTGGCGGTGAGGTTCTTGGAGAACATCATGAGCTCCATCACGCCCACGCTCGAGAGCAGCGACGTGTCCTTGTAGAGCATCACAAACTCGCTGGTCATGGTGGGGATCACGCGACGCACCGACTGCGGAATGATGATGAGCGACATGGTCTGGAACCAGTTCATGCCCAGTGCCGTTGCAGCCTCATGCTGGCCGGGGTTGATGGACTCGATGCCCGCACGGAAGATCTCGGCCAGATACGCCGAGCAGTTGATGGCGAGCACGCCCACGCCGAGCGGCAGGTTGGGCAGGTTGATGCCCAGCAGCGGGAAGCCAAAGAACGCGATGTAGATCTGCAAGAAGAGTGGCGTGCCGCGCAGGAAGTTGATGTAGCACACGGCAATGCCGCGCAGACCGCGGTGGCGGCTCATCTTCATGAACGCAAAGAGCAGGCCCACGGGGATTGCCAGCGGAAAGCCGATCGCCGTCACCAGCAGCGCGATGCCCCAGCCCTGGAAAAGCGAGGCGATGGAGGTAACCACGTACTGCGGCTTAAAGAACATGCCCAGGAAGGGGTTCTCGTTCCAAGCCTCGACCCACGCCTGGGCATCGAGCCAGGCAACAATCGCCTGCACCGCGCCGCTCTCGGTCACGGCGATGGTGGGGCTCTCGGGCAGGTCGAGCGTGTCGCCGGCCTCGGTCTCGTAGATGCCGGTCACGGCGTAGGCGCCCGCGGTGCTGGGGAACACCACGCCCTCGACCTCGAGACGCAGGTCGCTGCCCGCAGGAACCACCTCGGAGAACGTGACCCTGAGCGCGGAGTTCTCGACAGATGCCGTGGCGCCGATGTCCATGCGATCGAGACCGTCGAGCACCGTGGCCGTAACGGTGGAGTCCTCAAAGGAGCCGCCCTCGGGCAGCTGCAGGGTCACCGAGGTCACCTGCTCCTCGGTGCCGGTGGTGGCCTCCCAGGTCAGGCGGGTCGCCAGGCCGCCGAGAACGCTCGTGCCGCCGTCCTCGTTCACGCGGGCCGTGGCCTTGGTGACCTGCAAAGTCGAGGCCGCGCTGGTTGCGGAGTCGGTGTCGGCATCTGCATCGGCATCGCTATCCGAAGAGGTCGGCGCGGCGCCGAACCACTTCTCGTACAGCTCGTCGTACTCGCCGGTGGCGCGGATGTCGGCCAGCGCCTCGTTGATCGCGGCGGTGAGGCCGGGGTTGTCCTTGGAAACGGCGATGCCGAACTGCTCGCCGGTGGGAACCTCCTTGATGATCTCCATGCCCGTGAAAGAGCTCGAGACCATCCACTGCTCGACGGGCAGGTCGCAGACCACGGCCTGGCACTGGCCGCTCATCACCGCGGTAAAGGCGGCGGTCCAGTCGTCAAAGTTCACGGTGGTCGCGCATGGCAGGTTCTCCTGCGCCCACTCCTCAGAGGTGGTGCCCGACTGCACGGCGATCTTCACGCCGTCGGCATTCAGGTCGTCGGTGGTCTCGTAGCCCGTGCCCTTGGCCACGGCAACACCCTGGTTGGAATCCATGTAGGGGTCGGTAAAGTCGACCTCCTTTTTGCGGGCGTCATTGATGGTGATGTTGCAGGCAGAGACGTCGGTCTTCACGGCCTGCTTAGCCATGGGGATGATGTTGTCGAACTTCTGCGCGGGCAGGTAGTTCAGCTCCAAGCCCATGCGCTCGGCGATTTTGCCCATGAGCTCCACGGTAAAGCCCTGATCCTCGCCGTTCTCGTCCACGTACTCAAAAGGCGGGGTGGCAAGGTCGCTCGCCACGGTGAGCTTGCCGTCCTCAATCAGGGTGTAGGAGCTGGAGTCCGCGCTTGCGCCCGAGCCCTGGCTGTTCGAGGCCGCGGCGCAGCCGGTGAGCGCCAGCAGGCAGGCCAGCAAGACCGTCGCGATTACGTGGTTATATCGTTTGGCACGGAGCATGAGGAGCCTTTCTGGGGGCAGGCAAAAGTTCAGCGAGATGCAAGAAGCATAGCACCTGAGCCACAGGCCGCCTGTGTTCTGCTTCCTCCGTGAGGAATCGGTAACAACTCTATAATGCTGGGCGTACATCTTGGGCGGCGCCGCTGCCCGCAACCGGGCGGCCCCGCCGCTCGCAATCCATAAGGAGCGCCTCGCATGCCCCAGAACACCCAGACCGCCCACGCGCTTGCCGTCTACATCGATTCGCTACGCGACGCGGGCGCGCTCGTCTCTGCTCCCGCCGGCATCGAGGACACGACCATCGAGTTCGCGATCGACAACTCGCAGCTCGTGCGCCCGGGCACGCTTTTTGCCTGCAAGGGCGCCCGCTTTAAGCGCGAGTACCTGCTGGGCGCCATCGAGCAGGGTGCGGTGGCCTATGTCTCCGAGACCGACTACGAGGTGAGCATCCCCTGCATCCTGGTGAACGACATCCGTCGCGCGCTCGGCAGCCTGGCAGACCTCGCCTACAGCCACCCTTCTGGCGAGACGGCGGTGTGCGCATTCACCGGCACCAAGGGAAAGACCACGAGCGCCTACTACCTCAAAAGCGTACTCGACCTGCACGCGCAGGCGGCCGGCCGCCCCGAGACGGCCCTGTTCTCGAGCATCGACTTTAACGACGGTGTGGAGCGCGGCATCTCCAAACTCACCACGCCCGAGTCCTTTGAGCTGCAGCGCCGCCTGCGCAACGCGGTGATCGGCAACTGCGAGCACGTGGTGATGGAGGCCTCGAGCCAGGCTCTCAAATACGACCGCACCTACGGCGTGGAGTTCGCGGTGGGCGCGTTCACCAACATCGGCGAGGATCACATCTCCCCCATCGAGCACCCCACGTTCGAGGACTACTTTGCAAGCAAGCTCAAGCTGTTCGCCCAGTGCCGCTGCGCCGTGGTGAACTTGGACATGGATCACGTAGATCGCGTGCTTGAGGCCGCGGCCACCTGCGAGCGCACCATTACTTATTCGCTCGAGAATCCGCAGGCAGATGTGTATGCCGAGGCGCTCGCGCACGGCAGCGCGGGCATCACAGCCACGGTGCGCACGCCGCGCTTTACGGCAGACATCCTGGTCTCCACGCCCGTCAAGTTCAACATCTCCAACGTGCTGGGCGCCATCGCCTGCGCAGAAGCGTTGGGCATTGAGCAGGAGGCCATCGTGCACGGCTTTGAGCACCTGCGTGTGCCCGGCCGTATGGAGCTCTATCCCACCCAAAGCGGCAAGATCGTGGGCGTGGTGGACTTTGCCCACAACGGCATGAGTTTGGAGACCATGCTGCGCGACCTGCGCGAGAACTATCCCGAGCGCGAGCTCGCCGTGGTCTTTGGCGCCACGGGCGGCAAGGGCGTCGACCGCCGCGAGACCATGGGTGTGGCCGCCGGCAAGTTTGCCGACCGCATCGTGATCACCGAGGACGATCCCGGCCCCGAGGATCCGGCCGACATCGCCCAAACCATCGCGCACTTTGTTGAGGAGCAGGGCAACCACAACTGGCAGATCGTACTCGACCGCGTGGAGGCCATCCGCACCTGTGTGCGCGAGACCGAGCGCCCGGCCGTCGTGATCGTGACCGGCAAGGGCCACGAAGATCGCATGCTGCGCAAGAACGGCCCCGAGCCCTGCCCCGAGGACGGCCCCACCCTGCAAGCGATCCTCGCCGAGGCGGAGGCGTAAGGGCGCCGGCCGCCAGGCGTGACGCAAACAAGATGACCGGCTCCTTTGGCGACAGCGCGAGCCACCGCGGCACGACGGATGGATTCCGGACACGCATTCTGCTCCATAAGCCGGCGACCCGGACAGCCGGCTCCGGCAAACCCCCGCATGCGAACAGCAAAAACCCGGCGCGCACCGTCTCAGACAGCGCGCGCCGGGCAATGATTCCACAGCTCTACGGGCTAGCTACTCTTCCGTTTTCTCTTCCGTTTTGTTCTTGGGTTTGCGGCCGCGGGGACGGTCGATGAGGGCCTCGGGGCCGCCTTCGCGATACTGACGGCACCAGGTCTTGACCGAAGACTCGCTCGGAACGCCGTGCTTGATCATGACTTCACGCACCGAAAGGCCGTTCTCCAGGCGGTCGAGCACCACCGAAAGTTTGAGTTCATACGGGTAGACGCGGTGCTTGGAGCCGGCGTTCAGAACCGCCGCCTGGCCGCCCACCGCATACGCGCGCGCCCACTGACGCGCCGTGGCCTCGGGAATGCCAAGTTTTGTCGCCAACAGACGATGACCCGCGCCCGTCGCTAAAATCTTGACAGCTTGCTTTCGAATCCTTGTGTCATGCGTAGCGCCGCGCTTTAAGCCACTCATTCCCACGTTCCCAATCATGGGCTAACCCCGTTACAGATGGTGCTAATCTTATCACCTATTCTGTTACATCACGGTAACATATCAATATTGATGGCATGGAGGGCGCCTTTTGTGGCCGCGCAGCCCGCACAGCAAAACGGCGGCCCCGCCAAGCGAGACCGCCGCATAGACGCGCAGCTAGATGAGGCTATTTGCCACTACCTGCCCTGAGCGCGCGACTCCTCGTAGAACTCCACCAGGTGCTTTTGCACATCGTAGGGAACCTGCTCGTAGCCGGCGGGCTCTATGGTAAAGTCGCCCGTGCCGCGCGTAAGCGAACGCAGACGCGTGGCGTAATCGACCAGCTCCGCGTACGGCACCGTCGCGGTGACCACGGTCTCTCCGCGGTCGTTGGTGTCCATGCCCGTCACGCGGCCGCGCGAGCCAGAGACATCGCCCATCACGGCACCGGCGTAGCTCTCGGGAATCGTAACGGTGATATTCTCCATGGGCTCGAGCACCACAGGATCGGCGTCCTCGCAGGCCTTTTTGAGCGCGATGCGCGCGGCGGCGCGGAAGGCCATCTCGTTGGAGTCGACCGGGTGATACGAGCCGTCGTAACAGGCAACGCGCAGGCCGGTGAGCGGGTAACCCGCGATCACGCCCTCCTTCATGGTCTCCTGCACGCCGCGGTCAACGGCCGGGATAAGGGCACGCGGAATGCGGCCGCCCACGACCTCGTCCACAAACTCGTAGTCGGTGCCGTCGAGCAGCGGCTCCACGCGCAGGTAGCAGTCGCCAAACTGGCCGGCACCGCCGGTCTGCTTCTTGTGGCGCCCCTGAGCGCTGGCCACGCGGCGGATGGTCTCGCGATACGGGATGCGGATGGGCACCGTGCGCGCGGCGACCTTGGTGCGCTCCTCCAGGCGGTTGAGCAGGACGGACACCTGCGCCTCGCCCACCGCAGAGATGATGGTCTGGCCGGTCTCCTCGTCGCGCTCGATGCGCATGGTCGGGTCGGCCTCACAAGCGCGGTCGATGAAGGTGAAGAGTTTCTCCTCGTCGCCGCGGTTCTCGGCCTCGATGGCAATGCGGTACTGCGAGTTGGGGAACTTAAACGCCGCGGCCTCCACCTTGCCGGAGACGGAGAGCGTGTCGCCCGTCTCGGCGCTGAGCTTGGGCACTACCACGATGTCGCCGGCGTAGGCGTGGCCCACCTCGGTCATCTCGCGGCCGCACATCACGTTGAGGTGCGCCAGGCGCTCAGACTTGCGGGTGCGGGCGTTGACGAGTTCCATGCCCGGCTCGATGGTGCCCGTGAGCACCTTGATGAACGAGATGCGTCCCTGGGCGGGGTCGTTCAGGGTCTTGAAGACAAAGACCACGGGGCGGTCGTCGTCAGAAGAAATCTTGAGCGAGTCGCCGTCGATCAGCGGCATCTCGCCGTAGTCGGTGGGCGCAGGGAAATAGGTCGCGATGTCGTCCATAAGGGAATTGACGCCCTGCTCCTTAATGCAGCTGCCCACGAACACGGGCACAAACAGGCGCTTGGCGATGGCGCGCGAGAGCAGGCCCTCGACCTCTTCTTGCGTGAGGGTCTCGCCCTCCAGGTACTTCTCCATCAGGTCATCGTCGGCCTCGGCAACCAGCTCGCAGAGGGTCTCGTGCGCAGCCTCGGCAGCGGCGCGGTACTCCTCAGGAATCTCGGACACGGTCTGCTCGACGCCGTTGCAGCGGCGCGCCTCCATGCGTACCAGGTCGATCACGCCGTTAAAGTCGCCGCCCGTGCCCCACGGCAGGGTAACGGCGCCCAGGCGCGTGCCAAAGCGCTCGCGCAGCAAAGCCATGCAGGTGTCAAAGTCGGCGTTCTCTTTGTCGATACGGTTCACAAACACGGCGCGGGCCAGACGCAGATCCTCGGCCGCATACCACAGCTTGACGGTGGTGGGCTGCGGGCCGGCCTCGGCATCGACCACAAACAGGGCCGACTCGCTCACGCTCATCGCGGCATAGGCGTCGCCGATGAAGTCGGGATAGCAGGGGGCGTCGAGCACGTTGATGCGCGCGCCCTTCCAGTCGATCGGCGCGATGGACGTGGAGATGGAAAACTCGCGCTTGACCTCTTCTGCGTCGTAATCGAGCGTGGGCTTGGTGCCGTCGTGCCCGCCCAGACGCGCGGTCTTTCCGGATAGGTGGAGCATGGCCTCCGCGAGCGAGGTCTTGCCCACCCCGC
>CAVEPV010000043.1:0-11272 GCA_963617695.1 Bacteroidaceae bacterium
CCGGCGCGCGTCACCAGCAATAACGTGCAGGGAGTGTGACGGCGAAATTGTGCGGACGACCACCAGAAATTCTCGACATTCGGCGGTTAGTATGGGGGCTTGCATTTTTTCTGAACCAGGAGCATTTCTGACATGATTATCGCCCTTGTATCATTTATAGGCTTTACCTGCACCGCTGCCCTGTGCGTGCGTAGCGCCCGCGCGCAGAAAAGCGCCGGCGCGCCCATCGTCCGCGGGCCACTCGTGCGCGGCGGCATCTTTGCCGCCCTGCAGCTCTTTTTGACCGTATGGGCTGGCCTCGGCTTTGTGGACGCATCCGTCCAGTTCTCGGTGCTTGGCGCCGTCATCGCGCACGCGCTGATCTGTGGCTGCGCCTGGGTGGCCATCAACCACCAGGACGCCTGCCAGCGCCTCGAGAGCCTGGCCGGTAAAGAGGGCGCCTTCCCCCACCCGCTGTTCGCCGCGATTATCCTGCTGCTCTTTGCCGGCGTGTTCGCCACGCTTGGCCTCGAGATCTCCTCCAACCACGACCTGACCTGGATGTACCCCCTGTGCCTCATGCTCGAGTGGGGCCTGATCACGCTTGCTATGCTGGGTCTGTTCTTCCTCACCGGCCGACGCTTCCTCGCGCCCGCCATCGTGACCGTGGTCATGTTCGGCCTGGGCCTGGCCGAGTACTTCGTGATCACGTTCAAGTCCATGCCCATCATGCCGGGCGACCTCACTGCGCTTTCTACCGCGGCGGCCGTGGGTGCGGGCTACACCTACACGCTCAACTACTTTTGCCTGCTAAGCTTGGCGTTCGCCTGCATCGCCATCACGATCTGCCACCTCGCCGCGGCGCTCGCACCCAAGCGCGCCAAGAAGAATCGCCGCGTGCTCGCAGCCAACATCGCTCTGGGCTTGGTGTGCCTGGGTGCAATCGTAGCGCACGTGACGCTCATCGACTACTACCACACCCTCTACATCCAGGTGTACTCGTGGCGCCCGCTGGAGAGCTACTACCGCCAGGGCTTCCTGCCGTCGTTTATCTCCGGCGCTCAGCTCATCAACCCCACCAAGCCCAAGAACTACAGCATCGATAGCGCAAAGGCGCTGGTAGATGAGTACGCCGCCGAGTACGACTCCGACTCCACCGACGGCGGCGCCTCCGAGTCGCGCACTGCGGCCGAGACCCAGTTCGAGGAGGAGAAGCCCACCGTCATCGCCGTGATGAACGAGACCTTCTCCGACCTCTCCATCTACCAGAACCTGCACGCCGACTACCAGGGCCCCACGTACTTCAACGGCCTGGACGACTGCCTCTCGCGCGGGCGCCTCTACGTCTCGGCGTACGGCGGCGGCACGGCCAACTCGGAGTTCGAGTTCCTGACCGGCAACTCCATGGCGTTCCTCGGCAGCGGCGTGTACCCCTACACCACCTACGACCTCACCGAGACCGAGAACCTGGCCGCGCAGTTCAAGCAGCTCGGCTACACCACCACCGCCATGCACCCCAACCACGGCACCAACTGGAACCGCTCCAACGTGTACACCGACTTTGGGTTCGACTCGTTCCTGACCATCCAGGACTTCCAGGACTCCGAGAAGCTGCGCGGCATGGTGACCGACAAAGCCACCTACGACAAGATTCTCGAGCTGCTGGCCAACAACTCCGACCCGCAGTTCATCTTTGACGTGACCATGCAGAACCACTCCGGCTACGACACGGGCCTGATCCCCACCGACAAGCAGATCAACCTCGAGATCGACGGCCTCTACAACTCCACAGTGAACGAGTACCTCTCGCTGATCCAGCAGTCCGACGAGGCGCTGCAGTACTTCATCGGCCAGCTGCGCAAGCTCGACCGCAAGGTGATCGTGGTGTTCTTTGGCGACCACCAGCCGTACTTCCCCTCCACGTACAACGACGAGTGGTTCACCGACGAGGACGAGGCGACGCATCAGGAGCGCCTGTGGCAGACCGACTACATTATCTGGGCGAACTACGACGTGGCCGGCAACAGCCAGACCAGCGAGATTGTTGACCTCTCGACTAACTACCTGAGCTCCCAGCTCATGCACCTGATCGGTGCGCCGATGACCAGCTACCAAAAGGCGCACATGGCGCTGCGTGACGCGCTGGCGGCCATCAACTCCGTGGGCTACGAGGACGCGGGCGGCACCTGGTATCTGGCGAGCTCCTCGGATGATACGGCCTCGGGAGACGCGCTCTCGGCCGCATGCGAGAAGGCTCGCAGCGACTACCGCACCATGCAGTACTACGAGATGTTCGGCGACGGTAAGAGCATCTACACCAAGCACGCGCAGGACGCGGCAAACGAGACGGATCCGAACCTGGCTCCGGGGACTACGAAGATCAAGTAGCCTGCAGCCGGATTGCCCCCCTGCGGGGGAGGGCCCTGGGGCGTTTGGTCGCGGCTGCGGACAGTCCTGCTCGCACGAAGGCGCCACCGGCGCCTTCGGCTCGTGCGGAACTTGCCTCGACCAAACGCCCCAGGGCCTGCCCAATTCGTCTTCGTTCTTGATGGGTCGTCCCCGGAGAGTTCGGGGGCTCCGGAGGCTTCAAGGAAAAGAAAGTGTGCCGGCCTGCGTTGCAGGTCGGCACATCTTGTATTGGGGGGCTTTGTTGTAATGGCCTTCGAGCGCGGGGCGCTCCGCGCTGCGCGCGGTCGCTTCTACTTGGGGACTCAAAGGTTCCTTAGCTGGAACAGCCTGAAGGGTCTTCCAGATGCCACAGGTTTGCCCGAAAGAGAAGCGCCGCGTGCTTGGCACGCAAGCGACGGTTTGAGGGTGAAGATGCGGTAGCTGGAAAAGCCTTACGCGATGGGGGCGGCGCCGTTGGCGAATACCTTCATCACGTGCTCGTAGTCGGCGCAGAAGGCGTCGTAGGCGGTCATCGTCATCTTGTGGTAGTAGGGAACCTCGCCGGGCTGGAGGCTGGCGGCGACGGCCTCGCCGGCGGCCTTGGAGCCGTAGGTGAAGTAGTTGATCTTGCGGATGCCGGCGTCGATGGCCTTGGCGTAGTCGGCGTCAGAAACGCCCGAGCCGCCGTGCATGACGAGCGGGGTGAGCGTGCGCTCGCGAATCTGGTTCAGCACGTCGAACGAAAGGTGCGGCTCGCCCTTGTACAGGCCGTGCACCGTGCCGAACGAGATGGCCAAGATGTCGCAGCCCGTCGCGGCGATGAACTCGTTGGCCTGGTCGGGGTCGGTGTAGATGGCACCGGCCTCCTCGGCGGTACCGCCCTCGACCTTGGCTCCGGCCTCGCGGCTACCCATCGAGCCGAGTTCGCACTCAAGGCCGCAGTCAAAGCTGTGACACATCTCGGCAGCGCGGTGACCCAGCTCGCAGTTGCGCTCGTAGGGCAGGAAGGAGCCGTCGAACATGGCACCGTTAAAGCCCATCTCCAGCGCGCGACGCATATAGGAGAGGTCCTCGCAGTGGTCGAGGTGCACGCAGACGGGCGCCGTGGAGCGCTCGGCCAGCGCAACGAGCACCGGGCCCATCACATCGAGCGGGGTGATCTCCTCGTGGCCCTGGGCGTGGTCGATGATCACGGGGTAGCCGAGCTTCTCGGCCGTGTCGATGGCGGCGCGGGCAGACTCAAGACTCGGCGAGTTAAAGGCGCCGATGGCCATATTGTTCTGTTCGGCGATGGCCGTGATGTCACGAAGGTTAACGAGCATGGTGCACATTCCTTTCTAGCGCGGCGTCGGAGCCCCGGCGTCGGTTGACCGTTGCAGCTAGGTCAATAGTAGTAGAAAGGCGCGCCAACTTGTACATCAATCTTCGAACAAGTTTGGGATTGGAGAAATTGAGGCGATGGAGGGCTTGGCAGAGGAAAGCGGCGGAGAGCCCTCATGAGAGCAGGCGAGGGCACGAGAGCAAGGTAACTAAGGGGAGGCGCGGCGCGAGCGAACCGAGCTTGCGAGGGCGAGGCTGCGGCGGTGAGGGCCGCGCAGCCCCCGGCCGTCAGCGCCACGGCGGGCACGCCCCGGAACGCAACCCGACTCGGAAATGACTCACCGCAGCAAGCACGCGCCAGACCTCGGCGCGGCGCGCAAAAGACCCACCATAGCCCACGGCAAGCCAAAGCCCCCGGACGCAGCTCCCTGCGCCACCGGCGCAGCACCGGACAGCGGTCGGCAGGAGCACACGCCAAAGACAGCGTCGCCGGCCCGCCAGCCGGGGCTATTAAACGCAGGCTCTCGAGCGCTTGCGCAGCGCGGCCTTCTCTACTCCGTTGCGGCCCACTGGCTGTTGTAGAGGTCGGCGTAGGCGCCGCCGGCGGCGAGGAGCTCGTCGTGGTTGCCGCGCTCCACAATGTGGCCGTCACGCATCACGAGGATGCAGTCGGCGTTGCGAATCGTGGAGAGGCGATGGGCCACCACAAAGCTCGTGCGTCCGGCCATCAGCTCGTCAAACGCGGCCTGCACCTGCAGCTCCGTACGCGTATCGATGCTCGAAGTGGCCTCGTCGAGCAGCAGGATCGCCGGGTCGGTGAGCATCACACGGGCGATGCAGAGCAGCTGCGCCTGGCCCTGCGAGAACGTGCCGCCGCCCTCACCGATAACCGTATCGTAGCCCGCCGGCAGCTGACGGATGAACTTGTCCGCATGCGCGCGACGCGCCGCCTCCACCACCTGTTCGCGCGTGGCGCCCGGGCAACCGTAGGCAATATTTTCATGCACGGTACCCTCAAACAGCCAGGTCTCCTGCAGCACCATGCCAAAGGCGCGGCGCAGACTCGAGCGCGTGTACTCCCCCGTCGGGCGGCCATCGACCAAAATGCTGCCGGCGTCGATGTCGTAGAAGCGCAGCAGCAGGTTGATGAGGGTCGTCTTGCCGCAGCCCGTGGGGCCTACCAACGCAAAGCGCTGGCCGGGACGCGCGCTGATGCAGATGTCCTGCAGCAGCTTGCGTTCGGGCACATAGGAGAAGTCAACGTGCTCAAAGCACACCTCGCCGCGCGGCTCCGCGAGCGCCACGGCGTCGGCGGCGTCCGGCTCCTCCTCGGCCGCGTCGAGCAGCGCGAACACGCGGCGCGCCGAGGCATAGGCCGTCTGAATCTGCGTGATCACGTTGGTGACCTCGTTAAACGGCTTGGTGTACTGGTTGGCGTAAGAGAGGAAAATCTGCACGCCGCCCACGGTGAGGCCAGCCGGCGTGCCGGTGATCACGCCCACGCAGCCGATCACGGCCACCACGGCGTAAATGATGTTGTTGATAAAGCGCGTGCCGGGGTTAGAGAGCGAGCTCATGAACTGCGCGTGCTCGCCGGCCACGTACAGCTCGTCGTTCAGTGCGCAGAAGCGTTCCTGTGCGCGCGGGCCAAAGGCGAACGCGTCGACGAGCTTTTGCTCTCCCACGTACTCCTCAATATGGCCGCCGAGCTGTCCTTGGATGCGCTGCTGCGCGGCAAAGCTCTTGTTGGAGAGCTTGGCAATAAAACCAGCTGCAAAGATGGAGAGCGGCGTGACGAGCACCACCACTATAGCCATTACTACATTGGTGGTAAGCATGCACACCAGCGTGCCCACAATAGTGATAACACCGGTAAAGAGCTGCGTAAATCCTTGCAGCAGACCGTCACCCACCTGGTCCACGTCGTTTACCACGCGGCTGAGCAAGTCGCCATGCGGGTGGGAGTCAATAAAACTGAGCGGCATGCGACTAAACTTGTCGTTCGCCTCGATGCGCATGTCGCGCACCGTCTCGTACGAGAGGCGATTCACGCAGTAGCCCTGCAACCACTGGAACGCCGCGGCGGCGACCACCACGACGGCGAGGCGCACGAGGAGCGGCGCCAGCGCCTCGAAGTCCACGTGGCCCGCGTTCACGATGAGGTCGATGCCCTCACCGATGATGATGGGCGTGTAGAGCTGCAGCACCACCGAGATAGCCGCGCTCACAAACGACGCGGCGAACGAGACGGCATGCGGGCGCACGTAGCCCAGCAGGCGCCGGGTGACGAGGCCCACCGGGTAGCGCTCGGGGTCGCCGGGATGACGCGGGCCGTCGCCCAGGTCGTTCAGATTGCTGCCGCCCGAGACGCTGGCCGTGACCGTGGCCACCGAGCCACTTGCAGTGTACGAGTTCATCTAGCATCCCTCCTTTGCGGGGGTAGCGGCGGTGGAGTCGGAGCCGGCAACAACAGCCGGGGCGGAGGACGCCTCGCAGACAGCCTCGGTCACAGGCACATTGACCGAGGCAGACTCAGCAACGGAGCCCGGTGCGTCCGGATCGACCGGCCCGCCGGTGGGCGCGTCACCGGCAACAACCGCGGGGATAGCGGCGTCGACGGCCTGCGCGGTCGGTACGGGCGCCGTCCCCTCCAGCTCCTCGCGGCGCAGCTGGGACTGGCAAATCTCGCGGTAGAGGCTGCACGTGCGATACAGCTCGTCGTGCGTACCCAAACCGGCGAGCTTGCCGTGGTCGAGCACGCAAATCACGTCGGCGTCGCGCACGGTAGAGACGCGCTGGCTCACGATGAGCGTGGTGAGCGGCAGGCTGCCCTCCGCACTCCCCCGTACACTGCGCTCGTGCACGGCGCGACGCAGGGCCGAATCGGTTTTAAAGTCGAGCGCCGAAGCGGAATCGTCCATGATCAGAATCTGCGGCGTGCCCACCAGAGCACGGGCGATGGTCAGGCGCTGACGCTGGCCGCCCGAGAAGTTCTTGCCGCCGGCCTCCACAGGGGTGTCGAGGCCCTGGGGCATCTTGCGTACGAACTCGCTTGCCTGCGCGGTGTCGAGCGCGGCCCACAGCTCGTCGTCTGTGGCCTCGGGGTCGCGCCACTGCAGGTTGGAGCGAATGGTGCCGCTCACGAGGGTCGCGCGCTGCGGAACGATACCCACCACGCGGCGCAGCTGTGCGAGCGGCCAAGCGCGCACGTCACGGCCCATGACCTCCACGGTGCCGCGACTCGCGTCGTACAGGCGCGGGACGAGCGAGACCAGCGTCGACTTGCCCGAACCCGTGCCGCCGATGATACCGAGCGTGCCGCCCAGCTCCAGCGTAAGCGAGACGTCGTCCACCGCGTTGGCGGCCCCCTCGCCAAAAGCAAAGCTCACGTGGTCGAGGCGCAGCGCAGGGACGGAGAGCTGGCCCGCGGCAACGCCCGCGGCGAGGCCCGGAGCGGTGTCCGCGTCGGAGCTGGAAGCGGCTTCCGCGGCGGCGCCCGCGGCGGCAGCAGCACCATCGCCCGCGACCCCATCGCAGGCCGCGACACCTCCGCCGCAGCCCTCGCCCGCAACCCCGGCCGTACCCGCGGCACCTCCGCCGCAGCTCTCGCCAGCCGCCCCGGCCGCACCCGCGGCACCTCCGCCGCAGCTCTCGTCCGCGACCCCGGCCGCACCCGCAACCGAGTCAGCGCCCGAGCCGGCCTCCGCCGTCCCGCCCGCACTCGGCAGCTCCACGGGCGTAGCACCTGCGTCGGTGATGCTCGGCTGGCACTCCAGAACCTCGTTGATGCGCGACGCGCTGGCGCTCGCCTTGGTGAACACCACCACGAGGTTCGCCACGTACACGATCGAGGTCAGCGTCTGCGTCATGTAGTTCACGAACGCCATGACCTGGCCCTGCGTGAGCGCGCCGGTGTCCACCTGGATGCCGCCCGTCCACAGGATGGCGCACACGCCCAGGTTCATCACCAAAAACGTCACGGGGTTGAGCACCGAGGAGAGCCTGCCCACGGCGATGGCGGTCTCGGCCTGGTCGGTCGCCGCGCTGGCAAAACGCTCGCGCTCGTACTCCTCACGCACAAAGGCGCGCACCACGCGCGCACCCGAGAGGCCCTCGCGGCAGATCAGCGCAATGCGGTCGAGCTTGCGCTGCATCTGCTTGAAAAACGGGATGCAGCGCGCCATGACGAACCAGAACACAAAGCCGATGACGGGCGTGCACACCAAAAAGATGAGGCCGAGTTTGAGGTCGATGAGCAGAGCCGCCACCATGGAACCCACGGCCAAAAACGGCCAGCGGATGAGCATGCGCACGCCGAGCGCCACGGCGAGCTGCACCTGGTTGACGTCGTTGGTGATGCGCGTGATGAGCGAAGGCGTGCCAAAGCGGTCGAGCTCCGCGTAGCCAAGCGTGTTGATGTGCGCGTAGAGCTCGGCGCGGATGTCGGTGCCCATGCCCTGCGAGGTGAGAGCCGCCATCTTTTGGCACACGAGCGTGAACGAGATGCCGATAACCGACATGATGCCCAGCAGGACGCCGTAATGGATCACGGCCTGGACGTCGTGCGCGCCGATGCCGCGGTCGATCATCTGCGCGATCACGAGCGGGGTGACCAGGTCGAACAAGACCTCGATCAGCTTGCAGGCGGGGCCGATGATCATGTATCGGCGAAATTTCCCGCCAAAGCGCTTGAGCAGCTTGAGCATGGAGCGGCTCCTTGGGTTGCGTTTACGCCGCCGCAGCCGCGCGATGGAGCGGCGGGCGGTTGGGCGTCGTTAGAAAACAGCGTCCATGATAGTACGCCCGGCGGGTCGCGCGCGAATCAAGGGCGCGTCAAGGTGAAGTGAAGGAGCGCGGGCGAGGACCGCCCGGGGCGAGGAGGCCGCCCGGGGCGAGGGGCTGGCGAGAGGCGGCGAGCGGAGCGGTAGCCGCCTCTCGCGAGCTAAGGCGCGCCTGCGCACGAGGGGATGCGAGATCAAACCATGGGGGGCGCTCCCCGTGCGCACCCGGCGGGTCGACGGCTCGCGGCCGTGACACCAACAATCGCTGCACGACCTCGCCCGCACCGCAGCGGCACCGTGATGCGAGCGCTCAATCGCCACAGAAAAAGCGCCTCGTAAGCTCGATGGGAACGGATGCCCGTCAGAGGCTCCTTATGGCTGCTACCTTCCGGTCCTGACCAGATTCGGAACATATCGTCATCCGAACCCATCGAGCGCACGCGGCGCTGAACATCTATAGTAGCGGCTCGCACCGCCTACGTCCACCGTCGCACAAAACGGCCGCGAGAGGGCGACCGGCACAGGGCGAGGCGGAGCGGTTTCCCAGCGGTTTCCCGGTATAATTCGGAGCGGCGGATTCCCGCGCGCGGGCGATGCATTCACTTTGGAGGTATCGCCTATGTTGAAGTTTCTCGAAGCCCTCGCCGCCCTGGCGACGGTGGGCACGTTCATCGTCACGCTCCTCGACTCGTACGAGGTGCAGTTCAGGATTCGGAGACGCGCGCGGACTGTGCGTGACAGAAAGGAGCGGCGCCGACTGCGGCCCAAAAGCCGTCCGAAGCGCAAAAAATAAGGCCGGGGTTGCAGCCCGGCCTTAAGCAACTTGAAATCAGCATCGCCCGCGCAACTGGTTAGACGCCACCGCGGGATCCGCCTCTTTCGCCCACGATTGTACCCGATTTTGGCCCTACTCCGCAAGAACGCGGGCAATACGCTCGCAGGCTTCAAGAATCGTGGCACGCGGGCTGGGCGTGCACATGCGCTGGAAGAACTCGCCGGCGTCGGGATCAAAGTTCACGCCGTCTTGCAGCAGAACCTTAGCGTCCTCGTAGATGCGGCGGTGCAGCTCCTTGCCATCGATTCCCAGCTTGCGGCAGCGCGCCTCAAAGTCAAACCACATGATGTAGGTGCCCTCGGGGCAACGCACGCCCACATCGGGCATATGCTCGGCAAAGAAATCGACCACGGCGGTGAGGGTCTCGTCGATATAGGCCTTAGCCTGCTCGTACCAGTCCTCGCCCTCGTTGTAGGCGGCGATCACGGCGCTCACAGCAAAGGGGCTGGGCTCGGCGTACCCGCGCACGGCCTCAAAGCGCGCCTTATCCTCGGCGTTCGAGAAGAAGGTGTTGGAGGCGGCGAGTCCGGCCAGGTTGAAGGTCTTGTTCACCGTAGTGCAGGTGATAACGCGCGCCTCGGGCGCCACCTGTGCCAGGTGATGCATCTTCACGCCGGGGCGCATCAGGTCGCCGTGAATCTCGTCGGCCACAATGAGCACGCCGTGCTTGGTACAGATCTCCGCCAGACGGGCGAGCTCCTCGACCGTCCAGGCGCGGCCCACGGGGTTGTGCGGGTTGCAGAGAATGAGCAGTTTGGCCTCCGGACGCGCGGCAAGCTCCTCGAGATTCTCGAAGTCCATGGTGTAATACATGTCGCCCTGCTCGTCGGCCGAGGTGTGGCGAATGAGCTGGTTGTTCAGAATCTGGCGGCCGTTGTTGTTGACCACGCGCGAGAACGGCGGGTAAACGGGGCGCTGAATAATGACCCCGTCGCCCGCCTCGGTAAAGGCCTGAACACACACGTCAAGCGCCTTAACAGTACCCGGCGTAAAGGCCATGAGGTCGCAGTTTACCTGCCAGCCATCATGGCGCAAAAACCAGCCCTCGACGGCCTTGTTGTAGGCTTCGCAGCCCGCGATGGTGGAGTAGCCAAAGATGCCGTGATCGGCCGTGCGATGAAGCTCCTCGATGATGGGCTCGGCGCAGCGGAAGTCCATATCGGCCGTGAACAGCGAGATGTGCTCGTCGGTGATCTGCGAGACGCCGCAGTGCTCAGCGACGGAGGCATCGTCACTCCACTTCTCGGAGTAGCTGTACGCGCCGTGGCGGCGGTCGATGTAGCGGTCAAAATCGTACTCGATGTGTTCAGACACTATAATTCACCTTACCTACCGGGTTTATAGCTAACGGTAGCCTGCATGGTAGCACAGGGCCGTCCAGCCGAGCCGTGCTTGTACGCAAAAATTAAAGGCCATCAAACGAGTCTGAACTGCCTCCCATTTCTTGGACACGAGAAATGGGAGGCATTCTTATGCGAACGGACCTCAGGGTGAGGCACGACATAGAGGCGAGGAGGCGGGCGGCCGAGCTCTTCGGCTCGGGCCACGGCTACGGATCGATCGCCAAGAGGCTGTCCGTCCCGGCTGAGGCCGTGAGAAAATGGCAGCAGATATACCGCGCGTTCGGAAGCGAGGTGCTGCTGTCGATGGACGGGAAGCAGGCGGTTTACTCCTATGAGCAGAAGGTCGCCGTCTGAGCGCGCTCCTCGCCTCTCCCCTACATCAGGTACGCGCGCACAGCGGTTTCACCCGCGCAGCGAATGTTTGCGGCGGCCTGCTCGGGTGTGAGCGCCTGTTCGAGCGTCATGGGACGTGTGCAAACGGGCAGCACCATGTCGATGCCTTCGGCATACACGGCATCGAGGTCGTCCGCGCGGCCGCCAACGATGGCGACGACCGGCTTGTGGGCGTGCTTAGCGCGGCGAGCCACGCCAACGGGCGCCTTGCCGCCGGCGGTCTGACCGTCCAT
>CAVEPV010000044.1:0-11131 GCA_963617695.1 Bacteroidaceae bacterium
GAGAGCTCCCAGCAATGGGAGCTTTTTTGTTAGGGCTCTCACCCGGGATCGTGGTCCTAGGCTTTTGAGATGCGCCTCGTTCTACAGACCTTTTCATCGATATGCATTTTTATGTTCCATAGAGCCATTTTTATGCATGAAAAAACGGCTCTTCTGCCTTTGCACGGCAGGCACCGTACAAAATTTTCGATTGTGTACGCCTTGCCCTCGTCCTTCAGGCTTATTTTGGGCTGAAAGAGCCCGAAACGCCTCTTTCGGAGGCCCTTGGTGCTCGTTTGAGGCCAAAAACGCGTCATGCGTTCATGCATAACGTACAAAAACGCAAATATTCTCCGTTGGGTTGCTCCTAGCGCCGGGAAACATCTTGTGAACTCGGGCGGTGGGGGCGAGCAGCGGGCGGGCTGCGGTAGGATGGGGCTGCAACACGCGTGAAGGAGCTGTTATGACCTCGATGCAAGACGTGAAAATCGGTTTTATCGGATTTGGAAATATGGCTACCGCCATGGCTGACGGCTGGATTACGGCGGGTCAGCTGGCGCCTGCGAATATGTGTGCCTGTGCGGGACATTTTGAGGCCCTGCAGCCGCGCTGCGAGGCTCGCGGTATGCACGCGCTCGCCACGGCCGAAGAGGTCATCGCGGCATCCGAGGTAGTCGTTGTTGCAATCAAGCCCTACATGATCGAGAAGGTTCTGGCTCCTCTGACAGAGCAACTTGCGGGCAAGGTCATCCTCTCAGTCGCTTGGGGCTGGGATAACGCCAAATGGGAGGCTCTGCTGCCCGGCACTGCGCACGTCTCGTGCGTGCCCAACACGCCGGTCTCGGTGAACCAGGGCGTCATTGTGGCGGAGCGCACGCATACGCTTTCTGAGCAGCAACACGAGCTGGTGCTCGAGCTGCTCGGCCAACTTGGCATGGTTGTGGAGCTGGGAACCGATGTGCTCTTCGCCGGCGGCACGGTAGGCGGCTGCGGTCCTGCGTTTGTCGCGATGGCCATCGAGGCCCTGGCCGATGCCAGCGTGAAGCACGGTATCCCGCGTGCCGACGCTTACCGAATCGTGAGTCAGATGCTCGCCGGAACGGCAAAGCTGCAGCTCGAGACTGGTCAGCATCCGGGCGCCATGAAGGATGCGGTCTGCTCGCCGGGTGGCGCCACCATCAAGGGCGTGGCGGAGCTTGAGGCCGCGGGTCTGCGTTCGGCCCTCATCCGCGCTGTTGACGCCGTGCTGTAGGGATAAGCTTCTCGGACCTGCCGTGCGGCGCACCGTTCCAAACGCATGTCGTTCACAAGGGCAGCGGCCTGCGCCGATGCCCCAAGCCAGACACGCATTCTGCCCGAGTACTTAAAACCGTCCCGAGGTTTAAAGGGGTCAAAAAGGGGCGTCGACCTGCGTCGATGCCCCTAAATCGGACACACATTTTGTCCTATAAGCCACATTCTGCCCTGCTAGCCAAAAAGGAGACCTCCGATCGCTGATGATCGGAGGTCTCCTTCGTTGGAAACAAATATCGCTCAGTGGCCCGTAGGCTTAGAACCAACTGTCCTCGTCGTCCTTTTTGGGACCGCGGTCAACGTAGAGCTGGCCGGTACGTTTCTCGAGGATAAAGGCCGCAAGACCCACGATGATGATACCCGCGACAAACAGCACGGCTACGCCCTCGCGCGTTCCGAACAAAAAGGAAAAAAACGTGTCCATCGAGCTATCTCGCCTTCTTGGGGGTCAGGTCAAACTTTCACAAGTATATACTTGCCAGAGCAATGCTCTATTGCCAACTTGAATGCACATCGTAGCTGCCGGGCCCTGCACCCCGGCGCGCACAACGGAGGAAGCATGCTTGATATCAAGTTCGTTCGCGAGAACCCCGATCTCGTCGATGCGGCCATGGCCAACCGCCAGACCTCGTGGGATCGTCAGAAGTTCTTCGAACTCGACGACGAGCGCCGTCAGGTGATCACCGAGGTCGAGGAGCTCCAGGCCACCCGCAACGTCGAGTCCAAAAAGATCGGCTCCCTGATGAAGGAGGGCAAGAAGGACGAGGCCGAGGCCGCCAAGGAGGCCGTGCGCGAGGTCAACGAGAAGATCGACGGTCTGGCCGAACGCCGCACCGCTCTCGAGGCCGAGCTGACCGACTTCATGTCCCGTCTCCCGAACATCCCCTACGAGGCCACTCCTGTCGGCGTTGACGAGAACGAGAACCCCGAGGTGCGCCGCTGGGGCACCCCGCGCGACTTTGAGGCCGAGGGCTTTGAGGACAAGCCGCACTGGGATCTGGGCACCGACCTGGGCATTATGGACTTTGACCGCGGCAACAAGCTCTCTGGCAGCCGCTTCACCGTCCTCGGTGGCGCCGGCGCCCGTCTGGAGCGCGCGCTCATCAACTACTTTGTGGACACGCACACGAGCCGCGGATTCAAAGAGTGGTGGCCGCCCATCGTCGTTAAGCGCCAGACCATGTTCGGCACCGGTCAGCTGCCCAAGTTCGAGGACGACGCCTACCACGTCTCGGGCGATAACTTCCTGATCCCCACCGCCGAGGTCGTGCTCACCAACCTGCACGCCGAGGAGGTTCTGGACGGCGACACCCTGCCGCGCCGCTACACCGCCTTTACCCCGTGCTTCCGCGAGGAAGCCGGTTCGGCCGGTCGCGACACCCGCGGCATCATTCGCCAGCACGAGTTTGACAAGGTCGAGATGGTCAAGTTCGCCAAGCCCGAGGAGTCCGACGAGGAGCTTGAGAGCATGACCGCCGAGGCTGAGTACCTGCTGCAGCAGCTTGGCCTGCCGTACCGCGTAATCAAGCTCTGCACCGGCGACTTGGGCTTCTCTGCCCGTCAGACCTACGACATCGAGGTTTGGCTGCCGAGCTACAAGGCATACAAGGAGATCTCCTCCTGCTCCAACTGCGGTGACTTCCAGGCCCGCCGCGCCAACATCAAGTACCGCGACCCCGAGAACTTCAAGGGTACGCGCTACCTGCACACGCTCAACGGCTCTGGCCTGCCTGCGGGCCGCACCATGGCCGCCATTCTGGAGAACTACCAGAACGCCGACGGCAGCGTGACCGTGCCCGAGGTTCTGCGCCCCTATATGGGCTGCGACAAGATTGTCCCCGAGGCGTAACGTTCCTCGCGATAATCCGCACGTACGAGCGAGCTCGATTTAGTCGGGCTCGCTTTTTTGTTCGAGTGGCTTTAAGGGGATTTGTGTTGTAAATGTGATGGCGGGCGGCCGATTGGCCTTTTTCAAAATTGCCAAAGTTTTCTCTTGACGCACCCTAGGGGGGATGGCATTATAAATCGTGCGCTGCGGCATTAGCTCAGCTGGATAGAGCGTTTGACTACGAATCAAAAGGTCATAGGTTCGAATCCTATATGCCGCACCAACCGATTGTTAAAGCCTCCGGAAACGGGGGCTTTTCTTTTATCTCTCGACGCTATGAGACACTGTGCCTTTGGTCTTACCGTGAAAGGCCGGGCGCATCGATGCCATGCGAGAGTTTCTTGTTCCGCTCCGTTCCGGTTGATCGTTCGAGTGACCTTCTACGGGGAGGTCGGGCGATTTGTTCGGCTATCCGCCTATTATTGGAAACCAGGTAACAAAAGCTGTGCTGCGCGAGACATCGAGGGGGCGACAATGGCCAATGTGCTGAGAAGGCTTTTTGGGGCCCTGGGTCGCGCTCCTCGGGCGGTTCGTGATGCGCGGAGTGATAGCGCGCGGGGCACGGAGTCTATGGATAGCCCCACCGCTAGTGAGTCAGTCCAATCTGAGCAACAGGCTCCTTGCAAAGAGCCCGTGCCCACGCAGGTGGAGACGCATCCGCTGGAAGAGCCGGTGCAGCTGTTTCCCGGGCTCGGTAAGATGCCGCTGATCGACGTGATCGACGCGCTGCTGTTTGCCGTTGAGCATAAAGAGAGCCCTTGCGGGCTTGAGCGCTACGCGACTCGGCTCTTTCGTGAGGTCGACCTGGAGGCACTGCGCCTGGCTTCGCTTAAGACTCCGCTGGACGTGGCCAAGATTGAGCGAACGGAGAGCATCTACCTCAACTTTGACCGCTCGGATCTGACGGCCACTGAACTTGCGGCGGTGCTTGCAACCGAGGCTGCCCTGAACCGCATCCTCGCTGTGCTGTCGCGCCTCGATATGGGGCTAGGCCTGGTGAGCGAGTCTCCCTCTGTGGAGGATTGTGCACGGCTCGATGCGCTTGCATGGCTCGAGGTGACGGGCCAGGTTGCCGACATCATGAAGACGGCGGGGCAGCCCAACCGTTGGGCGAACCGCGGTACGGTTGCGTGCCGGCCGGGCGGTGAGTGGGACGTGCGCACGCGCTTTGCGGATCTCGCCGAGCGCATCAAACTTCCGGTGCGCCTGGACTACACCTTTAACGTCAACGTTTCGGCTGGCGAGATGTGGGCGCGCTTCGTTTCGCCCCCGCTGGAATGCGTGCCTCGCACGGTCTATGACGCGCGCGTCGGTGCCGTGCGAGAACTGGATACGCACGAGCGTCAGGAGTTTCTCGAGGAGCTGCAAGCGCGCATGGCGCTGGTTCTTGCGTCCTCGTGCTTTGCCTCGGGCTTGCTAATTGCACGCTGCCGGGTCACCGTCGACGTGTCGGCGGGCGGGGGAGAGCGCTTTGAGCCCCTGACCGTCTTTGCCTTTGAACGCGCGGAATTTATGGCGTACACCCCAGACTTTGCGCGCGAACTCAACGGTCTGCCCTATGCGGGTGCCCCGTGTTGCAAGGTGATCGCCCAAGTTGCCACGGGCCATCTGGCAGAGGATGAACACTGGGCCGATTTTGAGGAGACACGCGCCCTGCCGCCTGCACAGGACGATCGCGAGTTCCCCGAGGCTTTGCGCCGAGCGCTGCTTGCCGACCGGGTCTCGGAGCTCGAGGTTATGGAGGACGAGCAGGAGCCCCATACGCAACGGGTGCGTGAGCTGCGCGAGCTTGCTAAGACCGACCCCGCCGCCGCGGCCGTGGGCTACGCCGACCTGGTCGAAGAGCTCGAAGCCGCCTGCGTGGTGCGCGAGTTGGACGCTGGTGCTCCTGTGGAGAGCCAGTTTTGCGAGAACTATCTGGCGCGCATTCTGCTGCCGCTTACGATTGAGGACTCGGCCGTGCGAATCCTGCCCGTGCCCGACGCGCTGTACTTTGCGCAGGACGAGCTGTGCGACATGTATGCCGCGACCGGCGATGCCGAGACGGCCCTGCGCGAGGCGCGCAAGCTCTACGACATGGCACAGTCCTCGATGCATGCGCACTCGGCCTTGGTCAGTGCGCTGGCGAACCTTGAGCGATTCGACGAGGTGATCGAGGTCGTCAAGCACGGTCTCAGGCTCATCCTCGACCGCTCGGCGATCGGCTACCTGTTCTATCGGGTTGCCTTTGCCTACTGGCAAACGGGGGAGTACGACTTGGCGCTCGCCTGCTACCGTATGGTGCCGGCGGGCGAGGCGCCATGGTCGGTCGCTCGCGACGAGATGCACGCCCTTATGGCCGAGCTGGGGCGCGAGGAAGAACCGACGTTCAAGTGGGCGCTGAACACCATCGTCCGTGGAGGCTTGGAGACGCCGCCCTCGCGGGAAGCGGTCGAGCGCATCACCGATTTGGCGATTCAGCTGGTAGACGAGGGTTTCTTCTTTCTGGCCGTGCGTTGCGTAAGCCAGATGCGCAGCATTGAGCCCAGCGACGAGTTGGGTGTTGTGATGAGGTCGCTGCAGAATTAATTTCTTTCTTGTGTAGCCGTGCATCTGTGCGTTATCATATTCAGGCTGCTACGGAGAGCTGACCGAGAGGCCGAAGGTGCTCGCCTGCTAAGCGAGTATGCCCCAAAAGGGCATCTGGGGTTCGAATCCCCAGCTCTCCGCCAGTATGATTTGCATGAAGGGTCCCGCAAGGGGCCCTTTTGCTTTAACAACAAAGTGGGCTGGGGATTCGAACCCGACAGGGTGCGGGCGTAAAGCAAACGCGTGAGCGTTTGTAGCCCGCACGCAAGGAGGCCGCGGGCCTCCGCAGCGCGAGGGCTTGCGTGGCAAGCCCGGACATCCCCAGCTCTCCGCCAGTATGATTTGCATGAAGGGTCCCGCAAGGGGCCCTTTTGCTTGAGCAACAAAGCGGGCTGGGGATTCGAACCCGACAGGGTGCGGGCTACCTCACGCAAATGTCCGCGCGGTGTTCGCGGACGGCATCCCAGGAGAACAGCTCCGCGAGTTCTTTGGCACTGCGCGGCTCTGCATCGGGCGCGATGCCGCAGTGGCCCGCGAGCCAGCCCAGTAGGCGCTCGGGCGTGCCAAAGCGCTCACGGAGGGCGCCCATGTCGCAGTCGCCGTCACGCTTGGAGAGACGCCGGCCGTCCTCGGCCACAAGCAGCGGAATATGTGCGTAGCGCGGTTGGGGCAAGTCCAAAAGCCTTTGCAAGTAGATCTGGCGCGGCGTGGAGCCGAGCAGGTCGCGTCCGCGCACCACCTCGGTGACGCCCATCGCAGCGTCGTCCACCACCACGGCGAGCTGATAGGCAAAGACGCCATCACTGCGGCGTACCAGAAAGTCGCCGCATTCGGCCGCGAGCGCCTCGCACTGCGCTCCGTAGACGCGATCGACAAATTCCACCACATCGGAGGCGTTGTCGAGGCTTGGCACACGCAGGCGCGTCGCTGCGGGTCGCAGGGCTTGGCGCGCGGCAACCTGTTCGGAAGTAAGCCCGCGGCAGGTTCCCGCGTAGATGGGCGTCCCGTCGCTTGCGTGCGGTGCGCTTGCGGCATGCAGCTCCGAGCGCGTGCAAAAGCAAGGGTAGGTGAGCCCGCGCGCCGAGAGCCGCTCGAGCGCCGCCTCGTACTCCGCAACGCGTTCGCGCTGGTAGAAGGGGCCTTTATCCCAAGTAAGCCCGAGCCACTCAAGGTCGCGCATGAGCGCGTTGGCCCATTCTTGGCGGCAGCGGGTATCGAGATCTTCGATGCGCAACACGATGCTTCCGCCCTGGCTGCGGGCCGAGAGCCAGGCGACCAGGCACGAGAAGACGTTGCCCAGGTGCATGCGGCCCGAAGGCGAGGGGGCAAACCTCCCCACAACGGGGGAGCTAGGCGAGCAGGGCAGGTCTGTATATGTGGCAGCGCGTGTTTCCATGGGGTCGAGTATAGGCCTTCTGCGACTGCTCGCCGCGCCGGGCTTGCGTGCCCTGCGCCCGCCTCGACTCCTGCGGCATCTGTCCTCGGGTTTGCTCGTGCGCGTACCGCTGAGCGCTTGGGGCGTTTAGCTGAAATCGACAATCATGCTCCCGCGATGCACTCCCCAAACCCTCGGCCCGCTTTCCAAATGCTTTTCTGTGCCCAAACAAGTGAGGCACTCGGCGCGGCTACAATGGGGGCAAGGAACCATCGAGTGCAAGGATGCGCCATGAAGATCCGTCGTCGTTTTAGCCTAAGCCTGCTTGTTGCGCTCGCCGTGCTGCTTACGCCGGTCGCGGCCTTTGCCGAGTCGTTCACCGTGCCCCGCGTGGACATTACGGCAGGTGTGCAGCCCGACGGCAGCCTGCAGGTGGTGGAGGAGCGCCAGTTTGACTTCAGTGACGACGTGAACGGCGTGTTCTGGGAGATTCCGCTGGGCCAAAACCAGCAGGGCGGCTCCACCTCTATCGACGTCACCGCGGTGAGCGTTGACGGCCAGTCCTTCACGCGCAACGACGCTGCCGAGAAGGGTGACGACGGCGTGTTCTCGGTAAGCGAGGACGGCGGCGTGACCATTAAGGTCTTCACCCCGCATGACTACGACACCTCGGCGAACATCAGCGTCTCCTACACCCTCACCGGCGCCGTGATGTGCTGGAACGACACGGCCGAGCTGTACTGGAAGTTTGTCGGCGACGGCTGGGCTGTGGACTCTGAGAACGTCTCTCTTACGGTGACCTTCCCGGCCGAGCTCACGGCCGCCAACCCCGCAACCAAGGGTGACACGCTGCGCGCCTGGGGCCACGGCTCCCTGAGCGGCGAACTTTCCATCGACGACGCGGCCTCTACGGTGACCTACACCCTGCCGGGCGTGGTGTCGGGCGAGTACGCCGAGGCGCGTATCGCGTTCCCCTGCGCCTGGGTGCCGCAGATGGAGCGCACGGCGGCCACGCAGAGTGACCGTCTGGACACGATCCTTTCTGAGGAGCGCGCCTGGGCGAACCAGGCCAACGAGCGCCGGCAACAGGCGCGCATCTTCTCCTACGGCACGGCCCTTGCGGTGAGCGGTGGATCGGCTGCTCTTCTTATTGCCATGCTCGTGGTCAGGCGCCGCAGGAAGAGCATCACCGCGCAGTTCCAAGAGACCTACTACCGTGATGTGCCCGAGGGTATCCACCCCGCGACCGTCGCCACGTTTATGAACATGGGCAAGGTGCCCGGCCGCGCCTTTGTGGCCACGCTCATGAAGCTCACCGACGAGCGCGTGGTGCGGATCGAGCCGGCACCCGACAAGAAGGGCGACTACTGCCTCTCCTTCTATAAATCCGCGGAGAGCAAACTGGATAACAAGATCGACCGCGCGGCGTTCAGGACATATTTCGATGGCGTGGAGAGGAAGGGCGAGAACGCCCGCTCGCGCACGTTTAAGGAGTTCAAGCGCTATGCGCGCAAGAATTCCGAGAGCGTGGGCATCGAGCGAGACGCATTCGATGCTCATGTCAGGGCCTCGGTGGAAGAGGCGAACCTCGTGGCTAATGACGGCTCGACGGTGCAGGTTGTCTCTGTTGGATTGGGCGTTCTCCTTACGATCGCGGCGATTGTGCTGGTCGTGATTACCGACGGCGCGTGGGCGAATCTTGTGGCGCTTTGCGTCACCGTGCCGCTGTCGATCATCGCGATGTACGTCGGCTCCCATCTGAGATGGCCCACGTCGGAGGGTATTGAGCTTGAGGCAAAATGCATTGCGCTCAAGAGGTGGCTCGAGGAGTTCACCAACCTCGGTGAGGCCATGCCGAGCGATCTGGTGCTTTGGAACAAGCTCATGGTGATGGCCGTGGCGCTCGGTGTTTCCAAGAAGGCCTTGCGCGAGTTGGCCGCTGCGGTGCCGTCCAACATCCGTGATGACGACGATTTCTATTCCGACTACCCGCTCTACTGGTGGTGGTATTGCCATGACGACGGTCCCGTGGCCGCAGACAGGCTCGGCTCGGTCTATCGCGATACCGTGGCCTCGCTTTCCGTAAGCTCCTTTGCCTCAAGCGACGGCGACGGCGGAGGCTTTTCCGGTGGCGGAGGCGGCGGTGTCGGCGGAGGCGGCGGCGGATCGTTCTAGCGGTTCGCGGCCAAGCCGGGCTCAGGCCGTGCACCCATTGTGCCCGTGTTTACCTTTCGGTCTTGGCTCTTCGCCAAGCAAACTCGCCCAAACGCAAAAGGGGCTCCCCGTGGTGGGGAGCCCCTTTCCCATTTGGATGGAAGCGCGGAGAGAGTTGCGATCGCATCCTGGCACGGGCGCGGTGCCCATGCTGGCCTATAGCCCCGCTCTGATAAGGCGCGACGTCAAGCTGCCCTCAAGACATCGGCCCAGGTTCTCAGGCGGATAGGTCCATACCGTAGACGTACATCTCGCGGGGAAGCGAAAGGCTTCGCTCCTCGCGGTTTGGACGGTACGAGATAAGACGCTTCATGCCATGGCGCTCGTAGAACTGCCATGAGCAACTGGCGTCAGTGTATAGATACACCTTTAGCTCGCCTAACGACGCAAAATACGAAGAAACGGCATCAAATAACACAGTTCCGATGCCCAATCCCTGCGCTTGGGAGGCCACGGCCAGCAGAGTCACCTCGTTTTGCTCGGGCACATCGCACTGCGCGCAGAGCCCGGCATTGATCTGCGCCATGCGGTCATACCATGCGTGGAAGCGCTTGTTGGCAGCCGGCTCGGTCTCTTTCATGGTGCGGTCGAGCGCTACGGCCGTCTCGCTCCATTGCGCAAGTGGGGCGGGGTTTGGATCCTCGGCGCGGGCGAGGATAAGGCCGCACGGCTCGCCATCGATAAGCGCTACCTGCGAAAACGTTGACTTGGCAAGTAGGTGAGCCAGATCAAAGGAGGCCTCTTGCAGCGCGTACTCGCGAATCGGCAGATCGGAATCGTTGTGCCAAAATTCCCTGACAATCTCTGCCAGCGGCTCAAAATCCGAATCCTCAAAGGGCCGATAGAGTACTTTTGCCATCTAATTAACCTCCTGTGCAACCGCAAGATTCATACCATGGGGGCGGCTGGGGCTTGTGGCGGCTTCGTGTCGACACGCAAGCGGCGCGATTTCTTCGTTAAACGCCCATCGGGTCTCGGTGGTTTCTCCAAATAAGAGGTAGCCGCCGTGCGGGGGCGTCGCTCGGATGCGGTACATTTATGGCGTATGTGAAACAGGAGTCCGCGCGCTGGGGCGTGTGGGTTCCGGCGCAACAAGGAGGGCTGCATGGCTGCTGACGTGAAGGTCGCACGCGCGCTGATCTCGGTGACCGACAAGACCGGCGTGGTCGATTTCGCACGCACACTCGTCGAGGAGTTTGGGGTCGAGATTGTCTCGACGGGCGGTACCGCCAAGGCGATCGAGGACGCGGGCATTCCGGTGAGGCCGATCGAGGACTTTACCGGGTTCCCCGAGATGATGGACGGCCGCGTAAAGACGCTGCACCCCAAGGTTCACGGCGCGCTGCTGGGCCGTCGCGACTCCGCCGAGCACATGGCGCAGGCTGCCGAGCACGGCATCGAGCTGATCGACCTGGTGGTCGTGAACCTCTACGAGTTTGAGAAGACCGTCGCCGCGCCCGATGTCACGTTCGTTGACGCCATCGAGCACATCGACATCGGCGGCCCCTCCATGCTGCGCTCCGCCGCGAAGAACAACGACTCCGTGACCGTGGTGTGCGACCCGGCCGATTACGCGCTGGTGCTCGACGAGATGCGCGGCAACGAGGGCGCGACCACCCTGGCCACGCGCCGTCGCCTGGCCGCCAAGGTTTACACGCGCACCGCCGCCTACGACACGGCCATCTCCACCTGGCTCAACAACTACCTGGCCAACGAGGACTCCTGCTGCTGCGGCGAGAGCTGTTGCTGCGGTGAGGCTGAGGCCGCAAGCGAGTTCCCCGAGAAGTTCGAGCTCGAGGCCACCAAGGAGCAGG
>CAVEPV010000045.1:0-7962 GCA_963617695.1 Bacteroidaceae bacterium
CCCAGCACCACCATCAACGCCGTGATTCTGAACAGCGGATCGTGGGCAGTGCGCAAATCGTTCAACGCGGCTTGATAGAGCCCGGTAATACTGCGGTCGAGCATCTCCGCATCCGGCTCCCGGCCGCTCACGCTCTGCAGCATGGCGATAAGCGCCGGCACGCCTTGAGTGAGCCGGTAGACATCCAACGAGCTCGAGATTGAGTACAGCCGTGCCCATTGCGCGTACTCTTTAGGCCGCACGATCAAAGACTTTGCGTAGATACACGCCGCCACGCCCATAGAGGCCGTCAGCGCGCGGTTGGTCGGCAGGCACGACAAAACCACCTCAGCGCCCTCGTCGCACGCGGCCCTGATGCCGTCCACCAGCACGTTGTGATCTGCCTCGGTAAGGCGCGGTACATTGTCCACCACAATCACCGGATGCAGCGCCTGCGGAGTCTCGGCCAGATAGGCATCGATTCTCTCCGCAATCTCTGCGCCCAGCATTCCTGAGGCGTCTACAACCAGCGCATGACCGTAGGCCGGATCTTCTCGAATTGCAGCGGCATACTGCAGCAACAGGGCCGTTTTTCCAAAGCCGGCAGGAGCCGAGACCAACGCCACACCTCCGTCACGGCAACGGCGCATCACATCGAGCAGCAGGCGTTCACGGCGCGCCGTGAACCCGCTGGGCACTCTACAAAAATCAACCTCCCGCTCTTCTTCGCTCTGCATTACGGTCTCAGACGCAGCAACTCGCCCAGACTCCAACATACGCCTCACTCCCCCATGTGCGAGCCATTGAATACACCTTATGGAGCAAATGCAATAGGGAGGTGGTAAATTCGCTCAACGAAACCCGTTTTGTTCGATTTGCGATAAGAGCGGTACTCTTTTTTGGAAAGGTTACGTGCCCCCTTCCGTCTTGCCAGGTCTCACCTGTATTTACCTGCCATTTAGGTGACGATACGTTTCTATTCTGGCGAATAGTGAGGGCTTAGGGTACGCAGTATTCCACGATCTGCCACCTTTTGAGCCGTCAATGGCCACGCACGCCAGATTTGTTTTGCCTACCCCAACAAAATCTGGTACGTCCAGCCCCACTCGGCGCGCGCTCGCCGTGTTGGATTTCTGTTGGAACCCGGTAATAAATCTGAAAGATTCGCCCTTGCATGTTGAAAACTCAACGCACAAAAAAGCCCCGGGAGCGAACTCCCGGGGCCGAACTCGGCAATCAGCGTGAGGTGCTAACGCACGCAACATGAAGCAACGGAACGAAAACCCGTCCCAAATGCGACAGCGTCTCCTCACAAGTACGCAGCCGCGCCGACGCCATTGCTACGCACGAGCAGCGCTAGGCAGCCACAGCCGCATCTTTTGGGCGCAGCGCCTCAAAGGCGTCCCTACGCGAGCTTGTCCGCGCAGAGGGCCAGCGCCTCTTCGTCAGCAACGACGGTGACGTTGGTGTGCAGCTGCAGGATAGAAGCCGGGCACTTAGGCGTAACCGGGCCAAAGCACATGTCGTAGACGGCCTGGGCCTTCTTGTCGCCATTGGCCACAACCAGAATGGAGCGGGCATTCATGATGGTCTGCACGCCCATGGTGTAGGCACGGCGCGGGACATCCTCCTCGCGCTCGAACAGGCGGCTGTTGGCCTCGATCGTGCTCTCAGTCAGGTCGACGCAGTGCGTACCCTTAGAGAAAACGTCGTCGGGCTCATTGAAGCCGATGTGACCGTTGCGGCCAATGCCCAAAAGCTGCAGGTCGCAGAAACCGGCCTCGGCAACCATCTTGTCAAAGGAGGAGCAGGCGTCCTCGATGTCGGTGTTCGAGCCAGCGGGAACGTGCACGTTGGCCGGATCGATGTTGATCTGGCTAAAGAAGTACTTGTTCATGAAGTAGTGGTAGCTCTGCGGGTCGTCATCGGCGATGCCGTAGTACTCGTCCAGGTTGTAAGTGCGCACCTGAGAGAAGTCCACATCGCCCTTGTTGTACCAGTCAATCAGCTGCTGGTACGTGCCGATCGGGGAATCGCCCGTGGCAAGACCAAGTACGCAATCGGGCTTGAGGATCACCTGAGCAGAGATGATGTTTGCAGCCTTGCGGCTCATGTCCTTATAGTCGCGTGCACGAACGATCTTGATCATGAACGGCCCCTTTCAAAAGCCTTGTACAAAACAAACCCTTCGTAGCATACCGCTGCGAAGGGTCTATATCAGATAGAAAATGCTTAACGCTCCCGAGCGGTGATCAGCTCGTCAAGTTCTGCGACCGTGGAGTCCACATTTCCCTTAATGCTGGCGAATTCCACCGAGTTGCAAATCAGAATGGGAACGGTCACATCGTAGCCGGCATCTTTAATAGCATTGCGGTCAAACTCGATCAGCACGTCGCCTTTTTTGACTGTCTGCCCAATCTCGGCATACACGTGGAAGTACTTGCCTTCCAGACGCTCGGTATCCAGTCCCACATGAATCAAGACGTCCATGCCCTCGTCGGTATGAAGCGCAACAGCGTGACCGGTGGGGAAAATTGCCTCGATCTTGGAGTCAGAAGGGGCAACAACCTGATTGCCCGTAGGCTCAATGGCCACACCCTGGCCCAGCAGGCCGTTAGCAAATGTCTGGTCATTGACCTCAGACAGCGGGATGACTTTTCCAGCCAGAGGAGACAGAAGCGTGTTCCGCTTTGCTCGCAGACCAAAGGGCTTGAAGAGAGCGCCGAGCATGATCCTCCTAGATCCCGTTTAAACAGGTAAATCGTAGCGCTAGCACACGCTTGTCGCAACGTAAAACAAAAAACCGTCTGCGGGAGCGGCAGTCGGCGTGCGTATGTTCAGCATACGCCCGTATGCAAAAGGCATGAAAAAACGGAGCCCACCGATACCGGCAGGCTCCGTTTGATTCCAAAAACGAAGCGATAAAGCTTAGCGCTTGGAGAACTGCGGAGCGCGGCGGGCCTTCTTCAGACCGTACTTCTTGCGCTCGACCACGCGAGCATCGCGGGTCAGGAAGCCGGCCTTCTTGAGGTCGGCACGGTAATCGCCAGCGTTCAGAAGAGCGCGGGCAATACCCAGACGGAGGGCACCAGCCTGGCCGGAGATGCCGCCGCCATCAAGGAGGGCGATGACATCAAAGGTACCAGCGGTATCGGTGACCTTGAAGGGGGCAAGAGCGTCCTCGAGGAGCTGCTTGCGACCAAAGTACTCAGCGGCGTCGCGCTTGTTGACGGTGACCTTACCGGTACCGGGGACGATGCGGACGCGGGCAACGGCGTTCTTACGACGGCCGGTGCCGTAATAAACAACGGTGTTCTCAGCCATCTTTAAGCCTCCAGGTCAATCTTGGTCGGGTTCTGAGCAGCGTGCGGGTGCTCGGCGCCAGCGTAGACCTTCAGCTTCTTGAGCTGCTGACGGCCCAGCGTGGTCTTGGGCAGCATGCCGCGAACGGCGCGCTCGATGACCTGCTCGGGGTGCTTCTCCATGGCCTGGACGAACGTCTCAGCCTTGAGGCCGCCATTGTAGCCGGTGTGACGGTAGTAGACCTTCTGGTTCGCCTTGTTGCCGGTAAGCTGGACCTTGTCGGCATTGATGACGACCACGAAGTCACCGCAGTCAGAGTTGGGGGTGTACTGCGGCTTGTTCTTACCGCGCAGGATCATGGCGACCTGGGTGGCGAGACGGCCGAGCACAGCGCCCTCGGCATCGACGAGCACCCAGTTGCGCTGGACCTCGCCCTGCTTGGCGTAGTGAGTCGATTTCTGAATCACTTGACTCCTCCATGTACATTACGTGTCTTAACAGAGATTCACGGGGCTCTGCAAAGTAACTTGTCGAGTATACCGCGCAATCGATCGAAGTCAACGATTTCTCGGCGTCCTATCAAGGTTTCTGCACATGCGGTCGGCACAATACTGTCGGCAGGAGAGTGGGGCAGGGGCAGAAGGCCGTCCGCAGGCGCCCGATCGACAGTCCGTTCGGACGCGCTGCAATCGTAGCCCCGACAATCAGCTATGTCTCAGATCGCGGGACTAGCTACAACTGGACTGTAATGGATGCGTGCGCCAGCTGCCCGCCGGATGGCAAGGGCGCGCACGCCCCGTTGCCCAAAATCGACGGAAAACGTCAGGTAAATCCCAACAGACCGAGTAGACGCTCGGTTCAGACTCGCCAATCCTGCGGAAACGTCAATCAATTTACCCGGCTACTCCGCCTTTCCAGATTTACCTGACGTTTTCCGTCGATTTTGGGCACTGACCCCCTGTCACAGACCGAGAGACTGCTGCTTTTTGATCAAGGAGACCATCTTGCGGTCGGTCACCTTGTCGTCGGGGCCGATGGCTCCGCATAGGATGGGAGAATCCGGGTCATAAGCGGCGCATGCGCGCGCCACGGCGTCTGGACTGTAGTTGGCGTAACAGTATGTGCAGGCGTGACGGCAGGTGTTGTACGCCCCCACCTCAACGCTCGCCATGCAACCGCACTCAACACGCTGAACCGGGTCTTTCTTGACGCCCAACTCGCACCCTAGCAAGCGCTCAATCAGCGCGCCGTCGATACACGCGTTGTGCTCGATGCCGCAGGCAGCAAGGTCAATCTTCTCGGCGCACGAACCGGTCACCATGCCATGCTCGCGCGTAATGGAGGCAAGCTCACCGGCAAATGCCTCGAGCTCGGTACGCGAAAGCTCTTGAGCGCCCAACCGCTCCATGTTCTTGCGATTCTTGGCGTAGGTGTCCACAAAGCTGATGACGCACTTCTCGGTGCAGCCCTCAAGCTCACGGGCGATCGTACGCACGGCACGCAGGTGGTATTCCGGCGTGTAACGCTCATTGAAAAGAATCGGGTCGTAGCGCCAGATCACGCGCTCGGGGCCGATAGCCTTTGCAAGCTGCTTGAATGCCGGCAGCAGGACCTCGTGCTTGTCGGGCACGTTGCCCTCCACGTCGCGCCCGTAGCCGGTAAGCGTTACCTGAAAGTAATACTGGTAGGCAGCAAACTCATCGAGGCGCGGCAGCATGGGCGCCGGGTTCTTGGTCCAAAAGACGATGCAATCCACCACGGACGGGTCAAGCGAGATGCGACTCACCTGGTGGGCATTCATGGGGTTGCGCACGCACAGGTATCCCGCGCGGATGCGGTTGCAAAACCAATCGCTGTAGTAGGCGGGGATGTCGGTACGGCGGCTCGCCGAGATGATCATCGGGACGTCTTCCCTCCTGCTGTAGCGCCGCCGCCCACCGCGCGGCTGACGGTCGCCGGTTTGCGCTCGAGCTTGTACACCTCGTAGGAAAGGCGGCCGGCCTTCCTGATGGGCGAACGGTGAAGCTTGGGGTCGTCACCCTCGCGCAGACCCTCGCAGCAGGGGCACGATTCGCCGCATTCGTGCTGGCAGAGGACACGAATCTTGTTAAGTTGCTCGACTGGGAACACCTCATCGGCCTTTCCGCCAAAACGATTGCTGCTAAAGCGATCCCAGAAGGCCTTGGGCAAAAGCCTCGCCCTAACGCCTTCATCCAGTTGGGTCCAGTCATCCTTATCGCGCTGAATGCCCTCGAACAGCGGTGCGGGTTCGTCCGCCAGGCCGTAGCCCTCGCGCAGAGCGTCGAAGATGAGGCCGAGTTTGTGCTCGATATCCGGCTGGTTCAGCCACGGATCGCGGTTGTCGCCATCGGGAGTCGAGCGATTCCCGCACGGAGGAACGTTGCAAAGATAGAGCGTCTGCGGCCCATGCTGCGCCAAAGCGCGCGCGATGCAGAGCACTGCCTCATCCGGGAGGTCGCCAAGCGACTTAGGAAACACCAGGGCATCGAGGCTGCTCAGACGCGTCGCAGCGACGTCGGAGCTCAGATACTCGGCGATGTCGGTAGAGGTACGGATCCTAAAGTGATCGCGTCCGTAGCCAGAAACCAGCAGATCCTTGTCCCATGGAGCAAGGTCCACGCCCGCGTAATCCACACTCAGGCGCGCCTTCCGCGGCCACGCCAGCTCCCAACGTGCGTACTGGAGGCCGCGGTAATCGACACCCATGCCACACCCCACGGAAAGGATGTTGAACGTGCTTGGTGCCGCATCCTCAAGATCGCCCAGGATGTCGAGATACATGCAGGCATACTCATAGATATAGGCAAGGTAGTAGCGCCAAACATACCAGCGCTGAAACAGTTTGCCGTCGTAGCTCACGCCCGGCTCGCCGGTAAAATCGGAGAGGTAATCGCAGAGTCTCTGCCCACGGTATAGATCGCTGTTCGCAAGCTCAATGAGCTCGTTAAATACGTCGTTGCGCCTCTTGGTGTCCGCATCCAAAAGGCTGGTCCAGTTCCCCGCAGAACCCATCGCGCTGTCCTCCCCGCTCGTGCGTGCAAAATCATGTGGCCACATTATATAGCGCACCCTACCGGCTCGAATGAAGGCTCGAGCGCGGGCGCAGTACCGGCGCAAAAGCCGGCCTCGCAGCCCTCGCTCTCGCACAGCTCCCCATAGCAGGGGTGTTCCTCCAGGCGGTAGCGTTCCACCTGCTCTCCCCTGCTGCCACGCACGAACAGCCAGGCACGGTCGAGCGGCGAGAACAGCAGGCTTGACGGGAGCCGGTCAGCCTTGGGCGCAAAGCGCCGCGCGGTGTCGTCGTCCTGAAAACCCAAAACCAGCTGGGTGTCGCAGTTGCCCACGATGGTCGCGGCGCTCGCCTCGCCGTAGCGCTGCACCAGCTGCGAGTGGGTCTGCAACAGCAGGGTGCACCAGATCTCGCGACTGCGGATGACCCCGATGGCGTCCGTAAAGTCGGGGATGGCGAGATTCGCGAAATCGTCCAAAAACAGGCGGACGGGCACCGGCAGGCGGCCCTGCGGGCACCGGTCTGCCTCGTGCATAAGACCATGGAGCGTTTGGCTCACAAAAAGGCTGGTGAGCGGGTCGAGACTGCGGTCGATGTCGTCCACGGTCACAAAGAGCGCCACCTTGGTATGGCCCATGGCGGCAAAGTCCACCTGACGCGGCGCCTCGTACAGACGATACGCCGCGTCGAAGGTGAGGCACATGAGCTTCTCGGCCAAGATACCGAGGATGGACGAGTGCATCTTGGGCGCGCCGGCGGTGACCTTGGTGCGGCGCCAGATGTTCACGGCAAAGCTTTGGGGATTCTGCAGTGCCAGGTTATCGATCAAGAGCTCGGTCTCGCCCGAGGGCACGGACTCGACGAGCCTTACCACGGAGCGGAGCGTCTGCTCCTCGCGCGGCAGCTTTTCGAGCGTATAGGCGATGCAGGCCGCAAGGTAGTTGGCCGCAGCGTGATCCCAGAACGGGTCGTCGAGGTTCTCGACCGCGCAGATGGTGTTGCAGACCGACAGGATGTCCTGCTGGTTGGGGCGCCCCTGCGCATCGCGGCGGATGTGGTCGAGCGGGTTGTAACCAAAGCTCATGCCCTCCGGCAGCTGATCGTCGCAGCTCAGATCCGAGAAGTTAACAACCTGCACGTCGTAGCCGTGACGGGCAAGCGTCGGCCCCATCTCGCGGGCAAGCAGGCCCTTGGTGTCGATGACCAGGTAGCTGGCGTTCATCTGCAGCAGGTTGGGTTTGAGCACGTGGCGCGTTTTACCCGAGCCAGAAGGGCCGAGCACCAGCATGTTGTTGTTGAGCCCGGTAGCACGGGTGTCGCACGAGAGGGTGCGCTCATGGGCCAGAATCGTCTCGCCCGCAGATGCGACGGAGACGTTACCCACGGCGTTCACGCTGCTGGCAGCGCTGGCCTCGCCGCCAACGTTCGCGCCGCCGATCGTCCTCATGCCGCCAGCGGCGCTGATGGCAGCGCTCGTACCCACGGCACTGCTAGCGCTCGTAATAGCGACGGCGCCAACGGCACCAAAAGTGCTCACGCCCATAGCGGCGCTCTTCTTGCTCGTGATGTTCTCCATGCTAGTTCTCCTTCTTTGCGCATGTGATGATGTTCGTTGCAAACCCAAGCTCCACGGCGCGCTCGGCCGAGAG
>CAVEPV010000045.1:8410-10918 GCA_963617695.1 Bacteroidaceae bacterium
AGCATGTCGTCGTAGATACTCACGGCCTGAATGCCGCTGCTCGATTCGTGCAGGATATAGGGGGTTGATGAGAGATTCATGACGAGTTCCTTTCGATCGGTCGGTTGGTTTCTTTGACAGGTTCACCGCCGCACTCGGCGGCCGGGTGCGGAGCCCTTCCGGACTGCGTCTCCTTTGCTGCACCCGACGACCGGGCGTGGCGTTCTTTTGAGCCGCGTCTCCTTTGCTGCACCCAGCAGCCGAGCGCGATATTCTTCCGGGCCGCGCCCGTCCACGCACGGCCGACGGGCGCTGCCGCCGCTAGGCGGCCGTCTGCTTCCCTGCGAGGCGCTCACGAGCAGCCCGAAGAAGGGCATCTAGCTGCCCGTTCTCCGACCCCGCGCAGACGTCCGCCGTGACAAAGTCGGTCTGTTCCTTCGGCCGTACCAACCGCAGCGCCCCCGATTCATACAGGGCCGCAAACGATGTGACAAAGAACAGGCGTAGCGCCCAAACGAGGTCCATGCCCTCGAAATCTCGATACAGCAGACCCAGCTGATACGCCATGCAGACCTCGTCGATACCGGCGAACTGCATCTCGATCGACTCAAGGACGCTGTTCAGGGCGTCCTTGCCCATGCCGTAGCGCCTGCTCGCCGCGTCGGCGTTGTCCCCACAACCGATTGCACTCGAGACGGCCTCGAAGAAGCCCCGCAGAGTCATGATGGCCACGCTGTAGAAAGCCTCGATCTGGTCCTCCGGGCCTCTGAGGTTCAGCGCATGGTGATCGAGCCACAACGGATTGAGATCCCACATGTCAGCGAAGATGTTCGCGTTGACCGGGGTCGAACACCCCTCGCAGGCCTCGGAGTCGACCAGCTCACGAGCAGCGCGGTTCAGCAGTGCGGGCAGCGAAGTCATGCACGAGAGCAGGCAAGACAGGTAATACGCGGCCTCGTCGTTAAGGTCGCGAGCCAAAGCGGCTTTTCCGGCGCGCTCGGCCTCGTCGGCCTTGGCAAAAATCTGCTCGAGCTGCCAGGCGATCGAGGCGTAGGTCGGAAAGCCCAGGAACCGGTCAAAACGGACGGTCACGCCTCCCTTTTTGAGCAGGCGTTTTTGCGACAGACGACGAAGCTCCTGGAACTCTCGCTGCTTGCCCTGCAGGACGAATTTCAGCGGGAGCGCTCCAAAATAGAGCACGTGGCGAACGCGGGGCGAACGGATTGCGGCATCCGGCCGTACGGCGGCAAAGAGGTCCTCGAGCGAAGAGCGCTGAGAGCCGGCCAAAGCGGGGCTGACAATTTCGAAAGCGTCCATGGCGGTCCTTTCTGACGGAAAACAACAAGACAGATGCGCTCACAGCGCAACAGGGCGCAAAGCAATGCGGCAGCAGGCCGGCACGCCGTGCCGAGCCGAATCGGGACACAGCAAAGCCAGCAGTGCCCAGGGCACGCGCTCTACAAATCCCTTTTATTCAGTTGGATGTCTTGTTGTTCCGATTGCGAACGGACCAAAAGTTTAAAAATGCGACCAACCACTGATGTGCTCCTAACAGCCAAATACGCTAACTACAACTCATACGCTCAAACATGTCGCCAGGGCAGCGAAACGAACCTCGCTCCTTGCGAACGATTCGCATAGTACCCCGCCGCCCAGACATCGTATACATCGAATTTGAAATTTTTTGCCAAGCGGCCGGTTTGCACGGCTTCGTGCAGGTGCTCGGGGCGCGAAGTCGCGCGCCTCGATGCGATGCGAAGCACTTTTTGGCTAGTTAATTCATATATGCGCGATTCAGAATCTACGCGAGAGACATTTCGACCTTTTAAGGGACAAAAAAGCCCTTACTTCGCCCGATTTGAGATCCAGAAGGCTCTTAAGACCGATGGCGGTTAACGAAATCACGCATATATGAAATAACTAGCCACTTTCCACCCAGATCAGCGCCGAAAAGAGCCAGGGAATCGTTACGAGAACATGCGCACGACTCTGATCACGGCGGCATGCGCACCGACGACATCTTCCATGCCCGTCCGTGCGCCGTTTAAAAACACGCGGTACGTGGTAGAATATTCATCCGCGTTCAGCGCGCGTACTTTGACAGGTCGGGCCGTACACGGCCGCTAGCGACCCTTTACCAAGGGGGTGACTGGTTTCGACACGATAGTTCTGAGAGAGGAAGCAAGCCGAGGTCTCCTTGCCTCGTTAAACAGGGGTACCGTCAAATTGAATTGACAACAACTCTTCTTATGAGCCTCTGGCTCTCGCTGCTTAATTTATAAGCTGGCGCGTCAACCCGATGATTTCCCCGCCATCGGTGCGACGTCATTTTAGGGGAATGCTCCCACGCACGTAATCGGTATGGCGCGGGCTAAGATCGAACCGGTTGGGAAGCCGCGAGCGTGTCGCTGCGCGCAAGGCCTCCGAGACTAAACCAGCGACTGAGCTTGGAGATGCCAATCAGGGAGCTTTCGTGGACCGGAGTTCGATTCTCCGCACCTCCACCACAAGGAACACGCAGGTAGATAT
>CAVEPV010000046.1:0-5253 GCA_963617695.1 Bacteroidaceae bacterium
CGCGGGCGCAGCCGTCGGATGGCCGACGGGGCGCCGGCCCGGAAGGCGCGCCGGCCCTGAGGGGCGCTTTCAGGCGATCCGGATTAAGGGGAAGGCCGTGCGGCGCCTTTTAAAAGCGGGAGGGGCCACACGGGCCCGCGGGGCGATCCCGAAGCGCGCCTTCAAGCGATCCAAGGTGGAAAAGGCTCCACAGGCACGCGGGATGCGCCGCGGCCCGGCTCCGCAGGAGCTCCGGGATCAGGCCCCTGCGGCTCAGTCGCCATCCGGGGCGTCAGGTTTGGGGGCCGCACGGGACCGCGCGGGCGACCCTAGGAGAACAGGGAGCGGGCGATGGAGGAGCCGGACTCGAGCATCTCGTCGCGCAGCTCGACCGTGGGGGCCTCGGCGTAGACGCGCACGATGGGCTCGGTATTAGAGGGGCGCAGGAGCAGCCAGGACTCGTCCTCGAACTCAAGGCGCAGGCCGTCGCGGTGGCTCACCGCGGTGGGACAACGACCGGCAACGTTTTGAGGGTTGAGGCCGGGCATGAAGTTGCGCAGCATCTCGATTTCTTCGTTTTGCAGGCGAATGTCGCGGCGGGCGTAGGCCACGGGGCCAAAGCGCTCGTCAAGCTCGTCTACCAACTGGGCCAGGGTCTTGCCCTCGGTAGCCATAAGTTCGCAGAGCAGCAGATGCGCAAGGAGGCCGTCGCGCTCGGGGAAATGATCGGGGAAACCGATGCCACCGGTCTCTTCCCCACCGATGAGCACGCCGCCCTTGGCCATCTCCTCGTATACATACTTGAAGCCAATGGGCTTGACGGCGAGCGGCATGCCCAGCTCGCGCACCAGACGGCGCGTCTGATAGGACGTGGTGAGACCCACGACCACGCGGCCGGTCTTGGCGCGGTTCTTGACCAGATGGCCCGTGAGCAGGGTGATGATGCGGTGCGCGTCGATGTAGCGGCCGTTCTCGTCGACCGCGGCCACACGGGTGCCGTCGCCGTCATTGATCAGGCCTGCTCGGGCATGGGTTGCGGTGACCGTCTGCTCGCAGTCGTCCACCCAAGGCTCGATAGGTTCGGGGTGCAGCGCCTCCATGTCCTGATCGGGAGCACCGTGGATCTCGACCACCTGTACGCCCATCTCGCCCAGGATTGCCGGCAGATAGCCGCGGGCCGAACCGTACATGGGGTCGTAGACCAGCTGGAGATGCGCCTGCTCGATCGCGGCGGTGTCTACCATCGTGGCGAGGTTTTGCAGGTAGGGGTCAATCAGGTTCTTCTCGATGACCGGACCGCGCTCAGACGTAGCATCGGGCGGAATCGTGGCCTCGACTGTCTCGATAAAGTCGGGAGTACCGGTGCCGCCGTCGGCAACACGGAGCTTGACGCCCAAGTAGTCGCCGGGGCGGTTGGAACCGGTGACCATAAGGCCACCGCAGGCACGCGGGTCGGTCGCGATGGCCCAAGAGACAGCCGGGGTGGGAACGTAGCTATCGGAGAGCATGGCGACAAGGCCGTGGGACGCGAGCACCTTCGCGGCAAGGCGCGCGGCGTGCTCGGCGCCCTCGCGGGTGTCATAGCCCACATAAACGATGGCGCCCGGGTCGGTGCGTGCCCAAATGTGGCCTGCGGCATCTGCCAGGCGAATCAGGTTCTCGTCGGTAAAGTCGCCATCGCGGCGCGCGTACCAGCCGCCCGTACCAAAATGAATGATGGTGCTCATTGCACTCTTTTCTGCAAAATGTAATCCAACGGACGCAAATATACCCCGCCGCACAGACGCTATAACGAAGCGCCGCTAGGCATCGGTGAGCTGTCCGGCCGCATCAAGGGCGTCGGCCATCGCGCACAGGGTCGCCGGGGTGGTGCCGCAGCAGGTGCCAATCAGACGCGCGCCCTGGGCCGCCCACTCAACAGAGGCCGAAGCGAAGGCATCGGCGTCGATCGTCCAGGTAAGGATGCCGTCCTCGTCACGCTCGGGCAGACCTGCGCTGGGACGCGCCGAGACAATGCCGCGCGAGACCGCGACCATGCGGGGCACACAGGCGGTTGCGGCGGCAAGCGAACAGCAGTTGACGCCCACACCCTGAGCGCCGTGCTTTTCTGCCCAAACACAGGCGGCCTCAATATTCAGGCCGTCGCCCAGCAGGTTGCCCTCGTCATCCACCGCAAAGCTCACGAACAGCGGCATGCCGTCTGCCACGTCGAGCGCACCGGCGAGCGCCGGTTCAAGGTCGCGAATAGAAGTAAAGGTCTCGAGCATGCAGGCCTGCACGCCCGCATCAAGCAAGGCGTGCACCTGCTCGCGGTAAGCGTCGCGCGCCTCGCGGTACTCGGCGGAGTCTTCTTCGAACCACTCCACGCCGCATGGGCCTACTGAGCCCAGAACATTGCGGGCGCCGGCGGCTTGGGCACAGGCAACGGCCTCGGCGCAGATGAGTTCCGCACCGCCCTCCACGCAATCGCGCTCGAGAGCGGGCGTGCTGGCCTGAAACGTATTAGAGATGAGCACCTGAGCACCAGCGGCCGCATAGAGCTGATGGATGCGCGTGACCTCCTGGGGCTCGGCCAGGTTCCAAGCGGCGGCAGGGATGTCCGCCGCGCCCAGCTCTCCCATGAGTACGGTGCCCATGGGGCCTTGGCACAGCAGCGCGCCCTGCGCCAAAAGACCGAGCAGGCGCTCAGCACCCGCCCGGTCGTATCGATCGGCACTATATATATGTTGCGATGCCTCCGGCATAAGCAGGCTCCTTGGATCGGCTACTCTTCGCCGATGGTTATACCCTGCTTCTCGAGATAGGCAAGCCAGCGCGACATGGTGTCCTCGGAAACCGCATGCTCCATCATGCAAGCCTCGGAATCGGCGCGCTCAAAGTCGACGCCCAGCTCCTGCGTAAGGAAGGTGCGCAGCAGGCGATGACGGTACCACACCGCGCCGCCCAGCTCGCGGCCCTGCGGGGTGAGCATGACCTTGCCATAGTGCGACTGCTCCACCAGACCTTGCTCCTTAAGAGCCGAGACGGCCTTGTTAACGGAGGCCTTGGAGACGCCAAGCGACTGGGCAATGTCGACGGAGCGGATGCCCTCTTCGTCGCCGTGCGTGGACTCGATGCGAACCATGCACTCCAGGTAGTCCTCGTTGGCAACCGTAAGGTGCAGCTCTTTGGAAGTTTCGGTGGTGTCCATGAACAGTGTTCCTCTCTGAAACGATGTTCCTAGTGTACCCCATCGCCCGCAGGCGGCGCGTCGACCTTCTGCGCACGTTGCGTGCTAGAGTTACGGGGGTCTGAACATTGAATCGCAAGGAGGATTTCATGGCAGAGACCGCGCTAAACGATGCGCTTGAGCGTTTTATTCGCTACGTCCAGGTGGACACGCAGTCGGCCGACGAGCACTGCGACCAGGTGCCTTCGAGCGCCTGCCAGTTTGATTTGGCCAACCTGCTGGCCGAGGAACTGCGGGAGCTGGGCGCTACGGACGCGACCGTGACCGAGAACTGCTACGTGGTGGCACACGTGCCCGCAAGCGCCGGCGCCGAGGACAAGCCCGGACTGGGCTTTCTGGCGCACCTCGACACCACCGAGGCCGCGCCCGGCTTTGGCGTGAAGCCGCACGTGGTGCACTACGAGGGCGGTAACCTGGTGAGCGGCATCGTGGACGGCCGCGAGGTCTCCATTGGGCCCGACTCCCTGCCCGAGCTGAACGATCTGGTGGGTGAGGACATCGTGGTCTCGGACGGCACCACGCTGCTGGGCGGTGACGACAAAGCGGGCGTCGCTGTGATCATGGCGCTCGTGGCTCGCCTGCACGAGAACCCCGAACTCCCCCATCCGCGTCTGGGCATCTGCTTTTGCCCCGACGAGGAGATCGGGCACGGCGCGTCGCTGCTCGACATCCCGTCGTTTGGCTGCAAGTACGCCTACACCGTAGACGGCGGCGCTGTCGGCGAGCTGGAATGGGAGTGCTTCAACGCGGCCAACGTGACCGTGACGTTCGAGGGCTACTCGATCCACCCGGGCTCCGCCAAAGACCGCATGGTCAACGCCGTGAACCTGGCTATGGAATTCCACGGCATGCTGCCTGCGCATATGCGCCCCGAGCACACCGACGGCTACGACGGCTTTATCCATATCGAGAGCCTCTCGAGCACCGTCACGCATGCCACGGCGCGCTACATCGTGCGCGATCACGACGCCGAGCGCTTCCAGGAGAAGCTCGACCTCATGCAGCGTGCAGCGGAGTTTTTGAATGCGCGTCTCGACCGTCCGCGCGTGGCCGTGGAGATCAAGCAGGAGTATCGCAACATGGCCGAGATCGTACGCGACTACCCGCAGCTTGTGGATGCGGCCGTGGAGACCTACCAGGAGCTGGGCATCGAGCCGCGTGTACTGCCCATCCGCGGCGGCACCGATGGCGCGCAGCTCTCGTTCCGCGGGCTGCCCTGCCCCAACCTGGGCACCGGCGGCTATGTGTGCCACAGCGTGAACGAGTTTGTCGTCGTCTCTCAGATGGAGAAGATGGTCGACGTACTGCAGGAGCTGTCGCGCAAGTTTGCGCAGTAGGCACAAACGGCGGGCGTGCGGGGTCAGCGCTGCCTGGCCCCGCGCGGGAGCAGCTGCCCTTAACGCCGCAGCTGCAGAGACAGCGGGGTTTCCCTGCCGTCACCTGCAGTTCCAACCGATGCCTGCCCTCATCGCACCGTTACTAAAAAGCGCGCCCCGGCCGTTTTCGAGAACAGTCGGGGCGCGCTTCGTTGTATCGCGCGATATGTGAAGCCAGCCTGAAGCGGCCGCTCTCACCTACAACTAGCTCGAAGACGAGTCCGAGCTGGAGTCGCTCGAGGAGGAATCCGAAGAGTTCTCGTCCTCAGAGCTCGAAGCGCTCTTGTCGGTGCCGTTCAGGAACGAGTTGGAGTCGTTGTTGGCAAGGTCGCCCAGCGTGCTGGACTCGCTCGAAGTACCCATGGACTGCGGACCCTGCGGGTTCTCGCCGGCGTCAACGCGCTCCATCATCTCCTTGAACTTCTCCTCGTAGACAAAGACGTAGCTCTGGCCGTCGATGTAGGTATCCTCGCCCGCCCAAGACGGAACGTTGGCCGACCAGATGTTGTCGGTGTCCATGCCGCGCATGGAGTTGGCAAGGGCCAGGATGTCCTGAACGCTCAGGTCGGTGATGACCATGTCGGAGAGCGACTCGATAATGCCCGGGATCTGGGTGAGCTCCATGTTGTTGAGCACGGCGTTGGCCAAGGCACCGATCACCTGGCGCTG
>CAVEPV010000046.1:5476-10888 GCA_963617695.1 Bacteroidaceae bacterium
CCGCACAGCTCGTTAACGGCCTTGACCATGCCCTCGGCGCCGTCGTAGGTGTGGGCGGCGTTGATCTTGATGGTGGAGCCGTTGTACTCAACCTTGGTGTCACGCGGGATGGAGATAAGCGTGACCTGCTTGTTGCCCGGGTCGACACGCGCCAGGATGATCGAGTCGGCGCGGTAGGCGGAGTCGCCGGGGCGGCCGTCGGTGCCCAGCAGCAGCATGTAGAACGGGTCTTTGGTCACGTTGGAGTCGGCCAGGGTGGAGAGCAGGTTGCTCGTGATGACCTCGCCGTTGTTGAGCTTAGAGACCACGTTGCTGAACCACAGGCCAAAGGCGGTGCCGCCCACGGCAAGCACGCCTACCAGCGTGCACAGGATGGCACGGCGGATGGTGCGGCCACGGCGACGCTTGCGCGCGCGCTCGGTGTAGCGGCCCACGTTCTCGCGGCTGTAGACACGAGAACCGGAGCCGGTGGTGGGAACCCTCATCTGCTGTTCGTGTTTCTTCTTCATGTTAGGTGCACCTGTCTAGTCGTCGATGGGATCGGGAACGGACACGCGCTCGACGTGTGCCCCCATGTCTACGAGCTTTTTGACGAAGTGCTCGTACCCGCGGTCGATATGATGAATGGCCGAGACCTCGGTGGTACCGTCGGCGATAAGGCCGGCGACCACCAGCGCGGCGCCGCCGCGGAGGTCGGGTGAGACAACCTGAGCACCGGAGAAACCCGACACGCCGTGAATCATGGCGTGGTGGCTCTCGATGCGGATGTTGGCGCCCATGCGCACCAGCTCGGATGCGAACATAAAGCGGTTCTCGAAGATGTTCTCAGTGATGACGGAAGTGCCGTCGGCAAGGGCAGAGAGCACCATGATCTGCGCCTGCATGTCTGTGGGGAAACCCGGGAACGGCAGGGTCTGGATGTCGACCGGCTTGATGGAGCTGACCGGCTCCACGTGCACGCCGCCCTCGATCTCGGTGATGTTCACGCCCATGAGTTCGAGCTTCTTGAGCACCATGCCCAGGTGAACCGGCCTAAAGCCTACAACGTCAACACCACGCTCGGTGCCCGCAAGGGCGCCCGCGACGATGAACGTGCCGGCCTCGATACGGTCGCCCACCACGCGGTGGGTGACGGGGTGCAGCTCGGAGACACCCTCGATGGTCACAACGGGGGTGCCGGCGCCGGTGATCTTGGCGCCCATGTCGTTGAGCATCATGGCGAGGTCGACGATCTCGGGCTCGCGAGCCGCGTTGTCGATGACCGTGGTGCCCTTGGCGCGCACGGCGGCCATGATGAGGTTCTCGGTAGCGCCGACGCTCGCGAACTCGAGCGAGACGGTGCTGCCCACAAGGCCCTCACCGGCGTCTGCATAGATGTAGCCGTGGTCGGTGTCGAACTTCACGCCCAGAGCCTCAAGGCCCAGGATATGCATATCGATCTTGCGGGCGCCCAGGTTGCAGCCACCGGGCATGGCGATCTTGGCCTTACCCATGCGGCCCAGCAGCGGGCCAAGCACGGCCGTTGAGGCGCGCATCTTGGCCACGAGCTCGTAGGGAGCCTCCCAGGAATCGACCGCAGAGGTGTCGATCTCTAGCGTGTGCTCGTCGGTGACCTCGATCGTGACGCCCATACGCTTCAAGACCTTACCCATCACGTGCACATCAGAGATGTTGGGCACGTTGGTGAGGATGGTCTTGCCGGGGGCGAGCAGCGTCGCGGCCATCAGCTTGAGCGCCGAGTTCTTGGCACCGGAGACGCACACGCGTCCCTCGATCCTGTGCCCGCCTTCAACGCGGATAATATCCAAGCGTAACCCCTTCATAGAAAAGCCCGGGGACGCTAGGCATCCCCGGGCATGATGTTCATCGCAATGTCTTGAGCCGGTAAGGCTTAGGACTTGTCTGCAAGCATCAGCTTACACCATGCGATTTCATTATAAAGGTAGGCGCGGCGTGCATCGTCTTCCGACAAATTACTCAGCTTGTCTTCAAAACCTTGAATCTGAGCTTTAACCTTATCGGCATCGACATCCGCCAGGTTGCAGGCGCGTTCTGCCAGAACGATGACAGTATCGTCGGCGATCTGGGCATAGCCTCCGTCCACGGCAAACGTATGGTCAACGGTGCTCATGTCCGTATCGGACACGCGCACGTAGCCAGACGAGATCGTGCAGATCTCGCTCGAGTGCCGCGGCAGGATGCCGCACTCGCCGTCCGTTGCGGGAACGACGATGAACGCAGCCTCGCCCTCGTAGGCGCAGCTTTCCGGGCAAACGATGCGGATAAGCATGCCTACTTCTCCCCCGTCTCGGCCATCTTGGCGGCGCGCTCGCGCACGTCGTCGATGGTGGACGCGTAGCGGAAGGCCTGCTCGGGCAGGTCGTCGCACTCGCCGTCGATGATGGCGGCAAAGGAGCGCACGGTGTCCTCGACGCGGATGTACACGCCGGGGTTGCCCGTGAACTGCTCGGCCACGTGGAAGGACTGGGACAGGAACTGCTGGAGCTTACGGGCGCGATTCACCGTGAGGCGCTGCTCCTCGGAAAGCTCGTCCATGCCCAGAATGGCGATGATGTCCTGCAGGTCGGAGTACTCCTGGAGGATCTCCTGCACCTTGACGGCCACGCGGTAGTGCTCCTCGCCCACAACGGTGGGGTCGAGAGCGTCAGAGGAGGACGCCAGCGGGTCGATTGCCGGATACAGACCGAGCTCGGCGATGGAACGCGAAAGAACGGTGGTTGCATCCAGGTGAGTGAACGTGGTGGCAGGCGCCGGGTCGGTAAGGTCGTCGGCGGGAACGTAGACGGCCTGAACCGAGGTGATGGAGCCGGTCTTGGTAGAGGTGATGCGCTCCTGGAGGTCGCCCATCTCGGTGGCCAGCGTGGGCTGGTAACCAACGGCGGAGGGCATACGACCCAGAAGTGCGGAGACCTCGGAGCCGGCCTGCGAGAAGCGGAAGATGTTGTCGATGAACAGCAGCACGTCCTGACCGCGGTCACGGAAGTACTCGGCCGTGGTAAGGCCGGCCAGACCGACGCGCATACGCGCTCCGGGCGGCTCGTTCATCTGACCGTAGACCAGGCAGGTCTTGTCGATAACGCCCGACTCGCTCATCTCGAGGTACAGGTCGGTGCCCTCACGGGTACGCTCGCCGACGCCGGTGAACACCGAGGTGCCGCCGTGCTCCTGGGCGAGGTTGTTGATGAGCTCCTGGATCAGAACGGTCTTGCCGACGCCGGCGCCGCCGAAGAGGCCCGTCTTGCCGCCACGGATGTAGGGCTCGAGCAGGTCGACGGCCTTGATGCCGGTCTCGAAGATCTCGGTCTGGGTGGTGAGGTCGGCAAAGGCCGGTGCCGGACGATGGATGGGATAGTACTCATCGATCTGGGGCATGGGCTTGCCGTCGACGGGCTGGCCGATGACGTTCCAGATGCGGCCGAGGGTCTCGGGACCGACGGGCATCTTCATGGGCGCACCGGTGTCGGTGACGGTAAGGCCGCGCTGCAGGCCGTCGGTGGAGGTCATGGCGACCGTACGGACAACGCCGCCGGGCAGCTGGGACTCCACCTCCAGCACGGTGCTCAGGTGACCCATGGGGGTCTCGGCCTCAACCGTCAGTGCGTTGTAGATCGGGGGGACCGAGCCGTCGAACTTAACGTCGACAACAGGGCCGATGACGCGAACAACGCGCCCTTCGCCCGCCGTCTGGCGCTCCGTGGCCTCCTCGACCGCCGCTTGTACGGTGGTTTCTGCCATTAGTAATCCTCCAATGCTGAAGCTCCCGCCACGATCTCATTGAGCTCGGTGGTAATGGAAGCCTGGCGTACGCGGTTGTACGTACGGGTAAGAGTCGCGATGATCGTCGTTGCGTTCTCCGTGGCCGAATGCATCGATTTGCGCCTGGCGCCCTGCTCGGCGGCCGCCGAATCGATAAGCGCCTGGTGGATGACGGTCAGGACGTAGGAGGGCACAAGCTCTCCCAGCACCTGCTGGGCCGACGGGATGAACTGGAACGAAGACGAGACGCGCTGGGGGCCATCGCTCTCGTTCTTACGGGGGCCATGGGCCATAGCGACCATCTCGGGATCGAGCGGAAGCAGATGCTCGACGCGGAGCTGCTGGTCAACGCGGTTGCGCGCGTGGTGGTAGACGACCTCCACGCGATCGAGCTCGCATGCGGCGTAGGCGTCGCAGATGTAGCTCGAGATCTGGCGCGCGTCCTCCAGGCTCGGGTCTGCCGAGGAGCCCTCGAAGCGCATAACCACGTTGTCGCGGCGCGAGAAGTACTCGCACGGCTTGCGACCGCACGTGATGATCTGCGACTCGATGCCCTCAGCCGCCCACTCGCGGCAGATGCGCTCGCACTCGCGCTCAACGTTGATGTTGAAGCCGCCGGCAAGACCACGGTCGGACGCGATGACCACCACGAGGCCGCGCTTGGGGTTCTCGTGCACCGCGAGCATGGGGTTGCCCTCGGCGATACTGGCATCGGTCGCAACCGTGAGCATGACGTCGGTGAGCGCCTGCTTGTAGGGCTCGGCCTCGTGCGCGCGATCGAGCGCACGGCGGATCTTGGCCGTCGAGACCATCTCCATCGTGCGCGTGATCTGCTTGGTGCTCGTCACCGAGGAGATTCGCTTCTTGATGTCGCGAAGGTTAGCCATAAAGCCTAGTTCTCCTCGGCACCGCTGGCCGCGGAAGCGCCCGCGAGCTTGGCGGTGTAATCGTTCTTGAAGTCGGTGATCGCCTGCGTGAGCTGAGCGTCGAGCTCGTCATCGATCTTGGAGCTGCGAAGCTTCTCGAGAAGCGTGCCGTAGCTCTTGGTCATGTACTCGATCAGGGCGTCGCGGAACGGGATGACCTGCGAAACGGGAAGGTCGTCCACAAAGCCCTTGTTGCCGGCGAACAGCGCGACGATCTGCTCGGTCACGTCGAACGGCTTGAAGCGCGGCTGCTTGAGCAGCTCAGTCATGCGTGCGCCGTGGGTGAGCTGAACCTGCGTGGCGGTATCCAGGTCGGAGCCGAACTGGGTAAAGCCCGCGAGCTCGCGGTACGAAGCCAGGTCGAGTCGGAGCGAGCCGGAGACCTGCTTCATGGCCTTGGTCTGCGCGGAGCCACCGACGCGGGACACGGAGATGCCGACGTCGACAGCGGGGCGCTGGCCCTGGAAGAAGAGCTCGGACTGCAGGTAGATCTGACCGTCGGTGATCGAAATCACGTTGGTGGGGATGTAGGCGGAGACGTCGCCGTCCTGCGTCTCGATGATCGGCAGAGCCGTCAGGGAGCCGTAGCCGTTCTCGCGCGAGAGCTTGCACGCGCGTTCCAGCAGGCGGGAGTGCAGGTAGAAGATGTCGCCCGGGTAGGCCTCGCGTCCGGGCGGACGGTGCAGCGTCAGCGACATCTGACGATAGG
>CAVEPV010000047.1:0-10839 GCA_963617695.1 Bacteroidaceae bacterium
CACCCGGGCGCCGGGTGAGAGCCCGTAGCGTGGCCCGGTCTGAGGCGCGAGGTGTTTAGCCCTGCGATGCGCGCCGGATTGCTGTGTTGCTGCAGGCCTACGCAGTGGCCTTCTGGGCGGTGCCGGCTGCGGGCGCCTCGGCCGTCTTGGCGGCCTCCGCCTGCTCACGCTGCTTCTTGAAGGTGTAAGGCGCGCCCCACTTCTTGACCACGGCGCGGGTGAGGTAGGGGCTCACGATGCTCGTGATGATGAGCGCGAGCGCGATCTCGCTGGTGGCGGTGGCGGTGTAGGCCGCGTACGCATCGCCCAGCATGGCGGGGACGGCAACGGCGATGCCGGCAACGCTCGACATAGCCATGGCGGCGTATCCGGGCTGCTTGCCCACCAGACGGTCGACCGCGACCATGATCACGGCATGGACTACCAGGTAGATGACCGACAGGATGATGCCGGGGATGCCTGCCTGTACGGCCGAGACCAGGTTGATGGACGAGCCGAAGCACATGCCCAGGAAGGGGAGTGCCAGCGGCGTGGCGGCACGGAACATCTCGGGGATCTTGGGATCAAGGTTGCCCAGCAGCATGCCGAGGAGGAACGGCAGCAGGATGGTCACAACGTCCAGGATGTTGAAGGCCGAGCCGCTCGCCGCAGCGAGGATGGCGATGGGGATGGCGGGCATGGTGAGGATGTTCAGGATGGCGAAGTTGGCCATGTCGGCGGGCTCGCCGTAGTCTTGGATGCAACCCATGTACACGCCGGGGTTGCAGGCGCAGATCACGGCGACAAACGCCACGGCGTTGATGCCCCAGATGCCGTCGAGGCCAAACAGGTTAATGAAGGCAAAGCCAAAGGCAAAGCTGATGACGAGCTTAGCCACGGCGAGCGGTGCGGAGTGCTTGAATACGCGACCCAGGCCCTTCACGCTAATGGAGGTGCCAGAGGCGAACAGCAAAAAGCCAGCCAGGCACTGCGTGCCGCCCTTGAACAGGGCAAGCGACATGCCGCCCAGGCTCGTCCACAGGTTGGGGAAGAGCGTGTTGATGATTGCGAACAGGATCATGGGCACCAGAATCGTGCCGCCTGGTACTTTGCGCATCAGGCCATAGAAGTCCACCATGGGGCAGCTCCTTACGTACGGGTGTGTGGGTTTGCGTTAACGCTTGTTGAGTGGATTATAGGAAGCAAAAAATTCAATGTAGAGAGCTGCTATGCGACTTTAAGCAACATAGTGTCGCATATGCGACAGTGCGTCTATAATTGCTGCATGATGCCTATAAAATAGAAGTGAGATGAGCCATATGGAGCAGGATTTGAGGCCCGTTCGCACCAAGCGGTTGCTTACCGAGGCGCTCGTTGCGCTCTCTGCGCGCAAGAGCATGCTCAAGATCGCGGTGAGCGAGCTTTCGCACGAGGCTGGGATCAACCGAGCCACGTTTTATCGCCATTACGCGAGCGTTCCCGCCTTTGTGGACGAGCTTATCGACGACCTGCTGGATGGCCTTGTGGAGACCCATGAGCTGGGGCGCGCCGGCGAGGTGGAGGAGCGCGACTACTACCGTTCCTGGCTCGAGTTCGCGCGGGGGAGGCGCGAGCTGTTCTCTGCCTTGCTTTCTGAGAACGGGGCGCCCGAGTTTCGTCACCGCTTGATCCAAAACGGCGTGGACGCCTGGAGCTACATTTTGCGTCCCGGACGCGTAGCCGATCTGGACGAAGTGCAGGGCGGCTACATTGCGACCTACGTGACCTCGGCGCATGTGGGTGTGCTCACGCGTTGGCTCGAGAACGGCTGCGCTGAGAGCCTCGACACCATGTGCTCTTTGCTGCATCGCCTGAGTGTACAAGGGGCGCTTGCCGCCTGCGGCCTCACCGAGTCGAGCGAGCTGCCGTACTAGAGGGGCTGTCACCCAGCGCCGCGCCGAGCGATAGCGCGCTGCGGGCGCGGCGTCGGGCTCAAGAGCGCTTCGCGCGGGCGTCGAACGGGCTGTGGGTGCACATGGGCCTGCTCTTTTGGAAGTACGTTTCCCAACGCAAAAAGTCCCTTGTCCACCCTCGGCGATGCGAGGTGTGCGGGCAAGGGACCTTCTGATAAAGAAGCGTGTGTCAAGGCGGCGGGCGCGGGCGCTACTCCTGCGTGCGCTCCTTGTGCATTTGGGTCGAGAGCAGCAGGCCGATAACGGCGAGGGTCAGCACAAAGGCAAAGCCGTAGTGCGAGCCGACCGTCGCGCAGGCGTGCTCGGCCAAGCCCTCCGCTGCGGCCGCGCTCTCGCCGGCGGCGAGCATGCTGGTCGCCAGGGCGGTACACACAGCGCCGCAGACTTGCTCCATCGTGTTCAGGATGGTGGAGCCGTCCGTGCCCATCTTGGGTGGCAGGGCGTTCAGGCCGTTGGTCTGGCAGGGCGACATGGCGAGCGGCACGCCGATCATCATGAGGATGTGTGCGCAGATCACGTACCAGATGGGCGTGTCGACACCGGTAAAGAGCATGAGCGCCGAGCCGATGCACGAGATAGAGAAGCCTCCGCGTGCCAGCCACTTTGCCCCAAAGACGTCATAGAGTCTGCCCGAGAGCAGCGAGACTGCGGCGTTGATGATGCCACCGGGCAGCATGATCAGACCCGCGAGCGTAACGGAGAGGCCCAGGCCGTTTTGCGCGAACTGCGGCAGCAGATACATCGCGGCGAGGGTGATGCCAAAGTTGACCATTACAAGCACGGCCGAGATGCGGAACTGGCGAATGCCAAACGCGCGCAGGTTGAGCACGGGGTTCTCGCTTGCGAGCTGGCGGCGAATGTAGAGCGCCAGCGCGATTACGCCCACAACGAGTGCTCCGATCACGCCGGGCGATGTCCAGCCCAAAAGGCTCGAGAGACCAAAGCCCAGCACGATGCCGCCAAAGCCCAGGCACGAGAGCGCGCACGAAAGACCGTCGACGGCGGGGCGGGTGAGCTCGTAGGGGCTTACCAGGTAGCGGGCGCAGAGCACGAGCGCCACGGCGAGCACCGCGGCGAAGATGAAGAACAGCGCGCGCCACGAGGAATAGCCAAGGATCACACCGGCAAGCGAGGGGCCGATGGCCGGTGCGAACATGATGATGAGCGTCATGAGGCCCATGGCGCTACCGATCTTGGACTGGGGGAACACCTCGAGCACCACGGCGAACATCATGGGGAGCACAAGGCCGGTGCCGATGCCCTGAATCAGACGGCCGGCCAGCGCAAGAGGAAAGCTGGGCGCAAAGCCGGTGATGAGCGATCCGACAAAGAACGCGCCGAGTGCGAAGAGCGTGAGCGAGCGCGTCTTGAACCATTTCATGAGGATTCCGGCGAACGGCAGCACGAGGCCGATGATGAGCATGTAGCCCACCACCATCCACTGGGCAAGGGCCGTGGTGATGCCAAAGACCTTGGTGAGCTGCGGGAGCGCGACGTTCAGAGCGCTCTCGGAGAACATGCCGATAAAGCCTCCCAGGTAGAGGCCCATCATGGCGAGATGGGGGTGCTCAACGTGCACTCGAGCGGTGTTGTTGGTAGAGGTCACCGAAAGATCAATCCTTTCTGTCGTAGGCTGCACCTGGGCGGCTTTGGCTCCGGTGCCACCCGGGCGCAGCGAGCGGGTTTATCGGCCAAGCACGGTGAAGCCCGCCGATCCTTCTGCCGAATGCGCACGTAGACGAGCCGTGGGCAGATGGTGCGCCCACGCGTGCAAATTGCGGCGGGAGGCTTTGTAGCCCAATTGGCGAGATTGAATCACTCGTTTTTGCGAATCCTCAGAAGTCGGCTGATTTGGAGTCCGGTCTCAGGCTGCGTCCGACCTAGCGCGGGGCTGGCCCGCGCCGCCGCTCGCTATCCCGGTCGTACACAACCAGGCGGCAGGTCTGAAACACTCCCGTAATGAAACGAGACCGTAACAATACGTGCTACAACGCTTGAGCTGCGTAAACGCTGCTAGTCCAAGGTGGCGCCATCAAATCACGAAATAGAGACGAAACATGCAGGATATGATGACAGCGGATTTTTAGACCCCGTTTGGAGGCTCCGCATGACCTACACCCAGACCGTTCTCGAAGACCTCAAGACCCGTTATCCCGAGCAGACTGAGTTCATTCAGGCGGCGACCGAGATCCTCGGCACCCTGCAGCCCGCTCTCGACGCTCACCCCGAGTACGAGCAGGCCGCGATCCTCGAGCGCCTGGTGGAGCCCGAGCGCGTTGTGATGTTCCGTGTGCCCTGGGTGGACGACTCCGGCAAGGTTCAGGTCAACCGCGGCTACCGCGTGGAGTTCAGCTCGGCCCTCGGCCCCTACAAGGGCGGTCTGCGCTTTAACCCCACTGTCACCCTCGGCATGCTTAAGTTCCTCGGCCTCGAGCAGATTCTCAAGAACTCGCTGACCACTCTGCCCATGGGCGGCGGCAAGGGCGGCTCTGACTTTGACCCCAAGGGCAAGTCCAACAACGAGATCATGCACTTCTGCCAGTCCTTCATGACCGAGCTCTGCCGCCACATCGGCCCCAACACCGACGTTCCCGCCGGCGACCTGGGCGTGGGCGGCCGCGAGGTGGCCTACCTGTTTGGCCAGTACAAGCGCATCCGCAACGAGTGGACGGGCGTCCTCACCGGCAAAGGTCTCTCCTTTGGCGGCTCGCTCGCGCGCACCGAGGCCACCGGCTACGGCTTGGTCTACTTTGTGGATGAGTACCTCAAGTCCTGCGGTGACTCCTTTGAGGGCAAGACGGCCGTGGTCCACGGCTCGGGCAACGTTGCCATCTACGCCATCCAGAAGGTCGAGCAGCTTGGCGGCAAGACCATCGCCTGCTCCGACACCAAGGGCTGGGTCGAGGATCCTGAGGGCATCGACTACCGCGTACTCGAGAACATCTATAACAAGAAGCGCTCCGGCAACGACAAGGGCGTAAGCCTTGCTATGTATGTGGACGAGCGCCCGGGTGCCGTCTGGCACGAGGGCGACGGCCGCGGTGTGTGGCAGCTGCCCTGCGACGTGGCGCTGCCCTGTGCTCGCGAGAACACCTTGCTGCTCGAGGATGCTCAGGCGCTCGTTGCCAACGGTTGCAAGGCGGTGGGCGAGGGCGCCAACATGCCCACGACCATCGAGGCCACCGAGTACTTCCAGGCAAACGGCGTGGCCTTTATGCCCGGCAAGGCGGCCAACGCCGGCGGCGTGCTGGTCTCGGGCCTCGAGATGAGCCAGAACGCCGAGCACCTCTCTTGGACTTTCGAGGAGGTCGACGGCAAACTCGAGGAACTCATGCGCGGCATGTTCCACAACGTGGACGAGACCGCCAAGAAGTACGGCCACGAGGGCAACTATGTTATGGGTGCCAACATCGCCGGCTTTGAGAAGGTCGCCGATGCGATGCTTGCCCAGGGAGTTTGCTAGTACTGCCGGAGCGGATCGAGCCGCTCGGGGAGTGCAGGCCGCTCTCAGGCGCCCGCGCCATCGCCGACGCAGCAGCTGAATATGGTTGAAGCATGGGGCGCTCACGCAGCAGATGTCTTTGTTGCGTGAGCGCCCCTGTTATCTGGTATCATGCTTGGGCTGTGCGCGAAATGCGGGCGTGGCGGAATTGGTAGACGCACCAGGTTTAGGTCCTGGCGGGATTCCCGTGAAGGTTCGAGTCCTTTCGCCCGCACCACGCAGCACGAACATCGTTACCAAGGGCTATCGGCGCCCGATGAACGCCGATACGGTTTATAGGAGGAACGTTGAACATCACCGCTTCTGACGTGCAGGACGCCAAGCTCACTGCTACGGTCACCATCCCGGCCGCCGACGTCGATGCCGCCATCAAGAAGGCTTACAAGGAGACCGCCAAGAAGTACCGCTTCCCCGGCTTCCGCCCCGGCCACGCCCCGCGTCCCGTGATCGACAACATGCTCGGTGCCGAGGCTACGCTCGCCGACGCCACCAACCAGATCATCGGCACCAACGAGCCTGCCGTGCTCAACGAGCTTGACATCGTTCCCGTCAAGGAGGGCGAGTACAAGGACATCGAGCTGGCCAAGGATCACGAGGACTACACCTACACCGTGGAGTTCACCCTGCGTCCCTCCTGCGAGCTCACCTCCTATGACGCCGTCGAGATCGAGATGCCTCCCGCGGAGGTCACCGAGGGCGAGATCAAGGCTCAGCTCGACATGCTCATGAGCTATCACGCCACCTTCGAGGACGTTGAGCGCGCCGCAGAGAAGGACGACTACATCACCGCCGAGGTCAAGGACGTCAAGAACGCCGCCTCCCTCGCTGGCGAGAGCCGTATGTTCGTCGTGGGTTCCGAGAACCTGCCCGCCGAGCTCAACGAGGCTCTGGCTGGCCTTTCTGTCGGCGACACCAAGGCGGTCTCCTGGACCCCCGAGGGCGAGGATGCCGAGGAGGTCTCCGTCGAGCTCACCGTCAAGAACGTCAAGGAGCGCAAGACCCCCGAGATGACCGATGAGTTCGTGAAGGACAACTTCGGCATGGACGACGTCGCTGCTCTTAACGAGGCCATCAAGTCCGAGATCGAGGCCGACAAGGCCTCCAAGCTCCCCGGCCTCAAGGAGAACCGCGCCGTGGCCAAGCTGGCCGAGCGCCTGGAGCTCGAGAAGGTCGACGAGGACTACGAGCAGTCCGTCTTCTCTGAGCTGGGCCAGACCTTCCTGCAGAACCTCCAGTCCCGCGGCATGTCGCTCGACACCTGGCTGCAGGCTTCCGGCCTCACCTCTGACGCCTTCATCGCCGACCTGCACCGTCAGGCCGACGACGTTGCCCGTGAGTCCCTGGCTCTCGACGCTCTGGCTCGCGAGCTGAAGATCGAGGTCTCCGAGGACGACGTTACCAAGGAGTTCGAGGACGCCGGCGTCGAGGACGTCGAGGCTTCCAAGGCTTCCTTCGTGGCCGACGGCCGCATGCCTGCCGTTCGCGACTCCATCCGTCGCTCCAAGGCTGTTGACTGGCTGGTCGAGAACGCCAAGGTCACCATCGTTGACGAGTATGCACAGGACGACGCCGAGTAAGACGCGCCTGCTGTAGAAAATCAGCTATCATACCGGTTTGACCGGTAACGTTCGTACGGTGCACGGGATTCGCGAGGGCGAAACGGGCACCGTACGATTTTATCTAGCACGTATGTCTCGCACGTAAGAAAGGAGTTGCCATGCAGCGTATCGAGTCTTCGCTCGTACCCTACGTCATCGAGCAGACCCCGCGCGGTGAGCGCAGCTACGACATCTACTCTCGCCTGCTCAACGACCGCATCATCTTTTTGGGAGAGGAGATCAACTCCGTCTCTGCCAACCTGGTGATCGCGCAGCTGCTGCACCTGGAGAGCCAGGATGCCGAGAAGGACATCTCCATCTACATCAACTCGCCCGGCGGCGAGGTCACGGCCGGTCTGGCTATCCTCGACACCATGAACTACATCAAGCCGCAGGTCTCCACCATCTGCGTTGGCATGGCTGCCTCTATGGCTGCGGTTCTTTTGAGCTGCGGCGCCAAGGGCAAGCGCTTCTGCCTGCCCAACTCGCTCGTGATGATTCACCAGCCCAGCGGCGGCGCCCAGGGCCAGCAGACCGAGATCGAAATCGCTGCGCAGCAGATCAAGGCCACGCGCAAGAAGCTCAACCAGATTCTTGCCGACACCTCCGGCCAGCCGTTCGAACGCGTCGAGGCAGACACCGAGCGCGACCACTACCTGACCGCCGAGGAGGCTCTCGAGTACGGCCTGATCGACCGTATCGTGACGTCTCGCTCCGAGGCCGCAAAGGGGAGCACCGAGTAATGGCGAACGATATGCAGGGTGGGTTTGGCCCCATCCAGTGCTCGTTTTGCGGCAAGACCCAAGACCAGGTGCGCAAGCTGGTCAAGGGTCCGCGCAACATCTTTATCTGCGACGAGTGCGTAAACGCGTGCTCCGACATCCTTGAGGAGTCGCTTGCCCAGGACTTTATGTCCCAGGCTCAAGGTCTCACCATGGACATGGCCAACGCCGCCATGCCCGAGGCCGAGCCCGCCATTGAGTTTGACGAGCCGGTGGCCACCTCGCTCATCAAGCGTGTTCCCACCCCGCACGAGATCTACGAGGAGCTCTCTGCCTACGTGATGGGCCAGGAAGACGCCAAGCGCGCCATGTCTGTGGCCGTCTACAACCACTACCGCCGCGTGCTTGAAGGCGAGGCGGACGCTGCTCGTGCCCAGTATGCCGACGAGCCCGAGGAGCCCCTGGGTATGCACGCTGCCGGTGCTGACGACGTCGATACCGTCGAGCTCGCCAAGAGCAACATCTTGCTGCTTGGCCCCACCGGCACGGGCAAGACCCTGCTCGCGCAGACCCTCGCGCGCATTCTCGAGGTGCCCTTCGCCATCGCCGATGCCACGGCCCTCACCGAGGCCGGCTACGTGGGCGAGGACGTTGAGAACATCCTGCGCAAGCTGATCGCCGCTGCCGATGGCGACATTGCACGCGCGCAGATCGGCATCATCTACGTGGACGAGATCGACAAGATTGCCCGCAAGGCCGAGAACCTCTCCATCACGCGCGACGTGTCGGGCGAGGGCGTGCAGCAGGCACTGCTCAAGATCCTTGAGGGCACCGTGGCGAGCGTGCCTCCCGCGGGCGGCCGCAAGCACCCCCAGCAGGAGCTTCTGCAGATCGACACGACCAACATCCTGTTTATCTGCGGTGGCGCCTTTGTGGGCCTGGACAAGATCATCTCCGATCGCGTGGGCAACAAGGGCGTGGGCTTTAACTCCGAGATCGCCGGCCCCAGCTCCACCGACGAGAACGCCCTGCTCCACCAGGTGCTGCCCGAGGACCTCAACGCCTTTGGCATGATCCCCGAGTTCATTGGCCGCACACCGGTGATCACGCAGACCTGCGCGCTTACCGAGGACGACCTGATCTCGATTCTCACCGAGCCCAAGAACGCGATCGTCAAGCAGTACCGTCGCATGTTCCGCCTTGAGGAGTGCGAGCTTGAGTTTGAGCCCGAGGCCCTGCACGAGATCGCCAAGTTGGCGCTTGCGCGCAAGACCGGCGCCCGTGGCCTGCGCTCCATCTGCGAGGACTTGCTGCAGCAGACGATGTTCGACCTGCCCTCTGAGGACGGCGTGGAGAAGGTTATCGTCACCGCGGCGTCTGTGCGCGGCGAGGAGCAGCCGCAGTTTGTGTTCGACGCTGCCTAGGTGCTTGCAGGGGCCGCACCCGCGTGCGTGCCACCTGTAGAGTTGACGTTTCGAGAGCCCGCATCGCCTTGCGTTGCGGGCTCCTTTTGTGCCGCTGTGCTATCCTCTTTTTCGTTTAACTGCCAACGTGCTTACAACCTTGGAGATGTCCTGTGGAAGAAATGCCTAAGAATTACGACCCGAGCGTAAACGAGCCAAAGATCCTGCAGAAGTGGCTGGATGGCGGCTATTACAAGCGCCGTGAGGGCGTAGGCGACTGCACGGTGACCATTCCGCCCCCCAACGTGACGGGCAAGCTGCACATGGGGCATGCGACCGACGACTCCATCCAAGACGCCATCGTTCGTATGGCGCGCATGCGCGGTAAGTCGACGCGCTGGGTGCTCGGTACCGACCACGCCGGTATCGCCACGCAGACCAAGGTGGACAAGAAGCTTAAAGAGGAAGGCGTGAGCCGCCTCGAGATTGGCCGCGAGAAGTTCATCGACGCCTGCTGGGACTGGACCCATGAGTACGGCGGCATCATCGTCGAGCAGATCAAGCGCATGGGCTGCTCCGTTGACTTTGACAACGAGCGCTTTACCATGGACGCCGATTACGCCGAGGCCGTGCGCCGCGTCTTTTGCGACTGGTACCACGACGGCCTGATCTACCGCGGCAAGCGCATCGTTAACTGGTGCCCCAACTGCACCACCGCCATCTCTGACGACGAGGCCGAGTACCAGGACGAAAAGGGCCACCTGTGGCACCTGCGCTACCCGCTCACCGAGCCCGTGAACGGCCAGGACTACATTGTTGTGGCCACTACGCGCCCCGAGACCATGCTGGGAGACACCGGCGTGGCCGTCTCGCCCAAGGATCCCGAGAAGGCCGCCTTTGTGGGCAAGACCGTCAAGCTGCCGATTGTCGACCGTGAGATCCCCATCTTCTCCGACTACCACGTCGACGCGAACTTTGGCTCCGGTTTTGTTAAGGTTACGCCCGCGCACGACCCCAACGACTACGCCATGGGCCAGTCGCACGACCTGCCGCAGATCAACATCTTTGATGAGCACGCCGTGGTGGTCGAGGGCTACGGCGAGTTCTCGGGCATGACCCGCGAGGAGTGCCGCGAGGCCGTTATCGCCTGGTTCGAGGAGCACGGCCTGCTCGACCACGTGGACGAGCACGACCACTCCGTCATGCACTGCTACCGCTGCGACGCCTCGCTCGAGCCCTGGCTCTCCGAGCAGTGGTTCGTGGCTGTCGACAAGCTCAAGGGGCCCGCGCTCGAGGCTGTCAACTCCGGCAAGGTGACCTTCCACCCCGCGCGCTGGACGCAGACCTACACAACCTGGATGGAGAACCTCAAGGACTGGTGCATCTCGCGTCAGCTTTGGTGGGGCCACCGCATCCCCGTGTTCTACTGCGAAGACTGCGGCTGGGAAGATGCCTCCATGGAGGACGTGCACGAGTGCCCGCACTGCCACGGCACCCACGTGCACCAGGACGAGAACGTGCTCGATACCTGGTTCTCCTCGCAGCTGTGGACATTTGCCACGCAGGGCTGGCCGCAAAAGCCCGAGCTGCTTGAGGGGCACCATCCCACCACGGCGCTTGTTACCGCACGCGACATCATCGCGCTGTGGGTCGCCCGCATGATCATGAGCTCGCTGTACTTCT
>CAVEPV010000048.1:0-10430 GCA_963617695.1 Bacteroidaceae bacterium
CCCGACGATAGGAGTGAATCCATGAACATCCTGTGCTTGTTGCCGGTAAACGAGGCTCAGCAGGAGCGCCTGCGCGCGGGCGCGCCGACAAGCGACTTTACTTTTGTAGACCGCGCCGACGCTACCGACGAGCAGATCGCCGCGGCCGAGGTCATCATCGGCAACCTGGCGCCGGCTCGCCTAGCCCTCGCCCAGAACCTGCGCCTCTTCCAGCTCAACTCCGCGGGCTACGACAAGTACGCGGCCCCCGGCATCGTGCCCGCCGGCGCCACCATGGCGTGCGCGACGGGCGCCTACGGCCAGTCGGTCTCTGAGCACATGTTCGCGATGACGCTCGCCATGATGAAGCGCCTGCCGGCCTACCGCGACTGCCAGCGCGAGCACACCTGGACCGACCTGGGCCCCGTTACCACCTTTGTGGACGCGCAGGTGCTCGTGATCGGCGCGGGCGACATCGGCACGCATTTTGCCCAGCTCTGCGCCGCCATGGGCGCGCACGTGTGCGGCATGCGCCGCAGCGCGGTGGCGCCCGCAGCGCCCTTTGAGCGCATGGCCACCATGGACGCCCTGCACGAGGAGCTCGGCCGCGCAGACATCGTGTTCTCGGTGCTGCCCAGCTGCGACTCCACGCGCGGGCTGGCCGACGCTGCCTTCTTTAACGCCTGCAAACCCGGTGCCTTCTTTGCCAACGGTGGACGCGGCGACCTGGTGGTCGCGCCCGACCTGATCGCTGCGCTCGAGAGCGGACAGATCGCCGGAGCCGCGCTCGACGTGACCTCGCCCGAGCCCCTGCCGGCAGACGACCCCCTGTGGGACGCGCCCAACTGCTTTATCACGCCGCACGTGTCCGGTTGGTACCACCTGCCCGTCACGCTTGAGAACATCATCGACATCACGATCGAGAATCTGCAGCACCTGGCCGCAGGTGAGCCCATCCGCAACGCGGTGGCGCTGTAAGGCCCCAAGCACAACATCACGGTCATAGCGCGCTAACGCAGAACCCCGCGGCTTGCTCGCTGAGCAGCCACGGGGTTCTTTGGTTAAGACGCGTTTGAGGGACGAACCGGTAGCCGCAACGGGTCATCAACCCGCCTCGACACCAAGGCGAGGTACACGGTGAAAACAGGGACGCTGCAAAGCCAGACGTAATCCGCCCTGCTCGGCAGTACGCGCTAGTACGATGCCGCGTTAACTGCCTACCCCAGCTCTACGCTGTCGGCGCCGGTGATGCGCAGGTCGGCGTTGTAGAACGCGGTGAGCGCGCGAACAACAAGATCCACGTCGCGCACGCCGCCCGTCTCGAAGCTCGAGTGCATGGCGAGCTGCGGCAGGCCCACATCCACGGCATGCATGCTCGCCTGCATGTTGGAGAGATTGCCCAGGGTAGAGCCGCCCGCCATGTCGCTGCGGTTGGCAAAGGTCTGGTGAGCGATGCCTGCGTCGTCGAGCACGGCCGTGAGTGCAGCGCGACTAAAGGCGTCGGTACAGTAGTGCTGGTTGGCCGCCTCCTTGATCACCAGGCCGCCGTTGAGCTGCGGGCAGTTAGCGGCATCGGCCAGCTCGGGGCGGTTGGGGTGCTGCGCGTGCGCGTTGTCGCACGAGACGAGCATCGAGGCCGCAAGCGCGCGGTGGTAGCCCTCCTCACAGAAGCCCAGCTGTGCGTTGATGCGCGCCAACACGTCGCGCAAGAAGGTGGAAAGCGCACCCTGTTTGGTGCCCGAGCCCACTTCCTCGTTATCAAAACAGGCATAGACCGAAACATCGCGCTCGTTGCTCGCGGCGAGGAGGGCCTTGAGGGCCGTGAAGGCGCAGGCGAGGTCATCGAGCTTGGGTGCGGAGAGGAACTCCCCTGCCGCGCCCCAGATGCAGGGAACCTGACGGTTCACCAGGAACAGATCACGCGCGAGAATCTGAGACGGTCCCACACCCAGCTCCGCGGCCACAAGCTCGTCGACCGAGCCAGCCCCCAGCATGCCGGCCGAGATGACGGGGCACAGGTCGCGGGCGCGATTAGGCGAGAAAGACTCGTTCATTTTGCGATCCATATGGATGGCGAGACTCGGGATGAGCGCCACATCACAATCGGTCGCCAGCAGACGGCTCTCGATGCGCGAGCCCTCGCGCACGAGCACGCGGCCGGCGAGCCCCAGCGGGCGGTCAAACCAGGTGTAGTCGATCATGCCGCCATAGGCCTCAACGTCCAAGCGCAGGTAGTCGGCCGGGCCCTCGAGCTCAGGGTTCGCCTTGAGCTTGAACGTGGGCGAGTCGGCGTGCGAGGCCGTGAGCTGAAAATGGTAGCCGTCGCTGGCACCAGCCTCGGGCACCTCGGCGCCCACGTGCCACGCGATGACGCTCGAGTTGTTGCGGCAGGTGTAGTAGCTGTACCCGCGCTCCATAGCCCACGCCTCGCCCTCAGACAGATAGGTAAAGCCCGCCTGGTCAAGGTAGCCGCGGATGGTCGTCACCGTGTGGAACATACTCGGCGAGTTCTCAATAAAGGTAAGCAGCTCTTGGGCTGCGGCCGTCTGGTCTGGGGTGATGGGGGTGGTCTGGTTGGTCATGTGGGCATCGCTCCCTGTGCGCCGTGCGCGATAGATTGTGCGCACCAAGCCTACCGCGCACGGCCGCATCGCGCAAAGGGCGGCGAGTTTAATCACAGGGCCTCGACTGTGTCTGAGACGCACCGCGACCGCTCCTCTGGTTGCGCAGCGGAGCGTGCAGCTTGAACGCGAGGCCGCCGGGCCGTTTAGGCCAGCGCGCCCTCGATGCGCAGCAGGCGCTCCTTGATCTCAAGCCCGCCCGCGTAGCCCGTGAGCGCCCCGTGGGCACCCAGCACACGGTGGCAGGGCACGATGATTGAGACGGGGTTGCGGCCCACGGCACCGCCTACAGCGCGCGCACTCGTGGGGCGCTCGTCACCGGCTGCGGCACGGGCAGCGCAGACGCGCTCGGCAATCTGGCCGTAGCTCGCCGTCTGACCGTAGGGAATCTTGAGCAGTTCGCGCCACACCCCTTGCTGAAAGGGCGTTCCCATCAGGTGCAGTGGCGGCGTGTAGGCGGGCTCGTGCCCGGCAAAGTACGCGTCGAGCCAGCCCCAGGTGTAGTCGAGCACCGCCGTGGCCGAGCCCAGACCATTGGGCACGCCGTCTTCGTCGAGCGTGGAACCATAGTGGCGCTGGCCGGCGATCCACAGGCCGGTAAGGCCGCGCGCATCGGCAGCAAGCGTGATCTCGCCCAGCGGCGAACGGTAGGTCTTGGTGATCATGGGCGCCCTTCACATCGTGAACGCATCAAGTATACGAGTGCGTGCGCGAACGAACCGGCGGCACACAACAGGACGTGAGGACGAAACGCAGGCGTCCCAAACACGAGGGGCACCGAAGCGGCCGAGTCGGACGCGGGCACGCATGCCGGCACGCCTGCGTCTGCGCTCGCGAGCCGCCGCCTACAGCGTCACGGCAAACGCGATGGTATGCGGGTCAATAGCTGCAGCGCTGATGGTGCCGCCGTGCGCCTCCACGATGGCGCGGGCAACGGAGAGGCCCACGCCGGAGCCGCCCGTCTCGGAGTTACGCGAGGTGTCGGCGCGGTAGAAGCGCTCGAACAGGCGGTCTAGGTCGCCCGCGGGCATCTCGTCCACCGCGTTGGTGAGTATCAGACGAACGCTGCCGCGCTCGGCACACATCGCCAGCTCGATCACGCTGCCGTCACTCGCGTAGCGCGTAGCGTTGTCGAGCAGCAGCTCCACCACCTGCGAGAGCGCCGCTGCATCGCCGTGCACGCGCACGCCGCTCGAGATCTTGCGGGAAAGATGGCGCCCGCGCGACTCGGCCACCGATACAAACGGTTCCGATGTCCGTTCGACCAGCTCGGAGAAGTCCGCCTCGCTCTTGGCAAAGTTCGACGTCCCCTCATCCATGCGCGCCAGGAACACCAGGCGCTCAGTGAGGGCCGAAAGGCGCGTGACCTGCGCAGCAATGCTGCGCGTCCACTCGCTCTCGCCCGACTCGATCTCCTGCACGTCGTTGGCCGCGCCAATCACGGCAAGCGGGGTCTTGATCTCGTGGCTCGCATCGGTAATGAAGCGCTTCTGCTTGTCGTAGGCTTCCACGATGGGGCGCACGGCAATGCGCGAGAAGATCATCACCAGCAGCAGCACGAGTAAGAGGCCCGCCACGCTAATGCCCGCACTCACGGCCAAAAAGCTCCTGAAGCTCGTAAGGTCGCGCGAACAGTCCACGAATACGTAGAGGGTCGAACCGTCTGTGTCGCCATCCACCGCAAGATAGCGGTACACGCCGTAAAAGCCCTGCGTCTTGCCCTGCTCCAACAGCGTCTTGGCGTAGGACTGCGCCTCGGTCTGACTCGTCGCGGCGATGTGCGAGACATCCGTCTCTATCACGCCGCCGTCGGCGGAAAGCTCCACCGCAAAGTAGCGCGTCTCGAACGGAGCCTCCTTCTCGGAGGTCGCCGTGGGCGGCTCGATGGAAGCGGCGTGCATCGGCTCGTCATCGGCGGGCGCGTCGGCGGTCTGCGCGGTCGCCTGTGCGTCTGCAGGCAGCTCGGGCGGAGTCTCGGTCTGAGAGTCGGACTGGGCGTCACCCTGGGCGTCGGCTTGGGCGTCACCCTGAATTTCCGGCCGAACGTCAGCCTCATCCTGCGCGCCGTCATCTCCAGTCTCGTTTAATGCCCCCGGGTCAGCCCCTTGGCTGTCCTCCAGTTCGGCACCCGGAAAGCTACCGCCGTTTTGGGCGATGAGTTCAAGCCTGCTATCGGCAGAGCGCACCACGTTCACGTAGTTAAGCACGTTGACCGTGCACATGATGAGCGCCAGAACCACCGTGACGGCGCTCATGGCCACGAGCACGAACTTGCGGCGCAGGCGCTTTTCCATCAGGCGGCCCCCTCGATCACTTCAAGGGAGTACCCCTGGTTGCGCGAGGCTCGGATAGCCACGTTCGCACCCACTGCATTGAGCTTTTTTCGCAGGTAGGAGATGTAGACCCATACTACATTGGTGGTCTCGAGGGCATCGTCGCCCCACACGCGCGCGAGCAGCTGCTCGGTGGCCGTGCACACGCCAGGGTGCGCCATAAAGTACTCCATGAGCTGGAACTCGCGGTTGGCCAGGTGCTCCTCGCCCGCAGGCCCGGTGAGCGTGCAGGCACGGCAATCCAGGCGCACGTTGCCCATGGCGAGCGTGGTGGAATCCACGGCGCTCAGCGAGCGCGTCATGGCACGGATGCGCGCGAGCAGCTCTTTGGCCGCAAAGGGCTTGGTCAGGTAATCATTAGCCCCCGCATCGAGCCCTTCGACCTTATCGGACACCTCGCTTTTTGCGGTGAGCATCAGGATAGGCAGGCGCAGACCGGCCTCGCGCGCATGACGGAGCACCTCGATACCGTCCATGCCGGGCATCATGATGTCGAGAACCGCGGCGTCGAACTCTTGGTTCAGAAGGTGATCGAGAGCCGCGGTGCCGTCGAGTACGGCATCGACCTCGTAGCCGCTATGTTGCAGAATCGCCGTGAGCGCACGGGAGAGCTCACGCTCGTCCTCGGCCAGCAAAAGTCTCATGGGTGCCTCCGTCTATATAGTGCCCAGCCCGGCATGATGCTCAGAGCTGCACTTCGCACGTGATTGCTGCCAACGATGATAGCCCACGCGCCCCATTGCCTTAGGCGAACCTTAGGCTTTACGCAGGCACAACGCGTTACCGCAGGATAGACCTTAGCCAAACCTAAGCTTGGGCTCTGCTCGCAAAACCGCCCGGATGGCGCGGTACAACTTCACTCGAGCAGCGGCCCGGACACGAGCGGTCTTTTACTCTCCTTCCCCCGCCGAGCGTGCCCCACCGCCGCTGCTCCTGATTCGTTTCCAAAGGCAGGGCACCAGACCAGCGACTCACCTGGCGCCCACAAACATTAGGAGCAGACCATGGAGACCAACGACTTCACCCGCAGCGCACAGACCACCGCAAAGGCGGCTAGCACGACGAGTGCGACTGCCACGGCGGCCAGTGCAGGCACAAACGCCGGCTACACCGCCGCCGCACCTGCAGCGACCACGGCACACGCCGGCCTGCACGCGCAGCCCGCAGCCACGGCGAGCGCCCCCGCCGTCTCTGTACCCGCGGCTCCGGCAGCCGCGGCTCCGGCTCCCGCGCCCAGTCCCGCGCCGGCGGCCAAGGATCCCAACCGCGGAACCACGCTGTTGCTCATCTGCCTGCTCGCTGTGGTCTGCGGTCTTGCCGGCGGCCTTGCGGGCGGCGCAATCATGAGCGCCATCAGCGGCGGCCAAGGCGGCCAGGAGGCCATGAGCCAGGGCGGCGGCATGGGCGGCGACGGCCAGTCGATGGGCCAGCCCGGCGATTCGCAGAGCGGCGACTCCTCTGCCGGTGGCACGGACGGTGCAAGCAACGGCGCCGCATCCGGCGATTCTTCTGCCGACGGCCAGAGCAGCGACGGCCAGTCCTCTAACGGCGCGCCTGAGCCCCCGAGCGGCACCGACGGCGGCACCGCTCCCGACGCCAACGGCGGCGCGGGTGACAACCAGAGCGCCGATGGCGACTCCGCCGACACCGCCACCACCAGCGCCGACGGCATGACCGCCACGCAGACCGCCTAACGATCGGAGGCAACCATGAGCGCTCCCACCCCCAGCGCGACCGACCCCCAGATGCTCTTTGCGGGCGAGCCCCGCAAGGTTGACGTCGACATCGTGATCCCCGTCTATAACGAGCAGGCAGAGATCGGCTCCTCGATTCTCATGCTGCAAAACCGCATGACCGAGCTCTCGCAAGATCGCCCTGAGCTCACCTGGCAGATCGTCATTGCAGACAACGCCAGCACCGATCAGACCTGGAACCTCGCCTGTACGCTGGCCACGCGCTTTCCGCTCACCGTGCGTGCCGTGCATCTGCCGCAAAAGGGCCGCGGCCGCGCCCTCAAGGCCGTGTGGTCAAGCTCCCTTGCCCGCGCACTGGCCTACATGGACGTAGATCTCTCTACCGACATTCAGCAGATCCCGCAGCTCATCGACCCGATTTTGGAGGGCACGGCAGACGTGTGCTTTGGCTCGCGCCTGCTGCCCACCTCGCAGGTGACACGCTGCCGTAAGCGCGAGTTCATCTCGCGCAGCTACAACCGCATGCTGCAGACCTACCTGGGTGTGCGCTTTCGCGATGCACAATGCGGTTTTAAGGCCATAAGCGCCGAGGCCGCGCGGGCGCTCTTGCCACAGATTGAGGACAACGAGTGGTTCTTTGATACCGAACTGCTCGTACGCGCCGAGCGCCTGGGTATCGCCACCTGCGAGTTTGGCGTCAAGTGGATCGAGGATGCGGGCACCACCGTGCACATCGCAGACACGGTCCGCAAAGACCTGCAGGGCATGTACCGCCTGAAGCACGAGGACAAGAACCCTGCCGCCGATACGGACGCGCCCGTACAGGTCGCAGACCAGGCAACATATGCCAACCCCCTTAAGCCCTCCTATACCTACCCCCTAGAGAAACAGGCCGCCAACCGATGAAACGCAACCGCTCCGAGCTGGCCGGGATCGCCCTGCTCCTGACCGTCGCCTGCCTTGTCTTTTTCTGGAACCTCACGGCCTCCGGATACGCCAACGAGTTCTACAGCGCCGCCGCACAGGCGGCTTCCCAAAGCTGGAGCGCTTTTCTGTGGGGTTCGCTCGATGCGGGTGGTGCCATCACGGTGGATAAACCGCCCGCGTCCATTTGGCTCATGGCGCTCTCGGTGCGCGCACTCGGCCTGAACTCCTTTGCGATCCTGCTCCCCCAGGCACTGATGGGCGTGGCCTCTTGCGCGCTCATCTACCGCATCACCCGGCGCGCCTGGGGTCATGCGTGCGGCATGGTGGCCGGCATCATCTTTATCACCACGCCCGTCGCAGCGCTGATGTTCAGGTTTAATAACCCCGACGCCCTGCTGATAATGCTCAGCCTGATCGCGGCCGACTGCGTTATTCGCGCGGTCGCTACGCCCGAGACCACCCAGCGCGCAAACGGGCAGCGCAGCATACTTTTTGCCCTCGCGGGCCTCTGCTGCGGACTCGGCTTTCTTACCAAGCAGCTGCAGGTCTTGCTCGTGCTCCCGGGCTTTGCCCTGGCGATGCTCTTTCTCGCCCCCACCAAGATCGGCCGGCGCTTAGTTGACGCGGCCATCGCCCTTGGCGCCATGGTGCTCGGCGCCGGTTGGTGGGTGCTCCTCACCGTCATCGTGCCGTCCGGTTCGCGCCCCTATATCGGTGGCTCGCAGACCGACTCGTTTTTGGAACTCACCTTTAGCTACAACGGTCTGGGGCGCCTGACCGGCGAAGAAACCGGCTCTGTGGTGCCCGGCGGCGGTGGAGGCGGAAACAGCGGCATGTGGGGCGAGACGGGTCTCTTGCGTCTGTTCGGCTCCGACTTTGCCGATCAGTTCTCATGGCTGGCACCCTTGGCCATCGCGGGCACGATCATCGCGCTCTGCCTCGCCGTGGCCCACGCCAAGCAGGCACGTGCCTTTAAGCGCGGCGGCACGCGACCGCAACGCACGTACACCGAGCGCGCCGGTTCGGCCACGCTCGCCGTCATGGGCGGCTGGCTTGTGGTGACCTGGATCACGTTCAGCCTGATGGCGGGCATCTTCCACGCCTACTACACCGTGGCGCTCGCACCCGCCGTCGCCGTCATGGCCGCCTATTGCCTGCATGCGCTGCACAGGATGCGCAACCGGGCCGCGGCGCGCGGTCTTGCCGCCGCACTCATCGCCATCGAGGGCACCTGGTGCTTCGCGCTCATCATGCAAAACAGCAGCTATCGCCTGCTTGGTTGGAGCGTCCTCGTTGTTTGTCTGGCGGCGGCAATCGCATGCATCGTCCTTGCCTATCTGGAACTCGACGGCTCTGTGAGGCGCCGCCTGCACGCTGTATCGCGCTGCCTCACCGCCATGGCCTGCATCGTCATCATGGCCGGCCCCGTCACCTGGACTTGGTGCACTATCTCCACCGGGCACACCGGCTCCATGCCTACGGCAGGCCCCAGCGGCGCCATGGGCGATATGGGCGGCGGCAGCGCAGGCGGAGGCCTGCTCGACGGCACCGACGCCAGCGATGAGCTGGTGGAACTCCTGACCGAGAACGCGAGCGGCTATCGCTGGGCAGCGGCCACCACGGGTTCGCAGAACGCCGCGTCCTATCAGCTGGCAAGTGGGCTCCCCGTTATCGCCATCGGCGGCTTTAACGGCTCTGACCCCGCGCCCACGCTCGAGCAGTTCAAGTCCTACGTTGAGCAGGGGCTCGTGCGCTATTACATCTCGAGCGGCGGCATGGGCGGCACGCAGATGGGCGGTTCTGACGCCGCGAGCCAGATCGCCGAGTGGGTGCAGGAGAACTTCACCGCCACAACCGTCGGCAACGTGACCGTCTACGACCTGGCGGAGTAAGCGTCGGGCGGGCGCTCGTGAGGTGATGCCCCGGCGAGCGTCCCGCCGTCGCAGGCAAAAGCCCTGTTACGCTGCCTCGTCGAACTGCGAGTTGTACAGCTCGGCATAGAAGCCGTCGGCTGCCAGCAGCTCCTCGTGCGTACCGGATTCCACAATGTCGCCGTCGCGCAGTACCAAGATCACGTCCGCGTTGCGGATGGTCGAGAGGCGGTGCGCAATGACAAAGCTCGTGCGGCCGCGCATCAGCTCGTCCATCGCTCGCTGGATGAGCTCCTCGGTGCGCGTGTCCACGTTCGAGGTCGCCTCGTCCAAAATCAGCGCGGGGCGGTTGGCAAGCACGGCGCGTGCGATGGTCACAAGCTGGCGCTGACCCTGGGAGAGGTTCGTGCCCTCCTCGTTGATCACAAAATCGTAGCCGCCCGAGAGCGTATGGATAAAGTGGTCGCAGCGCGCCGCACGGGCAGCTGCCTCCACCTCCTCATCGGTGGCGTCGGGGCGTCCGTAGCGGATGTTCTCACGAATCGTGCCGTTAAAGAGCCATGTGTCCTGCAACACCATGGCGAATTCCTGGCGCAGCGCTGCACGATCCCAGTCGCGCACGTCCACGCCCTCCACGCGCAGGCTGCCCGCGTCAACATCGTAGAAGCGCTGCAGAAGCTTGATGAGAGTGGTCTTGCCCGCACCCGTGGGGCCAACGATGGCCACGGTCTGGCCGGGCTTAGCCACGCAGCTAAAGTCGTGGATGATGGCCTTGTCGGGCGTATAGCCAAAGCGCACGTGGTCGAACTCCACGCGGCCCTCGCACACGGCGGGCACCTGTGCGGTCTCGGACTGTTCCTCCTCGGGCGCGGCCAAGAACTCAAAGACGCGCTCGGTGGCAGCGGCCATGGACTGCATGGTGTTGCTCACATTGGCGAGCTGCTGCACCGGCTGGGTAAAGTTGCGCACGTACTGAATGAAGCTCTGGATGTCGCCCGGGGTCGC
>CAVEPV010000049.1:0-6970 GCA_963617695.1 Bacteroidaceae bacterium
TCGGCGCCCTCGCGGTCGTAGGCCGCGGCGAGTTCCACCGGGTCACCCGCATCGCGCAGCGAGACAAAGTTCACGCCTTTCACCACGCGGCCGCACTTAACATCCAGGCACGGAATGATGCGCTTGGTTAGCATGTGGACTCCTTTGCAGAATCGGCGGCGGCAAGCGCCTCGGCGAGCGAGAAATTGCCCTCGTACAGAGCGCGACCGGTAATGCAACCCTCGATCACGTCGGGACCGGCAGCGGCAAGCGCGCGGATGTCGTCGAGCGTCGAGATGCCGCCCGAGGCCACCACAGGGAAACCCGCGCACGCGGCCACGCGGCGATAAGCCTCCACGTCGATACCCGTCTGCATGCCGTCACGCGCGATGTCGGTAAACACCAGATGGCGAAAGCCCTGCTCAGCGAGCTGACCAACAACGTCCTCGAGCGAGGCGGTCACGCCGTCGCGCCAGCCGTTCACCTTCACCTGGCCATCGCGAGCGGCAACATCCGCCACCAGCAGCTTGCCAAAACCACGTGCGGCAACCTCGGCAAAGCCGGGCTCGGTCACCAGGACGGTACCGAGCGCGATGCGCTTTGCGCCAAAGCTCGCCAGCTCGTCGATGCGCGCGAGCGAGCGTACGCCGCCGCCCACATCGATGGAAAGGCCGGCGACCTGGCAGATCGCGCGGATCGCCTCGGTATTCGCCGCGCGGGCGTCCTCGTCCTCCTCAAAGGCGGCCGAGAGATCAACCACGTGCAACCAGCTTGCGCCCTGCTCCACAAAGGACTCGGCCACGGCCACGGGATCCTCGGAATACACGGTGCAACGCGAGCGGTCGCCGCGCTCCAGACGCACCACACGCCCGGCGATCAGGTCGATAGCGGGAAAGACGATCATGCGGTCACCTCCGTATCGGCGACGATGCGCACAAAGTTCTTGAGAATCTCGAGGCCACGCGCAGAGGACTTCTCGGGATGGAACTGACAACCAAAGACCAAGCCGCGCTGCGCCATGCAGGCAAAGCTGCGTGTGTAATGCGTGCGCCCCAAAACGTCCTCGGGAGCGGCATCGATGTCCGCCGCGTAAGAGTGCGTGAAGTACATGTTCGCGCCCTCGGGGAAGCCTGCGAGCAGCGGGCTTGCCTCGCCCACTTCGGTAAGGTGCACCTGATCCCAGCCCACGTGGGGAACCTTTAGGCGATCCGACTCAAGCTTGGTGCACGAGCCGTGCATGAGGCCCAGACCGCGCACCCAACGCACGCCATCGACCTCAAAGGCCTCGCCCGGCGCCAGGCCTGCGCCGTACGCGTCGGCCGGAGTGAGCAGCGGGGCCGCCTCGGGCACACCCTCGTCACCGCGGTCGAACATCAGCTGAAGGCCCAGGCAGATGCCCAAAATCGGCGTACCTGCAGCAGCCACGTCCAGCACGGCCTCAGCAAGACCCGAGGTAGCCATATACGAGATGGCGTCGTAGAACGAACCGACGCCCGGGATGACCACGCCATCGGCTGCGCGCAGCTGGGCGGGGTCGTCGGACGCATACGCCTGCGCGCCCGCACGGGCAAGGCCGCGCACGACGCTCGAGAGATTACCCTTGTGGTAGTCGACCACCACGATGCGAGGTTGAAGCATCCGGTCTTCCTTTCAGGTTTAGAGCGGATAAATCCAGGTCAGCGACTTATTCAGGTGCCCGCGTCCGCCCCGAAAGAGGAACGGCGCGTGCCTCAAGCGCGCAATCAACGACTCAAGAAACAAAACGGGTGCCTAAGAGCCCGTTACAGGCTCCCCTTGGTGGAGGGGATGCCGTTCACGCGCGGGTCGCGCTCGCAGGCGTAGCGCATCGCGCGGCCCGCGGCCTTAAAGGCGGCCTCGATGATGTGGTGCGAGTTGCCGCCGGCAAGCTCGCGCACATGCAGGGTGACCTTGGCGTCACGCGCGAAGGCGTAGAAGAACTCGACCGCGAGCTCGGTGTCAAAGCTGCCCACGCGCTCAGTGGGAACGGGCAGGTCGCAGTAGGCCTGGCCACGGCCCGAGATGTCCACGGCGGCCATCACGAGCGTCTCGTCCATGGGGATCGCCACGTCGGCAAAACGCGTGATGCCCGCCTTGTCGCCGAGCGCCTGGCAAAAGGCCTCGCCCAGCACGATTCCCGTGTCTTCCACGGTGTGGTGCGCGTCGACCTCCACATCGCCTACGGCATGAACCGTCAGGTCAAAAAGGCCGTGGCGCCCAAAGGCGTTGAGCATGTGGTCAAAGAACGGCACGCCCGTCTGGATGTCGCACGCGCCGGTGCCGTCTAGGTCAAGCTTTACCGTGATGTCCGTCTCGCCCGTTTTGCGCGAGACCGTAGCCGTACGTGCCATCTCTACTCCTCCTCAAGCAGGGCCGTCAGGGCGGCGAGCACCGCACTGTTCTCCTCGGGCGTGCCGATCGTGATGCGCAGGCAGTCTGCAAGACCCGGCGCGTAGCTAAAGTCGCGCACCAAGATCGAGTGCTCGTCGCGCAGGCGCTCGCGAATACGACTTGCGCCTTCCATGCGCACCAGTACAAAGTTGCCCTCGCTCGGCCACACACGGATGCGCCCACCCGCAATACGCGGGAGCTGGGCCAGCATACGGTCGCGCTCCTGACAAACCTGGTCGACCACCGGGCAGAACTCCGCACGCTCGCGCACGGCAGCGAGTGCCGCAGCCTGCGTGAGCACGTTCACGGAGTAAATCTGGCGAATGGCGGCAAAGACCTCAATCACGTCCGGCGCGGCGATCACGTAGCCGCAGCGAATGCCCGCCTCGCCAAAAGCCTTGGAAAGCGTGTGCAGAATCACCAGGTTGGGGCAGCGCTCAAGCAGCGGCAGCGCCGATGAGCCCGTCTGTGCAAACTCGCCGTAGGCCTCATCGACCATGACGATGCCCGGGCAGGCCGCGCACAGGCGCTCAACAAAATCGCGGCTCAAGGTGTCGCCCGTAGGGTTGTTAGGCGAGGTCACAATCACCATGTTGGCCGCAGGCGCGGCGGCGAGCACCGCCTCCTCGTCCAGCTGGAAGGTCTCGGGATCGCGCCAGACGTCCACGACCTCGGTCTGCGCGAGCGAGGCGAAAAACGCGTACTCCGAGAAACACGGCGGGCAGTTGAGAAGCGTGCGCCCCGCGCCGCCAAAGGCAAGCAGGAAGTTATAGAGCAGCTCGTCGCCACCGTTGCCCACGCAGATGTTCTCGCGCGCCACGCCGTGCCACGCCGCCAGCTCGTCGCGCAGCTCGTTGGACATGGGGTCGGGATAACGGTTGAGCGGAGTCGCGGTCAGCGCGGCGTCGATCTTTGCGCGAACGCCGGCAGGCAGCGGATAGGTGTTCTCGTTCGCAGAGAGGTTGATACGCGTGGGCGTGAAGTTGGGGTCGTAGGGCTCGATACCCGCCAGGTAGGGCTGCACCAGCCCCTTCATGCGCTCAGAAAGCTCGGCCATGCTACTCTCCCTTCGCGTTCGCGCCGGTAGCAACGGTCGTTACGTCATCGTCCGGCCAGGCCACGGCGGTAAGGTCGGCGACAGAGAGCGCCTCGTAGCTCACCGACTCCTCGCCCTGCTCGAGCACGCGGCGGCGCAGCGCGGCAGAAAGCGAGTGCGCCCACAGGCCCTCGGCGTGGCCCAGACGTTGGGTGGCCGGGGCGTCTGCGAGCAGGCCCTGCGGCGTGTAGCAGATTACCGAGGAGCGTTTGACGAACTCCTCCACCGAAAGCGGGTTGGAGAACACGGCCGTGCCGCCCGTGGGCAGCGTGTGGTTGGGGCCGGCCACGTAGTCGCCCAGCGGCTCGGAGCTCCAGGCGCCCACGAAGATGGCGCCCGCGTTGCGGATGCTGCCGAGCAGCCCCAGGGCGTCTGCACAGTGGAGCTCCAGGTGCTCGGGTGCCACGGTGTTCACGGCCTCCACAGCCGCGGCCATGTCTCCCGCGACCACGATGGTGCCCTGGTTGTCCAGCGAGGCACGAGTGATCTCTTCGCGCGGGGACTGACGCACGAGCGCCTCGATACCGCGCTCCACCTCGGCAGCGAACTGCTCGTCGCAAGTCACCAGATAGCAGGCGGCCAGCGGGTCGTGCTCAGCCTGGGCCATAAGGTCGGCTGCGACCACCATGGGCTTCGCCGTGGCGTCGGCCAGCACGCAAACCTCGGAGGGGCCGGCCACCATGTCGATGCCCACGTCGCCCGAGACAACCTGCTTGGCCGCGGCAACAAAGGCGTTGCCCGGGCCGGTGATCTTGTCGACCTTGGGGATGGTCTCGGTGCCGTAGGCGAGCGCGGCCACGGCCTGAGCGCCGCCCACCAGGTAGACCTCGTCCACGCCGCCGAGCTTAGCCGCAGCGAGCGTATAGGGGCTGATCAGGCCATCTTTTTGCGGAGGCGTGACCATCACCACGCGTTCGACGCCAGCGACCTTGGCGGGAATGGCGTTCATGAGCACGGTGGAGGGGTACTGCGCACGACCACCGGGCACATAGATGCCGGCCGCAGCGAGCGGGGTCACCTTGACGCCAAGCATGGTACCGTCAGCGCGCGTGGTGAACCAGGACTGCTGCACCTCGCGCTCATGGAACTCGCGAATCTGAGCCGCCGCGCGCTCAAGGGCGGCAACAAAGCTCGGATCAAGGCCTTCCAGAGCCGCGTCGATCTGCTCCTGCGGCAGGCGGAACTCCTCCAGGTCCACACCGTCAAAGCGCGCGCTGTATTCGCGCACGGCGGCGTCTCCGCGCTCACGCACGGTCGCCACGATTTCCTTGGCCGACTCCACAATCTCTGCAGGTAGGACACCCTTGCGGCTGAGCTGGTCTACCACCAGGCGCTCACCCGGAGCAAGCACGATCTTCTTCATATCCCTATCCCCTATCGGTTGGCGCGAGCCCCACCCGCGCGCTCTGTTCTGGCTAAAAGTCTAACGGCGCCCGCGGCGCATGCCTCTACTGAGAGGCTCCCGCAACGGGCTCGAAATGGAGATGCTCCACCGCCGCGGACAAGCGCTCGCCCAGGATGCGCACGCGCGGGTCGAGCCGAGCCGCACCCGGATTCACAAAGAAACGCGCGGTGCACTCCATGATCGTGCCGGTGACCACCAGGTCGTTCTCGCGCAGGGTGGCGCCCGTAGCCGTAATGTCCACGATGCGGTCGGTCATGCCCACGATGGGTCCCAGCTCGATATTGCCGTGAAGGGTGACGATGTCGGCGTTGACTCCGCGGCTTGCATACCAGGCGGCCGCGATGCGCGGATACTTGGTGGCCACGCGCAGCGAGCCCAGGCGTGCGTAGTTGCGCTCGGCCTGCCCGGCGCGCGCGGCGGGCTCGGCCTCGATAAACGTACAGGCGCCAAAGCCCAGGTCAACAAGCTGCAAAAGGTTGAGGTCAGCCTCGATAAGCGAGTCGCGACCGCAGATGCCGCAATCGGCGCCGCCGCAGCTCACAAAGGCCGGCGCGTCGCTGGGACGCACGATGACGAACTCGACCTCGCCCACGGAGTCTGTGCCCGTGCGGGTGTCCGTACCCTTGACGATAAGGTGGCGGCCCGGATCGCGCAGCTCAGAGACGTCGATGCCGGCCTCTTCCAGCACGGACAGGGTGTCGGCCTTGAGCGAGCCCTTGGGCACGGCGATGCGCAAGGGAGCCTCCGCCGCATGCGCCACGGCGTGGTCACCGTTGGCTGCGGGGACCGCCGAGGCCGCCGGCACGGACTCCGTTTCGGTGCGCGCGGCCTCCAGACGCTCGAGCGAGAAGGCAAAGCCCGCGGCAGGCACCTCCATGCCGTCCCCAAACGCGCCGGTAAAGATCGAGTCGTAGCGACCACCGGAGCCCACCGGGTCGGGCAGGCCGCCCGCGTAGACCTTGAACACCAGGCCGGTGTAGTAGTCGAAGGAGTTCATGATGGAGAAGTCGAACGAGAGACGCGCGGTGGTCGCCTCGGCGAGACCCGCCACCAGAGCGCGCAGCTCGGCGGTCATGTTGCCGGGCACGCCCGCAGCAGCGAGCAGCGTATCGACGCGATCGAGCACTTCCACGCCGCCGACCAGGCGAGGTAACTCGCGAATGGCGGCGCGTACCGGCTCGGGCGCGGCGCTTTCGGCCACGCGGTTATCCAGGTCAATAAAGTCGTTCGCGTGCACAAGGGCCAGAGCATCGGCCGCCAGGGCGCGATCCTCGCAGCGAGCGAGCAGCTCCTTAAAGGGGCGCACGCTGCCGCAGACGATCCGAGCACCGGTGAGGCCGAGCGCCGAGACCGCCTCGGCCACGAGCGAGACGATCTCCACGTCGCCCGCCGTGTCGCCCGCACCAATCAGCTCAAAGCCCAGCTGCGTGAACTGGCGCGAACCGGCAGCACCGCGGCGGTTCTCACGCACCACGGGCGCCTCGTAACGCAGACGGAGCGGAAGGTCGTTCGCGCTCATGCGACTCGAAACCAAACGCACGATGGGCAGGGTGTTGTCGGGGCGCACCACCAGCAGGCGGCCGTCGTCGTCAAAGAGCTTGAACGGCGTGTCCGCAATGCGGCCGCCCTCCTCGAGCGCGGCCTTGTCCTCTAAGATGGGCGTCTCCACCGGCAGGTAGCCATGCGAGCGGAAGCAGCTTTTCACCGCCAGCGCGATCTCCTCGCGCGCTTGAGCCTCCTCGGGCAGGATGTCCCGAAATCCCCACGGTGTGGCCGTCATCTGCTTGCACAACCTTTCTTCAATCCCCTGCGTGTTAGCGACAGTCACTTTAGCATACTAGAGTGCTTTCTGCGAGTATTTCATTTTTTTAATCCCTAAGACCTCTTCGCGCGCCCCCTCTTCACTCTGGAAAAAGGGGTGGATTAATACGGCCCTCCAAGCCGCCAAAGCCCTCAGAGCCGCTATGATTAGATGCATCTGCGCGAGCGGCTGGCCTACATGGGCCGCGCCAACGCATCGCCCTCCGCATGAATGACAGGAGCAGCATGAAGATCATGTCGAATACCGCGGAAGCCACCAC
>CAVEPV010000049.1:7275-10157 GCA_963617695.1 Bacteroidaceae bacterium
ACGACGCCCTCGACGACGATGCCCATGACGGCGGCATCATTGCTGAGTGCGGAACGAACGAGGACACTCACCTCACTATCACCGGCGAGGGCGATCTCACCATCACCAGTCCATACGACGCCATCTACTCGCAGGGCGACCTCACCATCTCGGGCACGGGAACCGTGTCTGCCACCAGCACCGACGATGACGGCATTTATGCGCAGGGAAACATCACGATAGCCAAGGCCGCGGTAATTGCCTCCGGTGCAGGCAAAGAAGACAACGGCATCTTTGCGTATGGCTCCGCCACCATCAAGGACGGCGCAAAGGTAACGACCCTGGGCAACGTCACGGGCATCAACGCAAGCAGTATTACCATCGACGCTTCCACCCTTAAGGCGACCGCAGTAGGCAAATGGCCCACGGCTATCTATGCCGCCTCGGGCGACATCAACATCAGCAACGGTTCGTTCGTGGAAGCTTCCGCGAACGGCACAAGCTTCGCCTTAGGAATCCAGTCAACAAGAGATACCGGTCAAGCCGGCGGGCACATCGCCATTAGCGACTCGACCGTTAATGCCACCGCGCAGACCACGAGCACCGAAGACCAAGCAGCGGCCATCGCCACAACCGTTCTCGACTATGGGACTGGCGAACTATCCTCCAGCATCAGCATTACAAACTCCAAGGTTACAGCCGAGGGCACCACGTTTGCCATCGCGGCAGCAAATGCGACCTTCGATGAAAAAACTCCGACCTTGGCGACTATCACCCTCGACGGTTGCAGGATCACTTCTCCGCAGGACGCCAAAATTGCGGAATATCAAATCCAAGAAGACTTCGTCGACACCATCGAACACGGCGTGTTTGTCGCAAACGCCGACGCCGGCGACGAAGTCATTACCGATGCCGACAGCGTGAAAGCCGCGGCAGCAAAAAAGGTTGCAATCGAGGTCGGCAAGGAGCCCGAACCGACTCCGACTCCCGAGCCCGAGCCCGATCCGGATCCTGAGCCGGACCCCGACCCGGAACCAGATCCCGAGCCCACGCCCGACCCGGATCCGACTCCTGACACCAAGCCGGACACAACTCCAGACACCCCTGAGGACGAGTCCACGGACGGCAAAGGCTCTTCCAAGAAGGAGTCGAGCGGCACCCTGCCGCAAACGGGTGAGGCGGCCACGCTCGCTCTCGTCGCGGCCACTGGCACTGGCGCTGCAATGCTCGCAGCTGGCCTGGTCGCGAGCAGAAGACGCAACAGCTAGTGCCCAAAAGCCAGAAACCAGCAACAAACACCAACCGTAAGGCCCGTCCACGCACAAGCGGCGGGCCTTTTGCATGCCCGCAACAGCCGCGCGCCGCAAATTAGGAAGCGTGATACGGGTGCCGCGTCCAACAAGTTGCAGCACCTCTGCCCGCAAGGCAGCAAGCTACACAGCGGAGACGCCCTCGGTGAGCAGCCACAGGATGGCGCGAGCGCAGCGGAGATCCGGATCGGAGAAGTGGTTGCCGGGATTGAGCTCAAAAGTGCAGAGAACGCCGCGCTCCTGTAGCACCCGCTCGACCTCGCCGGTCGCGTCCAGCACCGTTCGCATCATGCGATTGGGAGTCTTGTGTTCCCTCTTTCCAAGGGAAAGGTAGACCGCGCGCAGCTCGCTCGCACAGGGGCGCTCAAGCAGATAGTCGACAAAGCCCGGGAACCACAGCGAGCCCGAGACGCTTGCCACGCGCGAGAAGAGGCTGCACGTTGTGGTGGCCCACAGCGCGAAGAGCCCCGCAAGCGAGTAGCCGGCAAGTCCGCGCCAGGCTGGCCGCAGTTCCAACTCGCCCTCGACGCGCGGGACAATCGAGTCAGCCAGCTCGCCCAAAAACGCCTCGGCATCCCCGCCAAAGGGTTCGCTATCGCGCGTAATGGCGTCGCATTCCCAGGGCGAAAGCTCCCGGTTCCAGCCAAGCCCGCCGATCGCCACCAGCGTAAAGTCCGGACACGCGAGGTCCTTGCAGCAGCGGAGCATCTCGCTCCCGTCGCTTGCCACCACCGGCATGTAGATCACGGGAGCCTCAGGCATCGCAGCCAGATGCACGCAGACGCGTTTACCGCCGATCTCAAACTCAACCACCGCAGCTCCCTTCACACAGCCCTGCGCCCAAATTCTAAAACGAAGGCCGCACGCAAAAGCGCACGGCCAACGGTTCAGGGGGCAGGATCGGATTTCAGAGAGGGCTCTCCGGCCATCCCCCAGCCAGGTCAGCCCGAAAGGTTTTCCAGGTGCCGCAGGTTCGCCCGAAAGAGGAGCGCCGCGTACTTAAGGTACGCAAGCGACGGCTTGAGGGGGAAGATGCGGTGCCTGGAAAAGCTTGGGCGGGTTTTCCAGGTGCCCGAGATTCGGAGCGACAAGCCCGACGCCGCGTACTTAGGTACGCAAGGAGGGTTGGAGCCCGAAGATCGGGTGCCTGGGAAAGCCGCCTACTCGTTATCTCCCGCCGTCATCTGCGTCGCCGACAGCTCGCCCTCCATAGCGGCGGCGGCCTCGGGCCAGACCCAGTCGGTGAACTCGGGCACATCGTAGCCCTCGTCTACCGCAAACTGGAAGGCATCCTCGCGGAACTGCTCCCAAGCCTCAATCTGCTCGGCAAACTTCTCGGCGTCCACCAGGCGCAACGCATCGGCGGCCAAGGCCCAGCGATCCATGTTGTTCAGGCGCAGCATGTCAAACGGCGTGGTCGTGGAGCCCTTCTCCTCGTAGCCGTGCACGCGCCAGGCATCGTGGCCGGGGCGGCTCCACACCAGGCGGCGAATAGTACCCGCATAGGCGTGGAAGCAGAAGAGCACCGGCTTCTCGCCTGTGCCAAACAGCTCGACGAAGCGCTCGTCAGAGATAGCGCGGTCGTTCTCGCAG
>CAVEPV010000050.1:0-10153 GCA_963617695.1 Bacteroidaceae bacterium
GCCGTAGTAACCGTTATCGATTGCGCTGGAGCCGGCGTCCTTCTGATCGATGGTCGCCCCATCGATAGTCAGCTTGCCGAGGTTCTTGATGACGTACCACGTGGAGCCGGTAAAGGTGCCACCCTCGAGCGTGGCCGTAGCGCCAGGAGCGTTATACAACGCACCGGTGCCACCAAGATTGGAGCCATCGACGGTGCCCGTGCCCTTGACCACAAGCGTACCGTTGTTGGTGATGGCGGCCCACTGTTTGGTGGCGGTCAGCGTGTAGCCGTTGAGGTCGATCGTGACCGACGCAGCCTTCGGCACGGTTACGGAACCAGTGATGTTAGCCGTCAGCTTGACGCTCTTGCCCTCGGTAAGCGCGGTCTGGAGCGCAGTCGCATCAGCAACCTCAACGACCGCCTCCTCTGCGTACGCAGCAGGCGCAGGCGCGATGGCCGGGGCGGCCACTACACCGGTGAGGGCGACGGCAAGGCCGACGCCTACGATACCCTTCTTCATGTAGCTCTCCTTCATATCGCTAAAAGTTAGCGTTCCCGAACATATGCGAATAGATAAGTCGATGATACCACCCCCCCCCCGAAGGATTTGGGGCGTAATCAGCAACTTTTTGTAAAATCCGGCAAACGGAGAGCAACAGGGTGGCGTTTAATACGGAGCGCCCGCGGGCGGGAGCTGCTTGAGGTACGCCCACATGCGCTGCTTCTCCCGTTTGTCGGCAAGGGCGGCCTCAAATCCATCGAGCACCAGCACACGACGGCCCAGCACATGAGCCACCAGACCGGGTTTGAGCATAGCCTCGTCAAAGTCCTCGATGGCCACCAAAGCATCGGTATAGGTCTCGCGCATCAGGTCGGCCGCCGGAGTGTCCAGCAAAATCACGGCCTCGGGGTCGAGCGCCTCCAATGTCTCGCGAAACAGTTCTTGCGGAAGCAGCTCGCCTGCGGGCACGGCTGCGGGCTCGTCGCTTGCCTGCGCCACGGCAGCAAGCGCGCAGAAGTCCTCCGGGGCATAGCCGATAGCTGTAAGCGAGGCACGCAGAGCCTGGCCGTCAGCGCCAGCAAGCAAGTTGCCGCCTGCAGCCTCGGCATCGTTGAGCTGGCCTTTTATCAGCACGACAGGCGAGAAGGCATTGCCCTCCATCCACACGCCCTGCGCGGTGAGCGCATCGAGCTCCTGGCGTGTCGCCTCTAGAATCGCCTGTTTTTTCACCTCGGTAGAAGTCTGCATGCCCGCTCCCGTCGATTGTTTTGCGCCTATTCTAGCGCCGGGCACCCAGTGCGCCGTCGGCGCGTTTTCGCTACTCCCCAAAACCGCCGATTGCGTGTAACCGTCGCGGGCGGCTGGGTATAAGCACTGCGATTTACACGTACGCGGCGCAGCGCGCCGATCTTAAAGGAGCGTTCCATGGCATCGATCGCAGAGGTCACCACCGACTCCCTGGCGGGCATCATCAACAGCAGCAAGCCCGTGCTCGTTGACTTTTGGGCACCTTGGTGCGGCCCCTGCCGCGCGCTCGCACCCGTGGTAGACCAGGTGGCAGACGAGCTGACCGACAAAATCTCGGTCGCTAAATGCAACGTGGACGACAACCAAGACATCGCTATGGAGTACGGCGTTATGTCTATCCCCACGCTCATCATCTTCAAGGACGGTGAAGAGGTTGCGCGCACCGTGGGCTCGATGCCCAAGGCCAAACTGATCGAAGAGATCGAGCGCGCGCTGTAGACCGCCGAGCAGCGCGTTTTCCCTAGGGCACCCCTCGCCGGGTGCCTTTTCTATACGCGGGGCTACGCGGGTTGGGACCATGCATGAAAGGCTTGCAGGGCGCGAAGGCAAAGGGCGAAACTCTCGGCAACCCCGAGCACGCTAGGTTTCCAGACAAGCAGGGGTTCCCGAGCCACCTCGTCTAGGCCACCTCGTTAGCCACCGACAAACGCAACTCCCAAGACAGGAGGGCATCATGGCTTTTTCGCACGTGATCTTTGACATGGACGGCACCGTGCTCGACACGCTGGAGGATCTGGCGCTCGCCGGCAACCACGTGTGCGCGGCACACGGCTGGCCTACTTTCCCCACAGACGCCTACCGCTGCAAGGTGGGCAACGGCATGCCCAAGCTGGTCGAACGCTTTATGCCAGCGGAGTTCGCCGGCGACGCGCAGGTCTTTGAGGCTACCTACGCGGAGTTTTGCGCCTACTACGCCCGGCACAGCCAGGATCACACGGCGCCCTATCCCGGCACGGTCGAGATGCTCGAGCGCCTGCGCGCCGCCGGCGTGCGGCTCGCAGTCCTCACCAACAAAGACCACAGCGCCGCCGTGCCCCTGGCTGAGCGCTACTTTGGCGCCGGCACCTTCGACGTGGTGCAAGGCCGCGTGGACGCCTTCCCGCCCAAACCGGCAGCGCCGATCACCCTGCACGTGCTGAACCAACTGGGAGCCGAACCCGAGTCCGCACTCTATGTGGGCGACTCCAACGTAGACGTAGCCTGCGGCCACAACGCCGGCCTAAAAGTCGCCGGCGTAACCTGGGGCTTCCGCGGCCGCGAAGAGCTAGCCGAAGCCGGAGCAGACTATCTAGTCGACACCAACGAGGAGCTGGCCGAGCTGGTACTAGGCGCATAGCCCCAACGGCGAGAACGAAGAAAGGCAAGACATCCTCCACTGAGCCATCGAGAGCGTTAGCGAGAACAAAAGGACGTCTGTGCCACCGTCCTGAACAGCCCCGCAGGCCGCAGGCCAAAGGCCGAAGGCTGAAAGCCGAGGCCACCACCCATCCATCCCAAAACGCACCGCCACCGGCGGTGCGCCAATCCACCCCCGCGCGCCCGATACCTTTACCGGACGATCGCAGACACCCGCAAGAAGAAGGCGGACTCGGGTTTTTGTCTGAGCGATTCCGCAGGCCGAAGGCCGAGGACCAGCGAAGGCAAAAACCCGAGCCCGCCCCACCCCGCAGGTCAGTCAGCGTCGCCCCAGGTAAAGCATTATCAAGCAAGTATCAAAGCGTCATATTGGGATCCGCATCCACATCGAACTCCGCAAAATCGCCCTCCGCGAACTTGCGGCGCGCGACCTCGGCGATCATGGCGGCGTTGTCGGTACAGGCGTCAAGCGGCGGCACCGTCACGCGAATGCCCTGGCGCCCCAGCTTGCGAATCATCATCTCGCGCAGGTGCGGATTGGCAGAGACGCCGCCGCCGATGCAGTACTCCGTACAGCCCGTCGCATGCAGCGCGTTTTTGGCCTTCTTGTACTGCACGTCGAACACCGCCGCCTCGAACGACGCGGCAAGGTCGGGGAGATGGATGGTGTTACCCGCCGCCGTCTCGCGCTCGATATAGGAGACAACGGCCGTCTTAAGGCCCGAGAGCGAAAAGCGGTAGTCGCCCTTGCGGTTGAGCGCGCGCGGGAAATCGATGGCCTGCGGGTTTCCGCCCTCGGCCAAGCGCGAAATGATGGGGCCGCCGGGATAACCCAGGCCCAACGCCTTGGCCACCTTGTCAAAGGCCTCGCCCACGGCGTCGTCGAGCGTCTCGCCCAGAACCTCGTAGTCGCCCCACGCCTTGACGTGTACGAGCATGGTGTGTCCACCCGAAACGAGGGTGAAGATGAACGGCGGTTCCAGGTCGGGCTGCGCAAGCAAGTTGGCGTAAAGATGGCCCTCCAGATGGTTCACGCAAATGAGCGGGCAGCCGGCGGCAAAGGCGAAGCCCTTGGCAAAGGCCACGCCCACCACAAGCGCACCCACCAGGCCCGGGCCCTGAGTCACACCCACAGCGGCAAGCTCTGCGGGCGCGATGGGGGCGGCAAGGCCCATCGATGCAGCGGCCTCCTCCAGCGCAGCGTCCACCACGCCCACGATGACCTCGACGTGCTTGCGTGAGGCGATCTCTGGCACCACGCCGCCAAAGCGTGCGTGGAAGTCGATCTGCGTGGAGACCTGGTTGGCCACCATGCGGCCCGTGCGGTCGATGATGGCCACGGCGGTCTCGTCACACGAGCTCTCGATGGCGAGTACCAGCTGGGCGTCGGCGACCTGCGCGCGCTCCTCATCGGTGCGCTGCGGCTCGGCAAGCGGCCACACGCGCTGCACGGCTGCCGTAGGCTCGGGCGAGGCGGCGTCCACCGGCAGCACGAGCGGTAGCGGCGCCGTCATGACCAGGGCATCGTGACCCTGGCCGTAGTAGTTGCGGCGGCGCCCGGCCTCCTCAAAGCCCAGTGAGCGATAGAGGGCGATGGCGGGAGCGTTCTCGGCCTCCACCTCAAGCGATGCCGTGGTGCAGCCGAGCATCTGCGCGTCGTAGCTCACGTGCGCGAGCAGCTTGCGGGCGATACCCTCGCGGCGGCGGGCGGGAGCGCAAGCGACGTCCAGAATCTGCACGTCGCTTTCCATCACCATGCCGCCGGCCATGCCCAGCAGCTCGCCGTCATCGTGCGCGACCCACCAGGTACGGGGAGCCGCCGCCGCGGGCGAGAGCTCCTCCAAGAAGAGCGCCGGCGACCATGGCTCGTGGCTCGCGCCCTCAAAGCAGACGGCCTCGAGCGCAGCTGCAGCCTCAGCGTCGGCCGCGCCCATGGGGCGGAATTGCAGGTGACGGCCGGCCAGCTCGTCGGCCACGCCGGTCTTTTCGGTGTTCGCGCTCTCGCCTAAGCCCAGACGGCGGCGCTCGTTTTCCTCCGCGTCAGAAAGGCGCGTGTAGACAGGCAGCACCAGCGCCGGGTCGCCGTCGCCCACACCACCGGCAAGCATCAGGCCCTCGCCCGTAGGCCACCACAGCTCACGCTCGATCGCGCGCTCCATCTCGGCCTCGTCGAGCAGCTTGCCATAGCGCACCAGGCCGTCGCCGGTGAGCTTCATGCGCTTCCAGTCGGGGTGGGAGCGCCATTCGTCAAAGGCCTCGGCGGCCTTGACCACGCGCTCGCGTTCAAACTGACGATGCACGCCCTCCTCGTCCAGCTGGTAGAGCGCCGGATAGACCTCGCCACGCATGGCGTCTGCCGCCACGCCCAACAGGCCGCGCTCGCCCGCACGCCACGCCGTCCAAGCGCAGGCATCGAGAGTGGAGGTGCCCAGCAGCGGCACGTTGGCGCCGCGAGCAAGGCCCTTTGCCGTCGAGATGCCAATGCGCACGCCCGTAAACGAGCCCGGGCCGCGACCCACAAGGAACGCATCCACGTCGGCCACTGTCAGGCCCGCCTCGGCGAGCGCGGCCTCGACAGTCTGCACCAGTTCCACGTTGGCATGACGGCGGCACAGATGGTCGCGCGAGATCAGGTGCGCCTCGCCCGTGACGGGATCGGTCCACGTCACGGCACAGGCCAGCATATCGGTCGAGGTGTCGATTGCCACGACCACGTTGCGATTGCTACTCATTGCAGTCATCTTCCACAGCCTTGTCGATTGCCCACATCAGCTCCTGCGCGCGCTCGCCGTGAGCGTCCAGCGCGATGGCGCGGTGGTTCTCGTCGTCGGTATCGCGCGCAAGGGTCACGGAGAGGTACTCGTCAGTCAGCTCGTCTTGGAACTGCTCGCCCCATTCCAGCAGGCAGGCGCCCTCGTAGCCCAGCACATCGTAGATGCCGGTGTCCTCGAGCTCAAAAGCGTGCTCCAGACGGTACAGGTCAAAGTGATAGAGCGGAATGCGGCCCTGGTCGTGCACGGCCATGAGGGCAAACGTCGGGCTGGTCACGGGATGCTCGTCACCCAGGCCGCGGCTCACACCCTTGGTGAGGTGCGTCTTGCCCACGCCTAGGCCGCCAGTGAGCACCAGTACGTCGCCGTCCTGCAGCTCGTTTGCGATCAGGCCGCCCAGGCGCTCCGTGTCCTCGGCGCTCGCGCTCGCGTACTGCGCGAATCCCTTGCGTTCCAACATCTATCTATCCAATCCTATGGCCGCAGGCTCATGCCCCGGCCGGTTCCGTTTTCTGTTGAGGCTGTGCCGTGCCCTCCTGCTGTGCGCGCTCGGCAACAGGTTGAGGCTGGGCCGCGGCCTGTTGCGGCGCGGACGATGGCTGCGAAGAGCGGGGCGCCCCACTCCCCTGTTGCGAACCCGCTGCATTCAGGGTCTGCGCCGTCGCGCTCCCTTGGTGCGAACCCGACGCCGGCGAAGACGCCATTCCGCTCCCCTGCCGCTGTGACTCCCCCGCCTCCGTTGCCGGATGTGCCGTAAGCCACTCGCCCAGCAGGCGGAAATCCGACTCCAGCAGCTCCTGCCACGCGGGGTTGCGCAGCGCGGCCGCCGGATGGAAAGTGGGCAGCACCGCAAAGTGCCCTACCTGGTGGAATCTCCCGCGCAGGCGTGTGATGCCCACCTCGGTCTTGAGCACAAAATGCGTGGCCGGGTTGCCAAGCGTCACGATCACGTCCGGCCAGATGCTGCGAATCTGCTCGCGCAAAAACGGCGAACAGGCCAGGATCTCATCGGCCTGCGGATCACGGTTGCCCGGTGGACGGCATTTGAGCACGTTAGCGATGTAAACATCTTCGCGCGCAAGTCCCGCCAGCGAGAGGATCCCGTTCAGATCCTGGCCGGCCGCGCCCACAAAGGGCTCGCCCTGCAAGTCCTCGTTTCTGCCCGGCGCCTCGCCGATGAACATCACGCGTGCATGTGGATTGCCCACGCCGAACACGATGTTCGTGCGCGACTGGCAGAGCTGGCACAGGCGGCAATCGCCCAGCACGGCGCGAATCTCTTCCAGCGAGACCTCGCGCGGCTGTTGGTGCGTATGGCCCGGAATGCGCATGACGCCCATGGCGTGACCCTACACGTAGATCTTCTCAAGGCGCATGCCAAAACCGCAGGCTACCTCATAGTTGATGGTGCCACGCAGGCGCGCATGCTCGTCCATCGTGATCTCGGCGTCACCGTCGCGGCCAATGATCGTCATGACGTCGCCGTAAGCCGCCTCGGGATCTTGGCGCATCGAGGTCTGTGAGATGGCGACCATGCACTGATCCATGCAGATGTTGCCCACCTGCTGCAAGCGGCGCCCCTGGTAGAGCACGTCCATGCGATTGGAAAGCGTGCGTGCCAGGCCGTCCGCGTAGCCGAGCGGCAGGGTGCAGATCTGCACGCGCGTGCGGGGCACGCGGTAGGTAAAGCCGTAGCCCACGCCCTCGCCCATGGCCGGATGCGTCACACGCGTCACACGGGCGCGCACGCTCATCACCGGCTCCAGCGGGAATACGGGCCGGGACGCCTCGCAGGGCTGCAGGCCGTACAGGCCAATACCCGCACGAATCATGTCGTAGCGCATGGAGGGGTCGAGGATCGAGGACGGCGTGTTGGCGCAGTGCACGATACCGCACTCGTAGCCGGCGTCGCGCATGGCGGCAACGGCCTCTTCAAAGCGCTTGCACTGCAGCTTGTAGTCCCAGCCGGTCTGCTCGTCTGCCGTGGCAAAGTGCGTGAACACGCCATCGCACTCAATGCCGCGATGAAAGTCGATCTCGCGCCTAAAGTCGAGCACCTGCGTGTAGTGCACACCCACACGATTCATGCCCGTCTCGATCGCCATGTGGTACTTACCGATCTTGCCCACCTGCGAGGCGCGCTCGCCATAGGCCAGGGCAAACTCGGATGTGTAGACAGCAGGCATCAGATCGTGCTCGAGCAGGGTATCGATAGCTTCCAGAGGAGGCTCGCTCAGCACCAGAATCGGCGTACGGTTGATGCCACCTTCGCGCAGCTCAACGGCTTCGCGCACCGTGGCCACGGCGAACATGTCGGCACCGGTTGCGTGCATGATCTTGGCACAGGCAACCGCGCCGTGACCGTAGGCGTCGGCCTTGACCACGCAGCACAGACGCTGACGTGGACCCAGTAGGTTCTTAAACGCGCGGGTGTTGCGGCGCAGCGCCCCCTGGTTGATCTCTGCCCAAGCCCAACGGGTCTCGGGCTGGCGGTACTGCGGCACGGTTAGTCCTCCTCGGAGTCCGCAAGCCCCATGTCCTTGAGGGCTTCGTTCTCGACCATCTGAAGCGCCGGGCCGATCAGGTCAATCAGGTCGGTGGCGATGACGCTCATCTCGCCCATCTCGGCCGCGGCCGCAAAACCGGTATAGGAGTGGACGGTCACAGCGTAAGAGACGATGAGCTCCCAGCTCTCCACCTCGCCGTGACGCGTAGCCAGGGTGCCGGCAAGGATGCCCGCGAGCACGTCGCCGGAGCCGGCGGTGGCAAGCGATGCGGGGCCGGCCTGAGGCAGCAGCACGTGCTCCACGCCCACCACAGCCGTGGTGGGGCCCTTGGCCGCAATGATCATGTTGTTGGAGCCGGCGGCCCACAGAATCTGCTGTGCCGCAAAGATGGCGGTGCCCAGATCGTTAACCTCGATACCGTTAAGCAAGCGCGAAAGCTCGCCATGATGCGGCGTGAGAATCAAAGGCGCCTCGCGGCGGTAGAGCTCGGGCGTCTTGTCGATGCCGTCGATGGAGAGACGGGCCAAGCAGTTCAAGCCGTCCGCATCGAGCACCAGCGGCACGTCAAGTTCCAGCAAGCCCGAGACCACCTGCATGCAGCCGGAAGCCGTGGTCATGCCGGGGCCGCACAGCACGCAGTCGTACTTAGAGGCGATCTCGCAAACCATCGAGCGCGCAGCCACGCCAAAAGCGCCACGCGAGTCAGAAGGGATGGCGATAACAGGCACCGAAGGCAGCGCCATGCGAATGAGGTTCGCACAGGCGTCAGGAGCGGCCACGGCCACATAGCCTGCGCCGGCGCGCGCCGCGGCCTTAGCGGCCATCATCGCGGCTCCGGGGTAGGACGCAGAGCCGGCGACCACCAGCACCGAGCCGCGGGTGTACTTGTTCACAGCGGCCGGCAGAGCCTCAACGCAGTCAATCAGGTCAGCGGGCTCCACGATCTCGGCCGTGTGGTCAACGTCGTTGATGACCTCGTCGAGCTTGTCGTAGAGCGTACCGCACTCCACCTCACCGGCGTACTCGGGGCCCTCGCCGCTATACAGGCCGATCTTGGGTGCAATCATGGTTGCGGTCTTATCGGCACGGATGCAGCAGTCGGCCACCTCGCCGGTCTCGGCGTCCAGGCCCGAAGGGATGTCTGCGGCAACAACCACGGGCGAGAGCTCGTTGACCGTAGGAATCCAGATAGAGAACGGCGGACGAACCTCACCGTGAAAGCCGGTGCCCAAAATGGCATCGACCACGATGTCTGCCTGGTCGATCAGCTCAACCAGCTCGTCGCGCGAAGGGCCTATCACCACGTTAACGTCGCGGGCCGCAGTGCGACGCGCAACATGGCGCGCCAGAGCGCTCGGAATCTCGCTCGGGTCAACCGGCGTGGCCACATCAACGGTAATCCCCTTGTGCTGGAGGATGTCCGCAGCGACCCAACCGTCGCCGCCGTTGTTACCAAAGCCGCAGAGCACAAGCACACGCGAGGGGCTCTCCTCGGCTACAAGCGAGGCAAGGAATTCTCCCGCGTGCTCCATAAGCTCGGCTTTTGAGGTGCCCTCGCGCTCGATAACATCCTCAAGAGCGGTTACTTCCTCAGTGTTCAGAACCGGCTTCATGGCTCTGCTCCTGTTCCATATCGACCGTCTGCACGCGCTCAAGCTCGTCCAGAACGCTCCGGGCGTCCCTAAACGACTGCGCAATGCGCTTCTTTTCATCTTGTTTTGATGTCTTGGGCTTAGGACGCGCATCGTCGGTGATGGCCATCGCATTCGCCACGGCCAAGCCACCGGTGGCGGACAGCGAGATCGCCACCTCGACAACGCCGCGCTCCTGCGCGTACTCAAGCGCCTTGCCGGCCAGCACAACGGTCGGTCGTCCATTCGAATCTAGCGCGATCGAGACGTCCTTGCGGTGGACGCCAGAAAAACCGCAACCCAAGGCTTTAAGCACAGCCTCACGCGCGGCGAAACGACAGGCATAGTGCACTGCGGGACGAGAGGTCGATTCGCAGTAGGCGCACTCCTCATCCGTAAACACACGGGGGAAGAACCCGGGAGTCTTGGCCTTGATACGCTCCATGCGAGCGATTTCGACCATATCAACGCCGACGCCGGCCTCTGCCACTTGAACCTCCTTTGCCGCTACCGAGACATCCTGACTATTGTATCCGCTATCCCGCAGCGATGGAAACCGCGCCGCCAAACAACGCCCCGAAACGCGAAAAGGGGCCCG
>CAVEPV010000051.1:0-9989 GCA_963617695.1 Bacteroidaceae bacterium
GGTGCCTCTGCGTGGGCGCTCGTACTATGACTGCCTTCCATGAGGACACCTCCTTGTGCTCGGGTGACCGCGCCGCTATGCGCGCGGCCGTTCATGTTCCGGCGAAGGAGTATGGCAGCGCCCAAAAGCCGCGTCAACCACTTTTTAGAAATCCTTACAAGACCTGTCGCGCTCCTGACCAAAAAAGTGCTCCCCCATATGGGAGAGCACTCATTCCAATCAGTTTTGCAACCAAGGAGAGCTGAAGCCAAACCGGAAAGCAATCTGAGCTTGCAGCCGGGGCGCAGATGCCCCTACTCGGCAGCCTCCACCGTCTCCACGGCCTCCACCGGCACCTCAACGCAAGTGGCGGGCTCGACCTCAACGGCCGTCGGCACGTCCTCTACGCCCAGCTCGGCGAGCTTCATACGGTAGGCGGCGGCGATAACGGCCACGCAGCCCTCGCGACCCAGCTTGGCACGGTTGACCACGATGTCCTTGCCGTCGGTCATCTTCCACTTGCCGGCGGAGTAGCGCTTGTAGAACGCCTCGCGCATCTTCTGCATCTGCTTGACGAGCTTGGCGCCCTTCTTCTTGCTCAGGCCGCGCTTGGCTCGCACGATCTCGACACGTGCGTCAAAGGGAGCCGTCACCAGCACGGCGATGTGGTTGGGGTTGTTGCGCAGCAGGTAGTCAGAAAGACGGCCCTCGATAATGCAACTCTTGGTGGAGCCCAGGTCCAAAATCACCTGCGACATCGACTTGAAGAGCTTGTCCGAAAGCGAGCGCGAATCCACACGGTCGGGCAAAAACGCCACGTTGTCCATGGCCAGGCGCTCGTCGTAAGCGGCCATCTTGTCTACCGACTCGCCCTCGCGCAGGGCCGAGCGCACGAGCAGCTCGTTGTCGTACAGGGGAATGCCCAGCTCACAGGAGAGCATCTTGCCGATCTCGTGGCCCTCGGCGCCAAAGTCGCGCGCGATGGTGATCACCACGGGCTGGCCGGCACGCTCGGCCTCGCGAAGCGCCAGACGCTGTTCGATCCTGTCCTTGATTACCGCCATGCCATGCCTCCAAATTACCTGGCCAATAACCGGCCGTCTGTGACTAAGACTGACTAACTATAGGCTACCCCTGCGCACGCACCGCGCCCAGATAGCCAAACGGCGGGTTCCCCCGTCTCAGAGGAGCCCGCCGAAACCGCACTCACGCCTGCGCTGGCAACCTTAGGCTGCAACCGCGCGGCGCTGGTAAGCGCGCACAAGCAGCGAGATGCCAAAGTTGAGCACAAAGTAGAGCGCGAACACAAATCCGTAGAGCGCAAGCACCTCAGAGAGCTGCGAGGTCTGCGCCATGACGACCTTCGCAGAGTACATGAACTCGGCCACGTTGATGCCGGCCAGGTACGAGGAGTCCTTGATGACCGTCGTGCACTGGCTGAACAGCGCGGGGATGATCGTCTTGAACGTCTGCGGCAGGATGATCAGGCGCATGGTGCTAAAGAAGCCAAAACCCTGCGACTGCGCGGCCTCGAACTGGCTCTTGGGAATCGAGTTAAAGCCGCCACGAACGATCTCGGCCATAACCGCCGAGGTGAAAATCGTGAACGCGAGCACCGAGATCACAACATCGTTGCCCTTGACCGTGAAGTAGATAAACAGGATCCACAGCAAGTTAGGCGTGCAGCGGAACAGCTCGATGTAGGCGCTTACCAGCACCGAGAAGATACGGAGCTTGCCGGTGCAGTACTGCTTGATCATGGCGAGCACAGTGCCCAGAATCACCGAGAAGATGATCGCGAAGAACGAGATCTGGATGGTCTTGAGAAAGCCGTCCATGATGAACGACAGGTTGTCTGCGTTGAAGATCTCCATCGGTTACGCCTCCTTTGCGGGCTCGGGCGTGATGCCGGGAATCACCTTGGCACGCGGACGGCGCTTGGCGCGGCGCTCCAGGTACTGAACGAGCAGCGCCAGCGGGAAGCAAATGATGAAGTACATAAAGCACGCCAGGATGTAGCCCTGCAGGTAACCGTAGGTAGAGACAAAGCCGTCGGCGTTGTACATCAAGTCGCCACCAGCAATAAGCGCGAGCACCGAGGTGTTCTTGACCAGGTTGAGTGCCTGGTTGCACAGCGGCGGGAGGATGACCTTGAAGGTCTGCGGCAAAATCACGTAGCGGTAAGCCTGCACGCGGGTGAAGCCCTGCGAGAGCGCAGCCTCCATCTGACCGCGCGGCACGGCTTCGATACCGGTGCGGATGACCTCGGAGACATAGGCCGCGTGGTAAAGGCCCACGCCAAGGAAGCCCAGCGCAAAGGAGCTGATGCGAACCGGATTCGGCGCGCCCGTGATGGCCTGGAGCAGCTGGGGGCCGGCCATGTACATGAAGAACACCTGAACCGGCAGCGGGGTGTTCTGGTAGAACTCGACGTACACGCGAGAGATCGCACGCAGTACGCGCGAGCGCGTGGTCGAGAACACACCCAGAAGCGTGCCCAGCACCAAAGACAGCACCAGACCGGCGATAACAACCCGCAGCGTGACGAACCAGCCATCCCAGAAGCTGCCCATCTCGGCGAAGGTCATCTCCCATCGCATGGAGTCGAGGAGTCCTTCGAGCATGTCGTTCCTTCCTAACTACTACTAACATATCGCCCGGATGCGCAGGCACCCGGGCGACAAGGGCCGCGGCAGGTAGCGCCTAGCGCGCCGCCGCAGCCCGCGCGATCAGACTAGAGCAGGCCCCAGGTCTCGATCTCTTCATCGATCCAGCCGTTGTCCAGCAGCTCGTTGACGGTGTCGTCAACAACCTTGGAGAGGTCGCAGCCCTTCTTGGTGGCCACGCCGTACTCCTGCGCACCGAACTCGATGTCGGAGTCGAGCAGCTCGCAGTCGTCGGTGGTGTAGCCCTTAAGGGTGGAGCGGTCCATAGCGAAGGCGTCGACGTTGCCGGCGTCCAGAGCGCTCTTGATGGACGGGTAGTCCGGGAACTCGTTGAACTCGGGCGTGGCGTCGATGCCCTCGTCCTTGAGCATCTGCAGCACCAGGTCCTTGGTGGTGGAGCCCTGCGAGACGCCGATGATCTTGCCGTCGAGGTCGGCCATCTTGCTCATGCCGGAGCTCTTCTTGATCAGGATGCCCACGTGGTCGGTGCGGTACGGCGTGGAGAAGTCCCAGCTCTCCTTGCGCTCGTCGGTGATGGTGTAGGTAGCTGCGATGATGTCGAGCTGGTCGTTGTCGATCAGCGGACCGCGGGTCTTGGGCGTAACGTCCGTGAACTCGCAGAGACCCTGCTCCTTGGCCTCGTCATAGGTGACGCCAAAGACAGAAGCGGCGATCTGGTAGCACAGGTCGATCTCGAGGCCCTCGTACTCCTTGGTGGAGGTGTTGAGGTAACCGTAGCCCACAACGTCCTTCTTGACGCCGCAGTTGAGCTTGCCGCGCTCCTTGATGGTGGCAACCTTGGAGTCACCGCCGTCAGAAGAACCAGACTTGGAGCTGGAGCTGGAACCGCAGCCCGCGAGCGTGCCCATGCCGGCAACACTCAGGATGCCCATGCCGGCTACCTGCAAAAACTTACGACGTGACATATCCATGTTGGTACCCCTTCCGCTGATACACAGATTGGCGACCGTCTTGCGGCCACCCGCCGGGCCCATACCCCCGGCGCATTCCGACGCGGCACGCGGCCGCGCAAACGGCAGTTAGTGAAGAATCTTGGCCAAGAAGTCGCGGCAACGCTCGTTCTGGGGATTCTCAAAGAAGTGATCGGGCGTGCCCTCCTCCAGAATGCGGCCGTCGTCCATAAAGATGACGCGGTCGGCCACCTGGCGGGCAAAGCCCATCTCGTGCGTGACGCAGATCATGGTGATGTCCTCCTGCGCCAGCTCGATCATAACGTCGAGTACTTCCTGGACCATCTCGGGGTCAAGGGCACTCGTGGGCTCGTCGAACAGGATGATCGGCTGTTTTGTGCAGAGGGCACGGGCGATAGCCACGCGCTGCTGCTGGCCGCCAGAGAGGTTCTGCGGGTACTCGCCGGCCTTGTGCGCCATGCCAACGCGCTTGAGCGCGGCCATGGCGATCTGGTTGGCCTCCTCCTTGCTCTTCTTCTGGAGCTTGATGGGGGCGAGGGTGAGGTTGCCCAGCACCGTCATGTTGGGATACAGGTTGAACTGCTGGAACACCATGGAGGAGTACTTGCGCGCCATCTCCAGGTGGTTCTTCTTGGTGAGCGGGGTGCCGTCGATGATGACCTCACCCGAGGTGGGCTCCTCCAAAAAGTCAACGCAGCGAATCATGGTCGACTTGCCCGAGCCGGACGGACCGATGACAACGACCTTCTCGCCCTTCTTGACCGTCAGGTTGACGTCCTTAAGGACGTGCAGGTCTCCGAAGTACTTGTTGAGACCCTTGATTTCAATCATGTCGGCCATTGGTGGCTTCCCTTCCTCACTTCTATTCGCGAGCCATATTGTACGGGTGCCGAAAAACGCCCGCGACGTGCACGGAGCATCGGCAACAGTGCTGAAACGTTCTTGTTACAATCTGGCGTTCTGTGTCAGGCATCGTTTTTTATTCGATAAATATGCCCGATAACGGGTCGATTAGTCAAATTCATGCGCATACGACCCCATTCTATTCACATTAGTTGGCTAAAGTGCACGCTGGGGTTTTGTGCGTAGCTCCTGCGGAGACGTTGCAAGGCACGCTCGGGCGCACAGCCCGGCGCAGGCAGCGGCACTAAAAACGGCCCGGGATGGCTCCTGCTCGAGCCGTCCCGGGCCGCCTGCGCAGTCGATATGTCGGGGCGAGGAGCCGCCCCTTTAAGCCCCGCACCAGGCGAGTTACGCCAAACGCGCGCCGACCTCCTTGGCGGCGGCGGGCTTATCGAAGTTGCCGCCGGTGGCAGCGCCCAGGGCGCCCATCACGCGGCCCATGTCCTTCTTGCTGGTGGCACCCAGCTCGGCGATGGTCTTCTCGATCAGCTCGACCAGCTCATCGCCCGAAACCTGCTGGGGCAGCAGGGTCTCCAGAATGGCGACCTGCTCGGTGAGCATGTCGGTGCGCTCCTGGTTGGTAGCGGCCTTGATGGACATCTCGAGGGTCTCGGTCGTCTGTTTGATCAGACGGCGAACCATGTTGTTCACGTCTTCCTCGGTCACTTCGCGGCGCTCGTTGACCTCGATGTTTTTCACCTCGGTCTTAACCTGACGGATGATGGCCAGACGCGTCTTGTCCTTCGCCTTCATGGCGGCGATCATTTCCTGCTGGAGCTCTTCGTTAGTCATGTCAGTCCTTCCTGGCGCTCGGCTCGCTACTCGCTGGCAGAGTCGGACGAGTCGTCGGTAGTCGTGGTGTCGGTGGTAGCGGAGTCGTCGCTGGTGGTGGAGTCATCAGTAGCGGAGTCGTCGCTGGTGGTGTCGTCGGTCGTGGCGGTCACGCCGTCGAGACTCACGTTGTAGGGCACATCCTCGGGCATGTCGTTGATCTTGATGTCCGCGGCCTTGGTGTAGTTATCGAGCCACGTGCTATAGGCGCTGCTCTTCTCCTGACTTTCCAGGATGTTCTTGATGTAGGTGCGAATCTTCTTGGGGACCTTCTTGATCGAGGTCACCTTGTCATCCACGTGGAAGTAGTTGGTGCACTTGATGATGTGGTAGCCGTAGGAAGACTCGACCACACCGCTGACCTCGCCCTTGTCGAGCTTGTCGAGGGCAGTCTGGTACTCGTCCACAAAGCTCGTGAGCTTGTCCCAGCCCACATCGCCCTTGTCATCCTTAGAGCCGGTGTCCTCGGAGTACTCCTCCACGGCGTCCTCAAAGCTCATCTCGCCGGAGTTGATCTTCTCGAGGATCTCCTCGGCCTTGGCCTTGACCTCGGCCTTCTCGTCGTCGGTGGCGTCGGAGTCGACCTTGAGCAGCAGGTTCTCAGAGCGGCGGGCGTCGTTGTAGGTATCGAGGTTGTCGTTCAGGTACTCAAGGATGTCGTCATCGGTGATGTTGACATCGGTCACGGCGTCCTCGAGCTTCTCCTGCTTCAGGCTACTCTCGAGCTGAGACTTGTAGGTGTCCTCGGTGTAGCCGAACAGCTCGATCTGCTGAATAAAGGCGTCCTCGCTGTCGTAGTTGGAGTAGGCGTCCTTCCAGGCCTCCTCGATCTCGTCGTCGCTGACCTCGATGTTGTACTCGTTCTGAGCCTTCTGAACCAAGTACTGCTCGGCGAGCGAGTTGATGATCTGCTCACGGTAGCTCTCGGGCGTCATGTCGCTGTCCACGAGGTACTGCGCCCAATCCTCATCGGAATCGTAGCTGCCGGAGCGCACGCTCATGATCTGCTTGGTCACGGTGTCCTCGGTAATGCTCACACCGTCGACCGTTGCGGCCACGCCGCCGGTGAGGTGGTAGCTCTCGGAGTTCTGGCTCTGGTTGATCACGCCGGAGCATGCCATGGCCGAGACGGAAAGCAGCATCGCCGCGACGCCAATGGCCACGAGCAGGATCTTTACGCCCTTGGACAGGCGAGTCTTATGCTTCTTGCGGCGCAGGTCCTTCTTGAGCGGGGCCGAGCTGAGCTCGGAGGCAGTCGGAGCCTTGCGGTGCCTCTTCTTGCTCACGTTCTGCGTCGTGTCCTGCGGGCCGGCCGCGTTCTGCGCGTTGGTGTTCTTGCTGTTCTGCGCCATGGGCATACCTCTACGTATCGCACCGCCGCGAATCGGCGGGGTTTCCAAGCCATTAGTTTCGCTATTGTCGCACATGGGCCGCTCATGCGGGCCGAGCGCAAGGCGATATCTCCCGATATACAAAGTAAGTTGGGCGCCCGCACCGCACACGGTTTGAGGAAGAGGGTCGGATGGGACATCCGCTCCGGCCCACATACCAACTGGGTACTGGGCCATCTGGGGCCAGAGCCGCAAAAGCGAAGGCGTATGTACCGCGCGCGGTATGGGAAAGCCGGCTGGACGAAATGCCTGCTTATGGCCAACGTCCGATTTTTGAGTACTGGCCACAACAGTGGTGCGCCCTCCGGGGCGCGAGGCTCCGGAGGGCGCACGTTCGGTCGCGCTAGATGCCGCGGCCGTCACTCAGCATAAGGCCGCTCGATGTGCGAGAACTACTCGAAGTACTTGGCGATGGCGTCGACCATACCCTGCTGGGTGGTCTGAGCGAGGATGTCGGCCGCCTTCTCCTTGTCCATAAAGATGTTCATGAGGTTCATGAGCACCGCCACCTGGCCGCCGTCGCGCAGGACACCCAGGTTGATGATCAACTCGGTGGGAACGTCGTCGCCCATGTCGGCCATCGGCTTAAAGACGATCGGGGTCTTGGGCTTGATCACCGCGATGTAGGGCTTCTCGATGAACTGCGGATCGGTGTGCGGGATGGCGATAGCCGCCGCCTCGGTGTGCAGACCGGTGGGGTAGTTGTGCTCGCGGGTCGTAATGCCCTCAAGCCAACCGTCGTTGATGTTGCCGCGAGCCTTGAGCTCTACCTCGAGCTTCTTGAAGAACTCGTCGGTGCTGTCGGCCTCCCAGTCAAAAAAGACCAGCTCGGGGTCGAACAGCTCGGTATCCTTTTCTGCCATTGCTCTCTCCTATCGACATGGCTAGCAGATGCGTCGCGCCGCATCCGGTTGGGCAGTGGAGCGGCTCGACACCCGTGATGGTAGCACACGCAAACAGAAGCGCTGTCCAAGCGCTACTCGTCGATAGCAACCTTGCCAGAAGGCAGCACGTGCACGCGGCCCTCGGCGAGCATCTGGATGACCTGCGGGTACAGCTCGTGCTCCAGCTCGTGGATATGCTCCTCGAGGGTGTCCACGTCCCAGCCCTCCTCGATCGCCAGCGCGCGCTGGGCGATGATAGGGCCGTTGTCGTAGACTTCGTTGGCAAAGTGCACAGTAATGCCCGTGACCTTCACGCCGCGCTCAAAGGCGTCGTCGATGGCGTGCGCGCCCACAAAACTCGGCAGGAGCGCCGGATGCAGGTTGACCACGCGGTTCTCGAACGTGGCGAGCAGCGGCGGGCGCACCATGCGCATGTAGCCGGCCATGACCACGTACTCGCAGCCGCGCTCGAGCAGCGCCGCGGCGATGACCTCGTCGGCCGCGATGGGGTCGGCGTAGATCTCGCGCGAGAGGGTGAGGGTCTGGATGCCCGCTTCCTCGGCACGCTTGAGGCCGTAAGCCGAGGGGCGGCTCGAGACCACCAGCTCGATCGAGGCGTTCAGGCTGCCGTCGGCAATGCGGTCGATCAGCGCCTGCAGGTTGGTGCCGGAGCCCGAGATGAGCACGCCGATCTTGAGCGGCTCGGTCACGGGCGTGCCCGTGGGACGCGTACGCGGCGTGTACTCGGCCGCCTTATCGCTCATCGGAGTAGACCACCTTTCCGGAGCCAGCGACGCAGGTGCCCACGCGGAAGGGCTTCTCGCCCATGGCCTCGAGCGCGGCCACGGTCGCGGCCTCGTCCTCGGCGGCCACGATGAAGCACAGGCCAACGCCCATGTTGAAGGTCTTGCAGGCCTCGTTGGGAGCAAGCTCGGCGTGCTTGGAAATGTAGGTGATGACGGGCGGCACGTCCCAGCCCATCTCGGAGCCCTGACGCTCCACCACGGCGTCGACGTTGTCGGCCAGCGCACGGTTCAGGTTCTCAGTGATGCCGCCACCGGTGATGTGGGCGATGGCGTGCACGTTAGCGCCGCCGCGCAGCAGGTCGAGCACGGGCTTCACGTAGATGCGGGTGGGCGCGAGCAGGGCATCGGCGAGCGAGGCGCCGCCCAGCTCCTCGAGCGGCTGCTCAAGCTCGGCGCGCTTGGCCTCAGCCTCGGGCGTGCCAGGAACAATGCCGTCCACGCCGATGACCTTACGCACAAGCGAATAACCGTTGGAGTGCACGCCGGTGCTCGGCAGGCCGATGATCACATCGCCCTCGCGAACATTTGCCGGGTCGATCATCTTGGGACGGTCAACAACGCCCACGGTAAAGCCAGCCAGGTCGTAGTCATCCGGACGCATGACGCCGGGGTGCTCGGCCATCTCGCCGCCCACGAGCGCGCAGCCCGCGAGCTTGCAGCCGTCGGCCACACCCTTGACGATCTTGGCCATGTGCTCGGCCTCGATGTGACCGATCGCCACGTAGTCGAGGAAGAACAGCGGCTCAGCGCCCGAAGCGAGGATGTCGTTCACGCACATGGCTACCAGATCCTGACCCACGGTCTCATGACGATCCAGAAGCTGCGCCAGCACGAGCTTGGTGCCCACGCCGTCGGTGCCAGAGATGAGGATCGGATCCTCCATGTCCTTGAGCGCCGCCGCAGAGAACAAGCCGCCAAAGCCGCCGATGCCACCGATGACCTCGGGACGATTGGTCTCCTTGACCATCTGCTTGATCGCGTCGACCGCGCGGCCGCCCTCGGCGGTATCCACGCCGGCATCCTCGTAGGTAACGTGCTTGGTGTTCTCGCTCATCTGAGCCCCTTCTTCTCGATTGCTTCTGAACCGTATGTCTGACTTTACATGTTTAAACGTATATAAAGGCGGCGGGCCCATCGACCCGCCTCATTCACGTGCCCCGCGCTTATGCCTCAGGGTGCGCGGCCTCCCAGCTCTTGTCCATTTCCTTCTCGACCACAACGTCCTCGGAAAGCTTCTCGACCTTGCCGATATTGCGCGGCTTGTAGCCCTCCATGAACTTGTCGCGGCCAAAGCTGTCGGGGATGGCCACCGGGTAGACGCCCGTAAAGCAGGCGTCGCAGTAGCCGCCGGCGGGCATGCATTTGATCAGGCCGTCGACCGAGAGGAACGCGAGCGAGTCGGCACCGATGAACTCGCAAATCTCCTCCACCGACTTGTTGGCGCTGATAAGCTGCGCCTGCACGTCGGTGTCGATGCCGTAAAAGCACGGCCAGGTGACCTCGGGCGAGTTGATGCGCACGTGGATCTCTTTGGCGCCCGCACCGCGCAGCATCTTGACGAGCTGCACCATGGTGGTGCCGCGCACGATGGAGTCGT
>CAVEPV010000052.1:0-9926 GCA_963617695.1 Bacteroidaceae bacterium
GCTACCATGCGAGATTGGCAGCGCTAACTTGCGGCATGATGGCAGAAGGGGAGCGTATGGCAGGTAAACCGGCGATCAGCAAAGATGAGATTCTGGATGTGGCCTACGCGCGAGCGCAGCAGGACGGCCTGGGCTCTTTGAGCATCCGCTCCGTCGCGCGCGAGTGCAGCGTCGCCGTCGGAACCCTCTATAACTACTTTCCGGACAAAGCCTCGCTCGTCTCGGCCATCGTTCTCAAGTTCTGGCGCAAAGCGGTCGAGGCTTGCGTTCTGGAGCCTGCGGGCGAGGACGAATCCGTGATCGACTACTGCCGGCGCCTTGGCTCGAGCATGGAGCATTTTTTGGCGGGCTTTAAGACTAACTGGCTGCGCGAGATCTCTATGCTCGACGAGGCGACCCTGGCGCTCGTGCGCCGCGATGAGGACAAGTGCCTGCATGCCGTGTACGAAAGCATCGATGCGGCCATCGCGCGCGACAAACGTATCGGCTCGCGCGCGAAGGAGAACCTGAGCCATCACGAGCTCGCGCGGCTTATCTGGCGCGTGACCTTTGACTCGTTGCGTTCGCATACCCAGCTCTACGAGGAGTTTTTGAACCTGCTTTCGCTCGCTCTGTACGAGGCTTAAAAGCGGGTTTGCAGATGGGTTTTATACCTTCTGACCAGCTATTTTGCCCGGTTGGTTGACTTGGGTAAGCCGGGCGTTTTTCTGCTCGGCCAGGTGGCCTTGCTTTGGGGATGACCGTCGCTTTTGGCGCCCGCTCGCTCGCGCGGTGCCCCTCGCGCGCTCTTCCGCACCGTTTGTTTTCGGTTTATTGGAGCCGGCGCGATTCGGGCGCGCCGGCGTGGTATAACTAGATAGCATTCAAGCGCACATACACCTCAATCGCACAAGGCGCACATGGATCGATACTCTGACATTTCTGCCGAGGCCGCGGCCTCTCCATATTCGTTCTCGCGAGGACGCTCCGTGCCTCTGAGCTCGGGCGTTGCTGGCCGGGAGCGTGCAGCGGCTGTGGCTACTGCTGGCGCGTCGAATGCGAGCGAGCGTCCTGCCGGGCGCCCGTCTCGCCGGAACTCCAACTTCATGAAGTACGCGGCCGACAACCGCGCGGTCCAGATGATTTACGACTTCACGACGGGTCCTACCAAGCCGCTCTTTATCGCGTTGGTCGTACTCGCCGTGCTCGCGAGTATGTACGGCCCCGTGCGCGACTGCTATGTGGCCTACCGTGCGGGCGAGGTGCTGAACAAGCAGATCGCCCTGCGCGAGTCGTACAACAGCTCTATCCAAAGCGAGGTCGACTCGCTGCTTTCGCGCGAGGGTATCGAGGACGCTGCGCGTACTCGCCTGGGCCTGGTGATGCCCGGTGAGTCCACGTTGACGGTCAAGGGCCTGGACGGAGACTCGTCCGATAGCGACTCTTCGAGCTCGACCACGATGTCTGCTGACGAACTCGAGGCGCTCGAGGCTGCAGCCGTGAACGACGCGCCCTGGTACATCAAGGCACTTGACGTGCTGTTCTCGTTTAACGGCACCTCGAGTCAGACGATTACGTCGTCCGGCGTCTCGTCGTAAGGGGACGTATGTCGGCTCAGCAGGGGATTAAAAGCGGGATCGAGAGGTGCATCGCCTCTATCGACCTGGGCACGGTGTCCTCGCGTCTGCTGATCGCTACCGTGGTTGACGGGGCGATTGTTGAGTCTTCCAAACAGACGGTGATCACCGATCTGGGCGAGGGCGTGGACGCGACCGGGTGCTTGGCGCCGGCGGCAATTGAGCGCGTGCTGGCAGCTTGCGCCGGCTTTGTGAGCCAGCTTGCCGAGGCGCGCCCCGACGCCGTGTGCACCACGCTGACGAGCGCCGCTCGCGATGCGGAAAACGGCGACGAGCTGTTGCGTGGCTTGCGTGATTTGGGCCTGTGCCCGCAGGTGATTCCCGGCGAAGTCGAGGCTGCGTTGACGTTCTATGGCGTGGCGCACGACTTTTGTGGCGAGCGCATTGCCGTGGCCGACTCCGGCGGCGGCTCGACCGAGCTTGCCGCGGGCGCCTACCTGCCCGGGTCTTCGCTCAAGCTGGCGCATGTGCAGTCGTTGAATATCGGTTGCCGCCGCGTGACAGATCGCTTTTTCTCGGCTCAACTTCCCGTGGCTGACGAGATCGAGGCGGCTGCCGCATGGGCGGCCGAGCAGTTCGCGGCGTACTGGGATGCCGCCGGCGAGCGCCCGGAGCGCCTGGTTGCCGTGGGCGGAACGGTAACCACGCTGGTTGCCATGACGGAGCGCATGTCGGTCTACGATTCCTCGCGCGTGCATCTCCATGCTTTGAGTGCGGATGACGTGCAGGCATGTATCGACACGATGGCTGCGCTTTCAGTTGAAGAGATCGCGACGCTGCCCGGTGTTCAGGCCAAACGTGCCCCGGTGCTGCTTGGCGGTGCCGTCATTATTCGCGAGCTTATGCGCGCCGGTGGCTATCGCGAGCTCACCGTGAGCGAGAACAGCTTGCTCGCGGGTATGGCCGCCACTATGTTTGAGGTCCTGACCGGCCAGGCGCCCGTCATCGGTTGGGTTCCGCAGCTCTCACATGCCTTGTGACGCCGTTTTTGGCCCAAAGTGGCTGAGAAATTCATATATGCGCGATTTGGGATGCGGTGAGCCGCCGTGGGGCGCTGAATTGAAGCTTCGAGGTGGGCTGCAACTGGAATTACTGGACAATGCGTTAGGATTTGTCCAGTAATAAAATGCCGCGCCGCAAAGGTCAGAAGCAAAATCGCGCATATCTGAATTTACTAGCCACAAAGCGGCGTTTTGCCGCTCGTGTTAGACTAACCAGCACGCGGGGGCGTGGCGGAATTGGCATACGCAGGAGACTTAAAATCTCTGGCCGCAAGGATTGTGGGTTCGAGTCCCACCGCCCCTACCAGCAAAAAGAATCGGCCCGCACCGTTTCGGTGGCGGGCCGATTGCGTTGACGCGCGCTGTGACGGCTCGATTACTCTGCGCCCTGGCGGAAGCCGTCTTGCATGGCGAGGTGCAGGTACTCGTTGCGCTTTTCCATGTTGCCGGCGTTTTCGTACTGCAAGGCGATGAAGTACTCAATGCGCCCGCGGGTGGGGCCACTCACCTTGTCGAGAACCGCCTCGAGCTCGCCGATGTGGTTCGACTTCTTGAGAATCACGATGTCGTAGGAGCGCAGGCAGTCCTGCTTGAGGGATTTGTACTCGTCGCCCTCCCAATTGATGATCTCGTCGAGCATCTCGCGCGAGCGCTTTTTATCACCCTCGCCCAGATAGATATTAAAAGCCTTGACCACTAGCTCTACGCGGTCCTTGTGCTTGGTGGGGTACTTGAGCAGCAGGTCGAGCGTCTCGTTGATTTTGGCCGTGTCGTCCATCAACAAGTAGGCGTTCAAGCGATAGAAGTTCATGTTGTAGTCGGGGAAGAACGCGTTGGTGAGCGGCTTGTCGAGCAGCTCGAAGAACTCGTCGTATTCGCCGCGCGCGAGGTGGTTCTGGAGCTTGGTGTAGGTCGTGCGCTTCTTCACGGCCTTGAAGATCATCATTGAGATCAGGATGGCAGCCAGGATATAGGTGGCAATGCGTAGGTCCATGTGCTTCCTCTCGGCAGATATATAATGTGTCAACGAGATAGAGCTATTTTGACACATTGAGGGGGCGCCATGAACAAGGCCGCTGGCGAGACACTGCATGGGGGCCTGTCGAACTACATTCGCTCCAAGGTTTTTGCCAAGGAGTGGGGAGTCGGCATGCGGATCCCCTCTGAACACAGCCTGATGGAGCAGTTTGGCGTCAGCCGCGGTACCGTGCGCAAGGCGATCAAAACGCTGGTCGATGAGGGGCTATTAAAGCAGGAACACGGACGCGGCACGTTTGTGAGCGAGCCGCATATTGCCCACCCCGGTGGCGACCGTCCGTTCTCGTTTGCGGCCTCCCTGCGTGCGCAAGGGATTAGCTTTGAGACCAAGGTGCTCTCGCGCGAACGCATTGGCGCCACGCCCGAGGTTGCGGAGCGCCTGCAGATCAATGAGGGCGATCCGGTGCTCAAACTCCGTCGCGTTCGTCGCGCCGCCGGCGAGTCGATCATGGTTCTGGACAGTTGGACGCCTCTGGACATCTGCCCGGGCATCGAGGATATGCCCCTGGAGGAGATGTCTCTCTTTGATGCTGTTGAGCGTGCGACGGGCGGGCGCATCGCGCTCTCTCAGATGGCGTACTCAGCTCGTGCGGCTGGCAAGGATCTGGCGAGCGTGATGGGCGTGTCCGAGGGCTCGCCGATTCTGAACCTGGAGCAGCTGATCTTTTTGGAAGACGGTCGCGCCATCGAATGGGGCGACACGATGCTGACAGCTGGCCAGACAATCGTGGGAACCGCGCATCAGAGCCGCGAGGAGTAGGGATTGCTTGCGGCGTGGCGCCGGTGCCTTGCAGCGTGATCCGGTGCCTCGGAGGCCATCCGCCGCTAGGGTGCGGCTCGTGAGTCTATTGGCATAGGACGGCCGCGGGCGCTGCAGCCTCGAGGGGCGAAATCCGCTGGCGCACGGCAGCGCTGTTCTAAGGATTGCCGCTCGGCCGTCGCGGGGGTTGCGTTCGGCCAAGCGGCCCTCTCGCCCTTGGGTCTGGGTTCTCCGTTTAAAAAAACTTTCGTATGCGCTTTCGGAAGCGAAAAAACGAAAGTCCCGCTGTTGGCATTTTGGCTTTGCAGCACGCCTCAATTCGCGTCACAGAGCCTTCAAACTTCGCTGCGGGCAACCGATTCGTGCGGAATGGTATAACGTTTTACCAAACAGGCGATTCGCTCCTCAAAAATGTGCGCCTCCTCAACGAGCCGTTCGGCGAGAAAAACAACCGTTCACCGGAGCTTCTGCTGAGCAAAAAATTCCAAACTTGTCTCCTATAAAATGAACAAGTGAGCAGAACTTGTATAGCTATTCAGATGCGAGTTCGCTTACTATTGCCATCGGTGGTTTCCCCTAACGGAAGCTGCCGTACTACCAGGTTGTGCTGCGGTTCGCCCGCGCACCAGACATCGGAGATGATGCAATGGAGAAAAAGCAGCTTCGTTGGCCGTTCTTTGTGGTCAACCCCAAGTCCTACCTCTACGGCGAGGACATTCTGAAGCTCGCCAAGTACACGGACGCGCTGGCGGAGAAGTACGACTTTGACGTGCTGTTTACCGCTCAGCTTATCGACCTACCTCGCATCATCGACGAGTGTCCCCACCTGGTGCCCTGCGCCCAGTTCATGGAGAGCCTCAAGCCTGGCCGCGGCATGGGCCATGTGCTGCCCGAGGCGCTGGCTGCCGCGGGCGTCAAGGCGACGTTCCTCAACCATGCCGAGAACCCCAGCACCGTGCATGAGCTGGCCGCTACCATCGCCCGTGCCAACGAGGTGGGTATCCTCACCGTTGTTTGCGCCGACTCCGTCGAGGAGGGCGAGATGATCGCCAAGCTCGGCCCCGACGTCATGGTTTGCGAGCTCACGAGCCTGATTGGCACCGGCACCGTCGCCGGCGAAGACTACATGCGCGCCTCCACCGAGGCCGTAAAGGCCGTCTCTCCCACCACGCAGGTGCTCCAAGCTGCGGGAATCTCGTCTGGCCAGAACGTCTACGACGCCATCAAGTACGGCGCCGACGGCACGGGCGGAACTTCGGGCATCGTTGCTGCCGAGGATCCGTTCGCTACACTCGACGAGATGTTCGAGGCGCTCGACCGCGCCCGCACCGACTTCGCAAAATAGGACAAGAACAGGGGATTTACCGATATGGCAGTTTACAAGGGCCTCGTTAAGGTTTCGACGCTCGAGGGCAAGCCGACCTACCTGGACATCACCAAGGAGGTCGAGGACATCGTCAAGGAGTCCGGCATCAAGGAGGGCATCGTTACGGTCATTTCGTGCCACACCACCTGCGCCGTCTTCTCTGAGGAGTACGACCACGACCACACGCCCACGGGCGATACGTTCCTGCAGGCCGATCTTTCCGATGGCCTCGAGCGCATCTTCCCCGAGCAGCACGACTGGAGCACCTATCGCTACCCGGGTCTCGACCACTTTGAGGAGGTCGAGTCTTGGCCCAACCCCGAGCAGTACCTGCCCAACATGGATCGTCGCATGCTTTGGAACGGCGATGCGCACCTGCGCTCGACGATCATCGGTTCCAACCAGACCTTTGAGGTCGAAAACGGCGCTCTTCAGATGAACGGTCTGGCGAGCATCTTCTTCGTCGACTTTGACCGCACACGCCCGCGCAACCGCAAAGTCAAGGTTTGCGTCATCGGCGAGTAGGTGCTAATTTTTCAGCGGCTTTTTTCGCGCCCCTGATTCGCGTGCTGCCCCATTGCGAATCGAAAGTCGGGTGCGGCTGAAGTAGTAGACTGTAAACATCGTTGTTTACGAAAGGAGAGAGTAATGAAGAAGATCGTAGTTGCATGTGGTTCCGGTGTCGCCACCTCCACCGCTGTCGCCCACAAGGTTGCTGACCTGCTGGACGCCAACGGCCTGGCCGGCCAGTACCAGACCGTGCAGTGCTCCATCGCCGAGGCTCCGTCCAAGTGCGCCGATGCCGACCTGCTCGTTGCAACCACCGTCGCTCCCGCGGGTATCCCCTGCGAGTACGTGAGTGGCGTGCCCTTCCTGACCGGTATGGGCAAGGCTGATGCCGAGGCAAAGATCGTGGAGATCATCTCCAGGTAACTTTGCGCGGATCAGTTCGTCTGATCGCTTCTGGCTACCGAGCGCGGTGGCCGTACTAGTCCGAGAGTGAGAATTCATGGACGCAATTGTTGCATTTTTTGGCGGCGTCTCTAGCCTAGGCGTCTCCGTGGTTATGCCTATCGTGCTGACCATCATCGGCGTGTGCTTTGGCGCCGGCTTCGGTAAGAGCCTCAAGGCCGGCCTTACCGTCGGTATTGGCTTTATCGGCCTGAACCTGGTTATCAACCAGCTTATGGGCACCGACCTTGCCGGCGGCGTGAACGCTATGGTCACCCGCTTTGGTCTGTCCCTGTCCGTCATGGACGTGGGTTGGCCTGCGGCCTCCGCCATCGCTATGGGCTCCGTCGTGGGCGTCATCATCATCCCGCTGGGCCTGCTGGTGAACGTGGTCATGCTGCTCACCAACACCACCCAGACCGCTGACGTCGACATCTGGAACTACTGGCACTTCGCCTTCACCGGCGCTCTGGTTGCCATCGTGACCGATAACGTCGCTTTTGGTATCGCCGCCGCCATCATCAATGAGGTCATCGTCCTTATCATCGGCGACGTGACCGCCCCACTCGTTGAGGAGTCCCTGGGCATGCCCGGCGTCTCCATCCCGCACGGCTTCTCCGGCGCCTACGCGCCCATCGCTTTTGCCGTCAACTGGGTCATCGACCGCATCCCTGGCCTGAACAAGATCGACATCAACGTTCGCTCCATGCAGAAGCAGTTTGGTGTCTTTGGTGAGCCCGTTCTTCTCGGCTCCATCATCGGCCTGCTCATCGGCCTGCTTGCCGGTTACGGCCTACTGCCCGGCGAGAACGGCGAGCCCAGCATCCTCGCCATGGCCGTCTACATGGGCGCCGTCATGGTTCTGATCCCCAAGATGGCTTCCCTGCTGATGGAAGGCCTCATGCCGGTCTCTGACGCTGCTTCCAGCTTCATCCAAAACCACTTCCAGAACCGTGGCAAGATCTACATCGGCCTCGACTCCGCCGTGGGTACCGGTCACCCCGTTACCCTGACCATGGCTCTGATCCTTGTGCCGGTCTCCATCTTCCTGGCCTTCGTGCTGCCTGGCAACCAGGTTGTGCCCCTGGCTGACCTCTCCTGCATTCCCTACATGCTGGTTCTCATCACCCCGATCGTTCACGAGAACGGCTTCCGTGGCCTGATCGTCGGCATTATCGTCCTGGCCGTTGGCTTCTACATCGCCACCGACTTGGCTCCGCTGATCACCTCCGCTGCTGCCAACGTGAACTTCGACATGGGTGGCGCTGCCTCCATTTCCTCGATTTGCGACGGCGCTAACCCCCTGTCCTGGGTTATCACCCGCCTTGGTCAGCTCGGTGGCGGCATTGGCCTGGTTATCCCGGGTGCCGTTGCGCTCGCCATGGCCGTGTGGAACCGTGCTCGCATCATCAAGGAGGCCAAGGAGCTTCACGTCGAGGCGTAAAGCTTTCAACCTTGCTTGTATGAGCTGCATATAGGCTGTATAGGGCTCGCGACACAAGCCGCGGGCCCTATTTCTTTTGGTGTCGGTGCGCGAGGCGCGCCGTGAGGAGTTTCGAACATGGGCAAGAAAACTGGCAAGAAGGCCAAGCAAGTGGCGCCTGCACGGCGTGAGCTTAAGGTCGGCATGGCTGCGGGCATTCCGCCCGAGGACAAGCGCGTCTACACCTACGAGGAGCGAGCCTACCGTTCGGATGTGCTCGTTCCGGCGTATGCGTGCGTCTTCTTTGCATGTGTGGCCGTGTATTGCGCGCTCACGGGCTTCTTTGTGCCTATCGCCATCGCGGCGTTGGTGGTGTGCCTGTACACACTTGCCAACACGTTTGTGTTCCACGCCTATCCACGCGTGATCGAGCTGGATTCGGAGTCCATTAGCTTTGAGTCGTTTGGCAGCAAGAAGGTGTTCGCGTTGGACAGCCTTGAGCAATGTGCCCTGCGCTCCGCCGGCAACAGTGGGCGCTTGTACCTGCGTATCGCCGGGACCGGAACGAGCGGGGCAGACCGTCTGCATGCGCGCTATTTCATTGACTGCGAGGACAGCTTTGATGAGGTCGGCACGCCTGCGGATGAGCTTAAGGACTTCTTGCTCGCGACGGAGGAGCGTATCGACCCCGAGAACATTCGCGTGCGCGCTCGAACCCAGGGCCGCTAAAACTGACGTAAGATGGAGCCGTGCCGCGGGTGCGGCTCTTTTGGTATACCGGCTGCGCGTTGTGTGACGCGCGCGGAAGAGGAGGACAAGATGGCAACGTTGGGCGAGGGTAATCCCGTCGAGCTTTTCAACATGCATGTGGCGCATGTGGGAATCAACGCTGAGAATCCGGAGGAGGCGCGCGAGTTCGCCGACCAGTTTGCAGCCCTGCTCGGCCTGCCGGTACGCGAGACCCCGATCTCGTTCTTCTCGGACACGCTGGTCGAGACCATGAAGCAGAACGGTCGCGGCGTCCATGGCCACATTGGCCTTGCGGTCAACGATACCGCCGCCGCCGAGGAGTGGCTGCGCGCTCGCGGCGTGGACTTTATCGAGGAGTCCCGCGTGCTGGCCGACGATGGCTCGACCTTCCTGATCTACCTCAAGCAGCAGTTTGGCGGCTTTGCGATTCACCTGTCTCAGGGCAAGTAGGGCAGGAGAAGCCCCGCAGCGCTTTGTCTGGCCGCGAGGCGCGGCTGAGTGCGGGGAGGGTTTAGCGCCGGACGGACCTTCCATTCAATCGTCTGACGTGGCGTTTTGATCTCGCACTCGTTCTTGAGGCCGGTGCAGGGGTTGGCTCAAAGGCCATCCGGAACCGTCTCCGAAAGGTTTTTGAAAAAAGTTCTTGAACCTGAGCGCCGCATCTCTTAATATTAAACGGCACGCGGGCGTGGCGGAATTGGCAGACGCGTAGGCTTCAGGTGCCTATGGGCTTCGGCTCGTGAAGGTTCAAGTCCTTTCGCCCGCACCATTTGATTTGAAAGCTCCCAGCAATGGGAGCTTTTCTTTTTTGCGCTCCCTACATGGACTTGAACCTGTGAAGGAGCGAGCGTTAAGCAAACGCGAAAGCGTTTGTAGCGAGCTGGCGAGGACGCCTAAGGCGGCCGAAGCCGGTGCGTATTTGCGCAGCAAATACGCGGACGTCCTTTCGCCCGCACCATTTGATTTGAGAGCTCCCAGCAATGGGAGCTTTTTTGTTAGGGCTCTCACCCGGGATCGTGGT
>CAVEPV010000053.1:0-9778 GCA_963617695.1 Bacteroidaceae bacterium
AGGCGTCCGGCTCGCCCTGGATCAGGTTCTTGCCGGTGAACTTGGTGATGGCGGTACCGTCGTGGTTGGGCTCCAGGAAGCTGTCGTGCTTCTCGGAGGTGATGCCGGACAGCGGCTGGAACCAGTGCGCGTAGTGCGTGGCGCCCTTGGAAATAGCCCAGACCTTCATGGCGTGCGCAACCGCGTTAGCGACGTCCAGGTCCAACGGCTTACCGTCCTCGAGGGTTGCGGCAAGACGCTTGTAGATGTCCTTGGGAAGCGTCTCTTTCATGACGTCTTCCGAGAACACCATGGTCCCGAAGCGGTCGGAAAGCGTAGATTCGGCCATGCGGAACTCCCTTCGTGTATACGCCGGCACGAGCCGCCAGCGCTTGTTACCAACGAACGATTGGTAGGTTAGTCGCAGCGTGTTTCGGAGGCATTAACAAGATGTTGCCAGCCGGAAACAATCGAGTCGAGGATACCGCAGCGGCCGCACGAATGCAGCTCAGGTGGGTCGCTAATTCGCGGAATCCACGTCCGGGGCAAGGGACTCGGCAGACGGCTCACGATGCGTCGCCATAACGTATAGCGAGCTCGCGCAGGTCGAGAGCGCGGCGAAAACCAGGGCGCGATGAGGACATAGGCCAGGGCACAGCTTGCAAACAGGGCACAGTTGATGCGCGGCATGGCGCGGCCGCAGCTCCAGGCAAAGCGCGACGGCAGCACGAGCATGACGCGGTCGCGGCTCAGGCAAAGCACGGCAGCCATGCGGTCAGGACGCAGCCGACGCACAAGCAGAGCACGCGCGAGGCACAGACGAGACACTGCCGAGAAGCAACTAGCGCCCAAGCGAGTCTGACTCGGAGCTCAGCCAAGCTGCAGCTATAGGCCGTCTCTATGGCAGACCAAGAAAACGCCTTATGTGGCTATAGCCCGTCCTGCGGTAGAATCAATGCACGATAGATACGCATCCGCATCCGGAGGTACCCCATGAAGGTCGCCGATATTTTTGCCGAGGCGCGCGCCGCAGGCACGCAGCCCGTCTCGTTCGAAATGTTCCCGCCCAAGGGCGAGATGACGCTCGAGCACGCCCGCGAGGTGGCCGACGGCTTTGCCGAGCTGAAGCCCGATTTTGTGAGCGTCACGTACTCGGCAGGCGGCTCGGGCAACTCCGGGGCCACCGCACAGATCGCCTCGATGCTCTCGCAGGAGTTCTCGGTGAGCTCCGTGGCACACCTCACCTGCATCTCGCTCACGCGCAACGAGCTGGCCGAGAAGATCGCCCAAATGCATGAGTTGGGCATCGAGAACGTCCTCGCTCTGCGTGGCGACCTGCCGGCCGGCACCGACCCGGCCGCCGCAGCAAGCGCCGAGTACCCCTACGCCAAGGATCTGATCCCCGAGCTGGTCGAGGCCGGCTTCTGCGTGGGCGCCGCCGCCTACCCCGAGGGCCACATCACCTGCGAGGATCTGGCGCTCTCCGTCGAGCACCTCAAGCAAAAGCAGGACGCGGGCGCGAGTTTCCTTGTCACCCAGCTCTTCTTTGACAACGAGTGCTGCTACCGCTTCCTCGACATGGCCGAAAAGGCGGGCATCACCGTGCCCATCACCTGCGGCATCATGCCCTTTATGGGAAAAGCCCAGCTCAGCCGCATGGTGTTCATGTGCGGCGCGTCGCTGCCCTCCCCCGTCATCAAGATCCTCGCCAAATACGAGGACGACCCCGAGAGCCTGCGCCAAGCAGGCATCGACTACGCCTGCCGCCAGCTGCAAGACCTTAAGGCCCACGGCGTGGACGGCCTGCACGTCTACACGATGAACCGCCCCTCGGTGGCGCGCGCCGCCTGCGAGGCGCTGCGCGGCTAGTGGAAAGCCCGCTGGGACATAGCGCATCCGATGCCGGCTTGGTCGAGGTTCCGCCCGAGCTGGCGTCTCCTTTTATGTACCGCGTGGATCCGGAGCGCCGGCCACGGGTAGACCGCCGCGAGATGCTGCGCTACCTGGGCTACGCCGGCCAACAGATTGAGAACGAGCTTTCCGCGCGCATCGAAGCTGTTGTGGAAGAGCTCGAACTTACGGTGGAGCCTCACGGCGTGCGTCGCGTCTTTGCCGTCGACGCCACCGGGACAGATGCAGACGGCATGCCGTGCATCCGCCTCGCCGGCACGCGGATCGAGCTGCGCGGCCGCGACATCTTCCGCCATCTCAAAGACGCACGCTTCTGTGCCGTCCTCGCCTGCACGCTCGGCATGCGCGCCGAACGGCGTCTGCGCACCCTCTCGAGCCAGCAGCCGCTCGAGAGCGCCGTCTACGACGCAGCCTGCTCGGCCTATGTAGAGGCCGCCGTCGGCCAGATGGACGAGCAGGTCAAGGTCTGTGCCAAAGAGTTCGAGCTGCGCGGCAACTGGAGATTCAGCCCCGGCTACGGCGACTGCCCGCTTTCCTGCCAGGGCAGCATCCTGGCCGCGCTCAACGCGAGCCGCGCCATCGGCCTCACCCTTACCGACACCGACCTGCTCATGCCCACCAAAAGCGTGACCGCCTTTATCGGCCTGTTCGAAGGCAGCGTGCGCAGCAGCAACAGCCGCCCCACCTGCTCGATCTGCCGCCTGCAAGGTTCGTGCGCCTTTAGAGCCCGCGGCGAAACCTGCTATGGTGGGTAGCAATTTTTCTTTGGCTTGAACAACCACGATGGGAACGAACATGTTCAAAGCACTCCCAACAACCGATTCGAACGGCACCGCACTCGTCTCTCCCGTAAACGAGGCGAGACTCAACGGCGCTGCGTACCAGCCGCGCACGATCGATACGATTCGTTGCGATGACGACCTGCGCGCCGTGCTGCGCGGTGAGCGCCACCTGCTGTTCGACGGCGGCATGGGCACCATGCTCCAGGCGGCGGGCATGAAGGCCGGCGCCCTGCCCGAGCTCCTCAACTTTGACGAGCCCGAGGTCATCGTGGACATCCAGCGCCAGTACGTAGAGGCGGGCTGCGAGGTCATCACCGCTAACACGTTTGGTGCCAACGCACACAAGCTCGACGGCGCGGCGAGCGTGCACGACGTCTTTGCCGCCGCGGTGAAGTGCGCCCGCGAGGCCGGCGCACGCTACGTGGCAGGCGACATCGGCCCCATCGGCGCGCTGCTGCAGCCGCTCGGCACGCTCTCGTTTGACGAAGCCTACCTGCTCTTTCGCGAAGAGGTCGAGGCCGGCGTCGCCGCGGGTGTGGACCTGTTTGTCATCGAGACCATGACCGACCTGCTCGAAACCAAGGCCGCGATTCTTGCCGTCAAGGAGAACAGCGACCTGCCCATCTTTGCCACCATGACCTTCGAGGAGGACGGACGTACCTTTTTGGGCACGAGCCCCGAGGTGGCCGCCGTCACGCTCGATGCGCTGGGTGCAGACGTGGTGGGCATCAACTGCAGCCAGGGCCCGGCCGACCTGCGTCCCTTTGCCGCACGCATGCTCGCCGTCACCGACAAGCCCGTCATGGTGCAGGCCAACGCCGGCCTGCCGCACGTGGACGGCTGCGGCTGCACGGTGTTCGATGTCCATGCCCCCGAGTACGCCGAGGCTGTGGCCGGCATGATCGAGGACGGCGTGGGCGTTGTGGGCGGATGCTGCGGCACCACGCCTGACCATATGCGTGAGCTCGCCGGCCTCATCGCCGGTCGCGCGCCGCGAGCGCGCCACCACGCGCCATCCATGTACGTCACGAGCGCCCAGACGCTTGTTGACCTGCCCTGCGACGGACACAAGATCGCCGTCATTGGCGAGCGCATCAACCCCACGGGCAAAAAGCGCCTGCAGCAGGCGCTGCGCGACGGCGACATGGACTACGTGGTCTCGCAGGGCATCTCGCAGCAGGAGCAAGGCGCCGACATCCTCGATGTCAACGTAGGTCTGCCTGAGATCGATGAGGTGGCCATGATCCAGGCTGCCTGCCTGCAGCTCCAGGGCTCGACCCTTTTGCCGTTGCAGATCGACTCCACCGATCCGGCCGCCGTCGAGGCCGCATGCCGCCGCTACGCCGGCAAGCCCATCATCAACTCCGTGAACGGCAAGCGCGAAATCATGAACGAGATCTTGCCGCTCGTGGCCCACTACGGCACGAACGTCATCGGCCTCGCGCTCGACGAAGACGGCATCGCCGACACTGCCGAAAAGCGCTTCGCCATCGCCGAGCGCATCGTGAAGGAATGCGAGCGTTACGGTATCGGGCGCGACCGCATCCTCATCGACTGCCTAGTGATGACGGCCTCTACCAACCAAAAGCAGGTGGTAGAGATCCTGCGCGCCGTCTCGATGGTCAAGCAGCGCCTGGGCGTGAAGTGCGCCTTGGGCGTCTCCAACGTGAGCTTTGGCCTGCCGGCTCGCCCGCTTTTGGGCTCCACCTTCTTGGCCGCGGCCTTTGGCGCCGGTCTCGACGCGCCCATCATGAACCCAGGCTCCGAGCGCTTCATGGACGCCGTGCGCAGCTATCGCGTGCTGAACGGTGAAGACGAGGGCTCCATGGGCTACATCGAGCGCTACGCCGGCTGGACTGATCCGTACAAGATCGCTGCCGACCCAGCCCTTGCCGCCACGGCCGGCGCAGGCAAGGCAGCCGCTTCCGGTACCGCCGCGAGCGCGGCTCCCAGCGCCGACAGCACCGATGACCCCATCCGCCATCTGGTCATCTCGGGTCGCAAGGGAGAGATCGCGGCCGCGACCGAGCAGATGCTTGCCGACCACGAGGCCATGGATCTGGTGAACAATTACTTCATCCCGGCGCTCGACGAGGTAGGCGTCCTCTTTGACCAGGGCAAATTCTTCCTGCCGCAACTCATGGCCGCAGCCGAAGCGGCGCGCGTGGGCTTTGACACCATCAAGCGCCTCATGCCCGCAGGCGAGGTCATGGACAAGGGCTCCATCTGCATTGCCACGGTCAAGGGCGACATCCACGACATCGGCAAGAACATCGTCAAGATGCTGCTCGATAACTACGGCTACACCGTCTTTGATCTGGGGCGCGACGTGGATCCGCAGGTGGTGCTCGATACCGTGCGCGAGCGCGACATCAAGCTCGTGGGCCTCTCCGCCCTCATGACCACCACCGTGGCCAACATGGAAGAGACCATCCGCCTGCTGCACGCCGAGGCGCCCGACGTCAAGATCATCGTGGGCGGCGCGGTGCTCACGCCCGAGTACGCCAAGCAGATCGGCGCCGACTACTACGCCAAGGACGCCGCCGAGAGTGCGCGCATCGCCGAGGAAGTCTTTGGGAAATAAGTAACGGTTTTGCGCGCGGGCGCCCCACGCGCAGCTCCACGGTAGAATAGGGCAACGATTCAGCCCATATGCACGTTAGGAGCGCCCATGGCGATTACCGTTGCAGAGATCGCAGAGACTCGAGGCATGGTCGAGGAGCAAAACCTCGACATCCGCACCATCACGATGGGCATCTCGCTCATGGGATGCGCCGATGAGAACCTCGACCGTATGTGCGACAAGATCTACGACCACGTGACGCACACGGCCGAGCACCTGGTGGAGACCGCCCAGAACCTCGAGAACGAGTACGGTATCCCCATCGTCAACAAGCGCGTCTCCGTGACCCCGGTAGCTCAGATCGCCGCCTGCTGTAAGGACGAAGACCTCACCCCCATCGCCCATGCGCTCGACCGCGCTGCCGAGACGCTCGGCATCGACTACCTGGGTGGATTCTCCGCACTCGTCCAAAAGGGCATCGGCGACGCCGACCGCCGCGTAATCCAGTCCATCCCGCAGGCGCTCGCCCAGACGAGCCGCGTGTGCTCGAGCGTCAACGTGGCGAGCCTGCGCGCCGGCATCAACATGGACGCCGTGCTCATGGCCGCCCAGACCATCATCGACGCCGCCAAGCTCACCGCCGACCAGGACTCCGTGGGCGCCTCCAAGTTTGTCTGCTTTGCCAACATGGTCGAGGACTCCCCCTTCATGGCGGGTGCCGTGCACGGCGGCGGCGAGGCCGATGCCGTCATCAACGTTGGCGTCTCGGGCCCGGGCGTCATGGCCGCTGCCCTCGAGCAGCTGCCCGACTCCGCCTCGATGATGGAGGTTGCCGAGAAGATCAAGCAGACCGCCTTCAAGATCACCCGCGCCGGCGAGCTCATGAGCCGCGAGGCTGCCCGCCGTCTGGGTGTTGAGAAGGGCATCGTCGACCTCTCGCTCGCCCCCACCCCCGCCGTGGGAGACTCCGTTGCCCGCATTCTCGAGATCATCGGCGTGGGCCAGTGCGGCGGCCCCGGCACCACCTGCGCGCTCGCGATGCTCAACGACGCCGTCAAGAAGGGCGGCGTTATGGCGAGCTCCAGCGTGGGCGGCCTCTCCGGCGCCTTTATTCCCGTCTCCGAGGACGCCGGTATGATCGCCGCCGTCGAGGCGGGCTCCCTCTCGCTCGAGAAGCTCGAGGCCATGACCTGCGTGTGCTCGGTGGGCCTCGACATGATCGCCATCCCGGGCGACACCTCGGTGGAGACCATCGCCGGCATCATCGCCGACGAGATGGCCATCGGCGTCATCAACAACAAGACCACTGCCGTGCGCATCATCCCCGCTATCGGCAAGAGCGTGGGCGACTGCGTGAACTACGGCGGCCTGTTCGGCCGCGCGCCCATCATGCCCGTGAACCCCAACGCCGGCACGGTGCTCGCACACCGCGGCGGCCGCTTCCCCGCCCCGCTCAACTCGCTTAAGAACTAGGCGGCTCAATGAAGCTCTTTAGCAAAGGACTTGCAGGCACGCTCATGGGCATCGTTGTTGTCCTGGGCGTGCTCTCCGCCCTGTGCCAGGGCGCGCTCTCGGGCACGCCGATCGCCACGGCTCTTGCCAGCTTGGGCGGCGGGGCCGGCACGGCGGCGGCCAACGCGGCACTCGACGCCTCGGGTCTCAAAACGCGTGCCGAGAGCGCCCTGCGCGAGAACGCCTCCAAGATCGCCGCCAAGACCGGCATGAGCGAGGAGCAGGTCAACAGCGCCATCGATCAGCTGGACATCTCCTCTTGGAGCATCACGACGCTGCCCTCTGACGCCTCAGCCACGGGCAGTTTTCAGACCACCTACGGCGGCACCTCGGCCACAGTGACCACCTACGCCGATCCGTCGTACGTGACCGTCAACACGATGGGCCAAAACGTCACGCTCGCCGTGCCCGAGAGCGCCCAGAGCTACGCCTGGTACCTCTCCTATCTCTAAGGGCTGTCGAGCGGGGATGCGCTAGAGGAGGTCGCCGGCGCGGACACACCGTCCAACACACGCACAGCCACAACGCGCCCGAACCCCAGGCGCGCACTAAACACGTAATCCCGGCGCACATTCTTGCTTTTTGCAGGAAGAACGCCGGGATTTTAACCGCAGATACGTTATCGTATTGCACGCATCAAGACACATAGCAGAAAGCGAAGACCGCCCATGGCACTCTCCGGAAAACAAGTACGCCAGCTGCGCGCTTTGGCGCATCACCTCAACCCCGTTATCTACGTAGGCCGCGGCGACGTCAACGACGGCGTGGTCCAGCAGACCGAGGAGTGCCTCGAGGCGCACGAGCTCATCAAATGCGCCCTGCAGGATGGCAGCAACCTCACCGTTCGTGAGGCGGCTTCCGAGCTGGCCGAGCGTACCGGCGCCGACATCGTGCAGATCATCGGCCACCGTTTTGCTCTGTACCGCGCCAGCTCGCGCGACGATATCGAGAAGATCAAGCTCGCCTAATCGCCCAAAAGCTCAGGCTTGGGTTCTAAAGACCTCGTGCCCAACCCCTACAGCAGCACCGCGTATTTAGAACGCTGTACGATCTTCTCGTAGGCCATGCGGGTCTCGACCTCGGGAAGCCCCTTGAGTTCGTGCTCCAGATAGTGCAGATGGCTGTTGTAGAGCTCTACCACCTCGCGCCTGCGCCCGCACAGGTCAAAGACCGTCATTGCGCGCCTAATCACATCCTCGCGTGTCGACGCCTGTCGTAACGCCGCCTCCGTCAACCATGTGGCCGAGGCGGTGTTTTCACTTTCTATAGCCACATCGATCCCACGGATCATGCAGTCAACAAACTTTGACTGATACATTCGACGCATCCGCACAAAGAACTGCGGGTTGCCCACGTCGGGAATGAACAGCGGCCCAGTGTAGATCTGTTCGAGCTTAAGACAGTCTTCAATGACGTCCTGGGCACTCTTTCCCGCCCTCTTGAGCAGCACCTCGCGCGCCAGCAGGTCAAACCGGCGCACGTCACTCGCAACATAATCGGCATTCAGGCACATACCGTCCGCCTGGGTCACCACATACTGCGGCCCGCTCTTTTGCTGCTGCAAAGCGGCGCGCAACGACGACAGTGTGACGTAGAGGCTCTTGCGAGCGCGGGCGTACTCCATATCGGGCCACATCTCTTCAGTCACGGTCTTACGGTCGATAAACGAGTCCATCGAAAGCGCCAACCGAGCCGCGAGCGCACTGGCTCGCTTCCGGCGCCAAACCTCATCGGTCAACGTGTGGCCGTTGCGCATAACGCGAAAGCCGCCGAACAGGTTGATGGTCACTTGTCCAACCTCACCAACCTCGTTGAGCGGAATCAGCATGCCAAGATCCTCTTGCTCTCGCTCGGCATGCACTCTATAGACTGCGGCTCTCGACCGTGGAATGAGCTGCAAAAGCGGTTGGGCGCGGTCGCCCAGAACCATCATCGCGAGCCGAGCCACAGGGGCAAACGAAGGATCGAGCATCGTTCGCTTGTGCAGCGAGTACCAGGCAGAAAGCTCCGAATCGAAGCGTGCCGCCGAGAGATGCAGCGCCGTGCACCAGATGCGCGTTATGTCCTGTTCGGAGTCAGAGAGACTAAGCAAGTCGGCCTGCTCACGTATCCCAATCATCGAGGCACTCTGCAAAGTGGCGCAGTACTCGAGCATCGTTGCCCATGAACGTAGAAATTCCGCCGACTGCGGAGCCAGCCTGAGCACCTGCTGCCCGCGAAATTGCGCGTTCACCGTCTGCCCTAAGGAAAGCTCCTGCCAGCCTTCTGCGGCCATGCAGAGCAGCTGCGTGCCCGTATCCGACTCCCGCACCGCCAAGGTGCTGGCGTCGGAGAAGGCCCGCTCATCGCCAATCGGCTCGCCTGCCATCAGGCGCACGATTCCATCGACCATCCGTACACGTATCAGAGCCGGCAACAAACGACGCTCACCCAGCACGCGCTTGAGACTCTCAATCTCTTCTCTGCTCATGGGCTCCACGGCCTCCACGGCACGCAGAGCCGCGCCAAGGCGTCGCACGCACCACTCCGCAATCCCTAGAAGATCGATCTGGTCTTGACGCTCATGCGCGCCGTGCGAGGGCCGTGCACTCGCGGCAACCATCTCGCCCGTCCCGTTTACCAGGCGCTCGTAGTCGTCTTGGCACTTCATCAGCCGCGCGGCTAGACTCGAGCGGCTCGCGTTCTCAAACGTATCGGACATGCGGGGCATCAGGAGCGCCGAGCGAGAACTCCAAAAGCCGCTGAACGCCTTTGCGCAAGCCCACTCTTTGGGATCAATATCGCGCTCAACCTCGTCAGCCCTTCGCCTAAGTTCTGCCAGTGCCGATCGCGCCAAGCGATATTCCCCTATGCTCAGAGCCGCCAGGTACGTGGCGAGAAGCGCGCCCACTTCCAGCGGTGTGCCTGTAAGAGAGGACTCATCAAGACGCTCCACCAGCCGCGTCACAAAGAGGCCATGCCCGGCCAGAGCAAACCCACACGGACTCATGGCCACCACCGAAATCGTGTCGGCATCCTCAAGAGCTTGCTC
>CAVEPV010000054.1:0-9588 GCA_963617695.1 Bacteroidaceae bacterium
TCGTGGGCGAGATCGAGGACGAGTTCGACCCCGACAACAAGTACCTCACGCGCCTTTCGCGCCGCGAGTGGCTGGTAGACGGCCGTTTTCCCTGTGATGACGCCCAGGATCTGGGCTGGCCCATCGAGGAAGGCGACGACTACGAGACCGTGGCCGGCTGGATTCTCGACCTGTGTGATTCCGTGCCGGATATCGGCGAGGTCTTTGAAGTTAGCGGCTACAAGTTTAAAGTTCAGTCTATGCGCGGGCAGCGTATCTCGCTGATCCGCGTGACGGCACCCGTGCCGGACGAGGCCGAGGCAGACGCTGCCGGCGCCGACGACCACGAGTAGGAAGAGCGGACGCATATGTCAGAGCTGTTCGATATCGAAAAGATCACGGTAGGCGAGGAGAAGCTGTGCGCGCGCGTGGCCGTGCAGCCGGGCCTCCCCGTTATGACCTCCGAGGACATCGAGGCCACCGCGCGCGTGTACTACCTGGCCCCGGCCATCGCCAAGCACCTGTGCCTGGGCGACGCCGGCCCCGAGTTTCAGGACTGCATGTCCAACACCGAGGTGGCGCATCTGCTTGAGCACCTGAGCGTCGAGATCATGCGCGAGACCGGCCTTGCGGGCGACATCGCGTGCGGCCGCACCCGCCTGGCTCCCGGCGAGGAGCGCGTCTTTGAGGTGGAGCTTTCTTGCCCCGACGACGTCCTTGCCATCGGTGCGCTCTCGTCTGCGACCTTCATGATGGACTGGGCTTTCCTGCACGGCACCACGCCGGCGCCGGACTTCCCCGGTACGGTGGAGGCCCTGCGCAGCCTGGTTTTGGGTCTGCGCGGCGAGTCCGACGAGCCTGTGGCTGAGGGTGCCGAGACCAGCTCCGTTGCGGATCCGTTTGAGTATGTTGAGCCCACAGGTGTTGTTGACACCGAGGGCGCCCGCACAGCTCAGCGCTCCGGCTCGCGTGCCGTTTTTGGCGGTGCTGCGGCCGATCCCAACCATGCGGCCTATGGCACCACCGACGACGCGGACGATCCTGACGCGACCGCGCAGATGCCGGCGATTACCGACTGGCGATAAGCGGTGCTGCCCGCCGCGCGTGGGTATAATGAGGCAATATTTTACGGACTCTCTCTTTGGGAGGAACAACATGGGTAAGCTTTTCAACTTTGCAGCGGGTGCGTTTGTGGGCGCCGCCGCCGGTACCGTCGTGGGCATCATGCTCGCTCCTCGCGCTGGTGCGGAGACCCGCGCCATGGCCGCCGATATGGCCAACGACGCGTGGGACAACGCGCGCGATATGTACGAGCAGGGCGTTGACCAGGCTCGTTGCGCCGCTACCGACTTTGGCCCCATGGTGGACGCCAAGACCGACGACCTGCGCGCCAAGGTCGACCTTGCCCGTGAGCGCATGGATCAGCTCCGCGAGCAGCTGAACGACGCCATGGCCGGCGGTACCGTTACCCCCGCCGCCGACGTTGTGGTCGAGACCGTGACCGATCAGCCCGTCGAGGCTGCTGAGGTCGCCGAGGTCGAGCCGGCTTCCGAGCCGATCGAGACCTCCGATCCTGCGCAGGCGTAGCACGTAGATGCTCGTAGCCGAAATTCAGGGGAAGCGCATCTACCGCATTCCCGCGCCCGACAAGCGTCTTGATAAGAACGGCGTGGCTAAGGAGCCCAAAAAGCTCGGCCGCGTCCACTTTCCTGTGTTCAACGCAGGCGGTACGCACGTGGTGGGCTACATGGTCAAGCTGCCCGACATCGTGGGCATGGTGAAGCAGCAGGACAAGTTTGTGGCTTTTGACGCCGTGGAGATGTACGACGGCGTGCCCTGCGTGACGGACGTGAAGGAGAACTTCGACGCCGCCGCTGCCAAGCGCTTAGGCCTCGACCTCGACCGCTGTCTGATCTGGACGGGCATGGACGTGCGCACGCGCTCGGGCAAGACCGTTGGCTACTGTGCCGACGCCGTGTTCGACGCCAAGACGGGCGCCGTGGAGCACTTTGTGCTCACCGCCGGCGCCGCCTCGAGCGCGCTTCTGGGCGACATCAAGATGCCCGCGAACCTGCTCGCCGGCTACCATGACGGTGCGATGATCGTCGACGACGAGGTGGCTGAGCTGGGCTTTTCTGGTGGCGCCGCCGCCAAGGCCGCCGAGGTGAGCGTGAGCGTGGGCGCCCAGGTCAAAAAGGGTGCCAAGGTGCTCGACGACAAGGGCTCGGTTGCCGTGAACAAGGGCAGCAAGGCGCTCGGCAAGCAGTTGGGCAAGACCCGCGGGATGTTTAAGTCCTTTGCGGCTGAGTACAAAAAGGCCGCGGGTACGCCGGCCAAGAAGAAAAGCGGTACCAAAAAGTAAGCTTAGCGGCGCGACCGCGCGACATATTGGGGAGAGGGATACACGTTGCCTCATTACACCACGTCCTACTCCACGAACAAAAAGCGGCCAACCAGGCACCGCGCCGCCGTTCCGGGCGAGCAGCTCCCTGCGGCGCGTCGCCGTGCGCAGCACAAGCCCGGCGTGCAGTACCTGCGTCACTCCCAGGGTTTTGGCCATAGCAACCGCGGCCGTCACGGCTCCGTGCGCCCGCGCAAGCGCAATCCGTATGCGCTTGTGGCCGTGGGCTGTGCCCTGCTCCTGTTTGTAGCGAGCCTTATCTGGTACGCCAACCGTAGCGTGGACGTTGAGCTCAACGGCTCCACGGTGCAGGTGCGCATCAATTCCTCCATCCAGTCGCTCATCGACTCGCAGGAGATCAGTGTGCGTGCCGGCAACCTGCTGGCGGTGGACGACAGCGTGATCACCAAGCGCGGCGGCGAGAAAATCTCGGTCAAGCTGGGAAAAAAGCAGATCGACAACAGTGAACTCGACTCGGTTAAGCTCACCGGTGGCGAGAAGCTCACCATTGGCAACGGGCGCGACCTGTACGAAGACCACAGCGTGGCCGCGACCGACATTCAACCGTCGCTCACCTTTGAGGGCTCGGGCGCTATCCAGTATGTAAAGACCTGGCCTGAGCTGGGCCGCAGCGAGGTCTGGACGGGCAAGATCTCGGGCAAGATTTCTGACCGAGGCGTGGTCAAGGAGGCTCAGGACGGCGTGGTGGTGTGCGCCTCGGCCAAACCCGACTCCGGCAAATACGTGGCGCTCACCTTTAACGGCGCGCCCAGCAGCTACACCGACCAGATTCTTTCCATCTTGGAAGAGAAGGGTGCCACGGCGACCTTCTTTATCACGGGCGAGCACGCCTCGGAGTACGGCTCGCAGGCCAAGGCTATCGTTTCGGTCGGTTGCGAGGTGGGCAGCTACGGTACCGACGGCACCTCTCTTGCCAACTTTACCGGCGACGCCCTGCGTAACGAGGTCTCCGAGGGGCTTGACCAGGTGTCGAGCGCTACGGGCACCTCGACCCTCATGGTGCGCTCCTCGGGTGGCAAACTTACCGAGAAGCAGTGGGGCTCGTGCATGGATCTGGTTGCGGTGGCGGTTGCCTGGAGCATGGACTCGGGTGACTGGCTGCTGCCCGGTGCCGACACGGTGATCGAGACCGTGGCCGGCGGCGTGAGCAACGGCAGCATCGTCGCCATGACGGATAACGACGCCACCTCGGCCCAGACGGTGGAGGCCTTACCTGCGATTCTCGACCGTCTGCAGGAGGCGGGCTACAAGGTGGTCTCGGTGAGCGAGCTGATCGCGCAGAACGAAGAGCTCTCCGCGGCCATCGACATGACCAAGATCAAGATGCCCAAGAGTGCCGTTCTGCCCACGGTGACGGGGACGGACTCGGGTACCTCCGACACTGTCACGGACGACGCGGCGACGGAGTAACGAGCGGGCGGCGCTCGCGCGGGCGCGGACTGGCAGTTGAGTACACGGCCGCGTCGCGTTCGCGTGTCGCCGCGTTCGCTGTGCTGCTGTGGGACGGAGAGGCTGGGCGACGGGCGCACATGCGGGCGCGGCACGGCGCGGCCTCGAGCTGCTGGGGCGCATGCTCATACACAAATGGGAGTAAATTGCAGCCAGATATGCTCCTGGGCGTATATGCGTCTGGGCGCGGTGTTAGACTGATGCGCGGACGTGTCGAGGTGCAAAGGGGATTGCTGTGGGTGCACCGGAAGATAACAAACAAGACGAGCTGAATAAGCCGCAGGCAGGAATTACCGCAGGTGGCGAGCCCGTGGAGCCCGAGAAGAGGCCCGAGCCGACTCACGAGGGGCCGACTGCTCCTCATCCCGTGCGCCCGACCAAGCATCAGCCCGGGCGCTACAAGGCCACCGGCACCGCTCCCGTTTGCACGCCGAATTCCAACCGTCATCACAAGAAAATCCGCGTGCAGGCGCCGCACTCGGCCTCGCAGCCCCATCCGGCAAAGAAGCCTGCCGTGACTCCGCTGTCCACCGGCGCTGCGTCGCGCCTTGATCGCAGGCATCGCGACCGCAGCCCGGTGCCCGTCATTGCGCTGTGCGTGCTGGTGCTCGCCCTAGGCCTGGGCGTTGGCTGGATGTTCTTCTGGCGCCCGGTGAACATCACCGTGAACAACGAGGCCAAGCAGGTGCGCATCGGCACCGCGCTCGATACCTACCTGGCCGATAACGACTACTTTGGCGCGCACGCCGGCAAGCTGCTCTCTGTGGGCGGCAACACGCTCTCTGATGACGGCGGCGACCGCTGCTCTGTCACGCGCGATGGCGACGCGGTGGCCGTGGCCGACTTTGCGTCCGTAAAGCTCGAGGACGGCGATGCCCTCACGGTCGGTGACGGTGCCGACGCGACCGAGGAGTACACCGAGGAGACGGTGGACATCGCTCCCGGCATCACCAAGGAGGCGGGCGGCGCCATTCAGTACGTCTCGCAGTGGGGCAAAGCCGGCAAGAAGAAGGTCTGGACGGGCAAGCAGTCGGGCGAGACGGTAGACAAAGAGGTGGTCGAGGAGGCCACGCAGATGGTCGTCTCTTCGCGCACGCCCAGCCCGTCCGATGGCGGCAAGTACATCGCGCTCACCTTTGACGACGGCCCCTCCGGCTACACGCAGGAGATTCTGGACATCCTGGCCGAGAAGGGCGTTAAGGCCACCTTCTTTAACCTGGGAACCCAGGCCGAAGGCAAGCCTGACCTCACCAAGGCCGTGGTCGAGGGCGGCCACGAGCTGGCGAGTCACACCAATCAGCATCAGAACCTGCCCACGCTGGGCAAAGACGATCTGCGTAACGAGATCACGAGCGCTTTTGACAAGCTCACGACGGCCTCGGGCACCACCACGCAGATGATCCGTGCGCCCTACGGTGCCTTTACCGATGTTGAGTGGGCACGCTCGGCAGACCTGATCAGCTGCAACGTGCTGTGGAACATCGACACGCTCGACTGGAAGCTCCCTGGCGCCTCGGCCATCACCGACATGGTGCTCACGCATGCCTTTAACGGCGCGATCGCGCTCATGCACGACGGCGGCGGCAACCGTTCACAGGATGTTGAGGCCCTGCCCGGTATCATCGACGGCCTGCGCGCCGCGGGCTACCAGCTTGTGACCGTATCGGAGCTCATGAAGCTCGACGGCAACTTCCCCGATGACGTGGTGAACGGCACCGTCAAAATGCCCGAGGACGCCGTGCTGCCCGAGATGTAGCGCGCCCGGCCTGGTCGCGCCCGTGCCGCGCTGCGCGGAGGGTCGCACCCTGCTGACGCTTCGTGGCCGCCCCTCAACATGCTTGGGGTCGCTTTCTGCGCTGCCCCGGCCAACGCCGCGCTCGCTCTCCACAGTCAACACCTAGTCGTGCCCCAACCCGCTCTCCCCATCAAGGGCGCGTCAGCTTTTGGTATGGGGCGCGGCAAGGCGGCGGAAAAACGGTGAAGCCCCACGGGGCGGATGCTATAGTAGTTGCGCTATGGCTATAGGGCGCGCGGCACGCGTGCCTGGATGATATTGCAGGGCTTATAGAAAGGCTAAAGGTGAAATCTAAACCTCGACCTCACAGTAGCTAGCCCCTGCGGGTGCTCTTTGCCGGCCACAAGGTCTGTTGGGAGGCGCGCACGGGGTCTGGGCCGCGCCGCCTTAGGGCCGCGCCGCCGCTACCTTCGCAACCTCTCGTTTTTCGACGGCCGGATAGGAGCACCATGAACTATCTCTCCGAGATGCTCAAGCTGCCCGTGATCGATTCCACGGGCGAGAAGATGGGCATCGTCAACGACCTCGGCATCGCCACGGGCGAGGTCTTTCCCCGCGTCACATCGCTCGCGTTTCAGGGGCCTTCCAAGACCCCGTTTATGATCTCGTGGCGCAAGTACGTGGACCGCTTTGACGACGACGGCGTGTATCTCAAGTGCCCGTCGACCGACATCCGCTTCTCGTACCTGCAACCCACCGAGCTGCTACTCGCGCGCGACGTTATGAACAAGCAGATCGTGGACACGCAGGGCATGAAGGTCGTGCGTGTAAACGACATCAAGCTTTCCGCCTCGGGCGAGAACCAGCTGCGGCTGCTGGGCGCCGAGGTTGGTGCCCGCGGCCTGCTGCGCGCGATCCACCCCGCCCTTGAGCACCTGGTGAGCCGTGTGGCCAAGGCCATCGGCAAGCCGCTCTCCGAGGACATCATCGCTTGGTCGTACATGGATCTGCTTGAGCGCAGCACGCAGCAGATCAAGCTCTCCGTCTCGCACAAAACGCTGGGCGAGCTGCACCCGGCAGACATCGCCGACATCATCGAGCAGCTCGACCCGCGCCTGCGTGGCCAGGTCTTTAACCAGCTCGATACCGCCCAGGCCGCCGAGGCCATCTCGGAGCTGGACGATGACGAGCTCGTGGCCGAGATGCTCGAGGGCCTCTCCGATACCGACGCGTCCTCGATGCTCGCCATGATGGATCCGGACGACGCTGCCGCCCTGATCGACGAGCTGGATTACGAGAAGGCCGAGAAGCTCCTGCGCCTGATGGGCGTGAAGGAGGAGAAGGCGATTCGTACCCTGCTGGGCTACGAGGAAGACACCGCCGGCCGCATCATGACCTCGGAGTTTGTGGCGCTGCCCGCCACGGCCACGGTGGCCGACGCCGTCGACGCGATTCGCCAGCTGGACGAGGACTTCGAGAGCGTCTACTACGTTTACACCACCGACTCCGAAGGTGCCCTTTCTGGCGTGCTCTCGCTGCGCGCCCTGGTGGTGGCCGAGCGCGACCAGCGCCTGAAAGACCTCGCCTACCGCGACGTGGTCTGGGTCTCGCCCGATCTTGACCAGGAGGACGTGGCCGAGGAGATGTCCAAGTACAACCTCGCCGCCATCCCCGTGTGCGACGAGAACCGCCGCATGCTCGGTATCGTCACGGTCGACGACGCCATGGACGTCATGAACGAGGAGCACCAGGAAGACCTGCAGATCGCAGGTGTTGCCTCGGGTGGCGACAACACCACGGGCGAGACCACGGGTGCCATCGCGTGGTTCGTGCAGCGCCAGTACTGGATCGTGATCTGGGCCGTGGCCTCGGTCATCATGGCCTCGGTGCTCAACACGATCTGCCATCGTCCCACGCTCTTCCTCTACCCGATGTGCGCGATGCCGGTTGTTCTGCTGGCGGCCACGCGTATGGTGAGCTTTGTAAAGAACTTCTTCTTGGAAAACGACGACGCCGACGAGGAGAAGAAGCCCTACGTGTGGTTCTGGCTGCAAAACACCGTGACCGGCCTGATCTTGGCACTCGTTATCTACCTGTGCGGACAGCTGGTGGCCACGGCGGCCTTTGAGGACATCTCCGTCTGGCCGGCGCAGATGTTCATGGCGTGCTTCAACGTGGCCGCAGGTGTGACGCTTATCTCGTCCATGAGCTCGGTCATCTACCTCAAGGTGCTCTACTGGGGCGACGAACATGACCGCCCGGTCTCGGGTACGGCCATGCAGCTCACGGCGGTTCTGATCTCGGCAGTGCTGTTCTCGGTGCTGTGCGTGGTGGCCGTGACGGCGATCATGGGGGCGTAATGCAGGGCAAGACCAAACAAAAGCTCACCGTAGCCGCCATCTTTGGCGCCATGGGGCCGGGCCTGCTCGCCGCGCTCTCGGGCAACGATGCGGGCGGCATCGCCACCTACTCAAGCGCCGGCGCCTCGTACGGCTACCAAATGCTGTGGATGCTCCCCGTGATGACGGTGCTCCTGATCGTGACGCAGGAGACCGCGGCGCGTTGCGGTTGCGTCACGGGCAAGGGTCTGGCCTCGCTCATTCGCGAACGCTTTGGCGTGCGCAAGAGCGTGCTCGCCATGGCTGCGCTGCTGATCGCGAACACGGCCGTGACCATCTCTGAGTTTGCGGGCATCGCGAGCGGCCTGGCGCTCTTTGGCATTCCGGCGAGCATCTCGGTGCCGCTGGTGGCCCTGCTTATCTGGCTGCTCACCATGTCGGGCAGCTTCCAGCGCATCGAGAAGATTCTGCTGCTTGTGAGCTGCGTGTTCATAACCTATGTGGTGGCCGCGTTCATGGCCGGTCCCAACTGGGGCGAGGTCGCCTACGCCACGGTGGTGCCCTCCGTCTCTACCGACCCGTCCTACGTCTCGCTTGTGGTGGCGACCATCGGTACCACCATCGCGCCGTGGATGGTCTTTTTGGCGCAGAGCAACGTGGTGGACAAGCATGCCGACGTGGACAGCATCACGCTGCAGCGCATCGACACCGTGACGGGCTCGGTCGCGGCCGACCTGATCGCCTGGTTCATCATCATCACGACGGGTACTGTGCTCTTCCCGGCGGGCATCACGATCTCCGACGCGGCCGACGCCGCACTGGCGCTCAAGCCCATCGCCGGCGAGTTCTCCACCGTTCTGTTTGCCTCCGGTCTGGTTGCGGCGAGCTTCTTGGCAGCCTGCGTGCTGCCCGGCGTGACGTCGAGCGCCATCTGCGAGGCCTTTGGTTGGGAGCGCGGCGCCGATCGCTCCTGGGAAGACGCGCCCGTCTACCGCAGCCTGATCACGGGCATCATCGCCGTCTCGGCCGTGCTGGTGCTCCTGCCCGGCGTGAACCTCTTCCAGATCATGATGACTTCGCAGGTCATCAACGGCGTGTTGCTGCCGGTAGTGCTGGTGTTTTTGGTATTCATCGCGCAGGACAAGCACATCATGGGGGAGTATCGCAACGGTCGCGTGTGGAACGTGCTCACCTGGCTCACCATCGCTGTGATCACCGTGCTCACCGTGATCATGTTCGTGCTCCAAGCGATGGGATACTAGCCCCCGTTCGCCCAAATTATTAATCCCCGCTTACCTAGTTTGAGCGGCTAGATGACTCTGCAGAGTTACAATACCAATATTTATGGGGGTATTCTCTGCCTACGGTGCCTATGAGCAGGTTTACGTTCTTGCGACCGCAGGCGGTCCGGGTTCGGGCCACTACGCCGACTTCAGCGTTACCCTGACCTACACCGATGGCACTACGAGTTCGACTACCTACAGGCTCTATGACTGGTACGACACCACTAAAGTGACCAATGTCGAGCAGATCGCGAGCTACATGCGCCAGACGAACGGCGTATCCACCGCCGGCTGGGACGGCTCTACCACCAAAGGCTCGATCCTGCACTCCGCCGCCATTTCGGCAGACAAGACCAAGCTTCTCAAGTCCAATACCGAGGT
>CAVEPV010000055.1:0-9545 GCA_963617695.1 Bacteroidaceae bacterium
AATTCGCCAGGAGGGCCATCGAGGCGAGCATGGAGCTTGCGGACAGGCTGGAGGCAGCATAGGATAGCGACAAGGGTTCCGGGCAACGGACGAGGGCCGAGCTCTCAGATGACGGCCGTTACACCAACTTTTCCGACACTACCCGGCAACAGGAGGCGCCCATGGCAGACGAGGCACTTGACCAGTTCACCCTTTTTGACCTCAAGGTCGAGGTCGTGCCCGGCGATAAGCCCTTTGTGTGCTCGCACCACGTGGGCGACACCTTTCTGGTCGAGGGCGAAAACCTCGTCTTTCCCGCAGGCGCGCGCTTCTCGCAGTACGCGCTGGCCGCGATCCTGCCCATGCTGCCTGCCAAACAGCGTCCCTGCGACCCAGCCGACTGGATGACCACCGACGCCCTTATCGCGTGCCCCGACCCCAACTGCGGGGCGCGCTTCAAGATCAGCCGAATAGGGGAGCGCGCCTTCCGCCACGGCGACTGCACCGTCGTTCCCCTTACCACCACCGAGGAGTAACGCCCATGACCGCTACCTGCAATAACGGCGTACCTGCAACTACCGTCGACGCCTTTGCCACCGCCGAGCGCGTGGAGCTCGCCCCCGGCTACAGCGTGAGCCGCGTCATCAACGGCTGCTGGCAGCTTTCCGAGGGCCACTCCATCACGAGCGCCGTCGACTTCGATGATGTCGCGCGCGCTTTCTTTGAGCTTACGGCTCGCGGCTTTACCACCTTTGACTGCGGCGACATCTACACCGGCGTGGAGGAGTTCCTCGGCACGTTTGTGGACCGCCTGCGCGCGGGCGAGGGCGCTATCGGCGCGGACGAGATTCAGATCCACACCAAGTACGTGCCCGACTTGGACATTCTGGCGAGCGTCGACTTTGCGCACACCGAGTCGATCATCGACCGTAGCCTGAGTCGCCTGCACCGCGACGCGCTCGATCTGGTGCAGTTCCACTGGTGGGACTACGACGTCCCCGGTTATGTGGAGACCGCGCTCGACTTGGCCGAACTGCAGCGCCGCGGCAAGATCCGCCACATCGGCGTCACGAACTTCGATGCGCCGCATCTTAAAGAGATCGTGGACGCGGGCGTGAAGGTGGTCTCGTGCCAGAGCCAGTACTCGATGTTCGACCGTCGCCCGGAGTACGCACTGGCCGACTACTGCGAGTCGGCGGGCATCAAGCACGTGTGCTACGGCACGCTTGCCGGCGGCCTGCTTTCCTCCAAGTGGGCAGGCGTGGCGCACCCTACGCCCGAGACCCGCTCGCAGGTCAAGTACCTGCAGGTGCTTGAGGACTCCGTGGGTTGGGAGGGCTATCAAAAGCTGCTCGAGCTGCTCTCCGAGGTCGCTTCGCACTACGGCGTGCAGCCGAGCCATGTGGCCACGCGCTATATCCTGGGCCGCAAGAGCGTGGCCTGCGCCATCGTGGGTGTGCGCAACAGCCGTCACGTGGAGGACAACTGCAAGATCTTCAGCTTTGACCTTACGCCCGAGGACGACGCGGCCATCACCGCCTTCTTGGATGGCTATCCGCATCTCGAGGGCGACTGCTACACGCTTGAGCGCACGAGTCCCCGCTACCGCGGCATCATCCACATGAACGTGAACGAGGAGGAGCAGGGCGGTAACTAGCGCTCCGGCGCACTCCCGCCACGCGTTCAACAGCGCGCTCGCCGTTCACCTGAAATTGTTTCAAAACCGTTTCGCGCAACGCTATACTCATGCCCGTTGCGCGGACGGCGGATGGCATGGCTGCCCGTGCAAGCGCCCTTCGGGGCGCTTTGGTTTTTGGGCTCGCTAGAGCCCGGTATGAAAGGAAGCTGCCATGACCAAGAATCTCATGATGGGTCGCCGCGCCTTTGTGGGCGGCACGCTTGCCACGAGCGCCCTCGCCACCCTTGCCGCCTGCGGTAAGAAGTCCGCATCCGACGCCGGCTCTGCCGATGGCGTCGACGAGGGCGGCACCATCTACTTCTACATCAACAACCCCGCCTGCATCGACCCCTACGACACGCAGGAGTCCGAGGGCACCCAGGTCGAGTTCGAGCTGTTCGATGCCCTGACTCTCTACGACTTTGAGAAGAAGGAGCTCGTGGGCCTGGCCGCCGAGTCTTGGGAGGCCAACGAGGACGCCACCCAGTTCACCTTCCACCTCAAGTCTGGCGCCAAGTTCCACAACGGTGAGACCGTGACCTCCGCGAGCTTTAAGTACGGCTTTGAGCGCATCTGCAACCCCGACACCAACCCCGGTTCGCCCTCCAACATCTCCTACCATCTGGCCTACGTTAAGGGCTACGACGAGATGCTCGACGGCTCCGCTACCGAGCTCTCCGGCGTCACCTGCCCCGACGACGACACCCTCGTGATCGAGCTCACCTCGGCCTTTGCAGACTTCCCCTATGTCTGCAGCCACCCGGCGCTGGCCCCCATCCCCGAGGCCGCTAAGGACGACTTCCAGACCTTCTACCTGGCGCCCATCGGCAACGGCCCGTTCCAGATGGAGGGCAAGTGGGAGGACGGCCAGCAGATCGTCCTCAACCGCTTTGACGACTACTACGGTGAGAAGGCAAAGATCGCCTCTATCGTCTTCTCCATCCAGAAGGACATGGAGACCGCCTACAAGGAGTTCCAGGCCGGTAACCTCGACGTCTGCGACGTGCCCGTGGCTCAGATCGACACCGCCATCGCCGACCGCGGCGAGTCCGAGGACGGCTACACCATGTCCGAGGGTCACCACATGCTGCTCGGCGAGGAGATGTCGACCTACTACCTGATCATCAACAACACGGTGGAGCCGTTCAACAACGCCGAGTTCCGCCGCGCTCTCTCCTTGGCCATCAACCGCGAGGCCATCTGCGAGACCCTCTTCAAGGGCACCCGCAAGCCTGCCGACGGCATCGTGCCGCCCGCCGTTGCCGGCTACGAGGAGCAGGCCTGGGCAGACTGCCGCTACGACGTCGATGCCGCCACCGAGCTGCTCGACAAGCTGTATCCGGCCGACTCCGACGGCTCCCGTGGCCTCAAGCTGACCCTTTCCTACAACCAGGACGGTGGCCACAAGGAGATCATGGAGTCCATCATCGGCGACCTGGCCAAGGTGGGCATCGAGGTCGAGTCCGACACCCCCGAGTGGGCTGCCTACATCGACGAGCTGGACGCCAAGAACTACCAGTTTGGCCGCATGGGCTGGAGCGCCGACTACCCCATCCTCGACAACTTCCTGTTCCCGATGTTCAACTCCGCGAGCTCCGATAACAAGACCGGCTACAACGACCCCGAGGTCGACGCCGCCCTTACCGCTGCTCGCGCCATTGTGGACGACGACGAGCGCATTGCCGCGCTGCAGAAGATCAACCGCACCGTGGGCGACGCCATGCCCATCATCCCGCTGATGTTCTACGCGCACCAGATCTGTGGCTCCGACAACGTGAAGACGCTCTACGTTGACCCGTCCAAGCGCGCCGACCTGTCCACCGCCGAGCTGGTGTAAGGTACAGCCGCAACGATTGGTTTGCTGTAGGCTGATATAGAAAACCGCAGAGGGGACGCGACGGTCGCATCTGGCCGGCGCGTCCCTTTATATGTAGGGAAAGGCAAAGGAAGGGAACCGCAATGGTCAAGATTCGCAGCGTGCGCGAGCGCTATGAGATTCAGGAGCGCTGCCTGCGTGAGCGTCTGGAGCAGATTGTGCCCGTGGCTATGGAGCGTAGCGGCGCCGATATGTGGCTGCACGCCTCGCGCGAGTACAACGAGGATCCGACCTTTAGGGCCCTCCTTCCGCCGACCTATCCCACGGCCCGCCGCCTGACGATCCTAGCTTTTGTGCGAACGGGGGAGGGCGTGCGCCGCTTCCACGTGGCTATGCCCGACGAGGATCTGGAGCGCTTCTATGAGCGCTGGTGGACCAACTGGCGCGAGGAGCCGCAGATGGCGGCCCTGACGCGTCTGTTTGAGGAGTACCAGCCGCGCACCATCGCGGTGAACCGTTCCAAGAACTTTGCCGTGGCTGATGGCCTTTCTGCCGGCTGCGACGCGCTGCTGCGTGAGGGTCTGGACGTGCGCTGGCTTGAGCGCATGTATGCCGACGACACCTTGCCTCTTAAAGTGATGGAGCTGCGCACGCCCACCGAGATGGAGCTGATGCCCGAGGTGGCTGACGTCTCGTACTCCATTCTGGAAGAGATGTACACACCGCAGAACGTGCAGCCCGGTGTGACCACCACGCAGGATCTGGAGTTCTTCATGCGTCAGCGCACCTGCGAGCTGGGGCTCGAGTACTGGTTTGAGCCAACGATGGACATCGAGCGCCCGGGCGTGGACGAGTCGCGCATCACCGGCACGATCCAAGAGGGCGACCTGCTCCACTGCGACTTTGGCATTCGCTACATGAACATGATGACCGACAGTCAGCGTTTGGCCTACGTGCCCCGGGCGGGGGAGTACGAGCTGCCCGCGGAGCTTTCGGCCGCCATGGCGGTGAACAACCGCTTCCAAGACATCGTGTGCGAGAACCTGGTGCCCGGCCGCACCGGCAACGAGGTCTTTGCCGCCTCGCTTGCGGCGGCGCGCGCCGAGGGTATCGACGCGATGCTCTACTCGCACCCCTGTAATATGTATGGTCACGGCCCCGGGCCCACCATCGGCCTGTGGTCAAACCAGGGTGCCATCCCCGTGCACGGCGACGTGGTGGTGGACAAAAACACCTGCTGGGCGCTCGAGCTCAACGTGCGCACGGCGGCCCAGGGTCGCGAGAAGTGCTTTATCTACACCGAGGAGACGATCCTGCTCGACGATGCGGGCGTGCACTTTTTACACGAGGGGCGCGATAAGATCACCGTCATTGCGTAAGCAGTTTTGTATAAGGCGCCCTGCCATCCGCCCCGGCTCGAGCGCCGTTCGCGCGTTTCTTAACTGTTAACAAAGATGAACCCTCGTCGTGTGCCTCCTGCGCAACGGCGGGGGTTTATGCATATCTGAACAGCGCTTATGCAGCGTTAACACAGTTGTAACTTTAGTGCGGCAAAGAATTTGGTGGCCGTTTGGCAGATTCAGGGCACCTGCGCATCCGCAAATACAGTAAAGTGTCTTGCAATCGTTACCGCGGCCTTACAGCCAAGACCGCGACGATATGCACTGAAGTGTTTTGCACTGAAGGAGGATGGCATGGCTGACATCAATTTCCATGAGCCCGTTGTGGGTCGTCGCGCCTTTGTGGGCGGCTCCCTCGCTGCGAGCTCCCTCGCGTTCCTTGCTGCCTGCGGCAAGAAGGGCGATTCTTCGACCGCTGGTTCCAGCTCCGACTCTTCCACCACTGCCGGTGGTACGCTGAGCTACTACATCAACAACCCGACCTGCATCGACCCCTACAACGTCCAGGAGGACCAGGGCACTCAGGTTTGCTTCCAGCTCTTCGATGCGCTGACCACCTATGACTACGACCAGGAGGCCATCGTCGGCCTGGCCGCCGAGAGCTTCGAGGCCAACGACGACGCCACCGAGTTCACCTTCACCCTGCGTGAGGGCGCTACCTTCCACAACGGCGACGCCGTTGACGCCGAGAGCTTCAAGCGCGCTTGGACCCGTGTTGTGAGCTCCAAGAGCAAGGTCGCCGACGAGTACGGCCCCTCTGAGGTCTCCTACCACCTGTCCCTCGTCGAGGGTTATGACGAGCTCGCCGCTGGCGAGACCGACGAGTTCTCCGGTCTTTCCTGCCCCGATGAGCTCACCTTTGTGGTCAAGCTGAGCTCCGCCTACGCTGACTTCCCCTATGTTGCCAGCCACCCTGCGCTCTCGCCGGTGCCTGCCGCCGCTGAGGACGACGCCAAGAACTACTACCTGGCGCCCATTGGCAACGGCCCGTTCCAGATGGACGGCAAGTGGGAGGACGGCCAGGAGATCAACCTGGTCAAGTACGACGACTACTATGGCGACAACAAGGCCAAGATCGACGGCATCCACTTCTCCATCCAGAAGGACGTCGAGACCGCCTACAAGGAGTTCCAGGCCGGTAACCTCGACATCTGCGACGTTCCCGTTGCTCAGATCGACGCCGCTGTCTCCGATCGTGGCGAGTCCGAGGACGGCTACACCATGTCTGAGGGTCACCACATGCTCCTCGGCTCTGAGCCTTCCACCTACTACCTGACCTGCAACAACACGGCCGAGCCGTTCAACAACGCCGACCTGCGTAAGGGCATCTCCCTCGCTATCAACCGCGAGGCCATCTGCGAGACCCTCTTCAAGGGCACCCGCACCCCGGCCGACGGCATCATCCCGCCGGGCATCGCTGGTTACGAGGAGGGCGCTTGGGAGTTCGCCAAGTACGACGTCGACGCCGCTAAGGAGTACCTGGACAAGTCCGGTTACACCGCTGGTTCCGACGGTTCCCGTGGCCTCAAGCTGACCCTGTCCTACAACCAGGACGGTGGCCACAAGGAGATCATGGAGTCCATCATCGGCGACCTGGAGAAGGTCGGCATCGAGGTTGAGTCCGACACCCCCGAGTGGTCTGCGCTGCTCGACCAGTACCAGAGCTTCGACTATCAGTTCGGTCGTCTGGGCTGGATCGCCGACTACCCCATCATGGACAACTTCCTGTACCCGCTGTTCCACTCCGACTCCATCGGTGGCGATAACCGTTCCGGTTACAGCAACGCCGAGGTCGATAAGGGCATCAACGAGGCTCGCGCCACCGTCGACGACGCTGAGCGCCTGGAGAAGCTGCACGCTGTTGACAGCCTGATCGCCGCTGACTGCCCGATCATCCCGATCATGTTCTACACGCATGTCACCGCTGGCGCTGATCGCGTGAAGTCCTTCTACCTCGACCCGCAGAAGCACGCCCACATTCAGGACGCTGAGCTCTCTGCATAAAAAAGGCCAAATGCGCTCAACTTCTGCATAATGTTACGCAAGTTGAGCAGGTCGAGATAAAAGTCTATACTTTTGCCTCATGTGACGGGATGTCAATCAATTCGGTTGGCATCCCGTTTAGGTTGTTCCCACAGTAGGGGAGATTTTGTATGGGAAAGTACATCCTCAAGCGTGTGCTTCAATTCATCCCGGTGTTTCTGGGCGTGACACTCATTCTGTTCGCGCTTCAGAACATCGTGCCGGGAGACCCGATCAAGCTGATCGGCGGCGAGAAGTCGCTCACCCCCGAGGTCGAGCTTCAGCTTCGCATCCGCTATCACCTTGTTCAGGTTGACGATGAGGGCAACGCAATCCTCGATGAGAACGGAGACCCCGTTCCCGAGACGCTCTGGAACCGCTACGTCTACTACATGACGGGTCTGGTTCAGGGCGACCTTGGCAGCTCGTATCAGCGCAAGCTGCCGGTCACCGAGATCTTTGCGGCAAAGTATCCATACACGGTGAAGCTCGCCGTGTGCGCCATCGTGCTCGAGGCCATCATGGGCATCGGCGCGGGCATCATCTCGGCCGTAAAGCGATATTCCTTCTGGGATATTCTGGTCACGCTCACCACCTCGGTGCTCGTGGCCGTGCCCGCCTTCTGGCTGGGCATGCTGCTTCAGCTCTTCTTTGGTGTGTACCTACACGTGCTGCCCATCTCGGGTGCCGGCGGTGCCTCCTCCCAGTTCCAGGATTGGGCGCACTACATTCTGCCCGCGATCACGCTGGCCTCGGTCTCTACCGCCTACGCCGCGCGCATCATGCGTTCGCAGCTGCTGGATGTTATGAATCAGGACTACATCCGCACCGCTAAGGCAAAGGGTCTTTCCAACCGCGCCATCATCTGGAAGCACGCTCTTAAGAACGCGCTCATCCCGGTTGTCACCTACATCGGCGTCGACTTTGGCGCCATGCTTTCGGGCGCCATCCTTACCGAGACGGTCTTTAACTGGCCCGGCATCGGTTACGAGATGTACCGCGCAATCAGCAGCCGTGACTGGCCGATTGTTATGGGCGGCGTCACGCTCGTTGTCGTGGTGGTCATGGTCATCAACCTGATCGTCGACGTGAGCTACGCGTTCCTCGACCCGCGCATCCGCTTCGACTCGTCCAGCAAGAACGCCTAAGGGGAGGTAACAATGGCAGAAAACAACACCCCTCAGACGAACGAGGCCACCGTGGCGGCTCCGGCTACCGCACCGGCCACTGGCAAGTCGCGCACCCTGTGGGGCGACGCCTTCAAGCGTCTTTCCAAAAACAAGCTCGCCATCATCGCGGTGGTCTGGATCATCTTCGTTATCGCGGTCGCCCTTACGGCAGACCTTTGGGCTCAGAATTGGCTCGGTTCGCCCACGGCCTCTGACTCCACCACCATGGCTCAGAACTCCACGCTGCCGCCCTCGGCGGAGCACCCGTTTGGTACCGACTCGCTCGGTCGCGACATCCTTGTTCGCGTTATCTATGGTTCGCGCGTGTCGCTCTCCGTCGGCGTGATGGCCACGGCCATCTCGACCGTCATCGGTCTGGTTCTGGGCGCACTCGCCGGTTTCTACGGCGGCATCTGGGACACGATCATCATGCGTCTGGCCGACATCTTCTTGGCCTTCCCGTACGTGCTGTTCGTCGTCTCGCTCATCGCCGTGCTTGGCCGCTCGCTCACCAACGTGTTCGTGGCCATCGGTATTCTGGGCTGGCCCTCCATCGCCCGCGTGTTCCGCTCGGCGATTCTGACCGTCAAAGAGAACGACTACGTCGACGCGGCCCGCTCCATGGGCGCCTCTGACGGCCGTATCATCCTGCGTCACATCCTGCCCAACTCCGTGGCATCCATCGTCGTGTACGCCACCATGAACATCGGCGGCGCCATCCTTACCGAGTCCTCCCTGTCCTTCCTTGGCATGGGCGTGGTTCCGCCCACTCCCTCGTGGGGCTCGATGATCCAGGACGGCCAGGCGTATCTGCAGTCGGCCCCGTGGATGATGATCATGCCCGGTCTGGCCATCCTTTCGACCGTACTTGCGTTCACCTTGCTGGGCGACGGTCTGCGCGATGCGCTCGACGTCAAGATGAAGGATGCGTAAGAGATGAAGAAGAAAGACACCAAGAACTACGTCGACCTCAAGACGCAGCCTATCCCCGAGGGGCACCACCTGCTCGAGGTGGACGACCTCAAGATGTACTTCCACACCGAGGACGGCGTCGTGCACGCTGTTGACGGCGTGAGCTACACGCTCGACCGCGGCGAGACGCTCGGCGTGGTGGGCGAGTCCGGTTCCGGCAAGTCCGTGACCGCGATGACCATCATGGGTCTTATCCCCATGCCTCCCGGAAAGATCCACGGCGGCTCGGTGACCTACCGCGGCAAGTCTCTGCTCGATATGAGCGAAGAAGAGATGCAGCACGTTCGCGGCAACGACATCGCCATGATCTTCCAGGACCCCATGACCTCGCTTAACCCGGTCTACAAGATCGGCAAGCAGGTGGGCGAGGGTCTGCGCCTTCACCGCGGCTACTCCAAGGCTGAGGCTCAGGCGCGTGCGACCGAGCTGCTCGACCTCGTGGGCATCCCCGAGCCCGAGAAGCGCGTGAACGAGTACCCGCACCAGTTCTCCGGCGGCATGCGCCAGCG
>CAVEPV010000056.1:0-9272 GCA_963617695.1 Bacteroidaceae bacterium
TACGAGCATCTTCACGCTGGCCGGCATCGTGCTTTCGATTCCCGGCGCGGGGCTCATCGCCAAGATCGGCCCCAAGCGCACCCTGCTCTTCATGCTGGCCATGATCATGGCCGGAAACCTTCTCGGGGCCCTGGCCCCGACCTTCGAGGTCATGTTGGCCTCCCGCGTGGTCGAGGGCATCGCGGCGGTCTTCGCCCTGCCCGTGGGCGTCGAGCTCATCGGACGCTGGTTCGAAGGCCCGGCCATCGGCACGGCCACCGGCACCTTCATGACGGCCACGCCCATCGCGACCTTCCTTATGACGAGCTCCGGCCTCACGATTGCCAATGTGCTCGGTTCGGTCCGCGCGCTGTGGTGGGTCACCTTCGGCTACGCCGCAGTCTGCTTCGTGGCCGCCCTGCTCGTCGTGCAAGACGGTCAGCCGGGCATCGCCGTGCCCCAGTCCGAGGACGCCGTGAGCGAAGGCCTCCTCGTCGCGGCCAAGAGCGCCGCCTCGTCTAAGCCGCTTGTGCTGCTTTGCGCCGCCATGTTCTTCCTGGCCTTCTCGCTTTATTCGCTCATCACCTGCTATCCGCAGCTGTTCATCTACTACGGCCTGTCCGCCGAGACGAGCAACCTGCTCACGAGCCTGAACGGCCTGATTGGCATCCCGATGTCGATCATCGCGGGCATCGTGATTGGCAAGACCGGCAAGCCCTACTACGTGGCCATGCTCGGCGCTGTGGGAGCCTTTGTGGTCTGCGCCACCCTCTCGATGCTGGGCGACGCCACCTACGCGCTGAACGTCATCGGCTCTGCGCTGTTCCCCGGCGGCATCGTGATGGCCCCGATGTTCGTCCTGGCACCGCTGCTCGTGAACCGAGCCGTCGACGCCCCGATGGGCACCTGCCTCATCAATACGTTCTTCTACCTGGGGCAGTTCGTGAGCACGCCGGTCACCACCGCGCTTTCCGACGGCAACACCAACTGGGTGACGCCCTCGATCGTGCTCTCCGTCTCCTGTGTGCTCCTGCTCGTCTTCCTCGTTGCCTCGCAGCGCACCCTGCTGGCTACGGGCCGTACCGAGAACTCGCGTCCGAGCGAGGACGGCCAGGGCGAGGAGGCTACCGCGACCTGCTAAGTGCCGCGTAGCCGGGTCAGCTTCACGCGAACGGACTTCGGAAGGGAGGGAGTCCGGGCCGCGAGGCCGAAGCGCCGGCCAAGAAGGCCACCGTGCTGGTCAGGTATTCCCAAGGCATGTCCCGAGCGTCTGCTCGGTAGCACTTCCGGGACGAGCGTTTGTTGTCCCAAGCACGTGGAGCTTGTGCTCCAACCGGGGCTACGCGCCCCAAGCAACCGGGGCCACGCGCCCCAACGTTTCTAGGGCGACGCGCCCGTGCGCGGGCAAGCGCCCATCCACCCAACGGGGAGAGATCCCCACAACCAGAAGGAGGCCCACCATGGGCAAGCCAATGGCCGACTACGTCAAGCTTCCCGAGCTCGAGGAGTACGCCGAGTGGTTCAAGGACTTCGCGGACCTCTACCGTGAGGACGGCATCCTGCAGGTCACCTGGAAGACCAACGACGGCCCCATGTGCCACTCCGGCATGAGCCACCGTGCCATCTCCCAGCTCGTCCGCGTGCTCTCGCTCGACTTTAAGAACGAGATCATCATCTTCACCCACCTGGGCGATTCTTGGATGACCGAGTCTGATCCCAACGGCTGGGAGACCTACTCCGAGCTGCCCACCCAGCGCTTCCAGCACCAGTATTTCGATGACACCAACCTCATCAAGAACATGATTTTCGACCTGGATGTTCCTACCATTGGCGCCATTCCCGGTCCGGGTTTTCACTGGGACTCCGCCATGCTCTCTGACATCACCATCGCCTCTGAGGACACTTGGATGGAGGTCCCGCACGCCCATGGCGGTCTGGTTCCGGGCGACGGCATGGGCCTCATGGCGCAGCACTACTTTGGCACCAAGCGCGGCAACTACTACATGATGACCACCCGCCAGTGGACCGCCCAGCAGATGCTCGACTGGGGCATGGTGTCCGAGGTCGTGGAGAAGGACAAGGTCATGGACCGCGCCTGGGAGCTCGCCCGCATGCTCAAGACGATGCCGTACGAGAACCGCACCATCATGTCCAACCTGGCCAAGCGCCCGCTTAAGAAGCTGCTGGTAGAGGACCTTAAGCTTCATACCGTCTCTGAGCAGTACGCATCGCTTTTGCGCATTGCCGCGGGAGATTTGGGAGACAACCGCTCCAGTCAGCAGGACGAGAAGTACATTTCGCTTACCAACGACTGGCGCTATTGCCACAATGACATGCAGCAGCCGCCCTCGCGCGAGGTTTGGGAGAACTTCCGCTCCGCGCCCTTCGAGTGGTTCAAGAAGGTCGATGCCGGTGAGGAGACCAATCCCTTTGCCGTCAAGCCGACCAAGCCCTACCGCCCCGAGCCCGAGGAGTAGGCCGAAAAGTTAACGTGGCCAGCTGCGATGCCGGCCGGATCATAGACGTTTGAACAGGACGGGGGTGCATCGTTTGGTGCGCCCCCGCTTGCATATGCCGGGTTGTGTCTGTTTGCCAGCGGCACCCGGTGCGGGCCGCGGGCGCTTACTCTGTGACCTCGTGCCGATGGTGATCTTCGGCCAGCTCGGCGGCGCGGATTTCCATCCAGGGGATCATGGCTTCCTCGACGGCGCAAAGAACCTCGTTCACGAGCGGGTTGGCGGAGTCGATTTGATGGGCAGCGAGTACGTAGAGGCGCGCCGCCGGAGTGCGAAAACTCAGTGCCTGAACGTCTGCCGCGGCCGAGCGCGAGAGTAGGCCCTTGGGTAAGATGATTGCCCGCTCGCCGCAGTTGAGCTCCATAAGCAGGGCGTTTCTGTCAGAGACAAAGTGAATCTGCGGCTCAATCCCCAGTTCCTCAAAGATGCGAACGGCCTGCAGCATGCCGCGTCCCTCGCTTTCGAGTAGAGTCACGCCGCGCCTCATGAGTACCCGCTCAAGGCATTCGCGTGTGTCCTCAAGTTGATCGGGTGTGCGCACGGCCAGGATAAGTTCCTCGTCGTACAGGCAGCGCGATGCAAGGCGAGCGGGGCCGCCGCTTTGCCGTGTAAGGTTGGGCTGCTGGTGAAGGAAGAAGGCGAGGTCGAGCTTTTGCTCATCCAAGGCATGGAGCACCGTGTCGTATTCGGCCGATTGGAAATCTGCGTGGAGCTCGGGGCGTGTGGCTCGCAGCTCCATGATGCGGTCGGTCACGGCGTTTCGCAAAAAGTCGCTGCCCAACACGCGCATGTCAAAGCCGATGTGGATGGACTCGTGCTGCGTGGGTGCGGCGTGTCCGCCGCGCGCGATGCCGGGCAGCGCGTCCACATGGCTGATAACCTCGCGGGCCTCGGCAAGCAGCGCCTGTCCTTCGCTGGTGAGTTTGGTCTGGCGCCGGTTGCGCTCAAAGAGCTTGCAGCCAAGTTCTTCCTCTAGGGCAGAGATCTGCTGCGAGAGCGTTGACTGCGAGATGTAGAGCGTCTCTGCCGCGCGCGTAAAGTTTAGAGTCTCGGCAAGCGTCATAAAGTAACGCAGGTGTCTGAGTTCCACGGTTCTCCTCCCTTTGTGCCCGCACTCTCCGTGCCAGCCTAGCGGCGAGCCTTGACCTTGAATTCGTAGCCGCACGATTTGCAGAGCATCTTTGCCTTGCCTCCGAGTCTGGGCGTGTTCGATTCTACGCTCTTGCATGGGCCGCAGTTTCACCTTGTCGAAAACGCTCGGGTGGATTTGGTCGCGAACGGCCTCTTGGTGTCCATCTACTCGTGATCATTGCGCCGTTTGCGATCTTGTCAGGGCACTTGCGAGCGAGATTGAGAAGAAGGACATCTTTTCGGTGCCAGCTACAGCCGAACGAAGGGGCGGACTTTATTGTTTTGATGTCCGGGCGAGGGGATAGTATTTAACGGTACCAAAACTGCTGTGTTTGCTTGGTTTTAGGTGGTGTCGATGGAGTGTAACGATGCTCGGTATGTTGCTCACGTCAGTGAGGACGGATGTCGCATGGAGCCGGTTTACGACCATCTGGTCGATGTCGCTGAGATGGCTGCAACGTTTGCAGGGTCGTTCGGCGCATCGGGTTGGGCATATGCTGCTGGGATGGCTCATGATATTGGGAAGTACTCCCAGGGGTTTCAGGATCGCATTCTTCGCGACGGACCCAAGGTTGATCATTCAACTGCGGGAGCTTTCCTCATGGACAAAGAGCTGCGTCTTCGGCCCCTTGCCTACTGCGTGGCAGGGCATCATGGCGGTTTGCCTGACGGCGGTTCCCAGGTAGATGATGGCGGAACGCTTCTCGGCCGATTGAAGAAAGCGTGCTGTGATCCCTTCCTGGACTACGGCGCTTATAAATGCGAGGTAAGGCTTGACCAGCCTGAATCGCCGGCATTACTGTTGGATTCCAAGCTCGCAACAAGTCAAAGCGAGCAATCCTATGCCGTGCAGTTCCTGACCCGTATGGTATTCAGCTGCCTGGTTGATGCGGACTTCCTTTGTACTGAGCGTTTTATGAGAGGCGACTCACGTGAGGCTTTGGCTCGCGAGGAACTTCCGGTACTCCGCGATCGTTTGGAAGGCCTGCTTGAGGGTTTTCGTCCTCCAAGGACAAAACTCGATGCCCTGCGCTGTGCGGTATCCGACGACTGTCTTCGCGCGGCAAAAGGTGCAAAGGGGCTCTACTCCCTAACGGCTCCCACTGGCAGTGGAAAAACCTATGCACTCTTGCGTTTTGCGCTGCAGCATGCATGCTCCCACGGTATGTCTCGTGTGATTTGCGCAGAGCCGTACACCTCTATCATCGAGCAGAATGCTCAGGTGTACAGAGATGTTTTAGGCGAGGAGAACGTCCTTGAGCATCACTCGGGCTTCGACTTTGATTCAAGCGAGTTTGCGAATAATGACCTTGGTGAGCGACTACGCTTGGCGTCCGAGAACTGGGATGCTCCTGTAGTCGTTACAACAAATGTCCAGCTATTCGAGTCGCTTTATGCGAACAAACCGTCTCGTTGCCGCAAGCTGCATAACATTGCGAACAGCGTTATCGTGCTCGACGAGGCCCAGATGATTCCGACGAATTATCTTCGTCCATGCGTCAAAGCCCTTGCAGAGCTAATCAAACACTATGGCTGTACCGTGCTGCTTTCGAGTGCTACGCAGCCTGCTTTGGAGGGCTTCTTTGAAGTTGAAGGGCTGGGTTGCACGGAGATTGTTTCCGACACCGAGTCATTGTTTTCGGAGCTTCGGCGCGTGACCTATCGTTCCCTGGGCTCCACTACCGACGACGAGCTTGCTGCTCTCTTGGCTCAGCACCGCCAGGCTCTTTGTATCGTGAACAGCCGAAAGCAAGCTCGCGCTCTATATGATGCAGTTTCTGAACGGGTTGGTGACGTGTCATCCGTCTACCATCTGACGACTCTGATGTATCCGGAGCACCGAGCGCGAGCTCTGTCGACTATCCGCGCGAGGCTTACCGAGGGTCAGCCCTGCATTGTCGTTGCGACGAGCCTTGTGGAAGCCGGTGTCGACCTTGACTTCCCGGTGGTCTATCGAGGGGTTGCCGGTCTGGATTCTATTGTCCAGGCAGCGGGGCGTTGCAACCGTGAGGGTAGACGCCCTCGCGATCAGAGCTTCGTTTATCTGTTCGAAGACGCAGACGGCCACAAATTGCCGCGTGAGATTCGCCAACGCGCATCGGTGTCCGGTCTGGCGCTTCCTGAGATTTCCACGAGGGACGGTGACGTTGCGGGCGCTGATTCTCTTGAAACGATTGAGCGTTTCTTTACCTTGCTTTACGGGGTCAAGGGTTCAGCGAGCCTTGACCAGCTCAACATCGTCAAGAGACTTTCGAATTGTGGGCAATCCCTCCTGTTTGATTTTGCACAGGTGGCAAATGACCTCCAGCTTATTGAGGATGGCTCGCTGCCAGTTGTGGTTCCAACGGATGACATTGCCGACGATGTGCGTTGCCTCGAGAACGGTATCGCCAATAGAGGCACAATGCGAAGAATTTCTCGCCATTCCGTCGGCCTCTATAGGCACGATATCGATACGCTCCGTGAAGAGGGCGCAATAAGCGAACTAACGAGCGGGCTCTATGTACTGGACGATTTGTCGCGCTATAGCGAGACGACCGGGTTAGATATTGGCTCTAAGGGTGGGGAGGCGTTTTTCTGGTAATCGTATTTTTGTAATGTCAGGCTGTTTTTGCGTAAGGAGAAAGGAGTTGGTATGGCATACGGTTTTCGAGTGAGGGCATGGGGCGATATGGCGCTGTTTACACGTCCCGAGCTCAAAGTTGAGCGCTATTCCTATGACGTGATAACGCCGAGCGCGGCGCGCGGTTTGCTTGAGTCGGTCTACTGGCATCCCGGCATGCGCTACGTCATTGATCGTATCCATGTGCTAAACCCCATAGAGTTCACGAGCGTGCGGAGGAATGAGGTGATATCGAAGGCATCTGCGAACTCTCTTCGCTTGCCTGCAGAAGGCAAGAAAGCTGCAGAAAGCAAGAAGGATCCGCTTCACATTTATACTTCGGAGGATATTGTGCAGCGTGCTTCAGTGATTTTGACCAATGTGTGCTACGTGATTGAAGCGCATTTCGAGATGACCGAAGACGCCAACGCGACGGATAACCCCGGAAAGTTCTGCGATATTCTTCGGCGAAGGCTCTCAAGGGGGCAATGTTATTCTCAGCCCTATTTTGGCTGTCGAGAATTCGCTGCCAATGTGGAGTCTTACGAGGGACAATGGCCTCCGCAAGGCGCCTACTCTGATGTCGAGGAGCGGGATTTCGGTTTCATGCTCTACGACATGGATTACTCTGATCCCAATGACTACAAGCCGATGTTCTTCAAGGCCGTCATGCGCAATGGAATAATCGACGTAGCCTCGAGCGAGGTGTACCGATGATTATCACTGCGCTTGCTAATTACTATGAACAACTTCGCAGGGATCGTCCGGATGAGGTCGCGCGACCGGGTTGGACTTCTTGCAAAGTAAAGTACCAGCTGGTTATTTCCGAGGACGGTGTTCCGGTTAAGCTTATTCCTGCAGCTGAGAAGAACGGCGTGGTGCGGCTTGTGCCCGCTCAGGAGAAGAAAACTTCGGGCGTTAAGGCGAACTTCCTCTGCAACTCGTCAGCATACTTCTTTGGGTTCGACGCTAAGGGAAAAACCCAACGATCAGTTCAGTGTTTCGAGGCTTCAAAGGCTAAACACGAAGAAGTTTTGCAGGCTATCGACTCGCCGGTGGCGAGGGCCATCCTTGCCTACTACAATGTCTGGGATCCGGATGACCTATCGGCCACCCAAAGCCTCCGCCCCGAACTCCAGGATGCGTGTGCCGGCGGGAACCTGACGTTTGCGCTCCTGACGAATGAAGGCGTTTTGTTATGTGCCGAGGAGGACAACCTAATAGCTGCCGCATGGGATGCTGCGGAAAGTGACCCTGATGTCGCGGGTGGCGCTATGGTTTGTCTAGCCACAGGTGTGCTGGGGACTCCTGCTAGAGTGCATCCATTAATCAAAGGCTTACCGGGGGCGCATCCCGCGGGTTCGTCTCTTGTGAGCTTTAACGCCCCGGCGTTCGAGTCGTACGGACATGCTGGCGAGCGGGGGCGCAATGCACCTGTTGGTGAGAAGACCGCTCAGGCTTACGTCTCGGCCCTTAATTATCTCCTGTCCAATCGCTCTCACCATCTTCGGATGGGCGATACGACGGTCGTCTTCTGGTCGGAGCGTGCCGACGCTGAAAATACCGATCTCTTTTCGCTACTGCTCGGCGGCGGGGTTGGGGGTGCGGTGTCCGATGGCGCAGCGATCGATAAGAACCTGGAGTCAACGCTTGAGAACATGCGGTCAGGAAAGCCCGTTGATATCAACGGAGTTGAATTTGGATCAACATTTTATGTATTGGGCCTAGCTCCAAATAACGCCCGTTTGGCGGTTCGCTTTTTCCTGAAGGGCGAATTTGGAGACATGCTTGCCAACATCTGCGCTCACTATCGAAGAATTGAGCTCGCGCATGGGCCGGGGGCAAAATCGGTTTTGACGCCGTATTGGTTGTTGAGAGCAATTGAGAATCGGGAGAGTAAAAACCCGGTGGTCTCTTCTGAGTTGGCGTCACCGCTAATCAAGACGATTCTTATTGGTGGTAGATACCCGGAGGCATTGTTCTCTAATGCCCTCTTGCGAGTTAAGGCTACTCGTGAAGTCACCTATGCCCAAGCGGCAATTATCAAAGCCTATCTCATACGTAACTGCAGAAGATCGGAGGAAGAAGTGACGGTTGGGCTGAACGAAACTCGCAATGATACGGCTTACAACCTTGGTAGGGCGTTTTCCTACCTTGGGCAAATTCAGGAAGCGGCAAATGGCAGGGATACGCTTACGGGCCGCTATCTGGATTCCGCCTGCACAAGACCGGCGATGGTGTTCCCGACGCTTTTGAAGCTGTCGACTAGTCATCTCGAGAAGGTGGCCAAAACCAAGCCCGGCTGGGCCATCGCATTGGAGCGCGGCCTTATGTCGACCCTGTCAGAGGGCAGAGTTGATTCCTTCCCGAAGCAGCTTTCTTTGACCGAGCAGGGCGACTTTTTGCTTGGTTATTACCACCAGAAGGAGGGCCGCTATCAGAAAAAGAACGATCAGATAGCAACCGAAATCACCACCGAGGAGGCATAACCATGTCCGACGCTATCAAGAACCGCTATGACTTTGTCTTTTACTTTGATGTCGAGAACGGCAACCCAAACGGCGACCCCGATGCCGGCAACATGCCGCGTGTCGATCCCGAGACTGGCTACGGTCTGGTCACGGACGTTTGCCTCAAACGTAAGATTCGCAACTACGTTGAGCTTGCGCGTGAGGATATTCCCGGATACGAGATTTACATTAAGGATGGCGTTGCACTGAACACGAGCGATGCGCGTGCGCTTAGTGGCGTTGGCGTTGACGGGGACAATGCCAAGAAGCGTGCCGACGAGATTAAGGCTCTTAGTAAGAAAGACCCCAAGCTCGACGAGAAGATTCGCGACTTTATGTGCTCTACGTTTTTCGATGTTCGTACCTTTGGCGCGGTGATGACGACGTTTGTGAAGAACAACCTCAACTGTGGACAGGTGCGTGGCCCTGTGCAAATGACGTTTTCCCGTAGCGTAGACCCTGTGGTTCCCCAGGAGGTGACCATCACGCGCGTGGCAATCACCACTGAGGAGGATGCGGCGAAGAAGGGAACTG
>CAVEPV010000057.1:0-8993 GCA_963617695.1 Bacteroidaceae bacterium
GGGGCCGCTCCCTTATGGCGGTCTATCCGCTTACACCAACATTTCCGACGTGATCCTTTTGACCCTTGCCGCCTTTTGTAACAGCTCTGTTGCTTCCATGATGCTTACGCTGATATCTCCAACGCTGAATTATGAGGTGTCAAAAATCGGCTCTCTTCCATTTTGCGAAGAGGCTGAGAAGAACTCTGGTTTGCTGGCTCTCGCGCAAAGCGCAGTGTCGCTATCCAAACTTGACTGGGACTCGCTTGAAACCTCCTGGGATTTCAAGCGCCATCCCCTTCTGTAGGTGACCTCGATGAATAAAAGTGGCATCGAAGTCCTTGTTACTGACTGCGCTGGAGTTATCGCTAAGCGCAATCTCTTAATTGCGCGTTTCTTCAATGCAGATAAAGTCAACAAACTGATCTCGAATCCTGGCATTTGGTTTTCTCGTTATGACGAGATGTCTGACGAGAGAGAAGGTGCTTACTACGAGTCTCTCCGCCCTGGGGGTTCGAGCTTTACGATTGAACAGATGGAGAAGATTCAATCTGCACGTCGAAATTATCACATGCCTTTAATCTCATGCTGGACCCTATTTGACTCTGGTGAGCAGAAGAGCATGTGGGATGTCTATGGCTCTGAATCGGGAAGCATCTGTTGCGTCACGACGGTCGAAAGGCTTTGGCGAAGTTTAGACATCGACTCTCAAAGCAACAAAGACTTCATTCCCTGCGGATTAGTTAGTTATTACAGCCCAATGCTTCTGAACAGTGATAGCGATAGCGAGCGACTGACCAGGCCTGTTTTCTATCGTCCAGGAGACACGGAGTCCCCTGTATATCATTCAACTGAGTTTGTTAAGCGAGATCGCTTCTCTATTGAAAGAGAGGCGCGCTTCATTTGCTTCAACAATGACGGGTGCATGAGCGAGAAGAATGAGGCAGGTCGCCTGATCAAATTTAGGGACCTAAGGTTCAACATGCCTTTTTTGAGAATCATCGCCAGGCCAGATATTGCACCTTCTGCATATTCGGAGCTCCAGGATCTCTTCGGCTGTTCTGTGACGATCTCCGAGGTCACAGGCTACGGGACTTCGCCCGTTCGTGAGAAAAAGGGCAGTCAATAAATCGCGACGACGCTCCCAAGGAGGAGCAACGCCAATGAGACGACCAAAGAAGCGTTTGTGCGCTTTTTAAAGTTACGGAACGGGAGCGCTAATGCCTAGCCCAATGATTGCATACGAACAAGCCCTACTCACGGACATCGAACTGCTGCAACGTAGCGCAAAGCGAGGCGAGGCCGTGCAGACGGCTGACGTCACAGCCCTTCTCGCCCGATACGGCACGTCGTTTGCCGCATTGCCGCATTATCTCCGAGACGCAATCGACCGAATAGAGCTTGCCGACTAACCTTGACTTCCGCTCCGCGCTCCTGAGTCCAAACCTTCCGGAACCCCGCAAGTTCCCCTCCATAGAAAGGCGACCCACACATGGCAACCCTGATCGCAGACAAGTATGAGGCCCGCAAGGCCGAGGTCAACGCTCGCTTCGAGCAGCTGCGCGCCAACGAGGAGGAGCTCAACCGCATCTTCGCGCGCATCTACAACATGGAGGGCGAGGTGCCCATCGAGGTCGAGGACAAGTACGTCTCGGTCGCGCGCATCTTCGACACCGCCGAGGAGATCCCCGAGAGCTACAGGGGCAATCGCTACGTGCGCACCAAGCGTGACGAGATCGTCTCGCTCATCAGCTACACCGTGGGCTGCATGTTCGGCCGCTACTCGCTCGATGTGGACGGTCTGGTGCTGGCAGACGCCGGCGCCACCGCAGACGACTATCTCGCCAAGATGCCCGACCCCGAGCACGTCACCTTTATGTGCGACGAAGACAACGTGCTGCCCATCACGGACGACGAGTACTTTGAGGACGACATAGTCCGCTACTTTGTTGATTTTATCCGCGCGGCATACGGGGCCGAGACGCTCGAGCAAAACCTGCGCTTCATAGCCGAGACGCTGGGCGGCAAGGGCACCTCGCGCGAGGTGATCCGCACGTACTTCCTTAAGGATTTTTACGCCGACCACTGTCAGACCTATAAGAAGCGCCCTATCTATTGGCTCTTCGACTCCGGCAAAAAGAACGGCTTTATGGCGCTCGTTTACATGCACCGCTACCAGCCCGACCTGCTGGCACGTATCCGAACCGACTACGTGCACGAGCAGCAGGAGCGCTACCGTTCGCAAATCGCCGATGCTGAGAATGAACTCAAGGATGCGCAACGCGGCGAGGCGGTTGCCCTCAACAAACGTCTGAAGAGGCTCAAGGATCAGCTTGCCGAGACCATCGTCTATGAGGAGCGCCTGCATCACTTGGCCGACCAGATGATCTCAATCGACCTGGATGACGGCGTGAAGGTCAACTACGCAAAGTTCCAAGACGTGCTGGCTAAGATCAAATAGGGGAGCGTATGGCAAAGATCGATGTGACAGAAGAGCTGGCGCAACGCTTTGCGCAGCCGCTGCCGGCCTGCCGCGCTCGTCATGTGGTGGTGTGGCACGACGCCGAGGGCGAGTTTGCGGAGCTATTTGAACAGTTGACGCAGGCTGGCTTTGACGGCGCCGGTGCCGAGAACGGCGTGATGCCGGCGCGCGGAGATTTTTCGCGCCCGGTACGGTTTTTAAATGCTCACGACGGCGTGATGTTTGAGGTCAAGCGCCTGATCGCGCGCGGTGATACCTCAAGCGATATTTTGGTGTACAGGTCGGAGGCCGTGGATTCGCTCGAGGGCGATTGGTTGGCAGACGTTGAGCTTTACGCCGTGCAGTTCCGCGCCGACTACCTCTCGCTTTTGGCGACACAGATCGGCGCGCCCGATTCCAACGCCGTGCGCGACGCGCTGCATGCGCATAAGGCGTTCTTTGCGGCAAAGGAGCGCGTGCGCAAGTTCTCGCAGTGTATGCCAGAGCCCGCGAGCGCAAGCGATATCGAGCTTGGTGTGCTTACCGTGCTGCTGGGCGGATCGTCTTCGGCAGACGCCTCGTTGAGCTACGTGGTACGAGCCGTGTGCGCGACGCTTTTGCACGAGGGCCCCGAGGCGCTTGCCGAGCTGCTGGGCAAATACGGTGCCGAGCCGTGCCTCGCCGCGCTCGTCAAACGGCGTCTGGGGTTTGAAGGCAGCCTTACCGAGCGCGATTCGCTTGTGGGCTTTGTCTCCTACCTGCTGCTCTCGGCGGCATTCGAACAGGCGCCGGCGGTGTTTGCCGATCTTGTTGTGCGCGCCGCCGCTCCCTACGTGCGCTACTGCGTGACCGTCGTGCGCGATTGGATGCAGGCGGGCGGCGAGGCTGCACAGGATTTGCTGGAGATCTGCTTGCTTGTCGAAGGCTCGTGCCGCCTGTTTGACCGCCTTGAGGCGGCACCCTTCGCGGATGAGCTTGCGATCGATGTGTTCCCCTGTGCGGACGAGGCGATTCTGACCGGTCTGTTTGAGTCGTTTGCTTCCGGTGCTGATCGCGTGGCAGACGCTCGCGATGCCCTTCAGGCGCGCCGCAACCTTCGCTGGTACAACCGCGTTGCGTGCTATTACGACCTGCTCGATGCCTTGGCGGCTATGCAGGAGTTTCAGCGGCAGCACGTTTCTGGCTTTCATTTGGCGCAGGCAAAGGATGTCTGGCAGGCCTATACCGGTGACTGGTGGCACATGGATGCTGCTTACCGCCGCCTGTGCACCGCCTTTGAGGCCTGCAAGCTCAGTGACTCCGAGCGGCTCGACGAACCCGCCCGTAAGGCCGCGACGTGGGCCGAGAAGCTGTATGACAATTGGTTTTTGCCAGAAAGTTGCTCCTGCTGGTCTGCCGCGGCGCGTGAGCAATGGGCGGAGCGCGGCTATATCGAGGGCGTCGAGCGCCAGGACGAGTTTTACTGGCAGACGCTTCCCCTCCACGCCGGCAGCGCCAAGACGTGCGTGGTCATTATCAGCGACGCCTTGCGCTACGAGGTGGCCCAAGACGTGGCGGCCTGTCTCGAGCGCGAGCGAGGAGGGTCGGTCTCGACCTCGAGCATGCAGGCGGTGTTCCCCTCCATTACCGAGATGGGCATGCCCTCGTTGTTGCCCCATCAGACGCTCTCGCTCTCGGCAGATGCGGGGGCGCTGTTGGCAGACGGTATGCCCACGTCCTCCACGCCGGATCGCGAAGCGGTGCTTAAGGTTGCTGAGCCAACGGCCCGCGCGTTACGGCTGGATGACTATCTGGACATGTCAACGGCGGATCGCAAGGCGCTCCTCAAGGGGTCAAAACTTGTCTATCTCTATCACAACAAGATTGACGCCACAGGCGAGAAGCTAGCTACCGAAAGCGACGTGTTCGAGGCTTGTGAGGGCACGGTTGACGAACTGGTTTCTGCCGCGCGCCGCGCGTGTGCCGATATGCCCTCTGCGCGTGTGATCATCACGGCCGATCACGGTTTTCTCTACACACGCGAAGCACCCGAGGAGTACGAGCTCCTTACACAAGCGGATCTGCCCCAAAACCCGGTGCTGTGCGGCAAGCGCCATATGGTGGTTGCCGCCGGTGAGGTTAAGGCCGTGGCTGAGGCCCGGAACATTCCGCTCGATCGTGTCTGCATGGACGTTCTTGGTTCGTACGCGGGCTTTGCACCGCGTGGCACCGTTCGCATCAAGCGTCCCGGAGGTACGCGCCGCTACGTTCACGGTGGCTTGAGTCTGCAGGAACTCTGCGTTCCTGTGGTGGGCTATCACCGCGTGAACTCTGCGTCTAAGGAGTTCGAGGATACGGCCAAGGCAACACTGCGCGTGCTTTCAGAGAGCCGCCGTATCACCAGCATGGCCTTCCGCGTTGTGCTCGTGCAACAGGAGCCGGCCTGTGGCAAAACGCTACCGTGCACCTATGAGCTTTGCATGACCGACGAGACCGGCACCGAAGTGAGTGATGTGGTCCAGGTTCGTGCCGACCGTACCTCCGACGATAGTCAGCAGCGTGTGATCACTGTGAGCTTTGCCTTGAGGGCGGGTGCCGATCTTTCTTCTGCTCACACGTTCAGCCTTGTGGCGCGCGATGCAGAGACGGGAGTCATTGATTGGCGCGAGGACTACAAGATCGACGTGGCGTTCGCGCCGCTCGATGATTTTGGTTTCTAGCACAGCCGGGCAACTGGCGGAGAGGGCGGACAAATGGAAGAAGACGAGGACAAGCTAAGCGCCATCCCGGTCTTGGAGACCGATGACCTCGATCGCAAGGCACTTGAGCACTTTGCGGGCAAGATCGTCCGTAAAGACCTGACGGCCATGATGAAACGCGGTGCCAACGTGCCCACGTTTGTCTTGGAATACCTGCTTGGCATGTACTGCTCGACCGATGACGACGAGATGGTGGAGCAAGGCGTCGCGCGTATTCGCAAAATCCTGACTGACAACTACGTGAGACCGGACGAATCGGAGACCATCAAGTCGAAGATCAAGGAGCTCGGCCAGTACACCATCATCGACAAGGTGCACGCTAGGCTTGACGAATACAACGACATCTATGTTGCGAGCTTCACCAACCTGGCGATCGAGCCGTTTGTTATGCCCCCTGAGTACGTAAGGAACTATTCGAAGATTCTTCAGGGCGGAATTTGGTGCATCATGCGCATCGAGTACCTAAGGCCCGACGAGGATAGTTCTGAGGACGCCCTGGCAGATGTCTTTGACGAGCGACCTAAGCCTAAGCCCAAAAAGCGGGGCAGCAAGCGCGGCCCCGAGGACAGCCCCTTTCGCGTGGTGAGCCTCAAACCCATCCAGATGCCCAATCTCGACCTGGATGCCATGGTGGCCCTTCGTCAGGAGTTCACTACCCAGGAATGGATGAATCTGCTCCTGCGCAGCTGCGGCTACGAGCCCGACGCGCTTACCGAAAAGCAGAAGCTGCACTTCATCGCGCGCATGGCACCTTTGGCGGAGCGCAACTTCAACCTATGCGAGCTCGGACCCCGCGGTACCGGCAAAAGCCACGTGTATAAAGAGATCAGTCCGTACTCCATTTTGCTTTCGGGCGGTCAGACCACCACGGCCAACCTCTTTGGTCGCATGAACGCGACCTATCGCACGAGCGCCATGGAGCGCGCAGGCCTTGTGGGCAACTGGGACTGCATTACCTTTGACGAGGTTGCCGGCATGCGGTTCAAGGATATGAACGCGATCCAGATCCTCAAGGACTATATGGCCTCCGGTTCCTTTGCCCGCGGCAAGGACCAGCTCAACGCCGATGCCTCCATTGTGTACGAGGGCAACATCAACGATTCGGTGCAAAACGTGCTCAAGACCACGCACCTGTTTGATCCGTTCCCGCCCGAGTTCAACAACGACTCTGCGTTTTTCGACCGCATCCATCTGTACCTGCCCGGCTGGGAGGTGCCCAAGATGCGCAGCGAGCTGCTTACCGGCCATTACGGCCTTATCACCGACTGTCTCTCGGAGTTCTGCCGCGAGATGCGCAAACGCGACTACACGCACCTGATTGACCAGTATTTCCGCCTAAACAGCGACTTTAACAAGCGTGACGAGATCGGCGTGCGCAAGACCTTCAGTGGCATGGCCAAGCTGCTGTTCCCCGACGAACGCATGACCAAGGAGGAGACGCAGTGGATTCTCGATTACGCCATTGAGGGAAGACGCCGCGTTAAGGAGCAGCTCAAGATTATGGCCGGGGTGGAGTTTATCGACGTCAACCTTGGCTATTCGGACTTGGACAACCCCACGGCTGTTCATATTGTCCCCGTTCCGGAGCAGTCTAACGACACGCTGATTCCCGAGGGTCCTCTTATGCCTGGGCACGTGTTTGGTATCGGCCGTGCGGCGGACGGCGAGATGGCCGTCTATCGCTTGGAGAACAAGGCCGTGGCGGGCGACTTCAAACTTACGACGGAGGGCATCGGCACCAACAGGCCGGTCAAGGACAGCATCGAGGCGGCTTTTAAGTACTTTGAGAACAACGCGTCGCGCGTGGCGACCGGCATGTTTGCCCGCAATCGTGACTACCTGCTGTTTTTCAACGATTTGCAGAAGAAGGGTCTCTCTTCTGAAGTGAGCCTTGCCGAGTTTGTTGGCCTTTGCTCTGCCGCGTGCAATCGTCCGGTGGTTCCCGGCACGGCCATTCCCGGCGTTTTGAGGATGTCGGGAACGCTCGACGAGATCCGCGACCTTGAGGACATTCTGCGTGTAGCTAAAAACGCCGGAGCCAAAAGGGTGTTGCTGCCGCTTAGCTGCATCAAGGATCTGCAGACCGTGCCCGCTGAGCTTATCAGCAGCGTTACTCCCGAGTTCTATCCCGATGGCGATGCGGTGAACGTTGCGATCAAGGCGCTCGAGCTGTAGAGGGGGTGCGATGAATGACGAAAACCGTTGAAAGCCCCGAACTTGCGGAGTCCTTTGCGCAGGGCCTACTGCGCGCCGAGGAGCTTAAGCACGAGGCGGCGCCTGAGTTTGACAAACGCGACGACGCTCGACGGGCCGTCTCGCTTGCGGCCGAGGCGCTTGGCGGGAGAGCGTCCAAGGCGATTGCTGGCAAGTCTCCGCTGCCTCGTCCCGTAGAGTTCGAGCGCCTCTACGAGTATCTGCTGCGTAGTAACGACACAGCCAAGGTGATGGAGGGCATCGACCGTGAGCTTGAATGGTGCGATGGCGTAATTGCCGGACCGAGCCTTGACGTGGCGGCCTATGCGGCGGCCGCGCGTCCTGCGCTCGAGGAATTTCGTAGGCGGCTGCTCGAGTTTGCGCGTGGGCTGCTCGCGCCGGGCGAAGAGCTTCCCGACGATGCGGTTCCGGAGTTTACGGGCGCATTTGAGGCCCGATCGCGGGTCGAGGCCCAGAAACTCGCTGAGCTCTTGGATGAGGTCCGCCGTGCGTACAAAAAATATCAGGGTGTCGTGAATGACAACGGGCCCTTTGCGCTCTATTCGAACTACGAGTTCGATGGGTCTCAAAAAGTCGATGAGTGTCTGGAGGAGCTCAGGGAGGCGAACGCCAAGCCGTACGACGGTCTGTTCGACAGCGACTACAGCGAACACGTGGACGCGTTCTGGCAGGGCTTCTGCAAGCTCGGCCGCCTCTGCGAGCGCCGTATGGGCATCGATACGACTCCGCTTCTGAGCTATTTTGTTCAGAGCGGCAGCCGCCTGACCAAAGCCGTGCAAGCAAGGAGGCTGGGCGACTTCGACGCGTTTACCGTTCTAAACGCACTATGTGATGAGGAGTAAGTTGATCATGATTAATTACGCGGAATAAAATAAGGCCATCAAGCGCCATACCAATTTGCATGGACGGATTGTTTTCTGGCGGGGAGTGCTACGTCGTCAACGTCAAGAGCGATGCGTCCGGCGAGCCTGTTATCGCGGTGAGGCGAAAGACTTGTACGGCATCTTGAACGTCGAAATTGTGCAGCCCATGGTGACGGGGCTGCCAAGGGGAGGCTCTGTCACCGTGGAGAGTTCGGGCATGCTGCTGCTGCAATCTTGCGTTTGTGCTACTATCACACCTCGTATGTTTTAGTTCTCAAAGGAGTATTCCGTGGGTCCTCTTCAGATTGTTCTCTTTGCCGTCTGGGCAATTTCTGCCGTTGCGCTCATTGCGCTCGTCCTTATGCACTCCGGCAAGGGCACTGGCGTTTCTGACATGATTGCCAGCTCGCTCTACAACTCCAGCGCTGCCACCGGCGTTATGGAGCAGAACCTCGACAAGCTCACCGTCATCGTTGCCGTTGTGTTCGGCATCTGCGTGGTGCTTGCCATGTTCTTCTTCCCGCAGGGCATCTACGGCATCTAATCGCGCCCGCATATCACGCAGCGCTCCAACGGCCATCCGCACGGGTGGCCGTTTTTTATGCCGCGATCATCCGGTAGTCCGCACGCGCGGTGGTAGAGTAGCAACCGCGCTGTGCATCCCGCCGGCGCTTGCGGCAACAGATCACGTCGGAAATGTTGGTGTAAGCGGATAGACCGCCATAAGGGAGCGGCCCC
>CAVEPV010000058.1:0-8607 GCA_963617695.1 Bacteroidaceae bacterium
TGAAGTAGCGCCCGCCGCCCCCACCCTCGGGGCCGGCGGGCGTTCTTGCGTCTCGTGCGGCTGCACATGCAGATGGATCGCGGTCTTAACCGCCGTCACCGTCCCGACTTCCAGATTGCAACGCGACTGCTCTCATCGGCCAAGGAAACGAAGAAGTCGTCAGTCGCAAACGACAAGATATCGAAGAATCTCCAACCCCTGTCTAACCACCCCTCGCTATAATTATGCAAACGTGAATTATTCACTGTTGCATAATTCAGGAGTGCATAATGTTTGTCGGACGAAAATCAGAACTCGCAAAGCTCGATTCCCTCTACAAGCAGGGGGGATTCCAGATGGCGGTTGTCTACGGACGACGTCGCGTGGGCAAGACGACGCTCATCAATGAGTTCTGCCAGGGAAAGAAGGCGCTCTCGTTCACCGCACTCGAGCAGAGTGATGCAGACAACCTTGCCGACTTCAGCCGCGTGATTGCCAATTTTTTCAATATGCCCTCCTCTCTCCCAGGCTTTTCCTCATGGGCCGACGCCTTGACCTTCATCGCCGAACGAGCGCGCGACGAGCGATTCGTCTTTGTCTTCGACGAATTCCCCTACGCGGCTCAAAGGAACGCCGCCCTCCCCTCGATATTCCAGGTGGCAATCGACAGGCAGTTCAAGAACGCGAACGCTATGCTCATTCTCTGCGGCAGCAACCAGGGCTTCATGGAAAGCGAAGTGCTTGGTCGTAAAAGCCCGCTCTACGGGCGCCGCACGACCCAGATAAAGGTCGAAGACCTGGGATTCCGCGACGCTGCCAAGATGCTGCCCGGACTTGAGCCTCAAGAGGCCTTCCGCTTCTATGGGTGCTTCGGCGGCGTTCCCTACTATCTGCAGCAGGTTGACCCCGCCCTCGGCCTCAAAGAGAACCTCTCCCGACTCTACTTTGACCCGATGGGCTTTCTCTTTGAGGAGCCGTATGGGCTGCTTCGCCAAGAGTTCCAAGAGCCGGCACTCTACAGTTCCATCCTACGTGCCATCGCATCCGGCGCTAACCGCGCAAATCAAATTGCCGACCGTGTTGGCATGCCGCAGACAAGCCTACCCCGCTATCTTAAGGCGCTCGAATCGATCGGTATCATTCGCAAGGTCGTGCCTTTTGGCGAAAACCAAGAGACCAGCAAGCGCGGCATCTACCAGCTCTCCGAGGCATGCTACACGTTCTGGTATCGATTCGTAATGCCCTTTGTCTCCGACATCGAGTCGGGACTTGGTCGAGCCGTCGTAAACGCGCTTCCCGACGAACAGATCAACGACTACCTGGGGCACCGCTTTGAGCTGTTGTGCGCCGAATGGCTGGCCGAGCAGGCCCGAGAGGGAGCGTTGCCCATTCCGGCCACAAGCGTCTCCTCGTGGTGGGGCACCAACCCAGAGAAACGCGCGCAGGACGACATCGATGTACTGGCAGCCGATCGCGTCTCGCATCAGCTGATCATCGGCGAGTGCAAGTACCGCAAAAACTTCGATGAGTCGGCTGAAATTGCCGACCTTGAGTCCAAGCGCACCCTCATCAAGGACTTCACGGCGAGCCACTTCATGCTGTTCACCAGGTACGACCTGAGCAATGCAACGAAAGACAAGCTCGCCAGCCGCAGCGACTGGGCTTGCATCGCCCTCGATGAGATGTACGGAGAAGCGTAGCCATCGATTCTGTCCACGCGGCAGAGCCCCCGCCCGCGCCAACTGAGGGCCTTCCAGATTGGATCCGCGCGACCAAGCCGGACAATCAAGCGGCGCTCGTTAAGAAGTGGCACCCGCATCAAAAGCAAAGCGTCCCGGCTGTAAGAAAACTCATCTCGGACGCGCGCGGGCAAAGTTCAACTTGAATCCATCGTTCGCCATGGCAGCAGAACTGAATGACCGCGCAAGTGCCCACCTAAAAAGCCTTGACGATACCCCCCCCCACCTATTCTGAACCCAAGTCGGAAGCCAGACCATATGGTCAAAGTGCAGGAAGGGGACCCCATGTACAACGCTACGCAAACCATCAAAATCCCGCGATCGATAAAAATATTGCCGGTATTGCTCACCGTTGTTCTGAGCCTTGTTGGCTGCTCTCTTTTTGGCCCGGACTCGGACACACAAACCGTCATCGATGCCATCAACGCAATCGGTGACGTCACGGTCGACTCTGAGCGATCTGTCTCCGATGCAAGGGATGCGTACGACGAGCTGAACGACGAACAAAAAAGCAAGGTCGAAAACTACGAGACCCTAACCAACGCAGAATCCGAGCTCAAAAAACTCCAAAAGGAGAAGCTGGCAAAAGACAAAGAGGCCGCAGATCCGGTTGCCAACGAAATCGACGCTATCGGCGATGTCACGCTTGACAAGAAAGACCAGATCTCAAAGGCACGTGACTCCTACGACTCACTCACGACCTCACAGAAAGCTTTAGTCGAAAACTATCAAACGCTCCTGAAAGCTGAGGAAACAATCGAAAAACTGGAGCAGGCCCTCGCAATCGGTGAGACCGTCACGACATCTGAATGGAAAGCGACGCTCACCGATGCGAGAATCTCCAGCACGCTCGAATCTTCTGAGTCCCGCTCTTGTTGGGAACCAAGCCAGGGCACCTGCTTCCTGATTATGGAGTTCGATATAGAGTGCCTGACTTCCAACCAGCCCACCATTGACGACGACGGACTCACTGATATCAAGGCCACGTACAACGGCAACAATTATTCAGATTGGGATATTGACTACATTGCTTACGAATTGTGGGTCCCCGTTAGCCATACCTATCTCGAGGCAAATATCCCCTGTCATCTTTACGTCTACACCGTCATCCCCGATAAGGCGCTGGATGACGGCCAAGCGGTTACCGTTGACCTCAAGGTGGGCGGAGAACAGAAAACGATCACCGTTCGTTAGCAGACTCGAACCAGCTGAAACCAGTACCGAGGAGCGCACCATGCAAAACGAAGAGTCCGTTAAAGCAACTGAAGAGACCGTCGAAGAAAACCCTGAAGAGACCATCGCGGACAATGAACTCCCCAACGTCCCTGAAGAAGCCCATGCCGAAGAAGAGAAGCCATCGTTGGAAGAAGAAACCTCTGACTCCGGAATAAGCGAGGTAGAAATCGGTAACACATCGCCTAGAAAAGCTCCCAGCAAGAAACTAATAGCAACCATTGCAAGGGGAATTGCAGCAGTTATTGTTGTGATCGCCGTTCTCTCGATGTCGGCGTTATCGCCCCAGGCAAAGGCAGATGAGCTCTACGGACAGGAAAAATACGCCGAAGCCTTGAAAGCCTACAAAGAGATAGGAGACGAAGACAAGAATGGAACCAAGATGAGCGATTGTCGCTATTGGCTCCTCGTCGACTACCTCCTCGACAACGGCCCCTATACGACAACCGCAAGCGACTCAGACGTATCTTGGACAGTTGAAGGCTACTCGAACGGCGATATTACATGTACGTCATCCGGAGGCGTGAGTGGCAGCAGGACCGGAGCTAACATCCAATTCGCAATAACCATCCACCACGGCGAGACGATTGCAGACTTTACAGCCTCCTCTGAATTCAAATTTTATGGCCTGAATACAGTCGAAACAGGCTCAGGGAAAATTGACCTGCCGTCCTATTCCTACGGGAAAAAGATCACCTTCGAGCAATACGAACATACCGGTACCACGTCAAACTACTCATTCATCAAGGGCAATTCAGGAGCGGTCAAAAAGATGATCCAAGAGGGACTACTCGGCGCACTTGGTGCAAGCGGCACGGACACAGGCCTCTCGGACCTCGGGTTCACGAATCTCGGTTAGAGACAGCGCGAAAGGAGGCACACACATGAAAGCGGACGAGTCGAAAGCGGCTAAAGAGAGCGTTCCAGAAGAGATCGAAGCCCTGCCGCCGGACGTCGGGAACGGAGAGCAAGCTGAAACGCCCGATGGAGCCATTGCCCAAGAAGCCGATTCGTGCGATGAGGCGCCAGACGATGGAAATGGAAACGACCAAGAGGATGTCAAGAGCCCCTCAGGCAACGAAGTCGCTGCAAACCTTAGCGAAAACGACCCAAAAGAAGAAAAGGACTCCCCTGATGGCGAGTTGAGCACGAAAAACGATGGTTCACTCATCAAGAAAAACAAGAAGGTTATTGCGGGTTGCGCGGCTGCCGTCGGTGTCGCAATTCTGGCAGCGCTCACCAACTGCCTCGTCATTCCATACACAACCTACCTCGATGCAAAGTCGAAGTTCGAAAACAAGGAATATGCGGCGGCGGTCGAGTCCTATGCGAAGATTCCCGGGTTCTTGGACTCCGATGAGCTTAAGTCTACAGCCGAGAATGCGAGCAACTACGCGCTGGGAGTAAAAGCCCTAGATAAGAAAGACTACGCAGGCGCGATCGATTACTTTGCCGCAGCTGGCAACTATGAGGACGCCAGCGAACAGCTTGAACATGCTGAGATCCTGAAGACATACGCCCATGCCGAAGACGATATGAAAAACGGCGATTACGAGTCGGCTGGCTACTCTTACGCCTCCATTCTCGACTACAAGGACTCTATGAAAAAGGCAGCGACGTGCGCCGACAATCTGATGAAGTCTGAAAACTACTCTGTGGCAAAAAAGCTCTACGACAAGCTCGGATCAGACTACAAGGAGCAGGCGAATAAGGCCCAAGCGGTCATCGACAATCAAGAATCAATGCGGACTGCCGAAGATAAAATTTCAAACGGAGACTTTGCCGGCGCTCTCGAACTCTACAATCAGGTGCCCGACGACTTCACGCAAGACGGCAAAAAGGCCGGGGAACGCAAGCAACAGTTAAACAATGCAATTGAAGCTTCTAAAGCCGCCGGAACATTCTCTGCAACAAATGCAAACGTCAAGGTAACCCAAACCAGTCGAAATACTGGAAACTGGTACTACTGGACAAGCGAAGACACCATCGGAGCAAAAATTACGGTAGAGGCAGCAATGGCAGACGACGGGACCATCAGTCTCAACGGTACGGTGACCTATTGGCGTTACGGCAATTACTCGAGCGTTTCAAGCGCACTTAAATATCGTACCGTCAAGGAAGAGTTCACGTGCGGCGCAAATCCCGGAACAATCCAGCTCGACGATGAGACGTCACTAAGCTATGACGGCTCGTGGCACCTTCGTTTCAAGCGGGTTGACAACAGCCAAGACGTCTACTTCTCCTACACCTACGAAGCGTACTTCGATTACTCAAAGTAGCTCTTACCCGTCAGGGAATTTTCAAAAATCCGAGCCTGACTGTCTCCGCTTGCGGACGAACCCTCGTATCCACACTGGTACGAGGGTTCGTCCGTAAGCCCGAAAAACGAAAGGCTAGGCCTCTCCCGCTAGCCAGCGGGCTAGATCGACGATTGCGATGCCGTTGTAGTCGGTGGTCTCGTGGTGCGTGTTCGCGATGACCATTTTGGGGTAAGCGTCCTTGATCTTCAGAAGCGGGGAAACCTCACGCTCGAAGGTCTTTTCGCCAGAAATGTCATCACTCGCCTGGATATACAGCTTCTCGCCACGCTTGATGGCGACGAAGTCGACCTCCTTCTTGTAAAGAACGCCGGCGTACACCTCGTAGCCGCGCCTCAAAAGCTCAATCGCAACCATGTTCTCGTAGATGTGACCCCAGTCCATATTGCGCGTGCCTAAAAGCGCATACCTAAACGCTTGGTCGGCAAGGTAATACTTCTCACCACTCTGAAGGTACTTCTTACCACGAATGTCATAACGTCGCACCTTGTAGAAGGCGTACGCATCGCAGAGGTACCCCAAGTAGGTGTCCACGGTCTTGTTGGATATTTTTGTCCCGTCGGAAATCAATGCGTCTGCGATGCTGCGGGAAGACGTGATATTCGCGATGTTATCCACCATAAAGTCAGCGATGCGCTCCAGGGCGGGCGTATTGCGAACCTTATGACGTTGCTTAATGTCTCGGACGATCAGCGTCTTAAAGACATCGGAGAGATAGCGATAACGTTGCTCCTGCTCACGGTACAGGTACGAGCCTGACATACCACCCGTCTTGACGTAAGCCTCGAAGTCCGCATCGATCGACTGGCTGCCGCCGTAAGCGCGGAACTCCCGAAACGAAAACGGATAGACCTCAACCTCGTACGTACGCCCGGTAAACAGAGTCGAAAGGTCGCTCGAAAGCAAAAAGGCGTTGGAACCGGTGATGAAGATGTCAAAGCGCTCGGATGCGTGCAGACTGTTGATGGCCCGCTCAAAACCGGAACACATCTGGACCTCATCGATCAAAAGGAAGTTCTGAGCACCGCTCTGATAGCGCTCTTTCACGTACGAAAGCAAGGCGTGATATTCCAGTAGGCTTTCATACTCGTCCAGGTTGTAATTGACATGAATAATGTTGGCATCCTGGATGTTTGCAGCGATGTGGTCGCGGAGCGCCTCAAGCAGCTTGGACTTGCCGCTTCGCCGAATGCCGGTTATCACCTTGATGTCGGGAACACCGATCAGACCAATCAGCGTGTCCATGTAGAACGTCCTATTGATCAGCTTCATGAACCCTCGCTTCCTGCATTCTATTCCTCAAAATTGAAAATTTTTCAGTTTTGAGGAATAGACCTTTTGTCCATTATCGCGCCCCGCGCCACCAGCAGCGGTCTCAAGAGCAGAAAACCCTTATTCCTCAAAATTGAAATTTTTTCAGTTTTGAGGAATAAGGGGCACTTGGCGAAGGTGTGGAGCGGCAGCGGCGGCGGGCCCGCACTTAGTTGAGTTCGGCCTCGCGGCGGAAGAGATTCTCTACAGTCTCGCCGCACGAAGCCGCCTCATCGGGCGTGATGAAGCAGGCGCCGACATGCTCGGGTGCGCCGTAGCGGCCGTGGTAGTCGCTGCCGCCGGTGCAGAAGAGGCCGTACTCCCGCGCCAACTCAAAGCAGCGCGCCGATGCGGCCGCATCGTTATCGGGGTGGAAGGCCTCGATGCCCCTAAGGCCCGCGCGAATGAGCTCGGGCACAGCACCCCACGAGTCCATCTGTTGCGGATGCGCCAGCACGGGCACGCCTCCCTGCTCGCGCACGGCGCGCACCACGCTGACAGCATCGGGGTAGGTGATGTCGCGCACGGCAATGCCGTCACCCTTGAAGAGCGACCGGTATTCGCGCTGGTAGACAGCATCATTGTAATCAAGCCCGGTAAGCGCCTGCATCACGTGCTGTTTGTAGACGCCCGTGCTCTCCCCCGCCGTCTCGATCACGTCTCGAACATGAAGGGCACGCCCGTCGAACGTCGCATGGGCGCGTTCGAGCGTCCATGCCTGCCAAAGCGTGTTGGCCACGCGGCGAGCAAGGGTCTCGTCCATGATCTTCTCAAGCGGGCCATCGCCCTCCGGCGTGGCCTCCAGGCCATAGGCGAGGATATGAATCTTGCGTCCGGTATGTGGGTCAAAGCACGACGCCTCAACACCCGCAAGCACGGGAAAGCCTGCCTCTCGCGCCGCTGTGCGCACGCGCGAGAGCTGACGCAGGCTGTCATGGTCGGTGACGGCAATTCGCGCAAGGCCACGACCGCGCGCCTCGTCGATCAGGTCGGCCACGGTCTGCGACCCGTCCGAGAACACCGAATGTATGTGCAGGTCAAAGGATCCCTCGATTGAACGCCCAGACTCCATATCCCGCTCTCCTCTCGCGGCATTTACGCCTCTACAAAGCCGCCGGCCTGCATGTTGTACTCGCGGTCGCACACGCCGTCCATGAACTCAAGGTCGTGGAAGATGCCGAGCATCGTGGTGCCGCCGGCCTTAAGCTGCTCAATCAAGTCGCGCACCTTGACCTTGCTCGCGTTGTCGAGACTCGCCGTGGGCTCGTCGAGCAGCAACAGACGGGGTCTGCGCACCATGGCGCGAGCGATATTCAGGCGCAGCTTCTCGCCGCCCGAGAACGTGTTGGGATACAGATCCCATAGCGACTTGGGAAAGTCGAAGTGCTCGAGCATGCGCACCGTTTCTTCCTCGATCACATCCGCATCGGCAAAGGCCTCCGCGGCACTTGCGCGCACGATCTCGCGGGCTGTGGTGCGCGGCACGGTGTCGAGGAACTGCGAAACGTAGCCGATCTCGTAGTTGCGCAGGTAGATCACGCGGCGCTCATCGAGCGTGGCCAGATCGACCATGCCAAAAGCATCCGAGTCGTAAAAGATATGGCCGCCCTCGGGCAGGTTCGTGCGATAGATGCACTTGAGAATCGTCGACTTGCCCGAGCCGGAGCGGCCCGTCACGCCCACAAACTCGCCGGGCATAACGGCAAGCGAGATGTGCTCGCAGCCGCGCACACGGCGGTCGGCGGCATGGAGCGTAAAGCCCTTAGAGAGATCCCCGATGGAAAGGAGCGGGCAGGTGTCCGTGTCGAGCGCCATCACTTGCCCTCCCATCCGTCAGCGTCACTGCAGACGTCCGTGCCTGCAAACGCGCCGGGCACGTGATCTGCGCACTCGGCGATGGTGGCGGCATCGGTCGCAAAGCGCGCCGACATGCTCGGCAGCGCCGGGTACCACATGCGCGAGACCACGCGGCCGTCGAGCAGCGTCGCCGTGATCACGGGGTAGCTGCGCTGACCCTCCTCGACCTC
>CAVEPV010000059.1:0-8510 GCA_963617695.1 Bacteroidaceae bacterium
CCCATCCTGCTCTCGTTCACCACGCAGATGGGACTCAACCCCATCCCCTACTGGCTTGCCCTCGTCATGGCCTACAACGGACAGTTCCTGCTTCCCATCAGCGTCATGTCCATCCCCATCTCATACGGCGTCGACGCGGCGGTGATGCTCAAGCGCGGCACCGTGGTATTGCTCATCAAGCTCATCTGCGCTGTAGGTGTGGGCTATCTGAGCATGCTCCTCTGGCCTGGCTTTAGCGTCATGTAGCAGCGGCGGAGGGTACCCAGCCCACACGTCCCGGGCACGCACACGCCCGTGCCTCCAACTCATCCTTTTCCTTGCAATTCCCGCAGTTCGCAGCCTGCAGGTGGTCTCGCATACCCCAAAGGCACACCTGCCCTGCGCACAGCTCCGTACTCAAGTCCACCAATCGGTGCCGAATCGGCGGCGCCGTCTAACGGAAAGGAAACCACCATGTCCGAACTCGATCCCGTAGCCGCTGTCCAAGAACTCGTCGAGCGTAGCCACGCTGCGCAAAAGCAGATTGAGTTCGCCACCCAGGAGCAGGCCGACGCCGCCGCCCGCGCCATCTGCAAGGTCGTGTACGACAACGCCGAGGAACTCGGGCGTCTCGCCGCCGAGGAGAGCCGCATGGGCAACGTGCCCGATAAGATCACCAAGTGCCGTATGAAGAGCTCGCTTATCTGGGAGAGCATCAAGGACAAGAAGACCGTGGGCGTCATCAAGCGCCACGAGGACACGCGCATGCTCGACGTGGCCAAGCCCATGGGCGTCGTGGCGGCCGTCATCCCCTCCACCAACCCCGTGGTGACCCCCATGTGCAACGCCGCGTTCGCACTCAAGACGCGCAATTCCATCGTCTTTGCCCCGCACCCGCGTGGTATCCAGTGCTCCAAGAAGCTCGTGGCGCTTTTCCAGGCCGAGCTCGAGAAGCTGGGGCTTCCTGCCGACCTCGTCCTCACGCTCGAGCAGGTCTCGCTCGAAGGCTCCGCAGCGCTTATGTCTGCCGCCGACGTCGTAGTGGCCACCGGCGGCCCCGCCATGGTCAAGGCCGCTTACTCCAGCGGCAAGCCGTCGCTTGGCGTGGGCCAGGGCAACGTCCAGGCCATCGTCGACACCGATGCGGACATCGAGGACGCCGCCGAGAAGATCATCGCCGGCCGCAGCTTTGATAACGGCCTGATCTGCCTGGGCGAGCAGACCGCCTTTGTGCCCACCGAGAGCTTTGACGCCTTTACCGCCGCGCTCTCTGCGCACGGCGCTTACTACGTGGACGACCCCGCCGAGGTTGCCAAAGTCCGTGAGGGTCTCTTCCCCGAGGGCGGCCCCATCAGCCGTACCGTTGTGGGCCAAAGCGCGCACGAAATCGGCCGCCAGCTTGGCATCGATGTTCCCGAGGACGCGCGCTGCATCGCCGTCAAGGTCGATGCCATCGGCGAGGCCGAGGACCTGTGCCGCGAAAAGCTCTGCCCCGTCATCGCCGTCCACGCCTACGACACCTTTGAGCAGGGCGTGGCCATGATGGTCGAGAACCTCGAGTTCGAGGGCAAGGGCCACAGCGTCGCCGTTCACTCCAACACGCCCGAGCACGTCGAGCTCGTGGGCATCCAGTGCTCCGTCTCGCGCGTGGTAGTCAACCAGCCGGCCGGCAGCACCGGCGGCGGCAGCCCCACCAACGGCTTCACCCCCACCACCACCCTGGGCTGCGGCTCTTGGGGCAACAACAGCTTCTCCGGCAACTTTAGCCACAAGAACCTGATGAACATCACGCGCGTGGGCTACCCGCTGGACGAGTCTTATCTCCCCGACCCCGAGCTGGCCTGGAAGTAGATTTCACACATAAGGAGAACCGTCATGGATTACCTGGAGATAGAGGGCAAGGCGCAGCTCAAGCGCTTTGACATCCCCACCGACGAGCCCCAGCTCATCACCGACGAGACCGACCTGGGCGCCCTTGAGTACCCCTGCGTGGTCAAGGGTCAGATCATGGCCGGCCACCGCGGTCACCACGGAGCCGTGCGCGTAGTGAAAAGCCGTGAGGAACTTGAGGCCGCTCTGCCCGAGATCAAGCAGATCCGTATCAACGGACACGTGATGGAGGGCATCGCCGTCACCGGCATGGCCGACATCGCCGAGGAGTACTACCTGGGTCTTACACTCGACACCAAGAAGCGCGCCCTTGTGATGATCTTCACACCGTTCGGCGGCACCGAGATCGAGGATCTGGCAGCAAACGAGCCCGAAAAGCTCCTCTACCTCGACTGCACCGAGGGCTTTGACGCCGAGGAGTTCCGCGCCGGCGCCGCAAAGTTCGAGCTGGCCGAGACCCGCGTGAGCGACGTGATCGCCATCGCCGAGAAGCTCACGCAGGCGGCCTTTGAGCTCGACGCCACCACGATCGAGATCAACCCGCTCGTGGTGTTGGGCGACGGCAGCCTGCTCGCGCTCGACTGTAAGCTCGTCATCGACGACAACGCCGCCTACCGCCAGGGCGACTACCTCATGCTCCCGCGCACCGTCACCGAGCGCTCCGCGCAGGAGGAGGACGCCGCCGCGCATGACCTCACCTACGTCGAGCTCGACCCCGAGGGAGACATCGGCACCATGGCGGGCGGTGCCGGTATCGGCATGGCCACCATGGACACCATCCGCCACTACGGCGGCCGCCCTAACAACTTCTGCGACCTGGGCGGCGGTGTCACGGCTGAAAAGACCTACCACGCCATGCGTATCTTGCTGCAGAACCCCGAGACCAACTACGTGCTGGTCAACGTGTTCGGCGGCATCAACAACTGCGCCGACATGGCCGAAGGCATCGAGCGTGCCTACAAGGAGTTTGGCGGCGACAAAGTCGTATGCGTCAAGAGCCGCGGCTTTAACCAGGAGCAGGGCTGGGAAATCTACGAGCGCCTGGGCTTTGCACAGACCAAGTTCGGTACCACCGACGAGGCCGTCAAAGCGCTGATGGCGATCAAGAACGCAAAGGAGGTGTAGGCGATGAGTATTCTTATCGACGCCAATACGCCCATGATGATCATCGGCATCACGGGCAAGCAGGGGCGCATCCACACCAAGCGCACCCTAGAGAGCGGTACCAAGCTGATGTGCGGCGTGGCCCCCGGCAAGGGCGGCCAAGAGGTCGAAGGCGTCCCCGTGTACGAGACGGTAGCCGAGGCCCGCGCTGAGCACCCCGAGGTCGAGTCGGCCATGCTCCTCATCCCGCCCAAGTTTGTACGCGGTGCCGCCATCCAGGCACTGCAGGAGGGCATCAAACTCTTGGTGATGATCACCGAGTTCGTGCCCGTGCATGATACGCTCGCCATCGTGCGCGAAGCCGAGCGCCAGGGAGCGCGCGTAATCGGCCCCAACACCATCGGCATCATCTCGCCGGGCAAGTCCAAAATCGGTATCATGCCCGACTACATCTACGGCGCCGGCCACATCGGCATCGTCTCGCGCAGCGGCACGCTTACTCACGAGACCGCCTCGAACCTCACCTTCAAGGGTTATGGCCTTTCCTCTTGCGTTGGCATCGGTGGAGACCCCGTTATCGGCACGAACCACGCCGAGGCGCTCGAGCTTATGGCCGCCGATGACGAGACCGACGCCATCGTGCTCATCGGCGAGATCGGCGGTGCCTCCGAGGAGCTCGCTGCGGCCAAGATCCGCGAGATCGGCTGCACCAAGCCGGTATTTGCCTACATTGCGGGCATGTACGCCCCCGAGGGCAAAAAGATGGGCCACGCCGGCGCCATCGTGAGCGGTGGCATGGGCACCGTCAAGTCCAAGGTTGCCGCACTCGAGGCGGCAGGCGTCACCGTCTGCCCCACACTCGGCATCATCGTCGACGAGATCGCCAAGCTCAACGAGCGCACGAACGGTCGTCTGCTCTCACTCGAGCCGCAAATCGACTAGCATGTATCGGAAAGGCGCCGCTCTCATGAAGGGCGACGCCTTTTCACTGTTGAGCAAGGAACACCCATGAGTGCAGCAACCCTTAGTCTGATCGGCATCCTGCTTGCCTTCGTCGCGCTCGTCGCGGGCGTTATGCGGGGCCTGCCGATTCTTGTCCTCTCCCCCATCGTCTCGGTGATTGTCCTCGCCTTCTCGGGTCTCGACATCGTATCGACCCTCGAGGGCACCTTCTCCACCGAGCTCGGTGGGTTCATCTCGTCAAACTTCACCCTCTTTTTGCCCGCATGCATCATGGGCGCCATGCTCAGCGACTGCGGCGCGGCGCGCGACATCGCCGTCTTTTTTGGCAACGCGGCCGAGAAGGTCGGTGGCAAATATGTGAAATACCTAGTCGTTATGGGCCTTTCGCTCGTGACGGCTTTGCTTTCGCTCGGCGGGGTGAGCGGCGCCGTGGTGGTCTTCACCATCGCGCCCATCTGCCGCCAGATCTTCAAGAAGCTCGATATCCCGTGGCACTTCGTAATCCCCATCATCGTCTACGGCGGCTGCATGTGGACGGCAACCTTGCCGGGATCACCCTGTATCGAGAACCTCATCCCCACCAAGTACCTCGACACCACGCCCATGGCCGCACCGACCCTCGCCATTTTGGCCACAATCAACTGCATCGTGTTCGGCGCCGTCTACATCTTCTACGCCGTGCGCAAAACCGAACGCCGCGGCGAGGGCTACATGGAGACGGGCGCGCCCATGGAGGAGCACGCCGACACCTTGGACGACAGTATCCTTACCGCCACGTGCTCGACCCCGCAGCTCCTGCGCGCACTGGCACCGACCGTCACCCTCTTGGCCTGCATGAACGTGCTGGGCTTTGAGCCGTGGCTCGCACTCGTTGCCGGTTGTCTGGTTTGTCTGGCGCTCTACATCAACAAGTTCAGCAACCTACCTTCAACACTCAAAGATGGCACCAAATCAGCCGTAAGCTCGCTCATGAGTGTGGCCGTGGTCGTGGGTTTTGGCGCCGCCGTGGAACTCACGCCCGGTTTTAGCTACCTGGTCGAGGCGCTCACGCACCTGCCCGGGCCGCCCCTCATGCAGCTGTGCGTCTCGGCCAACCTGCTAGCGGGCATCTGCGGATCGGCCGCGGGTGGCGAGGGCATCGCCCTGCGCGCACTCTCCCCGCGCTTTTTGGCCATGGGAGTCTCGCCCGACATCATCCATCGCGTGGTCAACGTCTCGTGCTACGGCCTGGACACTATGCCCTATAACGGCAACGCCATCAACCGCCTGAACTTCTGCCACCTCACGTACCGCAACGCCTATTACCACGAGTTCATCCTGGGCGCATGCTTCCCCGTGGTGAACTCAATCCTCATCACCATCTACGCCACAGCAGGCATCTGCTAGGCGCCCTACAGACAGGCCGCCCCGCATCGGAAACGCATCCGGTGCGGGGCGGCTTTTACGCAACCGGCAATCTGTTGCCGGTCGAACTCCTCATTCAGAAGCGCAGCTACTCGTGCTCTTCCATCCACTTGTACAGCTGGAAGCGATTGTTGATGCCGCACTTGCTGTAGATGTTCTGCACGTGCTTCTTGACGGTATGGAAGCTGATCACCAGCTGCTCGGCAATCTCTTGGTAGGTAAGACCCTCGCGCATGAGTTCGGCCACGCGACACTCCGAGCGCGTGAGGATCTCGGTTATGTCGCGGTGCGCGGGCGCTTGCTCGCCCGACGAGAGCGTATCCGGTACCGGCGCAGTCGACGGCATGGGCACGATAGCCTCGCCGTTTCTCCTGATCGTGATCCAGTTATAGCGGTCAACGATACGGTTGGAGTACGTACGGTCGTAGCGATGGATGGTAAAGGTGTAGTCCTTAATCACCTGCTCATGCGGATGCTCGGGCGTGATCTCGGGCGCCGTTCCCAGCAGGAACTGCAACCAGGTGCAGCTGTTCTCGCTCGCTAGCTGTTCGATCACCGACGCTCCCAGCAGGTCTTCCAAATAGTCCTCGGTAACCTTGTTGTAGCTCAGCACGTGCATCGCGTCATCGGTCACCAAGAAGGCCTTTTCGCCCGAGGCAACAATACCGCTCTGCAGCTCAGCCACGATGCGAGCCTGTTCGTACTTCTTGAACGTCTTGTAGGAGCTCGCGATGTAGGCGTAGAGCTGCTCGAACTCCTCCTGCTCCTCGTCGGAAAAGTCACCCTCCTCCGCCGTGCGCCAAAACATCAGCTCGATGTAGGCGTTCACACCAAAGGCCAGCGTAAGGGTGTAGTGAGCCTGCATGGTGCTCTCGTAAAAGCGCACATAGGCCGAGGTGTCATAGGCCACGCAGTTGGCGATGTCGGTCGATCGGTACAGGCGCGGCGAGGTGTTGAAATAGGTCAGGTGGTCGCGGCGGGCATCACGGTGGATGGCATGGCGCACCACGTCGTTGGAGACAAAGTTGCCGTAAGGATGGTCAGGGCCGGCCAGCTCAAGGCTCTCGAGCGTACGCGATGAGAGGAACTCGCCCGACGTGTCAAAGTAGTAGATGACGGTGTTCTTCCAGCCAAAACAGCGATCAAGGATGTCGAGCAGGTCGTGGTTGAAAAACTCGCGCGTCGTGATCTGGTGGTTCTGAAGCTCCGAGAAGAAGTCGGCGCGTGCACCGCGCTTATCGTCTTCGCCCATTCGCCGTCCCATTCTCACAAGGTAAATTCTTTGGATAACAGTGCGCCCATGCGCCCTCACGGACATCATGGTAGCGCATAGAAATTGGCACCTCGCGTTTTTGCGAAGTGCCAATCTGCAAACGGTTATGCGGTTAAGCGAATGTTAAGGCCTGAGCCAGCCTTAACCCTGCAGCCCCCTACAGCCCCAGCACAGGGACAAGCACCAGGAAGTACAGCAGCACGATGGCGCCGAGAACAATGCGGTAGACGCCAAAGGCCTTGAAGTCGTGGCGGCGCACAAAGCCCATGAGCCACTTGATGGCCACGAGCGAGACCACAAAGGCCACCAGGCAACCGACGCCCAGGATGGCGGCCTCGTTCATGCCAAAGGTGCCGCCCTTGAGGAAAAACTTCACGAGCTTGAGCGCACTCGCGCCAAACATGACCGGGATGGCCAAGAAGAACGTGAACTTGGAGGCCACCGAGCGGGTGCAGCCCAGAAGCAGACCGCCGATGATGGTAGAACCGGAGCGCGAGGTGCCGGGCACAAGCGAAAGCACCTGGAAGCAACCGATGCCGAGCGCCGTCTTCCACGAGAGATCCTCGAGGGTCGTGATCTCGCCAAAGTCCAGGTCGTCGTCGCCTGTGGCCACGGCAGGCGCGGCGTAGTGGCTACCCATGGGACGGCCACCGGGCAGGACGTCCATGGTCTCGCGCTTGTGGGCACGGCGCGTCTCGATGACGATGAAGGCAACGCCGTACACGATCAGAGCCACGGCCACCACGGGTGCGTTGTAGAAGTGCTCTTCCATCCAGTCGTTCAGCGGCAGGCCGATCGCGGCGGCGGGAACGCAGCCGAGCACGATCTTGCCCCAGAGCTTCCACGTGTCCTTGCGGCCCTCGCGGCCCTTGGAGGGCGAGAAGGGATTAAGCTCATGGAAGAACAGCACGCAGACGGCCAAAATGGCGCCCAGCTGAATAACCACCAGGAACATGTTGAGGAACGTCTGCGAGACGTTGAGCTGGATGAACTCATCAACCAGGATCATGTGGCCCGTGGAGGAAATGGGCAGCCACTCCGTAATGCCCTCGACCAGGCCGAGGAACGCGGATTTAAGGAGCTCGATAATATCCAAAAGACACCTTTCGTTTGGTGCGAACAAGCAGCAACAAAGGGCCCGATGCAGACCCGACGTCCCATTATCGCACGTAGATACAGGCGCGAAAAAACTCCCCTTCATTCACAAAATAATAGGGGGCTATTGGGACGCCATTTGGCACATTAGGGTATAACTGCATCAAGGCAAAGCGCCCACCGGACGCCGCGTCAGGCACGTCCGTCATGTTAAAGGGAGGCACTCATGAACGAAGGTTATTCCAAGGTATTTGTTGCACTCGATGGCACCGAGCAGCAGGATTTTGTCCTCGCGCGCGCTATCAAGGTCGCCGCTAACAACGGCGCCAAGCTGATCATCGGCCACGTGGTCGACTCCACCGCTCTCGAGGCCGCCGGCGCCTACCCGGTCGACCTGGTCAACGGCCTAGAGGATGCGTTCCGCGAGTCGATCGCCAAGCAGGTCGAAGAGGCCAAGGCCACGCCCGAGATCCCTGAGGTCGAGGTGCTCGTTCGCGCCGGCCGCATCCGCGAGACCCTCAAAGACGAGATGCTCGATGTGATTCAGCCCGACCTGGTGCTCTGCGGCGCCCGCGGCCTGTCCTCCATCAAGTACGCGCTGCTCGGCTCCATCTCGACGTTCCTGCTGAGGAACACGGAGTGCGACATTCTGGTCGTTAAGTAGGTCGACGCTCTGGGCGCCCCCGGCCCGGCATTTCCCTCCGCGGACGTCCTCGCGCTAAGAACGCCCCTTTGCCTCGCCCTTCGGGCATAGGCAAAGGGGCGTTCTGCGCTGCGGAATGTCCGCGGAGGGAAATGCCGG
>CAVEPV010000060.1:0-8097 GCA_963617695.1 Bacteroidaceae bacterium
GGGTAGGCCTCGCGTCCGGGCGGACGGTGCAGCGTCAGCGACATCTGACGATAGGCGACGGCCTGCTTGGACAGGTCGTCGTAGATGACCAGCACGTGGCCGCCGGGGTTATCGGCGCTCGCGGGCTCGCCGTTCTCGCCGTTGTACATGAAGAACTCGCCGATAGCGGCACCGGCCATAGGCGCGATGTACTGCATAGGGGCGGAATCGGCAGCGGTGGCCGAGACGATGATCGTGTAGTCGAGCGCACCGTGCTGCTTCAGGGTCTCGCGGATGTTCGCGACCGTAGAGGCCTTCTGACCGATGGCCACGTAGACGCAGACCATGTCCTTACCGCGCTGGTTAAGGATGGCGTCGATGGCGATGGCGGTCTTACCCGTCTTACGGTCGCCAATGATGAGCTCACGCTGGCCGCGGCCGATGGGGATCATCGAGTCGATGGCCAACAGACCGGTCTGCACCGGCTCGCACACCGGGGTGCGGTCGATAACGCCGGGCGCCTTGAACTCGATGGGGCGCGTATGGGTTGCGCGAATCTCACCCAGGCCGTCGATGGGCTGGCCCAGCGGGTTCACGACACGGCCGAGCATGGCACGGCTTACAGGAATGTCCATGATGCGACCGGTGGTGCGGCACTCGTCGCCCTCCTTGATGACGTCTACCGCGCCAAAGAGCACGGCGCCGACCTCATCGTAGTCGAGGTTCTGAGCAAGGCCGTACACGGTCTCGCCGGTCTCGCTGCTCTTGAACTCCAGCAGCTCGCCGGCCATGGCGCCACGCAGTCCGGAGACGCGGGCGATACCGTCGCCAACCTCGTCAACATGGGAAACCTCCTGCGTGTCAACGGTGGCAGACAGGCTGTCGAGCTTCTCGGCAAGTGCCGCTGCGATGCTTTGCGCATTGATCTGTGACATGATTAGGCTTCACCTCCGTTATTGATATTCGTAGAGACGAGGGCCTCGCGGGCAGCGCGCAGCTGCGTCTTGACCGAGACGTCGCGGCGCTGACCGCGAGCCTCGAGCACGAGACCTCCGATGATAGAAGGGTCGACCTTCTCGATAAGGAAGACCTTGCGACCAAGGTCGCCCTCGCACTTCTCAGTGAGGGTGCGGCGCAGCTCGTCGTCGAGCGGAACGGCAGTCGTCACGGTAACGCCCACCACGTCCTCGTCCTCCTCGGTCATCGCCTTGAAAGAGGCGACGATCTGGGGGAGCAGGTCGAGCTGGCCGCGCTCGAACAGGGAGCTGAGAACTGCCATGACCTCGGGCGACGCGTTGGCGATGACCTCGAGCTCGCGAAGGTCGCGGAACACGTGGTCTTCGGCCTTGGCGGCCTCCATGAGGGCGCGGGCGTAGGTCTCGAGCACCTTGTCCTGCGTGCGGCTACTAGGCATTCAGGCTACCCGCTTCCTTGATGTAGCGCTCGATAAGCGCGCGCTGCTCGTCGTCGGACTCGAGGGTCTGACCCACGATCTTGGAGGCGACGGAAACGGAGAGGTCTGCAATAGAGGTGGTGGCAGCAGCGTAGATGGCGTTGCGCTCGTCCTCGGCGTTGGCATGAGCCTTGGCGATGATGTCCTCGGCCTCCTTGTGAGCGGCCTCGATGATACGGGCGCGCTCGGCCTCGGCGTCCTTGCGGGCCTCGAGGACGATGTCGGCAGACTTGCGACGGGCATCGGTCACAAGCTCGTCGTACTCCTTGCGAGAGGAGATGGCCTTCTGCTTGGTGGCCTCGGCCTCGTCCAGGCTCTCCTGGATGCGCTTGCCGCGCTCGTCCATCATGTTCAGGATCTGGGGCCAAGCGAACTTGGCGAGCACGATCCAGATAATGAGGAACGCGATGAGCGCAGGGACAAACTCAGCCATCTTGGGGATAAGGATGTCTGCCTTATTGGAAGACTCCTCGGCAAACGCGTACGCGGGCATCCCGAGCATCAGGCTCGAGGCGGCGGCGCACACGGCTGCGCGGTTGATCTGCTTCATGTTGTTCTCCTTCTGGGACACGATATGCGACTTCCCTAGGAGATCAGCGTAACGACGAAGCCGATGAGGCCCAGGGCCTCGGTGAAGGCGGATGCCAGAATGAAGACGGTAAAGGCACGGCCCTGGATCTCGGGCTGGCGAGCCATTGCGCTGGTGGCGCCAAAAGCAGCAAGACCGATAGCGATACCGGCACCGATTACGCCAAGACCATATCCGATAACTCCCACGATTCCTCCTTTGTCGTGCGCGGGTGCGCATGATTACCTATGTAGCAAGGGGCGTGCGGGAAGCCGCGCCCCGAGACACCAATATTGGTGAGGCGCGCCTAGTGGGCGTCGGCCTCGGCGATCTGAATGTAGACCGCAGACAGGACGGTGAAGACGTACGCCTGAACAAAGGCGACGATGAGCTCCACCGCGTAGATGATGAGCAGGATAAGAACCCACGCGATGCTGGGAAGCGCGCCCACGGCGTTCATGGCCGTGAAGTGCTCGAGCAGCGGCTGGGCGAAGAGGGTGGCCATGATGGCGAACGAGCCCATGACGATGTGGCCGGCGAACATGTTGCAGAACAGACGGACAGCCAGGGTGACCAGGCGCAGGCACAGAGAGAAGACCTCGATGACCCACACAAAGACGTTCATGGGGAACGACACGCCGGCGGGAGCCAGGCTCTTGAGGTAGCCAAAGACGCCGTGCTTCTTCACACCGAAGTAGATGAAGTAGACAAACGACACAAGGGCGACCGCGGCGGTACAACCGATGGCGCCGGTGCCGGGCTTCATGCCGGGAACCAGGCCGATGAAGTTGTTGATCAGGATAAAGAAGAACAACGTGGCCAAGAACGGGAAGTGCGTGCGCCAGTTAGTGCCCACCACGCCCTTGGCGATGTCGTCCTCGACATACTCGATGACCCACTCGACGCCGTTGACAAAAAAGCCCTTAGGCGTCAGGGACTGCTTCTTCACAAACGTGAAGATAAGGGCCAGAAGCACGACAGCAGAGATGAGCAGCCAAAACGAATACTGCGTAAGGCCCGCGTTGAGGTCTCCGACGACGGGCGTCGAGGAGAACTCGGAGACGAGCTCTGCGATTGCATCTGGGAGCTTGGCAAATGCGTCCAAGATTCCACCTTCCCTATGCCCCCGGCAGCGCCGGCGGCAACTTTCCTACTCGGCCGCGATAACGGTGCACGCGACCACGATCCACCCGGCGAAAAACCCGCCGAGCTCGCCTGCCAAAAACGCGACAAGCACGCCTGTGAACAGGAGATGCACGAGCACGACTCCAAGGAGCAAGATCACGAACGACGCCGCGACCCCAAGCATCCCCTTTGCCATGTTGGCACCGCGCCCCCGCTTAATCGCCGGGGCCAATGCGAGCCACAGCGGAAGAAACGCGAGCACACCGACCACGACGCCCGCCAAAATAAAGGGGCCGTGGGCCGAAAGATCGAACCCAAGCATTGCCCCTCCTTTTGGGCTTTCTGGCACGTTATGCGCCAAGGGCCGCAGACGATGCACCTATTCTAGGTACTAAAACCTAAAAATCAACCGCTCGACTTTGACGCAACGTTATGTGCTATGTCTTTGCGGCCAACAAACGCGCAGGTTAAAGCCGGTAGTTTTTAAGGCGCACGTCAGGGACGGTGCGAGCTCACGATAATCCACACATGTTGAACATCTTTTGCTGAAACACCGCTGACATTTCTTAAGAACGAACCGGATTTTCCCCGTCACATGGCCTCTATTGTGCACATGTGTTCTTGGAGCACGGTGGGCACAATACGCACTTGGGCGGTGAGCGTCTGGTAATCGGGCGCAGGCGGCACTCTTTATACCAAAAAGAAGACGCCCCTAGACCGCTTGCCTAAGGACGTCTCCACAAAAGCCTTACGTTTTTACGATTTATTTCGTACCGAAGATACGGTCGCCAGCGTCTCCAAGACCAGGCACGATATAGGCGTTCTCGTTCAGGCACTCGTCCACCGAACACGTAAACAAACGAACATCGGGGTCGGCGTCGAGAACGGCCTTGATGCCCTCGGGCGCCGCAATGATCACCAGAAGGCGGATGTCTTTGACCCCCTGCTGGCGCAGATACTGGATGGCCGCGACGGCAGAGCCACCCGTGGCGAGCATGGGATCGACCACCAGGCAGGTGCGCTGGTCAACGTCGCCGGGAAGCTTGCAGTAGTACTCGTGCGGCTCGTGGGTGACCTCGTCGCGATACATGCCGATGTGGCCCACACGTGCGGCGGGTACCAGCTCGAGCAGGCCGTCGACCATGCCGAGACCAGCGCGCAGGATGGGCACCACGGCCACCTTGCGGCCGGCGATCTGCTTGGCCGTAGTGGTGCAGATGGGGGTTTCGATCTGAATGTCTTCCAGCGGGAAGTCGCGGGTAGCCTCGTAGCCCTCGAACAGGGCAAGCTCACGCACGATCTCGCGGAACTGCTTGGAGCCGGTCTCCACGCTGCGCAGGATCGAGAGCTTGTGCTGCACCATGGGGTGGTCGACCACGGTCACGCGGGTCATGTCGATGGTTTCTGCCATTGGGCGCTTCTTTCTTTTGCACTTATATATATGTGTGTGCCGGGGCGGCTGGCGCAGGCGAACTGGCGAACCGACCGGCACTAACGACGGCGGGGCCGGGCGCGGGCAGTCACAACCAGCCAGCAGACGGCGAGCCCGGCAAACGAGTGTTAGTCGTTGGCCATGATCTTGGCGACGCGCTGCTCGTGGCGGCCACCGGCAAACTCGGTCTCCAAAAAGACCTTGATGCACTCCTCGTTCACCGCCGGCTCGACAAAGCGGCCGGACAGGCACAGGACGTTGCCGTTGTTGTGCTCGCGGAAGAGCGCGGCGAACTCAGGCGTGGTGATGGAGGAGGCGCGGATGCCAGCCACCTTATCTGCCGTGAGCGCCATGCCGATGCCCGTGCCGCAGACCAGCACGCCGCGCTCAGCGGTGCCGTCAGCCACGGCGTGGGCGACCTTGTTAGCGTAGTCGGGATAGTCCACGCGGTCGTCGGTGGCGGGGCCGAGGTCGATTACCTCCTGGCCCAGCTCATCGGCCAGATAGGCAGCGAGCTGCTGCTTTTGCTCAAAACCGGCGTGATCGGAGGCGATTGCTACGCGCATGGAGGGGTCCTTTCGTAAGGCGCGACCCGGAGGCGTGCGGAGTGCGTGCCCGCGGGTCAAACAAGAAGTTGCTACTCGACTGTACCACGTGCGGCCACGCTACTGCGTGGTGCGCGTGCGGGCAACGGCGTCGTGCCAGCCCATGAGGTTCGCGGCCACGGTTTGCGGGTCGCCGGAGGGCTCGAAGGTCTTGGCCTCGCTCAGGTTCTGCATGAGGTCCTCGTGATCCTCCCAGTAGCCCACGGCAAGACCGGCCAGGTAGGCGGCACCTAGGGCGGTTGTCTCCACGGCCTCGGTTTGGACGATGGAGATGCCCAGCAGGTCGGCCTGGAACTGCATGATGAACTCGTTGCGCGAGGCACCGCCGTCTACCGAGAGGCTCGCCAGCTTGATGCCGGAGTCTGCCTCCATGGCGCGCAGGACGTCGTAGCTCTGATAGGCCATGGACTCGCAGGCCGCACGCACGATGGTGGAGCGGTCCGAGCCGGTGGTGAGGCCGCAGATCATGCCGCGAGCGTTGGGGTCCCACCACGGGGCTCCCAGGCCGCTGAAGGCCGGCACCAGGTAGCAGCCCTCGTTGCTCTCCTTGGAGCGGCAGATGGCAGCCGTCTCGCCCGCACTCGCGATGATGCCGAGCTTGTCGCGCAGCCACTGCATGACAGAGCCAGCATGGAAGATCGAGCCCTCCAGCGCGTAGGAGATTTTGCCCGGCTCGGCGATACCGATGGTGGAGACGAGTCCGTGCTGAGACTCGACCACCTGCTCGCCGGTGTTCATAAGCATAAAGCAGCCGGTACCGTAGGTGTTTTTGGTGTCGCCCGGCTCAAAGCAGCAGTGGCCAAAAAGGGAGGCCTGCTGGTCGCCCGCCACGCCCATGATGGGCGGCATGTGAGTCATGATCTCGCTCGACACGCGGCCAAAGTCACCCGAGCTCCAGCGCACCTCGGGCATCATGGAACGAGGAATCCCCAGGTACCCGAGCAGGTCGTCATCCCAATCGAGCGTGTGGATGTTGAACAGCATCGTGCGGCTGGCGTTGGTGTAGTCGGTCGCGTAGGTGGCGCCGCCCGTGAGGTTGTAGACCAGCCAGGTGTCGATGGTGCCAAACATCAGCTCACCGGCGTCTGCCATCTCTCGCGCACCGGCCACGTTGTCGAGAATCCAGCTGATCTTGGTGGCCGAGAAGTACGGGTCGGGCATGAGGCCCGTCTTCTGGCGAATCTCCTCCGCATGGCCCTCGGTGACCAGACGGTCGGCGATGTCTGCCGTGCGGCGGCACTGCCACACGATGGCGTTATGGATGGGCTGGCCGCTCTCGCGATCCCACACCACGGTGGTCTCGCGCTGGTTGGAAATGCCGATGGCCGCGATGCTGTCGGAGTGGATGCCGCTTTTGAACTGGACCTCCATCATGACGGCAATCTGCGAGGCCAGGATCTCCATGGGGTCCTGCTCAACCCAGCCGGGATGCGGATAGCTGGTGGCGAGCGGCTTTGAGGCCTGCGCCACGATGCAGCCGTACTCGTCCACGATGACGGCGCGCACGGAAGTGGTGCCCGAGTCGAGCGCCATGATGTAGTTGCTGCCGCGCGGCACGGAGAGGTTGTCTACCAGACCTAGGTCTTTGAGCGTAAACGGCATATCAGCATCCTTTCTGGAGTTGGGAGTCTAGATGGGCTGCGTCGAGCGCGCGTTGGAGGTCGTTCGCGGTAATGGCGCCCTCACGGATGAGGATCGGTTGCGACCCCGCGCACGAGACGATGGTCGAGGCCTGGCGGCAGCACGTGGCGCCGGCGTCGATCGCAATGTCGACGCCCTCAATAATGCGAGGCTCTGCCTGGGCAAACGATGCCGGAGCCGGGGCGCCGTGAGTGTTGGCGCTCGTAACGGCCAGCGGCGAGGCGCAGGCGCGCACCAGCTGCTGGATGGTCGGGCAGGCGCTCGCGCGCAGGGCGACGGTGCCATCGCGCGCCTGCATAAAGGCGGGAACGCACGGTGCAGCTTGCACGACGATGGTAAGGGCGCCCGGCCAGAAGGCTTTGGCGAGAACGCGGGCGGCATTGCTCACGTTGGCGCCGTATTCATCGAGGGCGGAGGCGTCGGCCACCAGCCAGGGGACGGTCTGCGTGAGCTCGCGTTGTTTAAGGGAGAAGATGCGTCGGTAGCCGGAGTCGGAGCCGGGCATGGCGTCGGTGCCCGCAAAGGGGGCAACCGCGACGCCAACGCCGTAGACCGTCTCGGTGGGAAGAAGCGCCAGCGCACCGGAGGTCAGGCAACGGGCGGCATCGTGGAGCCCAAGTCCCAGGCCGCTCTCGCCGTTTACCCTGTATATGCGCCGCATCCGATAGATCCCCTTCATACCTTCGTAAAGAACCGCGTGCACATGCCGCCGCACAAGGCGGCAACATATTCGGCTGTCCATTCTCGCACGAGGCCAGATAGCGCGTATGCCACGGGTGTCCGATAACGCCAAACGGAAACATGGCATCGGCAAAGGGGCAGTTGTGTGGCAGGTTTATGGTGTGGGCGTGCGGGCCAAGACAATGCGGGGACGGTCGGTAAGGTCGCGCACGATGCGAACGTCGTCCATGCCGGCCTCGTTGCAGAGAGCCGCCGCGGCCTCGAGCGAACCCTCGAACAGCTCGCAGGCGAACAAGCCGCCCGGACGCAGCATATAAGGTGCCGCCTTGAGCAGGCGACGGAAGATGTCGAGGCCGTCCGCGCCACCCTCAAGCGCGAGCGAGGGTTCAAAGTCAACGACCTCGTGCGGCAGTTCGGCCATCACGGAGCTGGGAATGTAGGGTGGATTAGAGACGAGAACGTCAAACGTGCCCCATTCGCGCTCGCGATCCAGCGGCGACACCAGATTGCCCAAGCGAATGTCAACCACATCGGCCGCAACGCCCAAACGCTCACGGTTCTTATTCGCCAGTGCCACCGCACGAGGTTCAATATCAGTCGCGATGCAGGTCAC
>CAVEPV010000061.1:0-7618 GCA_963617695.1 Bacteroidaceae bacterium
ATGGACTTCCTGGGCCTGCGTACGCTCACGGTTATCTCTAAGGCCAAGGCCAACATCAAAGCGAACTTCGGCATCGACATCAAAGAGGACGAGATCCCCTTTGACGATCCCGAGATCTTCAAGCTGATGGCGGGCGGCCATACGGCGGGCGTGTTCCAGGTGGAGTCTGCCGGCATGACGGCCACCATCAAAAACATGAAGCCCACCGAGTACAAGCATGTGGTCGCTCTGATCGCCCTGTACCGCCCCGGCCCCCTGGGCGCGGGCATGGTCTCGTCTTACATCAACCGTATGAACGGCAAGGAGCCCGCCGTCTCCTACGACCCGCGCCTGGACGATATCCTGGGCGAGACCTACGGCACCATGGTCTACCAGGAGCAGGTTATGCTCATCTCGGTCGCCATGTGCGGCTTCTCGAAGGGCGAGTCTGACTCGCGCATTCGTAAGCCCGTGGCGAAAAAGAAGATCAAGCTGCTCACGAGCACCGTGCTGCACTGGGAGGACGGCTCTGATGAGACGACCTACGACCACTGGATGAACGGCGCCGTAAAGAACAACTACACGCGCGAGACGGCGCAGAAGATCTGGGACGACGTTTTGGAGTTCGCGTCCTACGCGTTCAACAAGTCGCACTCGGCCGGCTACGCCATCCTCGTTATGCAGACGGCCTGGCTCAAGGCCCACTACCCCAACGAGTACATGGCGGCCGTGCTTACCTCCTACACGGGCAAGACCGAGAAGATCGTGCATTACGTCTCGGCTTGCCGTCACGACGGCATCTCCGTGCTGCCGCCTGACATCAACGAGTCGGGCAAGGAATTCACGGCTACTAAGGACGGCGTACGTTTTGGTCTGGCCGGCATCCGCGGCGTGGGCGAAGGTGTGGCCCAGACCGTCATCGATGAGCGCGAGCGCGGCGGCTACTTTAAGAACCTGCACGACTTTGTGGAGCGCGTCGACTCGAGCGCGGCCAACCGTCGCGTGGTCGAGGCCCTGATCAAGGCAGGCGCCTTCGACTCCACCGGCTATCCGCGCCGTCAGCTCATGCACTTTGTGGATAAGGCTAACCCCGAGAACATCCTCGATGCCGCGACCAAGCGCCAGAAGGACAAGGCGAGCGGTCAGACCTCGCTGTTCGACATGTTCGGCGATGTGGAGGGCTCCGGCTTTGAGGTCGTGGTTCCCGAGCCGGATGGCCAGGAGTGGGACCGCCACATGAAGCTCTCCGCCGAGCGCGAGGTGTTGGGCATCTACGTCTCCGACCACCCGCTGCGCCCCTTTGAGTACGCGCTGGGCAAGGCTCGCGAGTTCACGCTCTCGCAGATCGACACCGGCTATGAGCGTATGAGCCCCACCGGCGAGGGCACCGTGAACGAGGAGATTCCCGAGGGCAAGCCGTTCTGGTTTGCCGGTATGGTTGCCAGCGTGCAGAAGATGGTCACCAAAAAGGGCATGCCCATGGCAAAGGTGCAGCTCGAGGACATGGAGGGCGAGGCCTCGGTCATCGTGTTCCCCAAGGTCTACAAAGAGGCCGAGGCCTACCTGTACGGCGAGACCGACCCTGAGACCGGCGCGCAGCTCTCCGACGCGTTCATTCGCGTGCATGGCAAACTCGAGCGCTCCGACCGCGGCGACCAGATCATCGCGCAGGAGATTCAGCCGCTCGAGCTTACCGAGGAGTCGAACCGCCCCAAGGTCTTTGAGGTCATGATTCCCTCGAACCGTTTTAGCCAGGGCAACATGAGCCGTCTGGCCACGGTGTTCGCCACCAATCCGGGCGGCGACCGCGTGGAGCTGTTTGTGGAGCAGGCCGACGGCCAGACCATGCGTGCCGAGATTCCCGTGCGCGTAAACGCCAAATCGATCCCGCTGCTCGCCGAGGTCAAGGGCATCGTAGGCACCCGCGGCCGCGTAACGGTAATCTAGCGGGTCGTGCTCGTCGCAGCTGCAGCTCAGGTTGCGGCCGCGGTATCTAAGCTGCGCTGTTCATGAGGAAGGACGGCTCGTAGAGTCGCTCGATGGGGCAGCGCAGCGTCCGGGCGAGCGCGCGTACGGACTCGAACTTCGCATGATCGATGTTCTTATTGCGCTGTTCGTACATCTGAATCGCGCGCAACGAGACCCCGGAACGTTCAGAAAGCTCGCGCTGACTGAGCCCCGCCTCGATGCGCAGGCGTGCAAGCGCGGTCTTGCTGTTTGCCTCGGTCATGCGTTCCTGCAAAAGCTCGCAAAAACGCTCCTCGGAAGTCTCGTGCCAGGGATGGTAGAGCGCTATGACCTGCGAGAGCGGGACGGCTTCAAAAATCTGCTCGAACGAGACGTCGAGTCGCCATTGCGCATAGGCGCATACGCTGCCGGCCCAATATTGCGCCGTTTTGTCGGGGCGATATGCGGGCTCGATCAAGGTGGAGTCTGAATAGCCAAGGTCGTATGACAACTGAGCGAAGAGTTCATAGCCCGATTTGCCGCTGACTATCCATGAGGTGCCCTGCTCAAAGGAGCGGGCGAGCGCGCTCGCGGCGAAGATGGGGGCGATCTCGTCCGGTTCGGCTCCGTAGTCGTTCACGGCGTAGTCAAAGAAATCGGCAAGATTGGTCATGGCATCCTCGAGGTAGAGCTCGCTGTAGGCTTGCCGCGCGGGAGCGTTAGCGCAGGCGCTCATCATCCGCCTCCATCCTTTGGGCCACAATGTCTCGCAGATAGATTCCGGAGACATCGATTTCTTGCCGTAGCTCCTTAAATGCCGCTCTGGCAGTTTTATCGCGTTGTTCCCGCCGCGCGAAGTAGATGCCGGGATCCACCCGCGCCGCCTCGATAAACGAGAGACGACCAAAGGCCTCTGGACTCTTTACCATCAGTTGCTCCCCGAGTCTGCCAAGTCTCATGGCCTGATCTAGCTGCGCGACGGAAATCTGGTTGTTGATGAAGGCGCGGGCGAAAGAGAAATATGAGTCGTCAGCACGATAGCCGCGGATAAGGTCAAAGGGCTCTGTATCGACGAGAAAATGCTCGCGCACATAGTCGCTTCCGGCGTACGCGATGGGAAAGCCGGGCTGAAACGTTCGGTGCTCCAGCAGGATCGCTATCCAATTGAGGATCGTATAGCGCTCATCCATCAGGTCGAGAACGGCGAGCCCCGTCTCATCAAGCTTGTAATGGTTGGCAAAGCCGACACGCTCCGGTGCGCGGCAGGCCCATTCTCGAGCCATATCGGCGCTCGGCGTGCAGTAGAAACCCGCCCCGTAGTCGTTGCATGGCCGGCAGCGGGCTATCTGCGGGCTTCGGACAATTCGGTCTGAACCATGCCAGAGCTCCATGGTGCCTCCTTACTATCACTGTGGTGATAGTATAGCCCTTCTTGTTATTGATAGGGGAGATGAGGGGTTGTCTTGTTGCGCCCATGCTGCTATTCTTAGCTGCGGGGTAATACATAGGAATACTAAGTAATACCAACGCCGCATCAACACAGCATGGCCGCGTCCGCTTTGCCCAGCCGCACGGGCGCGGCCAAACGCACCAGTTTCGTTCCAAGAAGGAATCGACATGGCAGAAAAAATGACCCCGGTCGTTGCGAAGGTCTTGCCTGAGGAGAAGGCGGCCTTCGCGGCGGCAACCCAGCTCGTGGGAACCACGCCCTCCAATGCCATCCGCATGTTCATCGCCGCGTTCAACCGCTGCGGTACCTTTCCGTTCGACATCTCGCCGGCCGGCGCCTTTGGCATGTCTGCTGGGGGAGACGCCGCGGGCGAGGTGAAGTGAAAATGGACGAGCCTTTGGATAATGGCGCGGAATTGAACGACGACGGCGCGTCACCCGTCTCGCTCACTGCGCCAGATTCCGCCTTGCGCGCGGACAGGGTGCAGCCCGTGGACTCCGTTGTGCCCGATGCCTCTGCAGCGGCAGACGCCGATGCGCGAACCGAGGGTGAGCAGGGTGAGGGTGAGCAGGATGAGGGGCTCGAGACGCCCGCCGCGCTTGAAGCGGGCTTGCGGCCTGAGTCTGCGGGAGAAGCCCCCAGCGCTCCGGCGCCGTCTTCCGCGGCTCCCGTGCCCGGGGAGCGCCTAGAGCGCGTCTCGGTCGTCGCCCGCCTCAAGAATGCCGCTGCCTACCTGCTGGCCGACGGCTGTGTCTTTACGATGGTGGTCGGCACGCAGGTGTTCATGAGCTTCCTGTTCGCCCTTGTATACGCGTTTGGGTATGAGCTGGGGCTCACCTCGAGAATCGCTGGCGTCTATGACGAGCTGGTCACCTGGATTCTCCTTGCTGCTCAACTTCTGCTTATCGCCGTGGCGCTGCCCTGGTGGCGCTGGCTGCGACCGATCTCGTTCTCGAGCGCGCGCACACGTCCGTATACGGGCAGCGGCTTTAAGCGCGCCCTTGGCCTTGTGCTTTTGGGCATCGGGCTGCAGATGGCAATCTCCTACATCCTCTCGATCGTGCTGCCGTTTTTCCCGGTGCTCGACAGGGAGTACGATGAGGCCATCAATAAGGGTGGTACCAGCGAATTTACGCTTATCGCCATACTTGCGCTCTCGTTTGGCGCGCCGATCTCTGAGGAGCTCGCCTGCCGTGGGCTGATGCTCGAGTTCTCCCTGCGCGCCGTCTGTCCGGAGTGGAAGCCGGTCTGGAAAGAGCGGGCTCGTTGCCGCCGTGCGCGCCTGGCACTTCCGGATGCCACGGCGATGGAGATCTCGCCCGCGCGCTTCTGGATCGCTAACGCTATCCAGGCTGCCCTGTTCGGTGTGCTTCACGGAAACCTCGTTCAGGGGATCTACACCTTTGGCATGGGCATGATGTTCGCTTGGGTGTTTTGGCGCACGGGCCGGATGCGCTACAACATGGGCCTGCATCTAGCGCTCAACTTCTCATCGTATTTTGTGGGGCTGCTCAGCGCCGTTTGCGGTCTTTTGGGGCCGGTTGTAGAGTTCGAGATCTATATCGCGTTCGTGTTCCTTGGCGTGCGTCTTTTTGCGCGCAATACCGTGCCTGTGGCCGAGGCTTCAGACGCCTGCGGGCCGGCGCATCTGCAAAACGGGTATCATCAGTAAGTTAACGCTATGGTCGGGCCTGGGCGCATGCTCGGGTTTCGCTTTGGGCGCCCCGGCGCCTGGTGGAAGGAGGCCCTTGTGCACAAGCAGAGGACCGATTGGAACGCAAACGCTTTGTCCGCGCGCCGCAAGTTGAGGTACGGCCTCAACCTGGGCATGACGTTCGCGCTCGTGGCCTCGATGTCCACCGCGGTTCCCGTTGCCGCCTATGCGAGCGAGCAGGATGTTGCCGATGCGTGGTCCGAGGTCGCCCAGACGGCGCTCTCGCAGGGCTCTGCCTACCAGCCCTACGCGAACTCCGATTCGGCCGTGGCCCTTACCGCCGAGAACGAGGCGTCCTCGCTGCCCAGCAAGTACGACCTGCGCGACCCCAACGGCGACGGCGACACCAGCGACAGTGTGGTCACTCCGGTGAAGAACCAGAGCCCTTGGGGCAGCTGCTGGGGATTCGCGGCCATCGCCGCATGCGAGACGAGCATCCTTTCTGAGTCCGGCCAGACCGCAAGCTCCGGCCTCGATCTCTCTGAACTGCAGCTGGCAAACGGCGCCTTCGCGCAGGCCCCGGCCTCGGTGGTTGGCACCGCGCAGGCGGGGGAGGGCTTTCACAACGACTCCCAAAACGCCTCCTATGGCCTTGATCGCGGTGGCCTTCCCATGTATGCCTCGAACCTCTTTGCGGCAGGCGTGGGCCCGCTCGAGGAGTCTGCTGCGCCCTACCAAAACTCCGACGGCATTAAGCTCTGCCTCGTAAAGCAAAACGGAGTCCAGACCACCCGGTACCTCACCGATGCGCAGATCGCACAGCTCGAGGCTGATGACGACACGGTTGTAGTGCGCTCCATCTGCTGGGCCGGCGTTATGAAGGGCGCCGACGGCAAGCGCACGTTTACAAACTGGTCGGTCTCTGACGAGCTGTGGAACGAGGCCGCCTACGAGTTTGAGAACGGCAATATCCTGCCCGAGACGCGCATCCTTTCTGAGGACGGCCAGTTCCTGGGTGTGGACGAGAGCGCTATCGAGGCCATCAAGAGCGAGATCTGCAACGAGGGTCGCGCCGTGACATGTGGCTTCTATGCCGAGACCTCCCAGCCCGAGCAGGCGATCGATTCTAAGGGCACCATCCCCAAGTACATCTCCAAGAACTGGGCTCACTACACGAGCGAGGTCGAGGAGGCAAACCACGCCGTGACCATCGTGGGTTGGGACGATAACTACGACGCAAGCAACTTTGCCATCTCGGCGGCGGGCTCGCGTGAGGTGCCCTCGCAAAACGGCGCTTGGCTCGTCAAGAACAGCTGGGGTGCCGAGACCGAGGAGTTCCCCAACCAGGGCCGCGGCGACTGGGGCCTTGAGGACGAGGACGGCAAGCACACGGGTTACTTCTGGATCTCGTACTACGATCAGTCGATCACTGAGTTCGAGTCGTTCGACTTTGACCTCAAGACCTATAGCGACAACGACGAGTACTACATCGATCAGTACGACTACCTGGTGCAGGGTCGCGCCATCGTGCTCGAGTCTGATAAGAAGACGAGCAGCGCGAACATCTTTACGGCCGAGGGCGACCTGGCCGTGCGCTCGCTCTCCTGCGCCACCTACAAGCCCCAGACCACGGTGACCTATCAGGTCTACCTGCTGGACGATGCAGCCGAGACGCCCACGGACCCCGAGCACAGCACGCTTGTGCTTGAGCGCGAGTTCACTTACGAGTACGCAGGCTACCACCGCAGCTCGCTCGATAACGCCGACTGGGTCGCCATGCGCGAGGGTCAGCGCTACGCCGTGGTGACCACGCAGAAAGCGGCAAACGGCCTGTACTACCAGGGCGCTGCCGTGTGCGCGGGCACCAAGCCGACCACCGAGGAGGTGGGTGCCTATGAGGTGAGGATACTCCAGCAGTTCGAACGCGAGTGCTATCTGGACGAGTACGACAAGGTCTACCAAGAGCAGATTGAAGCCGGCGCGGATCCGGACGAGGCCGCGCAGGTGGCGAGCGAGGCGGCCGAGAAGAAGGTCAACGAGCAGATGCCCGTCTTTGAGGAAGACGCCAAGTACTACGCGGACATCTACGCCAACACCTACTACGAGTCCAAGGTGAACGCCGGCGAGAGCTGGACTACCTCTGCCGGTGACGATGCAGACGACGAGGAGGTCTGGTACGACTGGCTGGTGGTTAAGGCGGCCGTGGAGGCTCAGAGCCCAAGCGCTGGCAGCGAGTATAGGTACGTGGCCGACAACGCCGCCATTAAGGCTGTGAGTGAGTCGTGCGACTGGGCGAGCGTTGAGGAGCTGACAAAGCTCGATGAGGCTCTGACCAAGGCAAAGGCCACGCTCAAGAGCGTGAAGATCAGCACCGACGGCACTGACGTGAGCACGTCTGACACCTGGATGACCCAGGCCGACTACGACGCTCTCTCCGCCGCCATCGACACGGCAGCCGCCAAGCTGGCGCTCGCGGGTGACTACAAGAACACCCTTGCGAACACCACGCCTTCAGGCGACGACGTGACTGCGGCCACCGAGGCGCTCGCCGTGAATGCCAAGGCCGGCACCAAGCAGGACTCCGGCTC
>CAVEPV010000062.1:0-7347 GCA_963617695.1 Bacteroidaceae bacterium
GGGCGAGGTGACGGCAGCATTAGCCACGCAGTCATAAAACCGCCTACCCGGTTTTAACCATGCATGTCTGCCCGCGTTTCGCATTGTTACAATGGCGGCGTCATGATCGGGGCGCTTGGCTGCCACGCCCGCTCTCCAACAAAGGGGGAACCACCATGTTCAAGAACAAGACTGTCGATTCGCGCGCACTGCGCCGTCTGCGCATTCGTGCGGGTGTCGCACTCACCAGCGCCGCCTGCGTTGCTGCGCTCGGTGCGGGATGCGCCCAGCAAGCGCCCAGCGGGAGCGCTACCGGCTCCGCCCAGGCAGAGGCCGCAAAGTCCAAGCCGTCCGCTGAGGCCGTCGCTGCCGACCTGTACCGCGACGCGATCGCCGACCCCGCAACGTACTTTGAGAACAAGAACATCGAGAGCGAACTTGCTCAGAGCGGCGAGTACTCCTACGCCCTCGCCGAGGTGGAAAACCTCGACGCACCTGTGCTGTTGCTCAACCTCCATGGCGACGAGACGCAAACGAACGGCATCGACATCGTCAGCGTCCTGTACGTCGATGAGGACGGCAAGCTTGCCGAGTACGAAAGCACCCTCTCGAGGGGCGTCGCCGGCGTCGGCGGCTTCCGCGGCGGGATCAGTGCCTCGGCATACGGCAAGGGGCTCATCGCCAGCGAGCTCAGCTCCGGCACGGGCGACATCAGCTACACGCGTCTCTCGTTTGACGGGCAAACATGGGCAAGCAGCCAGATCTATCGTGGCACGCTCGCAATAGACACGAACTGCACGGATCCCCTGCAGACCGAGGCGAGCGAGCTCACCTGGACTGCCGCTGACGACTCGAGCGTCCTGGACGCGCTTGAAGACGGCACGTGGACGAGCAACGTCGATGCGTCCGCAAAAGATGCCGCCACCGCCGCCGAAGAGGCCGGCCTGACGGTCTACACGGGCACACTTCGCGTACTCGACACCGACGGGGTCTGCTCGCTGCAGGGCGTGAGCAACCCCAACCCGGGCTATTCCGAGGCCGGTGCCTACACGCTGCTGGTCTTTGACGGGGCCACCGACGTCGACGCCGGCAACGGAGACGGCGTTGGCAGGAGCACCGGCCAGGCGACCATGATTCGTCTTGCCATGGACGATGCGTCTTGGAACTCCTACGACGGCCAGCAGGTCACCATCGCCGTCGACCCGAACTTTATCTGGTGGCCGTCGGACACGAGTCTGCCTCTCGGCGAGCCCCGCACGAGCGCGTTCATCATGCTTGTGGAGTAGTCCGAGCTAACCGGGCAACCTAAACCCCACTCCACCCCACCCCAACAGAGCGGCACAAAAAGAGCGCCGGGCGCCCCCGATGGGACGGCCCGGCGCTCCTGCGTTACGCGACGCATCGCCGCTGCGCGCTATGTACTACGCGCTACGCACCAGACGCTACGCCGTCATGATCTCGGCGAACTTGCTGGCATCGATGTTGCCACCCGAGACCACGCAGGCAACCTTGGCGTTGTCCTCGAGCGGAACCAGACCCAAAGACACCGCGGCGAACGCGCAGGCACCGGCACCCTCGGCGATGATCTTCTCCTCGGCACCGAGCGTCTTGATGGCCTGAGCGATCTCTTCCTCGGTGATGACAAAGACGTCGTCCACGTACTCCTGGGCCACGGCAAAGGTCTGGTCGCCCGGGCAGGCGATGTCCAGGCCGTCTGCCAGCGACTCCTCGGTGGTCACCGTCGTGGGCTTGCCGGCCTTGAGGGAGGCGTGCATGCTCGGCGCGCCCTCGGACTCAACGCCGTAGACCTTGATGTCGGGGTTGATGGTCTTGGCCGCCAGCGCGATGCCGCCAATCAGGCCGCCGCCACCCACGGGCACCACGATGGCATCCAGGTCGCTGCAGGCGTCCATGATCTCGAGGCCGATCGTTCCCTGGCCGGCCATGATGCAGGCGTCGTTGTAAGGCGGCACGTAAATCGCGCCCGTCTCCTCGGCAAACGCCTCGGCAGCCTCCTTGGCCGCCTCAAAGCTGCCATCGATGATCTTGATCTCGACGGTATCGCCGTAGGCAGCGGTGCGGTCGATCTTGGACTGGGGCGCGATGGAGGGGATGAAGATGGTGGCCGGAATGCCAAACTCGCGCGAGGAGTAGGCCACGCCCTGCGCATGGTTGCCGGCAGAGCAGGTCACCACACCGAGCTTCTTCTGTTCGTCGGTCAGGGTGCTCATCTTAAAGTAGGCGCCGCGCAGCTTGAACACACCGGTGTGCTGCAGGTTCTCCATCTTGAGATAGACCTGGGCGCCCTCGATGGGCAGCGAGATGGGCGCGAGCGGGGTCGTGATCGTGACGTCCTTGAGCACCTTCTGGGCCTCTTTGATGAGGTCGAAGCTGATCTCGTCATAGTTGATGGTGGCCATCGAGGACTTGTCGCCATCGCTCGAACCGGCAGCGGCGGAACCTGCCTCTTTGTTGTTCGCGGCGCAGCCCGAAAGCACCAGGCCAAGGCCGAGGGCGGAGATGCCACCCGTCAAAAACGAACGGCGGGAAAGATCCATGTTTGTCTGGTCCATGTTTTCCTCTCTTTCGAGCTCATATCCAGCACATAATCTGCACTGGCCAGCGTGCCATTCTACCCTCTTTCCACAGTATATGAGCGCAATTGTGCCAAAATAGGGTGCACAATTGCTTTTACCTGCTCAGGATCGATCAAAGGTTCTTCTCTGATGCGTCTTAAACAATACTTTGCCACCCTTGCGTTCGTGCTCGCAGCGATCGTCGCCATCGCCTGCACGGTCGCGGCGCCCGCACGTGCCTGGGCCGACCTGCCCATCGTCGCCAAGGTCACGTACTACGACGAGAGCGGCAACCAGAAATCCCAGGAGTGCGATGACTGGGGCATCGCTTTCAACTGCGCTCGCGGAGAAAAAGGCAACGGCAAGGTGATCATCGACTTCTACGCAGACTGCAAGCTCGACACTACCCTGACCGTCCCTTCCGATGCCGAATGGGTCATCAACCTCAACGGGCACATGATCACCCGTGGCCTGGGAAACTTTGACCTGAAATCCTACGACGACGGTCGCGTTATCTCGGTGGGCGAAAACACAGACCTGAGGATCTACGGCGGAGACAAAACCGTTGAACACAAGGGCATCTTGAACAAAGACATGAACTTCTGGGTCTATGACGAAGAGAACGGCACCAATGCCATCTCGGGCGGCCTTATCACCGGCGGTGCCATGGGCGACAGCCCCAGCGGCATGGGCACGGGCGGCGGCGGCATTTCGGTCTGGGGAGCCAACTCCGTGGTCGAGCTTATCGACGTCACGCTCGCCGGCAATATCAGCTACACCACCTACGGAGGCTATGGCGGCGCCATCCGCACCCAATACTCGGCAAAAAGCGTCGAGCTTATCCTCACCAACACCAAGGTCATGTACAACAGCGGAGGCTTTGGTGCAGGAATCGCCCACGACGCCGACAGCGGTGTGCTCACCATCAGAAACGGCAGCGAGATCTCTTACAACACGGCAAAGCGAAACGGCGGCGGCATCAGCACGGGCGGCGGCTACTATTCGACGGGCGTCTGGCCGACCATCAGGATCTCCGACAGCTCCGTATCCCATAACGTTGTCACAGAAACCCAGGGCACCCGCGACGAATCCTTTGGTCGTGGCGGCGGTATTTACCTCAGCGGCACCAGGACAAACCTCTACCTCAAGAACAGCGAGGTCTCTGACAATACCGCAGTCCAAAGCGGCGCCGGCATCTGCCTGTATTCCACCGCCCCGACTCTGGAGATGGACAACTCAAAGGTCAACGGAAACGTTACAACCGGCAAAAAGGCCAACGGCGGCGGCATCGCTATATACTCCGAGGACTTCAAGAAGTCTGGCTTGCCCTCGACCATCACCATCAAAAACAACTCGGAGGTCTCCAACAACACGATTGCGGTCTCGCCCAGCGACTACAGCGGCAAAGGCGGCGGCGGAATCTATGTTGAGGGCTTCCAGGTCACTGTCACGCTGAGCGACAACGCCACGGTCAGCGGCAACACCTCGCCGCGCGACGGTGGTGGCGTCTATCTGGGAAGCAATGATTACGACAGCGTCCACAAACTGAACGTCAACTCCGGAGCCGAAATCAAAAACAACACGGCCACAGGCAAATCTGGCAGCAGTTGGGGCAACGGCGGCGGCGTGTACGTTAGCGACGAGGACTACACCGTCGCGCTGAACGACGGCGGCATCTCTGAGAACAAGTCGCTCAACGATGGTAACGGCGGCGGTATCTACCTCGCAGAATGCGCGAAGATTGAGATTCGCAACAGCGGACACGTCAATTCGAACGAGGCCCTCCACGGAGGCGGCATCTACATCTCCTCCTCTGCAGACAACGCCGAGCTCCTCATGATCGGCTTCACGGCCGCCTCGTGCATCAACAGCAATTCGGCCCGCTACAGCGGCGGCGGCATCTACAACGCCGCAGAAAATACCCAGATCACGCTCTCGAGTTCCTGCGAGATCTCTTCCAATGAGGCCAAGTACAACGGTGGCGGAATTTATTCCGCTGACGATCTTGTCATCGGCGGAGGAGACGGCACCAAGTGCAAGATCGATTCGAACAAGACCCTTGAGTCGGGAAACTCCAAGGGCAACGGTGGCGGCATCTGGTTTGAAAACGAGCTTAAGATCAAGAATGTCGCCGTCACCAACAACAGCGCGCGCGGCGCGGGCGGCGGCATCTACTGCGACAACTCCTCGTACCATGCCTTCACGTTCTGCGGCCTCATGACCGTTACCGGCAACTGGGCGGGCGAGAACAAAGAGAGCGGATGCGCAAGCAACCTTCTTATGAAGAGCAAGCAGAACGTCTGCGGCGGTGGCGGCGGCGTATCGAGCCCTTATCTTGCTGCCGGCAGCAAGATCGGCGTCGGGTTCTCTGACTTGGACGGCAAGCGCAAGATCGCCGGAAACATGGCCTTTATCAAGAACATCAAGTCCACCTACGCCGAGGCGATCACCTCGGACAACGACGATTACAAGGTGACCACGGACGGCAACTACCTGTACCTGGAGAAGAGAGCCAAGAACAAGCTGACCATCTTCTACGCCAGCGGCAAGTCCGAGGTGAGGCAAGACGTTAAGGAGGGCGAGCAGATCTCGCTCGACACGGCAACGTATGCCAAAAAGAACACCTACAAGGGGCAAGAAATCACCTGGCGCCTCACCAAGTGGGAGATGTACCGCTGGTCGGGCTCGACCGACACCCTCGTGGACACCGCCACTCCCAACGATGAGGGCATTGCCACGTTCACCATGCCCGCCTATGACGTTGCCGTCTACTCGGTGAACAGCAGCCCGGTCTGCGACCTTTCGGTCACCGTAAACGATGAGTCCACGTGGGAGAACCTCTCGGGGAGCTGCACGGGGAGTCGCGTAGTGTTCACACGCGCGGACGAGTCGTACTATCCGGCCGAGGGCACCGCCGCCGCAGAGATCAGCACCGTGACCCGGACAAACGTTGTGGACAAGAAGAACGGCAACGGTGACATTGTCGCCAAAGAGGTCACCTACCAGGTGGGCCTGGACGCCGACTTCTTCCTTACGTGGAACGCCTATTTTGACCGGGAACAGCTGATGAGCTCGAGCTTTGAGGCCACAGGCAGCAATCTGGGCACCGCCACGACGCTCAGCTGTGAGGTCACGGCCGACGAGGGCCACCCCATCATCACGGCCACCGTGCGCTACGCAGCGCCGGTTATGCCTCAGGTCACTGTGACCTTTGATGCAAACGAGGGCATCTGCGCGACCTCGAGCCTAAGCATCGACTCGGGTACCGCCATTGGCAATCTGCCCTTGGCAAGGCGCGATGGCTACACGTTCGGAGGCTGGTACGATGGCGACACCCGCGCGACCGGCTCCACGGTCTTTGACAAGGACGTCACCCTTACGGCCCATTGGTCAGTCAATGCGTACCGCGTCTACCTCTTTATGAACGGCGATGTCTACGACCAGTACTCCGTTGAGGGCGGAACGCTTCTTGAGGAGCCTGACGCCCCCACCAAGACGGGCTACCACCTTGAGAACTGGTGTGCCGATGCAGCCCTGGAAAGGCCGTTTGAGTTTGGAAAACCCGTAACCACCAACGTAGAGCTCTACGCCAACATGAAGAAGAACTCCTACACGGTGAGCTTCGAGAGCTGCGGCAAGACCGTGTTGACCCAGAGCGTAGCCTACGGCGAGACGGTCGACGAGCCCGCGATCGATCCCAAGCGCACGGGTTACGACTTTATAGGATGGATGCTTGGCGACTCCGCCTATCTCTTCACTCCCGTGACCGAAGACATGACCCTTGTCGCCGGATGGGAGCGGGCCTACAACACCGTGAGCTTCGTGAGCGATGGCGAAGAGGTTCTGGCCGAGGACATCGCTTATGGTGAGTTGCTGCGGGCGCCCTCGATCGATCCCAAGACTGGCTATGTGTTTGCCGGCTGGTACACGGATCCCGAGCTCACGAAGGAATTCGACTTCACCCAGCCCATAACAAAGGCGATGACCCTGTACGCCAAGTGGAAGGTTCAGACCTTAACGGTGCACTTTATCCCCGGCGACGATACGGCCGAGATTGACGATCAAACCGTTGAGTACGGCAAGACGGCGAAGAAGCCCACCGACCCCGCCCGCGAGGGCTATACCTTCAAGGGCTGGCTGCTCGACAACACCACGTACAGTTTTGATACCCCCGTCACGAGCGACATCACCCTTATTGCAGACTGGAAGACGGTCTACAACACGGTGAGCTTTGTGAGCGATGGCAAGACCGTGACGACCAAGAGCGTAGCCTACGGCGAGACGGTCGACGAGCCCGCGATCGATCCCAAGACCGGCCACACGCTGGCCGGCTGGTACACAGATCCCGAGCTCAAGAACGAGTTTGACTTCACGACGCCTGTGAAGTCCGCACTCACCCTATATGCCAAGTGGACGCCGCAGACCTACACGGTGAGCTTCTCCACCGGCGACGGCGGCAGCACGGTGGCAGACCAGGCCGTGGAGTACAACTCGTGCGCAACCAAGCCCGACGACCCCACGCGTGAGGGCTACACCTTTGCCGGTTGGCTGCTCGACGGCGCCACGTTCGACTTTGACACCCCTATTACTGGTGACATCGAGCTCGTCGCAAGTTGGAAGCGCATCTACAGCACCGTGAGCTTTAACACGGGCAAGGATGGCAGCACGGTTGAGAACCAATCCGTCGAGTACGGTGCGTGCGCGACTAAGCCCGATGACCCCACCCGCGAGGGCTATACCTTTGCCGGCTGGCTGCTCGACGGTAACGAGTTCAGCTTTGATACCCCCATCA
>CAVEPV010000063.1:0-7054 GCA_963617695.1 Bacteroidaceae bacterium
TTGGGGCTCTTCATGGCGTCCTCGGCCATGGCGGGGATCTTGTCGGCGGTCACGCCCACCTCGGAAAGCGAGCCGGGAATGCCCAAGTCGGCACAGAGCTTGCGGATCTCGTCGCAAAGCATCTGCGGGCAGAAATCGTCCGCCGGGAGCTTGCTCTCGCGAATGTAGTTGTAAATGACCTCGTAGCGACCGTTATCGGCAAGAGCGTTGTACTCCACCACCGTGGGCAGCAGCACCGCGTTGGCCACGCCATGCGGCACATGGAAATACGCGCTCACCGGATGGCTCATTGCATGTACGTTACCCAGGCGCGCCCAGGCAAAGGCCATGCCCGCAAAGTTGCTGCCGGCCATCATGTCACACGCGGCCTCGGCATCCTGACGGCAAGCCACAAAGCGACGCAGGCTGCGACCGATGAGCTGCATGGCCTTCTCGGCCATGGCGTCGGTAAAGGGCGAGGCGTTACGCGAGACATAGGCCTCCATGGCGTGGATCAGCGCGTCAACGCCACACGAGGCGGCAATGGACGCCGGCGCCGTCATGATGAGCTCGGGATCGAGCACGGCATAGCGCGGCAGCATCTCGTAGCTGATGACCGAGAACTTGTAGCTGCGTTCAACGTCGGTGATGACCGCCGAGGCCGTGGCCTCAGAGCCGGTACCGGCCGTAGTTGGGATGGCGATGATGGGGACCACGGGGCCGGGAACCTTGCCCACGCCCTCGTAGTCGGTGATGCGCCCGCCAAAGGTGGCGAGCACACCTACGGTCTTGGCGACGTCCATGGGGCTGCCGCCACCAAGGGCGACGATACTCGTGGCGCCGCTCTCCTCGTACTGTGCCGCCGCGGACTCCACGATCTTTACCGTGGGATTGGGCTCGACGTCCAGATACGGCACGCACTCGATGCCTGCGGCCTCGATGATGTCCTGCACCTTCTTGACCACGCCGATGCCCTCAAGGCCACGGTCGGAGATGAGGAACACGCGCTCAGAGCCGCTCTCACGCAGCAGCTCGGGGAGCTTATTCAAACTGCCCAGGCCGAACTCGATGTTCTGCGGAACCTTAAAGCGATAGTCTTTCACGAGTTTCCTTTCTTACAAGCGATGCACGCTACAGCACGGCGGCGAGGCTCTGGATGAGCATGGAGCCGCCAACGATGAGCAGAACGACGTAGACAATGCGCAGGAACTGCTCGCGGTTGATCTTCTTGAGGAACGCCATACCGATGGCAAAACCGATGGCAGCACAGGGCACGCCCACAGCAAGAGCCGAAAGGACAGTGGGAGTGATCACGCCGGCACGGTACTGCGAGAACGCGTTCCAGGTGTTGAGGATGACCCACACCATGTTCATGGTGTTGCGGAACTTCTCTTTGTCGTGCACGGCCTGAATGGTGTATACGGTGATGAGCGGGCCGCCGATGTTAAAGGCGCCATGAACGATGCCGCCCACGCCCAGGGCCACATAGCGCAGAATCTTCTTGGCGAGGGTGTCGACCTCCTCCTCGCTCTCCTTCTTGAGGACCATCGGCTTGATGATGACCTTGTAGATGTTGAACAGGGCGATGAAGGTAACCACGCCGCCAATGCAGATCTTGGCCACATTGGGGTCCATGATCGTGTAGACGTAGTTGCCGATCAGGATGCCGGGCAGGCACAGGCCAATGATCTTGCCAAGGTCCTTCCACGAAACGTTCTTGAGCGTCTTGACGGCCAGGAAGTACATGAAGGGCAGGGTCAGCAGCGTGCCGTAGGGCACGCCGGCAGCAGTACCAAGCAGGCCGTTAGTGACCGGCGCCGCAATAACGGTGCAGCCAAAACCGGTGCAGCCCTGGACAAAGAAGCCGATGACCTGCATGAGGCCCACGACAAGGAAGGTCCAATCGAATACGAATCCCACGAGAGTCTCCTTTTGACTTGAGGGGTTGATACACAAGCGTTAGGCAACGGGGCGCGCCGGCGAAATGAGGCCGCCACGCCCCGATAAGCCCGAGCGATGGCTACTAGAAGTGCAGTTCCGTGCGCTGGATGAGGTCCTTCTGCAACGGCTTGCCGAGCTCGACGAAGTAGGCGCTATAGCCTGCCACGCGCACCAGCATGTCCTTGTAGTCCTCAGGATTCTTCTGGGCAGCGCGCATCTTGGCGGCGCTCATGATGTTGAACTGCACGTGCATGGGCTGCTTGGCGATGTACTCGGTAAGGAAGCCCAGCAGGTTGTCACGACCCTCGACACCGGCCACGGCGTCCTCGGGGAAGCGCAGGTTCATGAGCGTGCCGTTGGAGGCCAGGCTGTGATCGACCTTGCACAGCGAGTTGACGATGGCGGTGGGGCCCATCACGTCGTGGCTACCGGCATCGGTGTGCACGGGCGCCATGTTGTCGGAGATGGCCTCGCCGGCTTTACGGCCGTCAAGCGAGGCGTAGGTGTTCATGCCCATGGCCACGTTGGCGTTAACCGAGTACACGCCGGGGTTGAACTGGCCGCCGCGGCGAGTGGGGCGTCCGGCGATGTGCCTGCAGTAGCACTCGAACATGTACTTGAACAGCTCGTCGGCATAGTCGTCGTCGTTGCCGTAGTGATGCACCTTGGTACTGTTGACCAGAGCGTAAAGCTTCTCGTGACCCTCCCAGTTGTCGCGGATGGCGGCCAAGAGCTCGGCGCCGGTGTAGCGCTTCTCGTCGAACACGAGCTGTTTGATGGTGGCCAGCGAGTCGGCGCAGGTGCCCATGCCGGAGGCCTGGGGCCCAATTCCGTTGTATTTGGCGCCGCCCTCGGTAAGGTCGTGACCAGACTCCATGCAGTCGGCAAAGAGGGCCGAGACGTAAGGCAGGGGCTTGCGCTCGTTGTGCGCTGCATCGATGATGTTCAGGCTCGCACACATCTGGTTGGTCCAGTAGGTGAACTGCGCATCGACACTCTCGAGCAGTTCATCGAAGGTCTGGTACGTCTCGAGGCTGCCCGTGTTGGGGCCGAGCTGCTCACCGGTGCGCAGACTCACACCGCCGTTCAGAACCATCTCCATCATCTTGGGCGTATTGACGTAGGCGGCGTCGTGCCAGCCGTACTCCTTGCCCGGCAGACTGATCTCGACACAGCCCACCACGCAGTAGTCGCGAGCTTCCTCGATGGGCATACCCTTGCGCATCATGCCCTTGATAGCCGGACCGTCGTTAAAGATCTTGGGATGACCGTAACCGGCGCGCACGCACTCTATGGTCTTGACTTTGAGCTCGTAGGGGGTCTTCTCGTGCATACGCACGCAGACCCACGGGTTCATCATGCGCGTGTGAGCCGAGGCCTCAAGCATAAGCATGGTGAGGTCGTTGGTGGCATCGTTACCCTCGGAGTCAACGCCGCCGATGGTGAGGCTCTCGCCGCCAAAGCCGCGGCCGTTGCGCACGGCCATGGAGCCGGCATCCTTGAGCTTGGTGGGGTTGTTCATCTTGACGTACTCGACCTCGAGCAGCTCGAGCGCAAACTCCTTGGTGATGGCACCGCTCTTGATGTCGGCCTCGTAGAACGGGTAGAGCCACTGATCCATGCGGCCATAGGAGATGGAGTGGCCGTTGCCCTCGACCTGGATAAGCGCCGTAGCGATCTGGAAGAGCATGAGCGCCTGCCAGAAGCTCTTGGGTGCGCCACCCGCGATCTGGTGGCAGATCTCGGCCATCGCGACGAGCTCCTCGCGGCGGACGTCGTTTGTCTCCTCAGCGGCCTTCTTCTCGCAGAGTTTGGCGTAGCGCTCGATATAGTTCTTGGACGCCTTGTGCATGATGATGGCGGCACGGTACCAGTCGCGCTTGTCAGCCCACTCGGGATCGCTCATGTCGAGCGCGGCGAGCTTCTCCTCGGCCTCGGCGATGATGCCGTCGTAGCCGAGCTTCATAAGACGCGGGTAGTCGATGGACAGGTGGCCCGTACCGGCGTAGTGGTAGAGGTTGGTCTGGAAAATCTTCTCTCCCACCTGCGAGCCCTTGCGCTGATCGTAATCAAGGCGCGAGTTGATGCGATCCTCAACGGTGCGACCCTGCCACCAAGCGCAGAGCTCCAGGATCTCGGCGCGCTCTTCGTCGTTATGGATATAGAACTGATCATGCTCGCGCTCCTCAAAGGGAGCGTTGTTGATCTCGTTGATAATCCAGTCGACCGAGAACTCGGGATAGATCGGCGAAGCCTTGGCAGGAGCAGCGATCTCGCCCAAGATCAGGTCGTCGTCGTACACAAACAGCGTGCACTCGTTCAAGACCTTCTCAAAGGCATAGGCGCACTGCAGCTTGCGTGGCGCGTCCGGGTGCTCCTTGTAGGCCTCGGTCACCAGGCGCAGGCGCTCCACGTCGATCCAGTACTCGCGGTCCAAAAACGCCTGGCGCAAACGATTGACGCGCGGAAACGGCGACCAATCCTCATGATGCACCTGGTAGCCCAGGCAATACACCTTGTCGAACGGCTCGGTGCCCCTCGCCTCGGTGTGGGCTTCCTCAGCATTGAGTCCCATACGATACCTCCTTATTCGCGACGACGCCTCGCGCCGTCTGTTTACGCACGCTCTTTAGTGCCGACGAGGCAGTGGATGCCGCGCCCGCAGAAGTAATCGGCGATAGCGTTGACGTGCTCCTGGAACTCCTCACGGTTGAGTTTGACCTTGCTCATGCCGTACGGAATACCGAGCGACTGGTACTTCTCGACGCCCAGACGCATGAAGCTCAAGAGCTGAAGCACGCGAATGCGGCCTCCCAGCTCGTCTTGGATGTAGTCGGCGGTGGCGGCGATGTTGGCGTCATCATCGTTGACGCCGGGAATCACCGGAATGCGCACGATGAGATCGGCGCCAGCGTCTGCCAGACGCTTAATGTGATCGAGCACCAGCTCGTTACCCACGCCGCACCAGGTCATGTGCACCTGGGTGTCCATGGATTTGATATCGGTGATGAAGATGTCGGTGTGGGGCAATACGCGTTCAATAGCGTCCCAGCCCACATGGAAGGTCGACTCGCAACAGGTCTGGATGCCCTCGGCGTGGCAGGCCTGAAAAAGCTCGGCCACAAAGGCGCTCTGCAGCAAGGGTTCGCCGCCCGAGACTGTCATGCCACCGCCCGAACGCTCGTAGTATCCGCGGTCGCGCAGCACCAACTTGAGGCACTCATCGACGGTCATGGTCTGACCCCAGCACTTGATGGCGTCGGAGGGGCACTCGTTGTAGCAGGGGGTGTAGTCGACCCCCGGCACGCGATCAAAGGCCGCAAGCTTTCCCTTCTTGAAGGTAACGCCGCCTTCTGCAGGGCAGACGCGTTCGCAGTCGCCGCACACGTCCTGGCCAATGCATTTGGTCTTGTAGACGCCGTACTCAATCTGGGGCGACCAGCTCTCGGGGTTTGAACACCACTTGCAACGCATGGGGCACCCCTTGAGGAAAAACTCCGTACGCACGCCCGGGCCATCGTGGATGGTGTAGCGCTGCACGTTGAACACGGTTCCCGTGATGGCGTTGGAGCTGCCCATGACGATACCCCCTAGACGGTCGGGTGGCACGCGTAGCCCTCATTGGCTACCCGCTGTACGAAACCAAAGGTTAAAGGCATCGTTTTTTCGGCAACAGTAGCCATACGCCCCATTTCGGGGACGAGTTCCCTATATCGAAAAGCCGTGTTCACGATTCATATAGGGCACGTTCCCTATATCGCGTTTTGACGCGCAAATTCCTTGACAAGCGCGCATACGATGCACCCAGCGGCAGGGCGAGCAACGCCGTCGAACATCTCGCACATGCGCCGCAGCGCTCCGTTTAGCCTCCACACAACGGAAAGGACGCAACCGATGAAAAATCCCTCTCTCCTTGATCCCAAAAGGATCGCCTACATCATCCTCGGTCCGGCGCTGTACGCGTTCTCGACGGTGTTCCTCGCCTCATCGCTAACCGGTCCTGGAGCCGAAGCCGTAGGACTTTTGGCCTGGATGGTGTTCTGGTGGGTTACGCGCCCCGTCCACATGACGATCACGGCGCTGCTGCCCTTGGTGGTCAATGCCGTGTTCGGCATCGTCGAGCAAGACGCCGTGACTTCGCAGTACTTCTCTGACAGCATCATCCTCATCTTGGGAACCTTCCTGCTCACCACGCCGTGGAAGCTCACCGGCTTTGACCGTCGCGTGGCGCTCAAGATCCTCTCGCTCGTAGGGCCCTCCATCACCTCGCAGATCATGGTCTGGATGTGCGCGAGTGTGGCGCTCTCCACCGTACTGCCCAACGTCGCCGTGACGGCGCTCTTTACCCCCATCGCCGTAGCCATGCTGAATGCTGCCGGCTACGAGGACATGGGCAAGTGCGCTGCAGCCGCTCCCATCCTGCTCTGCGTGGGCTGGGGCGCGGGCCTCGGCGGCGCAGGCACACCCTTGGGCGGCGCCATGAACGTCACCGCCATCAGCCTGCTGCAAGAGCACCTGGGGTGCGAGATCATGTACGTCGACTACGTGGCGCGCATCGCCCCGTACGTAATCCTAGTCACCCTGGCGAGTGTCGCCATTATCGTGCTCATGCACAGGAGCGTGCCCAATATCGAGGGCACCAAGGACTACTTTGCCGAGCAGTACCGCGCGCTTGGGCCTATCTCGCGTGACGAGGCTATCGCCGGCGGCATGTTCCTAGTGGGCTTAATCGGCGCCTTTGCCCGTCCGCTCTATGCGAGCATCCTGCCCGCTCTCGCCCCCGCCTACGTGCTGGTAGGGCTGGGCATCCTGATGTTCTTCATTACCCGCAGCGACGGATCCCCCATGATTACCTGGCAGCAGGCACAAGACGCCACCATGTGGGGCATGATGTTGCTCTTTGGAGGCGGTCTGGCCCTAGGAAAGATCATCAACCTCTCGGGCGCCACCACCGCCATCGCTGGCATCGTGAGCGGGCTTTCCTTCGACGGAGGCTTTACGACCATCCTCATGTTCGCGGTGATCGCCATCTTCTTCTCCGAGGTCACGAGCTCCACCGTCTCGGCCGCCGTGGTGGTTCCCATCCTGCTCTCGTTCACCACGCAGATGGGACTCAACCCCATCCCCTACTGGC
>CAVEPV010000064.1:0-7035 GCA_963617695.1 Bacteroidaceae bacterium
GCGTCGACACCAACGACGCCCCCGAGGTCGCCGTCGTCGACCCCGACATGATGGCTTCCATGCCTGCCGGCCTGACCGCTTCCACCGGTATGGACGCTCTCACCCACGCCATCGAGGGCTACACCACTAAGGGTGCCTGGGAGCTCTCCGACATGTTCCACTATGAGGCCATCCATCTCATTTCCAAGAGCCTGCGTGCTTCTGTCGAGGAGGCCAAGACGGGCGTTCCCGGCGAGGGCCGCGAGGGCATGGCTCTGGGCCAGTATGTTGCCGGCATGGGCTTCTCCAACGTGGGCCTGGGCATCGACCACGCCATGGCTCACACCCTGTCTGCTCACTACGACACCCCGCACGGCGTTGCCTGCGCCATGCTGCTGCCGATCGCCATGGAGTTCAACAAGCCCGTCGTGGCCGAGCGCCTGGCCAAGGTCGCCTGCGCCATGGGCGTCGACACCACCGGTATGAGCACCGACGAGGCCGCCGATGCCGCCATCGCCGCCGTCAAGCAGCTCTCCGAGGACGTGAACATCCCCAAGGTCTGCGAGGCCATGAAGGCCGACGAGATCGAGATTCTCGCCAAGGACGCCGTCGCCGACGCTTGCTTCCCGGGCAACCCCCGCGACGCTTCCCTCGAGGACGTCATCGAGCTCTTCAAGAAGATCTGCCCCGAGGCCTAAGGACTCGCTCCTAGCCGCGTAGCTCATCTAGCCTGACGCACAAGCCCCTCGTATCCATGCGGGTACGAGGGGCTTTTTGTATACGTGGGCGTGTTGCGTGCCGCCGCGATCTGTTGGGCGCACGTGGAGAGCGCGTCAGCCGCTCCTTGCGCAAGGCTGGCGCGGAGCTTACATTCGCCCGCCCTCGTAAGCGGAGGGCGGCCAGTCGCGTAACGCGCGCGTTGCGTCTCGTCAGCATGCGGCAAGCGATTGGCCGCGGCGGCACAGAGGCGCATCTGCGTCCCTACCATCTTCCATGTCATCACCGGACGGCGCGAATGCATTACCCGAGCGCCTTCGGCAACATTCCCATGTGAGGAGAAAGATCGTGGAAGACATCCAAACCAAGCAGATCAGCCGTCGTTCGTTTCTGGGCCTCTTTGGCGCGAGCGCTGTGACCCTCGGCCTTGGCCTTGTGGGTTGCGGCAACAGCGACAAGGGCGGTGCTGCCACCAGCACGGACTCGGGCTCGAGCGCTGCTGCTTCGATCGACAAGATCACGATGGTCTGGCTTCCCAACGAGTCCAGCTCCGAGTTCGATGCCGGCCGTGAGGAGTTCGGCAAGGTTCTCGAGAAGTACGCCGGCGTCGAGGTCGAGCTTATGACCACCACCGACTACAACGTCGCCATCGAGGCCATCGCTTCGGGCAAGGCTCAGCTCGCCAACATGGGCGCCGAGGGCTTTATCCAGGCTCAGAAGAAGAACGCCAAGGTTCTGCCGCTCGTGACCACCGCCGACACCGAGGGTACGCTCGACGGCGCCAAGTACTTTAGCCGCATCTGCGTGCCGGCCGACGAGATGGACTCCTACAAGGACGACTCCGAGACCTCGGGCTACTCCATCAAGAACATCAAGGGCAAGCGCATGAGCTTTGTCTCCGCCACCTCTACCTCGGGCTTCAAGGTCCCCTGCAACGCCATCATGAAGGCCTTCCCCGACGACGTCACCTCCAGCGACGAGCTCGCTTCTGCCGGCTTCTTCTCCCAGGTGCTCTTTGGCAACTCCCATCCCGGCTCTGCCGTCAACCTGCTGCAGGGCGATGCCGATGTGGCCGCCTTTGACGACGTGGACGTCGATACCTACCTCGACGTGCCCGAGGGCGACCGCGACGCCGTGAACGCCGCCGGTGCCGTCTACTCCGTCAAGGCCGACGCCGCCCAGCCCTTCGACCGCGTCCAGGGCAAGAAGTTCGGCATCATCCAGTCCACGCCGGTGCTCAACGGCCCCATCGCCGTCAACACCGCCGAGCTCCCGCAGGAGATCATCGACAAGCTCATCGAGGGCCTGACCTCCGACGAGGTTTCTAACGACGAGCTGCTCTTTGCCCCCGAGGACAACGAGGACAACGGCGCCGTTTGGAGCAAGGGCGACACCGCCGGCTTCATTGCGGTCGAGGATTCCTGGTACGACCCGATCCGCGAGCTCAACTAGTGCGATTCGCGTAAGACACAAGTCTTAAGCATCCGGGTGCCGTGGGTGCCCGGATGCTTCTTTTGATGGGAGGGCATGCACATGCCTAAGGATTCTGAACTGCTTCTTGAGGTTCGCGGTCTGGGCAAGAGCTACGAGGGCCGTCGCGGCACTACGACGCAGCAGCGCGCGCTCAAGGACATCGACTTTTGCTGCGGCGCCGGCGAGCTGGTCACGGTGATCGGTCCCTCGGGCGCGGGCAAGTCGACGTTTCTTCGTTGCATTAACCGCCTGATCGAACCGACCGAGGGCTCGATCGTCTTTTTGGGCGAGGACATCACGCATCTGCGTCGCAACCGTCTGCGCGATGTGCATACGCAGATCGCCATGATCTTCCAGAACTACAACCTGGTCTACCGCCTTACGGCCATCCAGAACGTGCTGCACGGGCGTCTGGGCTACAAGGGCGCCGTGGCCGGGTCGCTGGGTCTTTACACCGAGGGCGAGAAGCTTCGCGCCTTCGAGCTGCTCGACGAGGTGGGCCTGGGTGAGTTTGCCTACCGCCGCGCCGACCAGCTCTCGGGCGGCCAGAAACAGCGCGTAGGTATCGCTCGCGCGCTCATCCAAGACCCGCGCATCATTCTGTGCGACGAACCCATTGCGAGCCTCGACCCCAAAAGCAGCCGCATGGTTATGGAGCACCTGCGCCGTGTGACGCGCGAGCACGGCATCACGTGCATCGTCAACCTGCACCAGGTGGACACGGCGCTCGAGTTCTCCGATCGCATCGTGGGCCTGCGCGCCGGCGAGAAGGTCTTTGAGGGCGCGCCGGCCGAGGTAACGCCCGAGATCATCGCCTCTATCTACGGCGATGACGAGGAAGGGCGCGTCTCTGTCTCTGTGCCCGTGGCACAGCCTGCGTCGGCTGCCGGTTCCGTGGCCGTGCCGCTTGCGGCCCAGGTCCAGGCGGGCGGTCTCCAATGAGGCCCCAGGTAGCCGGCGCTGCCGCGGCCGCAGGCACGGCCGCTGTCGGCGGTCGGCCTGCATCTGAGCGCCCTAAGCCCGACCTCGAGTGGTTCCGCCGCCGTCAGGCGCGCACTATTGCCGCGCTTGCGGCTGTTGTTGCCGTGGCGGCGCTTGCCTCGGTGGTGAGCGACTTTAGCGCGACCTATGCGCTGAGCTCCGTTCCCGCGGCTTTTGTCTGGATGGCGCAGAACTTCTGTCCCACGGCTGAGTCGCTCGCGCAGCTGCCTTCGATTTTGACGCAGGTCGTGCTCACCGTGCTCGACGCCGTGGCCGCAAGCATGCTCGCGGCACTGTTGGGCATCGTGCTCGCCGTTTTGGGCTCTGCGAGCGTGGGCCTGGAGAACGGTGTGGCCAAGGGCGCGATTCGCCTGGTTGCGAACATCTTTCGCAACGTGCCGATGATCGCCTGGGCACTGCTGCTTCTGCTCTCGTTCAAGCAGAACGAGTTCACCGGCTTTCTCGCGCTCTTCCTCTCGACCTTCGGCCAGATCACGCGCTTTTTCCTCGACACGCTCGACGAGATTCCCTCCGGCCCTGTTGAGGCACTGCGCAGCTGCGGTGCCGGCTTTTGGCAGATCGTCTTTCAGGCGGGCCTGCCGCTTGCCGTGGCCGAGCTTATGAGCTGGACGCTCTATATGGTCGAGACCAACATCCGTGAGGCCACGCTCGTGGGCATCCTTACGGGTACGGGCATCGGCTTCTCGTTCAACCTGTACTACACGTCGTTTCGCTATGACTGCGCAGGCCTCGTGATTCTGGTCACGATCGCGCTGGTGTTGGCGGTCGAGTCGATCTCGAACGTGGCAAGGAGGTCGATGATCTGATGGACGGAGTCTCGCTTACTCCCACCGCCGCTGCCGCGATCGAGCGCGGCCATGGCGGCAAGATCAGGCTCGTTTCGCGCGCCGGTAAAAACCGCTCCATCGCGCTCACGCTTGGCGTTCTGGTGCTTGTGACCGTTGTCGCCTTTGCACGCATGGGCTACGGCAACATCGATCTTGGCCAGGCTGCCTCGCAGACCTGGAGCGACTTTTGCGCCATGATGTTCCAGCCGGCGCTCGACCCGCCGCTCGGCGCGGGCCATTTTAGCTGGGCCAAGGTGGCCGAGAGCACGCTGGTGACCATCGCCGTCACCGTGCTGTGCACCATCATCTCGGCCGTGATCTCGTTTTTCCTGGCGCTCGCCGCGTCCGAGAACCTCTCGAACCCGGCCGTCTCCAACGTGGTCAAGGGCTTTGTCGCCATCATCCGCGCCATCCCTACGATCCTGTGGGTGCTCGTGTTCACCGTGGCCATCGGCCTGGGTTCCGAGGCGGCAGTCGTGGGAATCTCGTTCCACTCCATCGCCTATCTCACCAAGAGCTACTCCGAGTCGTTCGAAGAGATCGACGGCGGCGTGATCGAGGCGCTCTCGGCTTCGGGCGCGAGCTTTTGGCAGATCGTGTTTCAGGCCATCTGCCCGGCGACCGTGACCAAGCTGCTCTCGTGGACGTTCATTCGCTTTGAGATCAACTTTGCCAACGCCGTGGCCGTGGGCGCCTTCGCCGGCGCGGGCGGTATTGGCTTCCAGCTCTACCAGGCTGGCAACTACTACTACAACCTGCACGAGGTGGGCGTGATCGTCTATGTGTGCCTCGCCGTTTCCTTTGTGCTCGAGTTTGTGTCGGTGCGTCTGCGCCGCCGCTACATCGTCGATTCCGACAACTAGAAGGATGTGTCCATGCTAACCAGAAGAGAGCGGACGCAGGTGCTGGTGGATTCTGGCCCCAGCCTTGCCTGCGAGCTCGCGGAGCTTATCGAGGCGCAGGCGCCGGCGACAGACGTCACGGCGCCGCACCAGGGCCTCGTGATGTGCCAGGTGCGCGAGACCGCGCGCAACTCCCGTTTTTACCTGAGCGAGGTGCTCGTGACCGAGAGCCGCGTGAGGATCGGCGACGCCGAGGGCCTTGGCGTGCTGTTGGGGACAGACGCCGCGCATGCTCGCGCGCTCGCTGTTATCGATGCCGCTTACGCGCAGGAGGAAGCGCTGGAGTGCACTTCTGAGGTGGAGCGCCGAATCACGGATGCGCGGGTTCGACTCGCCTGCCGCACCGTGGCCGATGACGCTCGCACCTACGTGTCGCGCGTGGAGTTTGATGAGATGTCCGGCCAGGACATGAGCGTTCAGGCGGTGGTCAAATGAGCATGCAGGACGAGGTCTTTGACCGCGACCCCTCGCTCGACGAGCGGGCCTTTGAGCTGCAGGCGACCTTCCGCACCCTGCTCGACTGTATGGCGCGCCCCGGCGAGGTTGCGCGTCTGTGCCCGAGTGCTGCCTGTGCGGCCGACGCCGAGCGCGCAGGATTGTTCCCTGCGACAGTCATGCTTGCAGACATGCTGCTCGACAGCGGCACGACGTTTGCGCTGGCAGGGGAGAGTGCGGACGCCGCAACGCGCTTTGTCGCGGTGAGGACGCATGCCGCCCGCGCCGCCGTAGATGCGGCCGCCTACGTGGTGCTGCCCGAGGCGGTGCGCGACAAGGTCGCGGCCGGCACCGTCGCCGTGCTCACCCCGGGCACGCTCGAGGAGCCGCACCGCGGGGCTACGGCAATTGTCGAGTGCTCTGTGCTGCTCGGTGCCGACGCTGCAGGCGTGCGCGTGGGCTCTGCCTCCAACGCACGCGACAAGAGCTTCTGGCGTCTGTCCGGCCCGGGTATCGACGGCGCTTCCGTCTTTTCCTGTGACCGCGCCGATGTGCTTGGCGCCCGTGCCGCTCGCATGGACGAGTTCCCGTGCGGCATCGACCTGATTTTTGTGGACGGCTTTGGCCATGTTGCCGCCGTGCCGCGCTCCAGTTCCTGCGAGGAGGTCGAATCATGGGATATGTAGCCGTTTCTGGCGGCGAGCAGGCAATCGCCGCGTCGCTCGATCTGCTCGAGCGCGAGCGCGTTGCGGGCGGCCGCTCCATCGACCCGGCGCTCATTATTGCCACCATGCCCCGTGCTATTGAGCAAGTGCAGTCCGAGGGCTCCGTCTGGGCGCCCGAGGTCGCGGCCATCGCGCTCAAGCAGGCCGAGGGCTCCATCGAAGAGGCCGTGTTCTTGGTGCGCGCCTACCGCTCCACGCTCGAGCGCCTCTATACCTCGCGCGTGATCGATACGGGCGAGATGCGCGTGGAGCGCCGCATCTCGGCTGCGTTCAAAGACATCGAGGGCGGCCAGATTCTAGGCGCGACCCGCGATTACAGCCACCGTCTCATCGACTTCGACCTGGCCGAGGAGGCCGACGCCGACGTGCGGCGTCGCCGCGCCGAGCTCGATGAGCGTATCGACGAGGCCTCCGCGGCCTATCGCGACGCCGCCGCGGGCACCCCGCTCGACCGCGTTCCCAAGGTTTGCGACTACCTGCGCGAGATCGGCATGATCCGCCCGTATGAGATTGACGAGACTGAGCCGGTCGACATCACCAAGACGCCGCTCGCCTTTCCGGCGCCGCGCAGCGTGATTCTCCAGGCGCTCTCGCGCGGCCTCACGCAGGCTGTTGTGGCCATCGGCTATGCCGCGATCCGCGGTTTTGGCATCTCGCACCCTACCGTGGGCGAGCTGCGCCGCGGTACCGTTCCCGTGACGATCGACGCTCCCGGCGCTGTCGCCACTGCCTCGGCAGACGATGCTTACTACCTGGGTTCCCTTCCCGTTTGCGAGGTTGAGAGCCTGATTGCCTGCGACGAGGTCACCGAGACCGGCGAGCACGTAAGCGCGCTCGACGTGGGCTACGGCCTTGTTACCGGCAGCGACGAGAGCAAAGCCATCGCCATGAGCGTGCTCGACCACTCGCTGCGCGTAGATGACGTGCGCTATCCCACGCAGGACCAGGAGTTCGTGCTCTACCACATCGACGGCG
>CAVEPV010000065.1:0-6933 GCA_963617695.1 Bacteroidaceae bacterium
TCTTGGCGTCGGCCAGGCGCGGGATGTAGCCCATGATGGCGCGGCACTCGGCAGGGGCCGTGATGCTCGCGGTCGGACGCCCGCCAAAGGCGCCGTTGGAAGCCTCGAGGCCCGAGCTTCCGCCGAACACAAACGAGCCGTGAGCCGACTGGTGGCCGTAGAAGTCACCCGTGGCGACACCCAGCATCTGTGGGAACATCTCGGGCTGCATCTCGGTAACCAGGCACTCGATAAGCTCACCGGTCATAGGGATGTCGATTCCCACGCTCGCCGCGATGTTGCGGCTACCAAGCCCTGCAGCGAGCACGACGTTGTTGGCGCTGAACTCGCCCACGTTGGTCACGACGGCACCGAGCTTTCCGCGAACCTTGCGCAGGGACGTGACCTCCACGCCCGTGATAAAACGCACGCCCAGCTTGAGCGCGGCGCGGTAATAGGCAAGCGTCGTGCGCATGGGGTTGGCATGACCGTCGGTGGGGCACCAGGAGGCGCCGATAACCTGATCGGAAAGGAACGGGTTGATCTCGCGCACCTCGTCGGGGCCGATCATCTTCATGTCGAGGCCCAGATTTTGCGACATGGAAGCAAGGCCGCGGAGCGTCTCCAGGTGCGCCTCGGTCTTGCCCAGACGAAGGTTGCCCTTCTTGACGTACTCCACATCGGCGCCGAGCTCGTCGGAAAGCCCCGGCCACAGGTGCTCGACGGCATACATGGCAAGCGGAAGCTCGCGAGCGTCGCGGCCGCTCTGGCGCACGCCGCCACCGTTGCGCGAGCTGGCGCCCTCGCCGATATTGGCCTCGCGGTCGAGTACCGTGACAGAACGACCCTTCTTGGCCAGGTTGTAGGCCGTAGCGCAACCGATCACGCCGCCGCCGATGACAATAACGTCGCAGGCGGTGTTCTGAATATCTGCAGTGGATCCTGCCATGCTACTCTCCCCTCTCCTCGCCGTTGCCGAGCACGCTCATCTCGATGGGACGCATCGGAGCGCGCGAGGTCTCGGGCTCCAGCAGTGCCATGGCCGGCGTGCCGGCAAGCTCGGCAGCCATGATGCGACGCACGAGCTTGGTGCAGGTCTGACCCTGGCATAGGCCCATGCCCTGGCGCAGGAAGCGGCGCACCTCGGTCATGGTGTACATGCCCTCGTGAATGGCGCGGCGGATATCGCCCTTGGTTACCTCTTCGCAGCGACACACCAGCATGTCGTCATCGGGTGCAGGCACATACGGCCCCAGGTCGATCTGGGAGCGGTCGAGCGGCGCGCCCGTCTTTTTATAGATGCTCACGGCCTCACTCATGGTCGGCCACCTCACCTTCGGGCTTGAACATACGCGCGGTCATGGCAAACTCCTTGGGCACGCTCATGGTAAGCAGTGCCGTCTTGTCAAACGCCTTCACGCTGCGCACGCCCACCACGGCTGCCTCGCACACGGGCTCGCCGGAACGGCTGAGCGCCTTGCCCGTGGCACCCTTCTCGGGCAGCGGATAGAACTCATAGGGCAGCGTGACCGTAGCCGTGCCGTCGCCACAGTCCTCGTTGACCAAAAAGATCGACTGGCCCGGGCAGCTCGCCACGCACATACCGCAGTTGATGCAGGTGGAGTCGGGTACCACGATGGGCAGCGACGTGATGTGCTCGCCGATGGAGATGCAGCCCTTTTTGCAGGCGTCCTGGCAGGGGTTGCACGGGATGTTCTGGGTGCACTCGATCACCGGGTGCACGCCGGCCATATGAGTGACACCCGGATAGGAGTCGAGCTCCTCGTCTGCCAGGTAACCGTGGCGCAGCAGATGCTGCGAGACGGGGCACCCCTCCTCGGTGACCTCGATCTTCTTGCCGCGGTTCTTGGGCGCGAACATGCCCTGGCGCAGGGTGTCGAGAGACGCCTCGAGAGCTTCCGTGCTCGATGCGGCCTCGCCTGCGCCCACGTAGCCCAGGTACTCAGAGATCGCGACGCCCGAGATACGGCCCTCGATCATGGCCGAGGAGGCCTCCTCGATGCCGGAAACGTCGCCCGAGACAAATACGCCGGGCACACTGGTGGCTCCGCTCTCATCGCAGACGGGCACATAGCCGCCGCGCTTGGGATCGTCCACCATCTCGCAGCCGGCCATGGAAAGCAGCTGGCTCATGGGCGAGAGGCCCACGGCCACGCAGATGGTATCCACGTCAAAGTGCTTCTCGGTGCCGGGAATAACCTGCCAGTGCGCATCAACCTCGCCGATGGTCACGCCCTCCACGCGATCCTCGCCCTCGGCGCGCACCACGGTGTGCGAGAGGTAGAACGGCACGCCGCAGCGCGCGACCTTGGCCGCATGCACGCCGTAGCCGCCCACGCGGGGCGCGGCGTCCACAAGTGCCACGACCTCGCAGCCGCACTGCATGAGCTGGAAGGACACAACCAGACCGACGTTGCCCGAGCCGACCATGAGGATACGCTCGCCCGGCTTTACGCCGTGCAGGTTCATCATGGTCTGAGCGGCTCCGGCGCCGATGACGCCAGGCAGCGTCCAACCGGGGAAGTTAAGGGCGTTCTCGGCCGCGCCCGTGGCGACCAGAACGGCATCGCCCTTTACGTGCTTCACGGTATCGCCCACGCGCACCACGACCTCGCGGTCCTCGTACAGACCGATAACTGTGGCGTTAAGCACGACGGATACTCCCGCAGCGTCCGCCTCGGCAAGCAGCTCGTCGCCGATACGGAAGCCGCGCACTTTGGCGCGGTGCTCCTTGGAGCCAAAGAACTTGTGGATCTGCTTGAACAGCTGACCGCCGGGGCGGGCGTTCTCGTCAAAGACAACTACGTCAAGCCCGCGCTTGGCGGCCTCGATGGCGGCGGAAAGGCCGCTGGGACCGGCGCCCACGATCACAACGTCATGACGCTCCATCTAGATCGCCTCCCCTGCGTAGGCGGCAGAGGCCACGGCCTCGGCAGCGAGCTTCTCGGCGCGCGGATCGTCCATATCGAGCGGCTCCACACCGTCCTGCGTGCGAACGTCCATGCCCTCGGCAAGCGGGGTCATACAGGTGCGCACGTTGGGTTGGCCGTCGACGACCATGACGCAGTCGGTGCAGCGACCGATGGCGCAAAAGATGCCACGAGGCTCATGACGCTTGGCGGTGAAGCGGTGCACTTCGATGCCCGCGGCCTTCAGAGCCATGGCGATTGGCTCTCCCTCGTGGCCCTGAACCGGTACGCCGTCGTACATAAACGTGACGAGGCGACCCTTATCGGGCGCGCCCAAAATGGGATGTTCAGCGATCCTGGACATGGCACCACCTAACCCCTCTCGTTATCTGTGGGTGACCAACGGCAACCATCCTACGAGTCGGCCTGTTTCAACAGCGTTTCGGACCGGTTACCATTCAGGCAGAAACAAGGGGGAAATAATCGCAGGTAGGCGGCAAAAAGTGCAAACGGGGCCCGCCGCACGAAATGCGCAGCAAGCCCCGTTGTCCTATTCAATTAGGCGGCCAGAAGCCGCGTTTTGGCTACGCCAGAGCGGGAGTGTCCCACAGCGTCAGGACCGTGCCCAGGCCCATCTCCTTGGCCTGACGATAGATGACGGTGCCCCAGCTCACGTCCTCGGTGTTGATGCCACCGATGGAGAAGAAGTAGATGTCGTCCTCGGACTGACGGCCCGGGTCTGCACCCGTGACGATGTCGCCCAGATCGACGACCCGCTCGCGCGGCAGCATGCCGTAATCCACCATGTCGACCCACTCGTTACCGAGCGTACCGCACACGTTGAAGCGGCCGATCTCGTCGCGCCAGTCCTCGTACATCGGATAGAGGTCGGTCACGCACTTCCACTCGCCGTTGATGAACGGCTCGCGATCGGCGTAAAGGTCGCTCGGGGCGCAGATGAGAGCGCCGGGCTTGACCCACTCGCGCTTGACGCGCGGATAGGTCTCGATGCCGCCGTTCTCGTTGGTGGCGATGCTCACGAGGTCGCAGTCGCGAACGGCCTCTTCCTCGGTCTCGACGATCTGGACGTTCTTGACGCTCGGGAAGTTCTCGTGCACATAGTCCACGTAGGACTGCAGCGACTTCATGCCGCGGCCCTTGACCTTGACGGTCTCGATGTCGGGGCGCTCCATCAAAAACGAGCGCAGCGTGGTCTTGTTCATGACGCCCGGCCCGATAATGCCGACGGTGCGCACGTCCTTGCGCGCCAGATGGCGCACACCCACGGCGGGCACGGCGGCGGTGCGGTAGCTGCTGATGAGGTTCGCAGACATCAGAGCCACAGGCGCACCCGTGTCGGGCTCGTTGAGCATGAGCGTGAGGATGGAGCGGGGCAGGCCGCGTTTGCGGTTCTCGACGTTTGAGCCGTACCACTTGATGCCGCACATGTTGTAGTCGCCGCCCAGGTAGCTGCACATGGCCATGTAGCGACGGTCAGGGCCGTTCACGGGCATGTTGGGAAACGGCGAGGTCTCGGGGAAATCCATCCATGCGCCGTGGCTGTTCTTGTTCTTGCCGCTCATGCGGTAGTCGCCCGCGCTCAGCAGCTTGAACTGGTCTTCCATGACATCAATACAGTGCGCCATGTCGAGCGCGCCCGCCTTGATGATGTCCGGCTCGGACAGAAAACGAAAATCGACTCTAGTAGATTCACTCATCGGATTACTCCCCTATCAAAACGTTCAAAACAAAAAGCAGGTACATAAGGCTTTCCAGATGCCTGCCGTGCGCGGCGCGGCCTCATGGGACAAAACTGGACGCCCCTGAAAACACCGCCGCGCTAGCCCTTCATGCTCGTCCAGATCTTGTCGTACTTGCGCAGGATCTTCGGCGGCAGCGACTGGACTCGATGACCGTTCTCAAACGCCTCGGCCGGCACGTTCTCGACCGGGTTGTTCTTAAAGTCGTCGTCCAGAAGCTCGATGGCGGCCGTGTTGGGCTGCACGTACGGGTAGTCCTCGCTCACCACCTTAGCGATCTCGGGGCGCATCATAAAGTTGATGAACTGCATGGCGTTGTCATAGTGCTTGGCGCCCACCGGGATGCACCAGTTGTCGGTGCCCACGCTCGCGCCCTCGGTTGCATACGAAACCTGAATGTCGGGGTTCTCGCGCTGCGCGAGCGCGATCTCGGCCGTCCAGATAATGCCGGCGATGCAGTCGCCAGAAATCAGCGAGTTGCGCGGGCTGTCCGAGTCGTACACCCTGATCTGCTTCTTGAGCTTTTGGGCCTGCTCAGAGATCTTGGCGATGGAATCATCGTCGGTCTCGTTGCCGGTAAGGCCAACCGTAGATCCCGCGATGCCGAGCATCTCGCGCATGTCGTTGAGGGTCACCAGGCTGTTCTCGTACTCGTCGGCGAGCAGGTCAGAGAAGCTCTCGGGCACCTTGCTCACCTTAGACTGGTTGTAGGCGATGGTGGTGCACGCGCCCATGTAGGGATAGCTGTACTTGTTGCCCGGGTCGAAGCTCTGGTTCAGGTACTGCGAACCCAGGTTGCTCTTGTTCTTGAGCACAGACTGGTCGAGCTCCTGCAGCAGGTTCTGCTTGATCAGGCTCTTCACCATGTAGTCAGTAGGCTGAAGGATGTCATAGGTGCCCTGGTTCTCGGTGCGCACCTTGGCAAGCATGTCCTCGTTGGAGCTGAACAGGTACTGATTGATCTTGATGCCAAACTCGTCCTCGAACTGCTCGAGAACAGAGTCGGGCACGTACTCCGTCCAGATAAAGATATTGAGCTCGTCGGCGCTGTTGCCGCCGCAGCCGGAAAGACCCGCTAGGCTCATGCCGGCAACAAGGCCAAAGGCCCCGCGCATCAGATCGCGACGCGTGATCGAGCGGCTCAGGCACGCATCCAGCAGACTGCCGTTCACTGCGGCATCGGACGTCTTTTTGACTGTTGCTGCCATGGCTTTATGCCTCCTTCCTGGCCATAAGCTTCTTGGCCGCACGGCGCTCGCGCAGCTTGGAGATGGCGCCGCTCTGCGTGAGGAACACCAGCGCGACCGTGCCCACAAGCATCAGGGTCGAAAGCGCGTTCACGTCGGGCGCCACGCCGCCCTTGATGGACTGCATGACCTTGATGGGAAACGTGAGATCCTGGCCGTACACAAAGTACGAGACGACCACGTCATCGATGGAGAGCGTAAACGACAGCAGCGCGCCGCCGGCAATGCCCGGCGCGAGCATGGGCAGCGTCACCTTGAAGAATGTGACCAGACGGCCCGCGCCCAGATCCATGGAGGCTTCCTCGAGCGAAGAGTCGTAGCCGTCCAGGCGCGCGCGAACGTTGAAGATCACAAACGACACGCAAAACGTCACGTGCGCGATGATCATGCCGATCATGCCGCGCGGGATGTTGAACTTCACGTACACCAACAACAGCGAGATGCCCATGACGATCTCGGGAATCACGACCGGGATGTAAAGCAGGCCGTCGATGAGGTTGCGACCGCGGAAGCGATAGCGGTACAGGCCTACCGCGCCCAGCGTGCCCAGCGCCGTGGCGAGCACCGTAGTGGTGATGGCGAGCACCATCGTGTTGCCAAACGACTCCAAAAGCGAGCTGTTGGTAAAGAGCTTGCCGTACCAGTACAGGGTAAAGCCACCCCAGCTGAGGTAGGGCTTACTCGTGTTGGCGTTAAAGGAGTTGACCACCACGATCACGATGGGCAAAAACAGAACCGCGTAGATGAACGTGCAGAACGCGATGCCGCCGCCACGGCTCAGCTTTTGCTTGGTCTGACGATTCATAGCCATGGCCTACACCCCCAGGCTTTCCATGTCGCCGCCGGCCTTCTGGTAAATCTTTACCAGCGCAAGCGTGATAACGATGAGCAGGATCGAGAGCGCAGCACCCAGCGGCCAGTCGTTAGCGCTTTGGAACTGGCGCTGAATGAGGTTGCCGATAACGTCGGCGTTGCCGCCGCCCAGGATGTCCGAGATGTAGAAGGCGCCCAGACTCG
>CAVEPV010000066.1:0-6760 GCA_963617695.1 Bacteroidaceae bacterium
CGACCGCATGTACGAGGCCAAGCGCCAGTTCCACCTCGCAGAGCAGTAGGCCGGCGTTCCCTTTAGGCTGCACAACGGGACGGTTGCGCAGCGGAGCGCATGGGCACACCCGCGCTCGCATCCGCCACATCAGCTCCCGTCGAGAACGGACACGCCCGCCCTTAAGCCAGTCGATACCTACGGTCTTTGCTCGTTGCCATGATCGCTTTCATCACTTACAACGTCACTTACACTATCAGTTACAAATTGAGCGCTTTTGTAAGTGAGAGTGTAAGTGATAAAGAGAGGGACATCGTAGCCAAGCTCCAAAGAGAAAGCCGCCGCACGCGCGAAAAAGCTGCAGGCGCATCCCAAACCGCTCCCGAGAGCAGGAAAGGCCGGGGAGGGTGCCCTCCCCGGCCTAGGTTCACGCACCTTGGATGGCGCAAGGTCCTAGCTCGCAGCCGTCCTGCGGTAGCCGCGCTACGGGATGTCGAGCTCGTAGGTGGCGATTTCCTCGTAGGTGGAGGCGTCGTAGGCCAAAAGCTCGGCTTTGACGTTGACCAAAAGGTCAATCGAGTCGACTTCCTGGAAGTCGCAGAACGCTTCCACGGTCTGCCCTTCCTCAACACCCGTGTAGAAATAGCTGTCGCGCGCGGTTCCATCGACCGTGCTGGTGCCGTCGCTGGTCATCAGGCCGATCGTGCGGTCGGTCTTGTTGGTAATCGAGAGGACAAAACCGCTCCGACCGTACTCGTCCGTGGCACGAGCAGTAGCGGTGATGGTCACGATGTCGTCGTCGGCGATGGTGATAGCCGGGTCGATGGCCTCGCTCACGGTCTCCGCGTCGCTACCCTCGGCAGAGGTCTCCTGTGCCTTGCGATCCTTCTCGATCTTGTCGGCCAGGCTGTCGTCGCCCTTCTTGAACTTAAGGACATCTTCGCCAACGCTGTAGCTCAGAGTATCGCCCGAAAGCTTAAGCTTTCCGGTTGTGCCGTCGTACTCCATCGTGCACTTGTCAACATCCCACGTAGCGTCCTCGACCGCACAGAAGAGGTCGAGCGTGGCCGAGCCGTCCTCGCCCAGGTAAAGAATGCAGTTCACGCCAAGATCGGACAGGGCCTTGATGTCGTCCTCGGTAACTTCCTCGCCACCGGCCTCGCCGCTTGAGAGCTCCCAGTACCCGACGAGTTTAGAGGCCTGCGAGCCGCCGCCCGAGCAGCCCACAAGGGCCAGGCCTACTGCTAGTACGCAGAAAAGGCAGGTAAATAGGGAAACGAATCTCTTTTTCATGATGGCTCCTTTCGCAGACGCGCGTCACGTTATGTCGAGCGGGGCGGAATTGGAGATGAGGCCACCCGCCCCGCTGCGATCGCTTTCCCCGGCACGCGGCCGGGACTCTAGCTGTTCATGGAGGCTCTCCTCCCCTCGCCCCGAGACTGTTTTTCTACCTTGATTCTGGGTGAGAGGCCGGCTGGTGGGAATGACCGCACGGCCCTGAGAAGCAGTGAGCCTGAGCCGCAAGTCCCATTTCAGCGTGAGAAAAGGTGCCGAGCGAGCACGCGGGTGATTAGAGGCCGTCCAAACAGGAAACACTATCTCCGCCTCGACACGGACTCACCGCCCCTCGGTCATCCAAAAGATGATCCCTACGCGCTGGCAAAAGTCGAGGTGCTCTGCTATGGCCTCGTTATACTTTGAATACACGACACCGCGCCGAGTAATCGCCGACGGCGACAGCCACCTCTAGGAGGCCGCATGCCCTATATCGAATTTGCCGACGTTGTCCGCAGCTACGGAGACGGAACCGCAAAGATCAACGCCCTCGACGGCGCGAGCTTTAGTGTAGAGAAAGGCGAGCTCGCCGTGATTCTGGGCCAATCCGGTGCCGGCAAGACAACTGCCCTGAACATCCTGGGCGGCATGGATCGAGCCACGAGCGGCCGCGTAGTTGTAGGCGGGCGTGACATCAGCGCCGCCAGCGAAAACGAGCTCGTGCTCTATCGCCGCGCTGACGTGGGCTTTGTGTTTCAGTTCTACAACCTCGTGCCCAACCTCACCGCGCTCGAAAACGTCGAGCTCGCAGCGCAGATCTGCCCCGACTCGCTCGACGCGCAAGAGACGCTGGGCAAGGTGGGGCTCGCCGAGCGTCTGGCGAACTTCCCCGCGCAGCTCTCGGGCGGAGAGCAGCAGCGTGTCTCCATCGCGCGCGCCCTCGCCAAAAACCCTAAGCTCCTGCTCTGCGACGAGCCCACGGGTGCCCTTGACTACCAGACGGGCAAGCAAATCCTGCAGCTGCTGCAAGACACCTGCCGCCGCGACGGCATCACCGTTGTGATCGTCACGCACAACGCGGCGCTGGCCGCCATGGCCGACCGCCTGATCCGCTTTAAGAGCGGACACGTGACCGAGATGTCCGTAAACGAGAACCCGCTGCCCATCGCACAGATTGAGTGGTAGTCCATGCCAAGAAAGACCTCGAACAAGGCCTTTAACCTGGGAACCGCTCGCACGGTGCGCGGCACGCTTAAGCGCTTTGTGGCGCTCGCCGTTATCTGCACGCTCGGTGCCACGATGCTCGTGGGTCTGCGCGCCTCGTGCCAGGACTTGCGGCACTCGGCCGACGAGTACTTTGACGCGCAACACCTTTTTGACATCCGCGTGCAGTCAACCCTCGGCCTGACCGACGAGGACGTTGACGCGTTAGCAGGCATCGAAGGGGTCTCTGCCGCTGAGGGCGGCTGGAGCGAGACCGTCTACACCAACGTGGGCTCCAGCTCATCCAAGGCAGAGGTGCGTGCGCTTTCGAACAAAGGAATGAACGAGCCACTTGTTTTGGAGGGCACGCTTCCGCAGGGCGCAAACGAGGTCGCCGTGACCCGCCGCTACGCGCAGGAATCGGGCCTCGGTATCGGCGATACCGTGAGCTTCCACAGCGAGGCCGATTCTGCGGAGAGCGCCGATGCAAAGGATGCCGAAGCGACGGGCGATAGCGTCTCCAACGATAGCGATGGCGACGTTGACGTCGATGGGAACGTGAGCCTCGACGCCGACTCGACCGATACGGCCGTATTCACCCGCAAGGAGTACAGGATCTCTGCCATCGTGCTGGATCCGCAGGACGTAAACGCCGGCGAGGGCACGATGTCGTTCCGCTCGAGCGGCGGGGCGCAGTACACCTTCTTTGTAACCGATGCCAACGTGGAGACCGACGTTTACACCGTGGTCTACCTCGCCGTTTCTGGCGCAGAAGCTCCCCTTTGCTACTCAGACGAGTACGAGCAGATGGTCGATGCCGTAAAGCAGCGCGTGGAGGACGTGCGCGAGGCACGCCAGGCCGCACGCACCCAAGCCGTGCGCGACGACGCCAACGCCACCATCGACGACGCCGAGGCGACCGCCAACGAGAAGATCGCCGACGGACAGGCTGAAATTGACGAGGCCCAGGCGGAGCTGGACGACGGCTCCCGCCAGCTCGCCGACGGCGAACGCGAGCTTGATCAACAGCAGACCGCGGCCAACAAGAAGCTCGCCGACGCGCAGCAGCAAATCGACGACGGCTGGGCGCAAATCGAATCCAGTCGCGCCGAGCTCGACACATGCGAGGCTCAGCTCGCATCTGGCGTCACACAGGTAAAGGCCGGTATCGAACAGGCCCGAGGCGCGCGTGATGAACAGATTGCCGCAGCCAAGCAGCAAGTTGAGAGCGGTGTAGCCGAGCAGTTTGCCGCGAGCCGAGAGCAACTCAAGGCCGCCATCGCGGCGCTCGACCCCGCATCCGAGGGCTACGCCGAGCAGCGCGCCGCCCTCGAGGCGCAGCTCGCCCAGCTCTCCGATGAGGTAGAAGCCGCCGCAAAGCAGCAGGCTTGGTCGGCTGCCGAAGCAGAGGCAACCAAACAGGTGGACGCGGGCATCGAACAAGCAGTTGCCCAGCTCGAAGCCCAGCTCGCAGACCTCACCGCCAAGCAGGAGCAGCTCGACGCCGCCCGCCAAAAGCTCAACGACTCCGCCTCGCAGCTCGAGGCCGCCCAGGTGGCGCTCAATGAGAACCGTGCGACGGCCGCCGCGCAGATCGCCAGCGCGCGCAAGACCATCCAAGAAAGCAAAGACGAGCTCGAAGAGGGGGCCACAGAGCTTGCCGATGCGCAGGCCACGCTTGATGCCAAGAGCAACGAGGCGGCTGAGAAGATCGCTGATGCCCGCGCACAGGTAGCAGACATCGAGGAGGCCACCTGGTACGTGCAAGATCGCGGCGACCTTGCAAGCTACGCCTCCATCGAGTCGGACGCCTCGTGCATCGAGGTGCTCGGCACGGTGCTGCCCATCGTCTTCTTTGTGGTCGCGGTGCTCATCAGCCTCACCACCATGACGCGCATGGTGGAAGAGGAACGCGGCCTCATTGGCCTATACAAGGCGCTCGGCTACTCGCGCGGGCGCATCCTCTCCAAGTACGTGAGCTACGCCGGCGCAGCCTGCCTGGTCGGCGGCCTGATTGGAGACTTCGCAGGATTCGTGATCCTGCCCGCCATCATCTTCACCATCTTCTCGACCATGTACGCGCTGCCGGCGTTCACCTATCACCTCGACGTCGCGTACGCCGTCCTCGCCATCGCGCTGTTTGCCGCGGGAATCGTGGGCGCAACCATCGCCACATGTATAAACGAACTGCACGAATCGCCCGCGTCGCTCATGCGGCCCAAGGCGCCCAAAGCCGGTAGCCGCATCTTCCTCGAACGCATCCGCCCTGTGTGGAAGCGCCTGAGCTTCTTGAACAAGGTGACCGCGCGCAACATCTTCCGCTACAAGCGCCGCTTCTTCATGGCGGTCATCGGCATCGCGGGCTGCGTGGCCCTGCTTATCTGCGGCTTTGGCATTCGCGACACCGTGATCTCGCTCTCCGACCGTCAGTACGGCGAGACGGGCGTGCTGCGCTACGACCTCATGGCCGTGACCAACGCGAACGATCTCGACGCCGTGGCCGCAGACCTTAGCAGCAGCTCAGATGTAGGCAAGATCCAGCGCATGCGTATCGACAGCCTGACCGTGAGCTACGGCGGCGCCTCGGAATCCGCGACGCTCTACGTGGTGCCCGACGGCTGCGACCTCTCCAGTTACGTTGGCCTAGCGGACGATTCCGGTACGGCGCTCACCGTGGACACGACCGGATGCGTTATCACCAAGAACGCCGAGCAGGTCTTGGGCTTTAGCACGGGCGACGCCCTCCACGTGCAGGATGCCACCCTTGCCGAGGCGGACATCGAGGTCACGGGCATCGCCATGAACTACCTGGGTAACTCCATCTACATGAGCGAATCTGCTTACCGGGCGAGCTTTGGCTCGGCGCCCGAGCAAAACGGCCTGCTCGCAACCCTCTCTGGCGATGATGCCGCTCAGATCGACTTCTGCGACGCGCTCTCAGACGATGCGCGCATGCTCTCCGTCACCTCGACGGCCAAGCTCGTGCGCGACTTCTCGACGTCCTTCACACTCATCAACACCGTGGTCTACGTGGTCATCGTCCTGGCTGCGGCGCTGGCGTTCACCGTGGTCTTCACGCTGTCGAACACGAACATCTCCGAGCGCGAGCGCGAGCTGGCCACCATCAAGGTGCTGGGCTTTCTCCCCCGCGAAGTCCACGTGTACATCAACAAGGAGACGCTCATCCTCACCGGCATTGGCATCCTCGTGGGCTTGCCCAGCGGCTACGCTCTCACACGCAGTCTGACGTACGTGCTCAAGATGCCGTCGCTCTACTTTGACACGCTCGTCAACTGGCCCACGTACCTCATCGCCGCAGCGCTCGCCTTTGCCTTCACGCTCATGGTGAACGCCCTGACCAACCGCGGGCTCGACCGCATCGATATGGTCGGCGCGCTTAAGTCGGCTGAGTAGCGGCCGCGAGGGGCAGCGACGAAACAGCCAGCGAAGGCGCGGGGCGCGAATTGGCTACGTGGTCGTCTCCAAAGACGCAGGAACACGGGACCGACTGCACGACCGCCCGCAAAGACGCGCGAGGGATAGCACAGCCGCGACGCCGCAGTCGCGCTATCCCTCGTGCGAGTTCTTGTAAGCGGCGCGAATCTTGGGCGGCAGGCCGTCGGGAATCAAGGCCTTTATGCCGTCCTCGTTGCCGTCGGCGATGGCTTGCTCGTAATACCAGGTCTTAAAGGTGAGCATGTCGAGCGCGCGCTGCAGGCTCTCTTGCTCCTTCTCCACACGAGCGCGAGTCTGCTCGATCAGTTCCTTGCGCTGCGGATAGGTCGAGGGGCCTTGCGCCACCCACTCCATAAACTGACGGATCTCTCGAATCTCAAGCCCCGAACGCTTAAGGCACTCGATGAGCTTTAGGGCCTCGAGCTCGTTCTCGCCAAAGCGACGGATGCCCGAGGTGCGCTCCATGTGCGGAAACAGCCCTTGCTTGTCGTAGTAGCGCAGGGTCGAAACGGGAATATCGAACATCTCCGATACCTGGCCGATCGTATACATTCGCGACCCCTTTCCAAAAATCCGCCGTAGAGGCTTGACCTAAAGTGAGGTTTAGGTCTTATCGTTCCTCTCAGCATACCAGTGCCTAAGCAGAGAGGAAACCCGATGTACCTCGAGAAGATCGAATCCCCGGCAGACGTGCGCGCCATTCCTGTAGACGAGCTGGACGCGCTCGCGGGCGAGATCCGCGGCGCCTTGATCGACAAGCTTGCCGTCCACGGCGGTCACGTGGGCCCCAATCTGGGCATGGTCGAGACGACCATCGCCATGCACCGCGTGTTCGACTCCCCCACCG
>CAVEPV010000067.1:0-2863 GCA_963617695.1 Bacteroidaceae bacterium
AACGGCAACGCCATCGTCATGATCACCCACGACCTGGGTGTTGTGGCCGACATCGCTGACAAGATCATGGTTATGTACGCTGGCCGTCCCGTTGAGTTCGGTACCGCCGAGCAGATCTTCTACGAGAGCCGCCATCCCTATACCTGGGGCCTCATCCGCTCGATTCCCGAGCAGGCGATCGACGAGAAGAAGCCGCTCACGCCGATTCAGGGCAACCCGCCTTCGCTCGTGAACCTCCCCGAGGGCTGCTCGTTTGCACCCCGCTGCCCCTACGCCACCGAGCTCTGCCACAAGCAGCGCCCCGAGCGCGTGGAGCTCTCCGGCGGCCATTATGCGGCCTGCCACTACGCGAGCGACGCCGAGTTCGCCCGCAAGAACGCCCCCGAGACGTCGCGCAGCACCGGCGCGCACGTGGCGACGGGCATGGACGATTCCCAGAATGGAGGCGAGGCGTAAACCATGGCAGAGCAGACACCTTTGCTCAAAGTCGAGCACCTCTCCAAGGAATTCCCCGCCGAGTCCGGCGTCTTTGCCAGCCACTTCTCCAAGCGCGTGGTCTCTGCTGTGAACGATGTCTCGTTCGAGATCATGCCCGGCGAGACGTTCGGTCTGGTAGGCGAGTCCGGCTGCGGTAAGTCCACCACGGGCCGCACCATCATGCACCTGAACCGCCCCACCGGCGGCAAGGTGTTCTTCGAGGGCCGCGACGTCTCTGCGATGAACAAGAAGGAACTCAAGGCCATGCGCCGCGAGATGCAGTTCATCTTCCAGGACCCGTACGCGAGCCTGAACCCGCGTATGACCATCGGTGAGATCGTCTCTGAGCCCATGACCATCCACGGCATCGGCACCAAGGCTGAGCGCATGGAGCGCGTTCGCGAGCTGCTGGATGTCGTTGGCCTGAACCCGGAGCACATCAACCGCTACCCGCACGAGTTCTCGGGCGGTCAACGTCAGCGCGTGGGCATCGCCCGTGCCTTCATCCTGCGTCCCAAGCTCATCATCTGCGACGAGCCCGTCTCGGCACTCGACGTGTCCATCCAGGCGCAGGTGCTGAACCTCCTCAAGGAGCTGCAGAACAAGTACGGCACCGCCTACCTGTTCATCGCCCACGACCTCTCCGTCGTGCAGCACATCTCCGATCGCGTGGCCGTGATGTACCTGGGTAAGATGGTCGAGCTCTCCGACTGGAAGAGCCTCTACGCCCAGCCGCACCACCCCTACACGCAGTCGCTTCTCTCGGCTGTGCCGGTGCCCGATCCGGATATCCAGAAGACGCGCAAGCGCATCATTCTGGCCGGCGACCCGCCCTCGCCGCTCGACCCGCCTGCGGGCTGCCGCTTCCACACGCGTTGCCCGATCGCTCAGGAGATCTGCGGCCGTGAGCAGCCTAACTTTGGCGAGGTGGCTCCGGGTCACTTCTGCGCCTGCCACTTTGCGGAGGCGTTCCCCATCAAGGAGTCGCACATCGACCTGTAGGCTCTGGGCGCCAGCGGCGGGGGTTTGCCCCTTCGCTGGTCCTCGCCCTTCGGGCTGCGGAATCGCTCAGGGGCAAACCCCCGCCGCTGGCGGCACCTGCCAGTCGCGTGCTCCGCGAGCAAGTTGACATTGTTGGACCGGTACCTTCGGGTGCCGGTCTTTTTTGTTTGAGGCGGGGTTCGTGACTCTGCTGGGAGGGCTCTTGACCTGAATGGCTCGCCCTGCGGGCATCGCCCTACTTTGGGGGTCGTGGATTGGCTTGCCCTGCGGGCATCGCCCTACTTGGGGGTCGTGGCTTGGCTCGCCCTTTGGGCATCGCCCTACTTTGGGGTCGCAGCGGAGCCATTTTTTCCCTGCGAGTGTTTCGCCATCGGGGGCGGCGGGGTAACATGTAAGGCTCCATAGGATGCTTTGAAAGAAGGTCAACATGAACCTCGCACCCTGCAATCATTTCTCCATTCGCAATGTCGCTGCCGTTGTCGCGGGCGCATCACTTTGTGCAGTCCTCGCTCTGCCGGGGCAGGCTTCTGCTGCGGTGTCTTACGGTGCGCTGAACACGACGCGTACGGCGAGCAGCCACACTCTGGTCAAGGGGCTTGGTGGCACCCTGCAGGCGCGCCTGCCGTATGGCATGAGTGATTTTTTGGTTCCCCTCGACGAGGAGACCGCTACCATCACTGAGGAAGAGGGGTCTACGGTAACGCTTCTTCCGCGCGACTACCCCAAGTACTCCAAGACTGTGTACGGGGCTGTTATCGCGTGGCGTGTGGTCTCGTGGGATGTGGAGATGCCGGACGGCTCGGTGAAGACGCTCACGCCGGGCGACGACGGCACGGCTTCTTTCATCATGCCTGCGGGTACGGTTACGGTGCGAGCCAATTACATGAGTCCGCTAGCGGCCACGATCCTCAGGGTGGGGGAGAAGACCTCCTTTGCGGATCTTAAGAGTGAGATTGGCGCGGCCGAGGTTATCTCTGCGATCCTGATTCGTGCCGACGACAGCATCGAGACCGTGACGAATGGCACCGGTGCCACGGTGGTTGGCAAGGCTGTCAAGGACAACTACAACGAGGCGGGCGACCGCATCGAGTCCAAGGACGTTACCTACACGGTGTGCATCTCTTCTGGGGCGCTGGCCGACAACGGCATGTACTTCGACATCAATGCGTTCTACCGCTTTAACGGCGTCGTGACGACTCTGGCCGATTACGGTGAGCCGAACAAGACGCGTCCCGACGTCCTGCCCACGAAGGATGCTGACGGCAACGTCGTCTTCACCTATACGGTGAACTTCACCAATCCGGAGTAGGCTCGCGGTGCTCGCAGCCAAATAGAACCGCGATCGACGCGGGCGGGGAAGGGAGCACCTACCCCGCCCGCGTTC
>CAVEPV010000067.1:3133-6673 GCA_963617695.1 Bacteroidaceae bacterium
CTCTCAAAAAGTTTTTAAAAAAGTCCTTGCAATGCCAAACAGGTCTGGGCTATTATAACCCCTGTCGAAAGTCGGAGTGGCGGAATTGGCAGACGCGCTAGCTTGAGGTGCTAGTGATCACTTTTCGATCATGCGGGTTCAAGTCCCGCCTCCGACACCATCGCATCTTACGAGCCTCCCAGTGAGGCTTTTCTTTTACCCATCGAGCCTGATGCGGCCGGTGGAGCGGCGTTGCTAGGCGGGGTGTCGACATGGAAGCTCTTGAGAAGAACGAACTGGCGGGAATCGCCCGGCTGGTAGAGGTTACGAGCGATGCCGTGGTTGTCTGCGAGGCCACCGGTGCCATCCTGCACGCTAACCGGCAGATGCTCTCTCTCGCAGCGCTCTCACGCGAGCAGATCGTGGGCACCGACATCAAAGACCACCTGTATAGCAAGAGCTTTGAGCGCGCCGAGCACCATCGCATGCCCTTCGCGCTCGATGCGCAGGACTGCGATTTGATGCTCAAGCTCGCCGATGGCTCCTTTGTGCCCGTGCGTGCGCGCGCGACCGAGCTCGAGTCTGGAGGCAGGCTGCTCGTGGTGCTTCGCAGCCTCGAGGAGCAGTCGGCCTATGACCGCCAGACGCAGCGCCTGCTCTCGGAGCTCCAAGCGGCCAATAAACGCCTTTCGGGCACGCTCTCGGTCATTATGTCGGCCGTGGGCTCCAAGGATCTGCCTTCGCTGCTCGACACCGTTCTTAACAAGCTATCGGATGCCCTCTCGGCAGACGGCGCCTCCATCTACGTTGCCGAGAACGGTGGCTTCAAGCTTCGCGGCTTCTCCAAGGGCCTGGCCAACTGCTACGTCCCCGATTTTGTGCCCTACGGCACCGGGGTTCCCACCTACGTGCTGCGCCGCTCGCGCGCCTGCCGTTTTCACATTGTTCCGGCTACGCCCGATGCGGCTGAAGAGAGCCCGGCCGCTGGTGCCTTTTACGACATGGACGCACGCGTAACGACGCGTCTGGGCGTGGAGAACATGCCACCTTTTAAGACCATGGTCGCCGTTCCGGTGTTCTTTGGCACGCAAGTGCTGGGCGTGATCGAGCTGGGCTGGATGCGTCCGAGCTTTCCACGCGAATACGACATGCGCGTGCTCGAGGTGGTGGGCGACTACCTCTCCATCGAGCTGGTGGGCCTGGCCAACAGCCTGCGCTCGCGTCGCTCCGACGAGCTCTCGCGTTCGCTTAACCGCATCCGCGATGCGGCCTACACCAACGGTGAACGCTGGCAGGCCACTTGGGCACAGGCGACCTCCGAGATGGCGCGCGTTTTGGGCTGCCGCATCTGCCCGATCCTGCCCGACCGGCTGCACGGCGGCTACGTCCTTGATTACGAGGGCGGAAGCCAGGTGAAGCTCCCCGGCGCCCTGGAGGAGCTCTTCTTCGCCACAACGGCCCCTGCGGCCCGTGTAAACCCCATGGCGCAGGTTGACGCGCGGATCCATCGCGAGTCGTGGACCTACACCGCCGAGGACCTGATCGATGCCCGCGTGACGCGTATCGACACCGCCTCGCGTGCGAGTCGCTGGCTGGCGCTGCACGGTCTGCCGAGTCAGGGCGTGTTCTTCGATGCGGGCCCTGGCTTTGAGGGCGACGCACGTGCCTCCTCAACAGGGGAGGACGAGTCTCACTCCACGGCGGCCGCCTCGATCGTGCGCCGCGAGGAGCAACCGCGCCGCATGTTCTTGCTGTTGCGTGACGCCTCAAGCGAGCCGGTCGACGACCTCGAATACGACTATCTCGTACATCTCGCGCACGACCTCGAGATGTACACGCAGGGCGTGCGCCAGAAGAACTCCGAGCACCGTATTGCCCAGACCCTGCAGGCGGGCATGCGCAGCGCCCTCGGTCGCGTGCCGGGCATCACGTCTGACTGTCTGTACTCGTCTGCCACCAAGCAGGCGCTCGTGGGCGGCGACTTTTACACGCTTATCCGCCTGCCCGATGACTGCGCCGTCATGATTTTGGGCGACGTCTCGGGCAAGGGCGTTGAGGCGGCTTCGATGTCTGCTCTGGTAAAGACTGCGCTTTCGGCCTATGCCTGGGAGGGCGCGAGCCCTCAGCGTATGGTGCGCGCGCTCAACAGTATGCTCATGGGCTTTTCGCGCGTGGAGACCTTTGCCACCATGTTCGTGGCCAAGCTCGACCTGCGTTGGGGCCGTGCCACCTACTGCTCGGCCGGCCATCCGCCTTCGATGCTTGTGCACCAAGGCGGCGAGGTTGAGTTGCTGAGTACGCAGTCGGGCGTGGTGGGCGCGTTTGAGTCTATGGCCTATCGCAGCGGTTCCTTTGCGTTTATGCCCGGCGACATCTTGTTCATGTACACCGACGGCGCCATCGAGGCGCGTGACCCTTCCGGCGCCTTTTTTGGCGAGCAGCGCCTGCGCGATACGCTCCTGCGCGTGTCCCCGCGGGGTATCGACGGGCTGTGCGACCGTGTGCTGACCGAGCTTGACAGTTTTGCCGCCTCGGCCTTGGACGACGACGTTGCCATGGTCGCCCTGCGCTTTGACGGGGATGACTAGCCCATGCGAGCGCAGGGAACCATAAGGGCATGAGTGAGTGGAACGACATAGCGGTTCTGGCGCCCACGGGCGACATCGACATTTCGACGGTGCCCGCGCTGCGCCGCCGAATCGAGTCGCTGCGCCGCGACGGCGTGCGACGCATCATCGTCAACTGCGACGGCGTGTCGTTTATCGATTCCACCGGCGTGGCGTTTCTGCTGAGTGTCGCACGCGAGCTTTTCGCCGCGCACGGCCTGCTCTCGATGGTGGACGTCTCGCCGAACGTTATGCGCTTCTTGCAGATCGCCTGCCTGGCAGACCCGCTGCACGCGAGCTCTTCCGAGCGCCTTCCCGTTCCCGTGCTGGCTCCCGGGGCGAGCCCCAAGTGGAGTAAGAGCTTTACGGTCGCCGAGGGTATCGAGCACTTGGCGGGCTATCGACATCGCGTGGCCGAGCTGCTGGCCGACCTTCCTATGGGAGAGAACGACCGCTACGACTGCGCCCTGGCCGTAGGCGAGGCACTCGGCAACGCCTATGACCACGCCGACGGTGCGCGCGGCTGCACGTGCACACTTTCGGCCTACGATGACCGCGTGGTATGCGTTCTGCGCGACTGCGGTGCGGGCTACGAGCTCTCTGACGACGAAGCCCCGCAGGTTTCTGAGGCGCGCGGGCGTGGTATTCGTCTGATGCGCATGTTGGTCGACAGCGTGGAGGTTAAGCGTCGCGAGGATCGCAGCGGTACGGTGGTGCGCCTGGTGAAACTCTTCTAAGAGTTTGGACGCGAATGCGTATTTGTGTGGGTGAGCAGAAAATCAATTACGTCTGCTACCTGCGTAAACGGTCTTGTTCCAGACTTTTTTGAAAAAAGTGGTTGCACGGTGCCGGGGATTCGCGTATATTACTTTCTCGCAAGCGGACATGGCTCAGTTGGTAGAGCACAACCTTGCCAAGGTTGGGGTCGCGGGTTCGAGCCCCGTTGTCCGCTCCA
>CAVEPV010000068.1:0-6652 GCA_963617695.1 Bacteroidaceae bacterium
ACACCTCGCGCCTCAGACCGGGCCACGCTACGGGCTCTCACCCGGCGCCCGGGTGCCAGAGGCCAACTACCGAGCGCAGCCCCACCCCAGCGAGCAAGGCCCCGCGCCCAACGACCGGACGCCCGGACCAGCCCTAGGGCGAACCCGCCTCAGCACGGCTCAAGCCCCCGCACCCCGGCTCATGCCCCATCCCATACCCAACCCTAAGGAGTCATATGAAGACTATCGACGTACACAGTCACTTTTTGCCCCAGCCCTACCTGGACTGCCTGGCCGCCGACGGTATCGACCCCACGACCGAGGACGGCTTTCCCTCCCCCACTTGGGATCTTGACGAGCACCGCCGCTTTATGGACGAGGTAGGCATCGACTACTCCATCCTCACCATCTCTTCGCCGCACATCCACCACGGCAACGACGAGAACGCCTGCCGCGCGGCCGTCGCCATCAACGATTACGCTGCTGGTGTCTGCCAGGCGGAACCCGAGCGCTTTGGTTTTTGCGCCGTGCTTCCCACGCCCTGCATTGACGAGTCGGTCGCCGAGGCCAAGCGCGCCATCGACGAGCTGGGCGCCAAGGGCGTAAAGCTCCCCAGCAACTCCTGCGGCCTGTACCTGGGCAACGAGAAGCTCACGCCGCTCTACGAGGCACTCGAGGAACGCGGCTCCGTGGCAATCATCCACCCCGCACCGCCTCAGCAGATCCCTGGCGACGTGTTCACCGCCGGCCCCAAGCCGCTCTTTGAGTTCATTGGCGACACCACGCGCAGTGTGATCGACCTCATCACCTCGGGCACCCTCACGCGCTACCCCAACGTTAAGTTCGTGGTGCCGCACTGCGGCTCGTTCCTGCCGCTCGTAGCGCACCGCCTGATCGGCATCTCCAAGGTGCTGGTCGCCAAGGGCATGATGGACGAGGTCGACGTGATGGACAGCATCTCGCACTTGTACTTTGACCTCTCGGGCAGCCCGCTACCGGCCGGCCTCGATGCGCTCATGCACATCACCACATCCGACAAGCTGCTCTACGGCAGCGACCACCCCTACACGCCCACGGCGCAGATCAAGCAGAACATGGACGCGCTGTTCAGCAGCAAGCAGGTCGCCCCGATCGAGGAGCAGGTGCGTCACCTCAACGCCGAGAAGCTCTTTAGGCTCTAGGTCTCAGAGAGCCGCGTGGCACACGCCTCACAGACGCTCTGCCTGCCGCGCACGCTAACAGCCGCATTAGCCGTGCGGAACAGGAGACCGGCTCCGCTCCCGTCCGCACGACCAGCAGCCCCCGCAAACACAACGGCCGTCGCGCCCACCCGGGCCGCGACGACCGTTTTTGCTTATATCTGAAACGCAAAAGCCATCCACGTGGCGAACGCGTGAAAACGGTACAAAGATGGCATAAAGACGCAGGTAGATGGCTTGATGAGAAATACATGCATCTAAAGACGCGCATAGAATGCTCCCGTTCTTTGTGAAAGGGAGGATCAAGTTGACTGATAGCACCACCGCGGAGATCCCCGACGCGGATAAGACGAGCGTCATCGGCGGGCACCCGGCCGCCATCCCCATAAGCATCGCCGGCATGCTGGTCACGCTGGGCGTTGTGTACGGAGACATCGGCACGAGCCCCATGTATGTCACCAAGGCGCTCGTGGCCGGTAACGGCGGCATCGGCAGTGTCACGCAGGAGTTTGTGCTGGGCGCGCTCAGCCTGGTCATCTGGACGGTGACACTCATCACCACCCTTAAGTACGTACTCATCTCCATGCGCGCAGACAACCACGGCGAAGGCGGCATCTTTGCCCTGTTCAGCCTCGTGCGCCATCATGCGGCGTGGCTCATCGTGCCCGCTATGTTGGGCGGTGCCGCACTGCTGGCAGACGGCGTGCTCACCCCGGCCGTCACGGTGACCACGGCCATAGAGGGCCTGCGTACCATCCCTGCGGCCCATGCGCTGCTGGGCGACTCGCAGTCCACGGTTGTCGTTATCACGCTGGCCATCATCATCGTGCTCTTTTTGGTGCAGCGCTTGGGCACGGCAAAGATCGGCCGCGCCTTTGGCCCCATCATGACACTGTGGTTCTGTTTCTTGGGCGCCTGCGGCCTTTACTACGTGGTGCAGAACCCCGTAGTGCTGCTGGCCTTTAACCCCGTGCTGGGAATCCGTTTTCTGTTCTCCCCCAGCAACCACGCCGGCATCATGATTCTGGGCAGCTGCTTTCTGGCTACCACGGGTGCCGAGGCGCTCTATTCCGACATGGGCCACGTGGGCCGCAGCAACGTATACGCCACCTGGCCCTTTGTGAAGCTCTGCCTGATTCTCTCTTACCTGGGCCAAGGCGCCTGGCTGCTCGCCAACTCCGCAAACCCGGAGCTCGCGAACGTGGCAGACCTCAACCCGTTCTTTCAGATGCTCTCCCCCAGCATGCGCCCCTTTGCGGTGGGGCTCTCCACGGCCGCGGCCATCATTGCGTCGCAGGCGCTCATCACCGGAGCGTTCTCGCTGGCAAGCGAGGCCATGGGTCTCGACCTTATGCCCCACATGCAGATCGTCTACCCCGCTCAGACCAAGGGCCAGCTCTACATCCCGTTGGTTAACAACGTCATGCTCGTAGGCTGCATCATCGTGGTTCTGCTCTTCCAAAGCTCGGCGCGCATGGAAGCCGCCTACGGCCTGGCCATCACCATCACCATGATGTGCACCACGGTGCTTTTGTTCTTCTATCTCTCCAGCAGGCAGCGACCCCGCGGCGAGTCCGGCACCAACGCGGCCAGCGTGGCCTGGAGCCCCCGCGCGCTTCTCCCCTGGATCTTCGCGGCGTTCTTCCTGCTGCTCGAGGGCTTCTTCTTTGCGTCCTCGCTCACCAAGTTCTTCCACGGGGGCTACTTCACGCTGCTTCTCGCCGCGCTCATCATGGGAGTCATGATCTGCTGGTACAACGGCACCGCCGTGGAGCAGCGCCAGGCAACGCTTTTGCCCATCCGCAGCTATCTGCCCCAGCTCGAGCGCCTGCGCGATGACAACCGCTACCAGCTGGCGGCAGACAACGTGGTCTACCTCACCAAAGACACCCGCACCGACTATATAGACCGCGACGTGCTCTTCTCCATCCTCGACAAGCGGCCCAAGCGCGCCCGCGCATGGTGGTTCGTGAGCATCAAGGTTACCGACGAGCCGCACACCTTTGCCTACTCAGTCGAGACCTTTGACACCGATTACGTCTTTCGCGTTCACCTCTACCTGGGCTACAAGATCAACCAGCGCGTAAACGCCTACCTGCGCCAGATCGTGAGCGACCTCTCGGCCACAGGCGAGCTGCCCCCTCAGGCGCGCGACTACTCCGTGTACCGCGACCTTGGCATCGTTGGCCCCTTCAAGTTCATCCTCATCCACAAGACGCTAGCGCCAGAAAGCGACATCTCGGGCAAAGACCGCCTGGCCATAACCATGAAGTACATCATCCGCCACGCCGCCGGCAACCCGGTACGCTGGTACGGGCTCGAGAGCTCCTCGGTTGACTACGAGTGGGTGCCCCTGTTCACCAAGTTCAAGCCCGTGCAGAAGATGAGCAGAATCCCCGCACGCTAGCTGCACGAAAGGAACCTATCATGGGAATCAGCAAAAAGGTGGCAAACAGCATTGCCGAGGAGGAGCTCCTCCAAAAGGCGATGGACGATTTCTTTACCAACAGACGCACGATCGAGGCCGTGGACGTGGTCTTTACGGTCCTGGCCGTCGTCGTGGTCGCAGCCCTATTCTGGGGCGCCGTGGTTGGGGCGTTCCGGTAGCGGGCGCAAGTAGGGAGCGAGATGGAAGAGCTCAACGAGAGGCAAGAGAACGCCTCGCCCTTTGGCTGGTCGGACAGCCCCTCGCCCAGCCGCGACCTGACCGACATTGCCCTTGGCCTTGCCGCCATGCTCGTGGCCACCCTGGTTGGCCTTGCCTTTGACTCGTTTGGCCTGGAGACCTGCGTCGTCATCGCCTATGTGCTGGCGGTGCAGGTCACAGCCCTGTTCACGCTCAGGCGCATCCACTGCCTTTTGGAGTCGGCTCTGGCCGTGGCCCTTTACAACTACTTTTTCACCGTGCCGCGCCACTCGCTCACCGCTTGGGGAGCCACCTACCCTGGCACGTTCGCCGTTATGTTTGTGGGAACACTCATCTCTAGCTACGCGGCCATGGCGCTCAGGCGCGAGGTGCACCGCTCCCGCGAGGCCCAGCGCCGCAGCACCGTTATGCTACAGACCAACCGCCTGCTCCAGGGCTGTGAGGACCGCGCCTCGATCTTAGACACCACGGGCGCCCAGCTTGCCCGCATGGCGCATCACGCCTGCGTATGGTACGAGGCCCAGCCCGACGGCAGCATGGCCGCACTCACCGCATGGCTGCCCACCGGCCAAAAGGGTTTGGCGCAAGGACTCGCCCCGGCTATGCCTCCGCTGCTCGCGGGCAACGCCTACGTGGGAACGCCGCTTGGCCACGAGGCGGCGCAGGCGTCTGCCTACGGCGTCTACCTCACCGTGTACGATAAGCCCGCGCAGGACGAGAGCGACCCGAGCGCACCTGCCACGGCGGGCGTCTTTGCCCTCGATACCGACGAGGAGAGCCTCACTCAAGACGAGGCCAACCTCGCTGCGGCCATTGCCGGCGAGGCATCCCTTGCTCTGGGCAGAAACTCCGCACTGGAAGAACGCGAGCACGCGGCCGTACTGGCAAAAAACGAGCAGCTAAGGGCCAACCTCCTGCGCTCCATCTCGCACGATCTGCGCACGCCGCTCACCTCTATCGCCGGCAACGCAGACGTGCTCCTCTCCGATGGCGCCGCGCTAGACGCCGCGCAACGGGACATGCTTGCCGCAGACATCCGCGAGGATGCCTCGTGGCTCACGGCCACCGTAGAGAACCTGCTGGCCCTCACACGCCTTGAGAACGGCGAGATGAGCCTGAAGCCCACCGTGGAGCTTATGGACGACATTGTGGAGGAGGCCCTGCGCCACGTGGATCCCAACGTGACGCAGCACGTGCTCACCGTGGAGCCGGCGACCGAGATCGCCCTGGTCAACGTGGATGCCCGCCTTATGGTGCAGGTCATTGTAAACCTGGTAAACAACGCCGTGGCCCACACGCCTGCGGGCTCGAGCATCCGAATCGCCACGCGCACCAAGGACGGAAGCGTGCTCCTGGAAGTGGCCGACAACGGCCCTGGCATCCCCCGGACAGAACGCGTGCACGTTTTTGAGTCCTTCTACACCGTGGACAATGGCCTGACAGATGCTCACCGCAGTGTGGGCTTGGGGCTTTCGCTCTGCAGCTCCATCATGGCGGCGCATCAGGGCTCCATTACCCTTGTGCCCGTAGAGCCGCACGGCTGCCGCTTTGAGCTGACACTCCCCGCCTGCACCGTTCCAGAGGAGGATCACGTTGGATAGCAAGGACACAGCATGGAACGCCGCAGCTGCAGAGGATGCCGGCGCAGCGGTAGAGCGCGCCGCCCAGCCCACCCTCTTGGTTGTAGAGGACGATGCCGCCGTGCGCAACCTCATCGCCACCACGCTCGACGCACACGGTTACGCGCACCTCTGTGCCGCCTGCGGCGCCGAGGCCCTTGACGCCGTCGCCACCGCGCATCCGGACATTATTTTGCTTGACCTGGGACTCCCCGACATGGACGGCGTTCAGGTGGTCGAGTCTGTGCGAAAGCAGTCGCAGACACCCATCATCGTGGTCTCGGCACGTGCCGAGGACGAGCAGAAAATCCGCGCGCTTGACGCGGGTGCGGACGACTACCTAACCAAGCCTTTCTCGGTAGGTGAGCTTTTGGCCCGCATCAGAACCACGCTGCGCCGCCTGAACCATCAGCAGGCCGAGGCGCCAGCAGCCGCGGCCGTGTTTGACAACGGAGAGTTGCATATCGACTTCGACGCCGGAGTGGCCACACTCGCAGGAGCGGAGCTGCGCCTTACGCCCATGGAATTCAGACTGCTCTGCCTTTTGTCCCAAAACACCGACAAAGTGCTCACACACCAGTTTATCCTGCGCGAAATTTGGGGCTCCACCAGCAAAAACGACCTGGCTAGCCTTCGCGTTATCATGGGCACGCTACGCAAAAAGATCGAGGCCGACACCGCGCACCCACGCTACATCCAGACCCACGTAGGCGTAGGCTACCGCATGATGCGCGTGTAGGGAGTGCAGAGAGCGGGACTACCGGTGGCGTTCCATATCCTCGCGGATGAGCCGCTTGATATAGCCGGCGCGGTTCTCCTGTGCCTGCAGCCAGTCCCATATGTCGGCCTCGGCGGGGTAGAACTTGACCACCGACTGCTTGACTGACTTCTTCCGGTAGTTCTCCTGCGCCCGCTTCTGGGCTTCTGTTAACGCCATCACTTCCCCCTTCTGGCGATCCTCGCCGTCTCGCCCTCGATGATGTAGGACTTATCAGTGCTGAACGCCACGAGCATGGGCATCTCGCCCTCATCCGGCTCGCGGTAGGTGGGGGCGGGAACGGAAAGCCCGTCCTTCACGAGCGCACCGACGTAGGTCGCGGCGGCGTCCATCGCCATCTCCCCCGCCTCCTGCAAGTTGTCTCCGCAGGTGAAGCAGCCCGGAAGGTCCGGGAACCCCACGTCGTAGCCTCCTTCTTCATCTTTGGTGA
>CAVEPV010000069.1:0-6346 GCA_963617695.1 Bacteroidaceae bacterium
CTAAAGACGAGTTCCGGTTGCAGCTATTCTTTTCTGATTGTTTGAGCGCCGGCGAGCAGCGCGCGATGGTCGAGAACCATCTGGAGCAGCGCCGCGAGCGCTTGGCACACCTGCAAGACAACCAAGGCGCCTTTGCCCCGCAAGACGAGCTTGATGACATCCAGTTCAGCGACTACCTGGTACTTCTCGGCGCAATCCGCCGCGAAGAGGCTGCCTGCGCCTGGCTGGAGGAATGCTTGCAAATGATGAAGAGCCGCAGCGGAGAGCAGTCTGCTCCCGCCACGGCTCCTTCATCCCTCGATACGCGCCTGCTCTAGCTGCGCTTGTTGCGCTTCAGACCGATGCCCACAAGCGCCAGCATGCCGCCGGCTGCGCCCACAAGCTGCACTGCCACAGAAGCTTCGCCGGTTTGAGGCAACGTAGAAACGCTCGAATCCTTCTCGTTGCCCTTGTTGTTCTTGCTGCCGTCAGACGAGTCGGAATCGTTCGAGCCGTCAGGGATCACCGGGATATCCGATTTGCCGGAATCGTCCGAGTCATCGGACTCATCATCCGAATCACCAGACTCATCGTCTGAGCCGTCGGAATCATCAGAATCCGAGCCGTCCTCGCCCTTGTCACCCTTGTCGCCCTTGTCGTCCGAGTCGTCGCCTTTGTCGCCCTTGTCGTCGGGTTCGGGGTCAGGCGTCGGCTCCGGATCGGGTTCCGGCTCCGGCTCAGGTTCAGGCTCAGGCTCTGGCTCCGGCTCAGGCTCGGGTTCAGGCTCGGGCTCGGGTTCGGGCTCCGGCTCGGGCGTTGCCGTCGCCTCGTTGTAAGCGATATAGCTCTTGGCAAACTTGGGATCCGTCACGCCCTCAATAGTCAGAGCCTTGGCAAGCGCCGCGTTGTACGTATCCTCGTTCTCGCCCTGCAGCAAAACCCAGGTACGCTCCGTCGAGAGCTCGTAGCCAACGGGCGCCGTGGTCTCCTCGTAGAAATAGAGCTTGTAGGCCTCCATACCCTTAGCGTCAGTGCCAAACGAGGCGACGCCGTTTGCATCGGTCGTGACCGTTTGGAACTCGGTCTTAGCTGCGTCGATGCCGTCGGTCGCAGCCTTATCCATATCGACTTCCCACATGGTGAACGTTGCGCCAGAAAGCGTATGCGTGATCTGATCCTTGTCGACCTTTGTCACGGTCACACCGTGGCCGCTGCCACCCGCATCGGCGGAGGCGCGCTGGATAACCCAATCCTTCTCGTCAAACGCCGTGGTTTCGTAGCTACCAACCAACTTGGCGTCGTTACGCAGCGTAACCTTCTGGCCCACCTCGCCCGCAGGCTGCACCTCGTACTCGACCTTAAGGTACTTGGAATCAGGCAGGGTGAACGTCATGACCGTACGGATGGCGCTCTCCTCCTGCACGGTACCGGCGCTTACCGACCACTCGTCCTCGCCCAGCTCGGCCCACTTCTTGTTCTTGTACTCGTAGACCTTGACCGTAGTGGGTTCGAGAGTGCACTTGGAGTCCATCGTGTCCGTGAGCTCGAGCGTGTCGCCGGCGGCATTGAGCTTAGCTGCGCCCTGGTTGACCCCAATCGTATAGCGGATGTGCGAGCTGTCCTCTACCTGCTTGCCTTCCTTGGTGAGCACCTTGTTGGATACCGTCACGGTTTCGCTACCGGCTTCAAACGTCTTGTCGCCCGAGGTGGCCGAGGCAGTATTGGTGATGCTGCCCTCATTGGTCACCGCATCGACCACGCTCGCCTTGGAGACAGTCTTGTACTCGAGCTTCACATAGCCCTTGTTGTTGCCCAACGCCGTAGTGGGTACGGTAAAGAGCGTCGTGCCGTCTGCACCGTCCGTAGGCACGATCTTCTTGCCTTTGGCGCCGGAGACCTCCTTGTTGGCGTTGTCGTACAGGGTGTACTTGGCCGAGCCGCTCTTAAAAGAGGCGTTATCGGGCAGCACATCGCTAATCACCACGTCTTGCTCGCCCAAGTTGCCAGCTGCATAGTACTGCCCGCCGTCAGTCTCGTAGCGGTTCACATAGACAGTCCAGGTAACCACCCAGGCGCCCATGTCCTCGCTGCCGTCAACGTCTGCCCACGAGAAGCTGTCGTCCCACGAGGCCTTGCCGCTCTTTTGCACGCTCGTGGGCCACTCCCTGTCCACGGTGTAGCTCAACGTGTCGGTATCTTGCCAGCCCTGATTCACGACCCAGAAACGAGCTTGGTTGCGATATGTGCCGTTCAGTGCATCGGTCAGCGTTGTGTACTCGACGGTAAGGGTCGTGTTCGTGCCGCACGCGCTTACCACCGTCTGGCTGTTCTTAAACTGAATGTCGATCTTTACCGAGCTGAGGGCTTTCTCACCGTAGCCGCTGGGATAGTTCACCACGTAGTCGGTGCCTTCGGTAAGGACCGTATCCCCCAGCGTAACCGTGATGTCCTGGAAAAGAATCGTCTGTTTGTAGTCGGTGCTGAACGTATCTTGCAGATGTACGCTCGTCGCGTCGATGCCCGCCGGCACAACCGAGAAGTCCGCCGTGGTCTTCCACGCCGCCGTACCTTCTGCAGCCGCATGCGACGAGTCCACAAGCTGCTTGGTGACCCAGGTCTGACCGCTCACCGGGTTGTAGGAGGTCTCAACCTCGCCCGACGGCTTGCCCTCCTGGTAGATCTTGCCCACGTTGTACACAAGCGCCGTGGAAGCGCGGTCCGTCAGCTGCGTGTGGTAGACGATTCGGTATGTAAGCCTGGCGTCCTCGGCGGAAAGGTCGCTAAACGTGTACGTAAAGCTGGTGGAACCCGCGGGGATTGTTCCCTCGTAGAGAACCGTCGAGCCTGAGGCACCCTTGTAGACGGTAAAGCCGCCCTTGTAGGTCTGGTTATTCTTGAGCGTGTCAGTAAAGACATAGCCGTTCATGTTGGCTTTAATGTCGCCCTGGTTGAGCGTCACCGTCCACGAGACGTCGTCCGTCGTGCCCGTACCGCCAGTCTTGGCAATCATGTCGTAGCGAAAATCGCTCGGCTGCTTGGTCACCGAGTCGGTCTTGGGAGACTCCGTTTCCGTGCCGCCCCATTCCCACGAAGCCGTGTTCTTTGAGTTCTCGTCCTTGTTGATCCAGGTCAGGTTACCCAGGGCGTCAATCGCCAACTGGTTCAAACTCGTCGTGTAGGTGAGTTTGTAGGTGCCCTTTGAGAGATTGCCCATGTTGAGCGTTGCCGTCTGCCCGGCGATCGCGGGCTGCGGATTGAGCGTCTCGCCGTCGAGCTTGAAGCTGCCGGCATCAAACGTAAAGTTGGTGCCCAGGGTGTCTGTGAAAACCAGACCGGTCGCGTACGACTCGACCTTGAGCTTGACGGTCCACTCGACCTTGTCGGTACTCGCGTTGTACTTGCCGGACTTTTCGCCCGTCACCTTGCCGTCTTCGATGGTCACTTCCGTGCTGCCACCGTTGCCGGGGAATTCAATTTTGACCGTCTGGCCAGTCGAAACGTTGGAGTCAGCCAGGTTGAACTCGAAGTCAAGCTCCGCATAGACGTCAGACGGGTGCGCCGCAAGGTAATCGGCGTCGAACGCAAAGGTCGCGGCGTTGTCCTTGACCGACCAGTCGGCAACCTTCACGCCATCGCGCCTGATGGTGCCGCCGGTGCGGTCATCAACTTTGATATTCGAGGGGAACTGATAGACCACCTTCGGCTTCTGCTGCGTGGGGGTATCGGCGTCCTTGAGCTCAAGACGCAGATGGCCATAGACCGTCGCCGTGGAAAGGATCGTGTCGCCCGATCCATACTCGTTCTTGTGGTCAGAGTCTTTGTAGAAGTTAATCGTCACATCGCTCGTGGTGTTGCCCGCACCGATCGTGATGGTGTCAGAATCGGCCCAGGCGTGCGCAACGGTGCCGGCGCAGAGCAGACACAAGGCAAGCAGAGCAGTCAGGGCAACATGGAGGCGGGAGCCCAGGATACGAGTGCGGTTCATGTTTCTCCCAAACGGCGCGATAAGGCGAGGGAACCAAGAACCATGCGGTGAGCGGTAGCGTTACGTGATACGCAAAGAGGACGCACGAGACGTGCGATATGGACGCGGCATTGCTGTGTTTCTGGGTTCGATTCGCCACGGATATGTGACTTTGACTGTAATTACAAAGTCATAGCAAATAAGGCAAAATCGCCAAAAGGGGTCTTCCGTCAACCAAACGGTTACAAAGAGGTATCAGATTACACATACCTCTACCTGCGAAAATAGAATGCATAGAGGCCTGACGCCCCCGCGCGCCCAAAACAGACGAAAAAGGCTGGTGACGTCTGTTGGTCATCACCAGCCTTAATAAGTCGCTGTGCGCCCCGTATCACCCCGTGTTCTGGAGGCCGGCGGAGACGCCGGTCACGGTGGAGAGAATCAGGCTCATGTAGGCAGCCTTGGCCTCCTCGGCAAGCTCGTCCTGATTCATACGAACCTCGCGCAGGGCGCGCACCTGAGCGAGCGAAAGCGCATCCACATACGGATTGCGCAGACGCACGGCGCGACCGAGCACGCGGCGCGACTGCAGCGGCCACTCGTCACCCGTGATGGCAAGCGTCCACTTACGCGTGAGCTGCATCTCGTCAAAGACCTTGCTCGCCAGGTCGGGGCGGTCGCCCAGGGCCAGGTACATCTTGGCAATGCGACCGTCGGTCTTAGCGATAGACATCTCGATGTTGTCGATGAAGGTCGAGAACAGCGGCCACTCAGCGTAGGCGCGACGCAGCAGGTCAAGATCGCCCAACTCCTCGCATGCGCTACCCAGACCATACCAAGCGGCAAGGTTGATGCGTGCCTGCGACCAGCTGAATACCCACGGAATGGTGCGCAGGTCGTCGAGCGACTGGGCGCCCAGGCCGCGCTTGGCCGGACGGCTGCCGATGGGCAAAAGGCCCACCTCGGTCAGCGGTGTGACGGTCGAGAACCACGGAGCAAAATCATCGCTGTTCAGAAGGTCAAGATAGCGCTCGTGCGAGGTCTTGTTCAGGGCCTCGGCCATCTCGGCGTACTTCTCGGTCATGCTCGTGTTCACGCGCTCAACGCTCGGCGCGGAGTTGAGCAGGGTCGCCGCGGCCACGCTCTCCACGTGACGCTGCGCCAGATCCTTGTTGCCGTAACGCGCAAAGATGACCTCGCCCTGCTCCGTCACCTTGAAGAAGCAGTTCACCGAGCCCGCGGGCTGCGCCAGCACAGCACGGTTTGCCGGGCCGCCGCCGCGGCCCACGGCACCGCCGCGGCCGTGCATGAGCACCAGGTCGATACGGCGCTCCTCGGCCCAACGGGCAATGCGCTCCTGAGCCGCGTGCAGCGCGAGCGTGGCCGTGGTGGGACCGGCATCCTTGGACGAGTCGGAGTAGCCGAGCATGACCTCCATGCGGCGGTTCGTCTGGGCCAGACGATGCTGCACCGCAGGCAGATCGAGCATGCGGTCGAGCACGTCCACGCAACCCTCAAGGTCTTCGAGCTGCTCGAACAGCGGAATCACGTCGAGCTCGGGCACGTCCTCGGCATGGGCAAAAGCGAGCTGGGCGAGCTCGTAGACATCGGCCACGTGCTGGGCGCTCTTAGTGAACGAGATGATGTAGCGCTGCGCCATCTTCTTGCCGTAGCGACGCTGAATGGATCCGATCGCACGGAAGGTGTCGAGCACCTCGCGCGTCATGGGCTGCAGGGTGCCGTGCAGGCCGTTCTCGCGAATGTCGGCAAGCGCGCGGGCGTGCACCACGGAATGCTGACGGAACTCCATCTCGACCATATGGAAGCCGAACGACTCCACCTGCCAGATGAGCGTCTGCACCGGGCCATAGGCTGCACGCGCGGCACCCGCCTGCGCAAGGGAGCGCTGCACCACGCGCAAGTCGGCCAAGAAGTCCTCGGCCGTACGATACATGGTGTCGGCATCGCGAGTGACGGTGGCCTCCAGACGCTGCGCCATCACGATCATCACGGCGCGGTGCGGCTCAGACTCAGAGATCAGCAGCGCTCGCTCAGAGAGCTCCTCGCTCATCTCGACCTGGTGATTCCAGAGGTTCTGAAGCTCCTCGGAGGGCTCGGTGTAATCGGACTGCAGCGTAAGGTTGCGGCCGATACGCATGCATTTGTGCGCAAGCGTGGCCACCATATGGCTCGAGAGCTTGGCGGCGACCTGACGGCTCACCTTGGCGGTGACGTTGGGGTTGCCGTCGCGGTCGGAGCCGATCCAGCTGCCGGGATGGAAAAACGCCGGGCAGACAGGCGCCACGCGGCCGGCGCGCTCGCCCAAGATCCAGTCATCAAAGCGGCGGTACACACGCGGCACCATCTCGAACAGCGTGTTGTCGAAGATGTCGATGATGGTAT
>CAVEPV010000070.1:0-6229 GCA_963617695.1 Bacteroidaceae bacterium
GCGTGCCGATACGTCCTCCAAAGACGCCTCGGCTGCAGCGGCCGGCGCAACCGGCACAACTGCCGCAGCGGCTCGGGAGCCCTGGGGCTCACAAGCCGTAATGTCGGTGTTCTTTGGCACAAATCCCCCGCAAAAGCGTCTTGAATGTTTTAATAGGTCGTCAAGCGGTCGCCACGGCAGCACGTGCGGCCTTAACGACAAATACGTTACTACAATAGCATTTTTCGTTGAGTTACCCCCCCCCCTCAGCCGTCCGCACGGCGACAAAACGCATATTCGGTGCAGGTTAGGGGCCTTAACTATTCCGCCTAAACGCTTGTGTGTATGCTGTCTAGCAGCAATTTTGCGCTTATCGCAAACCAATCGGAGGTTCTCTGTGGCAAATTCGAACTACTCGCGCGGCGGCAACCACTTCAAATCGCCTGCACAAAATACCAGCGCCCAGCAGGCCAGTAGCCGCCAGACAGCCGGCATGACGCCGGCATACCAGCCTGCCCGCGGGGCCTACTCCGCAAGCTCTGCCCGCAGCGGTCGCTCGCAGCAGAACGCCCGCACAGCACAGCCCGCGGCCTTTGACCACAGCGCATACGCCTCCGACAACGGCTCGCCCCGCCGTAGCGGCCCGGGCAAAAAGATCGCCCTCGCACTGCTCATCGTGGTGCTGGTACTCGGCGCTGTCGGCGGTGCTGTGGGCTTTACCGTCTACCGCGACGCCATGGGCATCTTGGACGAGTCCAAGACCATGATCGAAGAAGCCAAGGGCATGAAGGAGCAGCTTAAGAGCTTTGACCTCAACGCGCTCTCGGCCAAGGCCACCGAACTCTCTAACCGTACTGCCGCCATGAAGCAGACCACCGACGGCGTTAACTGGAAGATCGCCTCGTACATCCCCGTGCTGGGCGACGACATTCGCGCCGCACGCGGCCTGGTAAAGCAGGCCGACAACCTGATGCAAAACGCGCTCGTGCCCGCCTGCAGCAGCCTGGCCGCCCTGAACCCCGAGACCTTGCTCTCTGACGGCGCCATCAACGTGCAAACCCTGCAAAGCGTGATCAACACCCTGCAGAGCGTGGAACCCGTGATTCGCGAGTGCGCCACGCAGATCGACAACCTGCCCGCCACGCACATCTCTAAGGTAACCAACGCCGTTGCCAAGGTGCGCGAGCCGCTCGACTCCGCCGTGGAAGCGCTGGACACCGTCAACCAGCTCGCACCCATGCTGCCCCAGATACTGGGCGCCAATGGCCAGACGCGCACCTACCTGCTGGTGGCGCAGAACAACGCCGAGCTACGCTCGACCGGCGGCCTGCCCGGCTCCATGGGCACCTGCACCGTGACCGACGGCAAGATCGAGATGGGCGAGTTCATCGCCACGGCGAGCCTCTCCTTCTACGACTCGCCGCAATTTGGCGCCACCGACGAGGAGGTCTCGATCTTTGGCGACCGCATTGGCCGCAAGGGCAACGACTCGAACTTCATCCCCGACTGGTCGCGCGCTGCGTACTTCATCAAGGAGATCTACAAGGACCAGGTAAGCCATGCGGACGTTGACGGCGTAATTGGCATCGACCCGGTGTTCCTGCAGAGCCTGCTAGCCCTTACCGGCGGTGTTGACGTTAACGGCACCACGGTGGACGGCAGCAACGCCGCGCGCCTGCTGATGCACGACGCCTACCAGAACATGAGCACCGACGAGACGGACGCCTTCTTTGCAAGCACCGCCTCGCTCGCCTTCCACCACGTGATGGACAACCTGGGCTCCGCCGGCATCGCTGGTTTGTTCTCGTGCCTTAAATCGGGCATCGAGCAGGGCCACTTTATGGTGAGCATGACCAACGAGGACGAGCAGCAGCTCATGGAGAAGGTCGGTTGCTCGTTTACCCTCAACACCGACCCCACCAAGCCGCAGGTGGGCGTGTTCCCCACCGACGACACGTGGTCCAAGATCAGCTGGTACTTCTCTGACAACACGCAGGTGGGCGAGGGCGTGGCCAACGCCGACGGCACCACCACCTACCATGTGACCACCACCATGACCAATCATCTCACCAGCGACGAGGCCTCGGGCCTGGTGAGCTACATCACCGGCTACAACGGCAACAAGCGCAGCCTGGCCGACATGGTCATGCCTGTGTACCTCACCGCGCCGGCAGGCGGCTCTATCTCCAACGTGGAGACCTCGGGCGGCGACTTCTCGCTGGGCGCCTTTAGCGAGACCAGCTACAACGGCATCCAGATGTACAAGGCCACCATGCGCCTGGGTGCAGGCGAGGTCGCGGTCGTGAGCTTTGACGTGACCGTCTCTGCCGAGGCCACCGAGCCCCTGACGGTGCGCACCTCGCCTACGGCCCAAGCCGCCGCCGGCTGGGAGGCCGAAGCGCAGGGCGCCGCGACCGAGGATGCAGCGGCTACGGAGTAGGACGCCCCGACAATCTCGATCAAAAAAGGCTCGGCACCCACCGGTGTCGAGCCTTTTCGTTACCGCTCGGGTCTACCTGCGGTCTCTCCCGCGCTCCGAGGCCCGGTTCCCACCGCGGTCGCCACGGCCCCGACCACCGCCGCGGCGCTCGCCGCCGCGCTCGCGGAGCTCGGACCGGCGCTCGGCGATCGCTTGTGCGTCCATGCCGGCGCGCTCCATAGCCTCCTCAATGCTGTAGCGCTTAAGGATGTAGCAGCGATGAATGCGCTTGTTGCGGCTAAAGTCCTCGGGAATGGTCTGCTCGGTGATGTCGGTGAGCACCACGCCCGCGCGGGCGAGCGCCTCGACGTCGGGCTTAAAAGTGCGCAGGTTGCAGGAGAAGATCGCCTCGCCCTCGCGCGTGAGCAGGCGCGAGATGCCCACCAGCAGATCCACGTGATCGCGCTGCACGTCCCAGGTGCGCCGGCCCATCTTGGAGGAGTTGGAAAACGTGGGCGGGTCGCAGAAGATCAGGTCCCAGCGGTTGTTGGTCTCGCGCTGGGCGCGCACCCAGGCCAGCACGTCATCGCGCACGTAGTGATGCTCGCCGCCAGTGAAGCCGTTTTGGCGCATGTTGCGCTCGGCCCAGTCCAGGTAGGTGTTGGAGAGGTCTACCGTCACCGTCTCCTCCACACCGGCGTCGGCCGCGTAGCAGGTGGCAGTGCCCGTGTAGGCAAAAAGGTTCAAGAACCAGCGCGCGCCGCGGGCATGCTCGCGCACCAGGTTGCGCGTGATTCGGTGATCCAGGAAGATGCCGCAGTCCAGGTAGTCGTCAAAGTTGACGGTAAAGGTCAGGCCGCCCTCCTGGATGTTGGGGAGGTCGGAGTCGTTGAGCATGTCGCGCTTGGCGGAAGTGCGCTTGCCGCCGCCGGCGTATTGCGAGCCGCCGCGCGAGCGCGTGCGGGCGCGGGCGGCCACATGGTCGGGCGCCACGTCGAGCACCAGTGGCGCGATGGTGAGCATGTCGAGCATGCGCGCGCGGGCGAGGTTCTCGTCCACCGTTTTGGGGGCGGCGTACTCGGCGATCACAAGCCAACGGCCCGGCGTCTCGGGCGCGCCCTCGTACAGGTCAATGGCCGCAGCGTAGTCGGGCAGGTCGGCATCGTACACGCGGTAGCAGGTCACACCGGCGCGGCGGGCCCACTTGCGGCGCTGCTTGGCCACCTTGCGCAGACGCGCGGCGAACTGGTCGGACTCGGGCACGAGCACCGGCACGCGCACGCCGTCGGCCACCTCCACAGTGGGACGGACGGCTGCCGAGTCGTCGCCGTCTGCGTCGACGGGGGTGCCGGCCTCTTTGAACGTGAGAAGGAGCGCATCCTCGTTGCCCGGCTTGATGGCCAGGCTGCGGCTGGGCTTGGCACCGCGCGCCTGGGCGAGCGTCGCGTCACGCGCGATGGTCACGAGCGGCAAGTGCTCAGTGCGATCGGTGCAGAGAATGCCGTCGATAAAGCGCAGCTCACGGCCCAGGTTTGTAAGGGACACGGCGGAGAGGTCGCAGATTACGGCGCCGCGGGCCGGGGCCGGGGCGGCTGCGGGGGCGTTCTGGCCGGAGGCGCGGGTGGTCGAGCGGGAGAGGCCCAACTTGGCCACGATCCTCTGCGCGTTGGCCGGCATAAAGGCCACGCGTTCGGCCACGCCCGCCGCGGCCAGTACGCGCTGCGCAAACGGCGTGGCGGCGGCATCCAGGTCGGCGGCCACGATGGTGGCCGAGCGCGTCTGCGCGGCCTCGGCGCGAGCGTCGGCCTCATCGAGCAGCGCCGCCCACGTGGACTCGTCATGCTCGGCCCAGCCCTCAAAGCCCCAACGCGAGCGCAGCAGGCCAGGCGCGCGGTCGAGCAACTGCTGCGCCGCCTCCAGCACAATACCGCCGCCCGCGCAGTGCGGATCAACGAGGACAAGGGGGCCGCGGGTGGGGGCAACCGCCGGCGAGGACGTACCCACCGCCGAACCGTTAACCGCGCCCGCAGCGTCAGCGACCAGATTCGACCCGCCATCCTCGCTCACAGACTCGTCCATCGGCGCGGCGGCCTCATCCGCAGCCGACTCATCCGAATCAACCGCAATCTCAACCGTGGCCGCGTCCGTCAACACGGATGCGCGCACCATCAAATCTGCGTCCGCGCCCGCACCCGCCGGCCCTGCCTCCGCACACAGCTCGGCCCACCTGCACTGCGCGATGGCCAGAGCGGCGTAGTCGGGGCGCATAACGGGATACGGGGCACCCTTCTCGGTGGCCTCGTGCGGCAAGCGCTTGAAGAGCGGCTCGCCCGAAAGATCGAGCTGCAGGGTCGCGCGCTCGCCGCGCAACGAAAGGGCAATGCGCGCGCCGGGGTGCTCGGTGTCCACCGAGGGGCGCGTTCCCGTGGCCTCGACCATGCGATCGCAGATGGCGTCCTTCACGCGCAACGACGAGAAGCGCGTGTTGCGCAGGTTGTTGTTGGTGCCGTGCGCCGTCACCGCGATGGTGGCACCGGGGGCGAGAATCTGCTCCCAGGGCATGTCCTTGGTGCCGGCGTACAGGTCGTCCGCGTCGCGGCACTCAAAGCGGTCGAGCACCACCAGCACTCGGCTCGCCAAGCGCGACCACAAACACGCGCGCTCGCCGGCCACTGCCTCGCCCGCAAACGAGACGCGGCCCTTGAGCTTGCGTACCTGATCCAAACCAAGCGCGCGCAGCTCGTCTGCCAGCGCGTCCTCGAACCCCGCCGGGCAGGTTGCAAAGAATTCCATGGACGTACGCCCTTCTTGTAGAAATACAGCCCGCCCATTATCGCACGGCAGGAGGTGCACCGACGCCGCGGCGCGCAGCGCTACGGTGGCGCAGAAATGAAGCTCATAAATGCTCGCACCCAGACCGGCCCCTTGCCCGACCCAGCGCGCGCATCAGCAGCGCCAAGCCGCGCCCTGGGCCCTGGGAGCGCGGCCCTCTTGATCAATCTACTCAATTCTTCATGCTCACGGTGTTCAAAAATTCGTGACCACGCGGACCACTTATTAGTGAACGTCACGGTCCTAGACCAGCGCGCCGCCTCTCTAGCGCACAGCGCGAGAGGGTCAACGCGAAGCTTCGGGCGAAAAGGCGGGGCGTTCACGGCTTCAAAGCTTCTCCGGCCCGACTCCACCGGAGGAAAATTACCTTTTTGTACGTTATGCATGCGGCGAACGACGTTGCAGAGCCCAATCCAACCCAACCAAAGCCCCTTTGGAACCGGTTTTAGCGTTCCACAGGACCATGAACAACGCTCACCATGCAGCCAGACGTACAAAAAGGTAATTTTTCTCCGGTGTCCCAGGCGCGAAAAGAGAAGGGCGCCCAAATCGTGCATAAAACGAGATCATTCAGCCTGAAAACTGCATATCGCCCTCTCTCACCACGCCGCGCGACGGCACCGGTGCGAGCGCGACGTACATTTTTTGCGTCTGTGTACGGTATACATTCCTCGATAGCGGCTTAGGCCCTATCAAAACCGACAATCAGCCCGTTTGAAGGTCTCTGCAGGGTCTTTAAAGCATGATGAACACCGCTCACCTCGGAACGACCCGTACACAGACGCAATATTTGTCCGGTGCACCAAGCTCGACAGGAGCAGGACGCGAAAAGTGTGCATAAAACAGATCAATTTAGAGCTAAAACTGCATACTCTGGTTTGAGCCGCCATGAGCCCAGCAAAAGAGTGGCTAGAAAATTCATATATGCGCGATTTGATCCCCCACCGGCGCGCGTCACCAGCAATAACGTGCAGGGAGTGTGACGGCGAAATTGTGCGG
>CAVEPV010000071.1:0-6168 GCA_963617695.1 Bacteroidaceae bacterium
CTGCCGGTCAGGGTTACAGTTTAGCGCGCGTCAGTCACGTAGAGGCCCACGCGCAAAGCACCGCAAGGTGGCACCGCTTACCCCGCCTGATCAATCCTTGCGATCAACTCGTTCACCCAAGCCACCGCATCCTCGACGTTCGGCAGAAGCTCGCCGCGAGGCAACTGATCGGCATAGGCAATGCGCCACTCTGCGCCCTCGGTCACAACAGGAGGCCAATCCTGCGCTCTTCGATAAGCAAACAGCCTTGTGCAAGTCGTTTTGATATCTGAATAATCGCCTTCGTACGCCGCGCACAGCAATTGAAGATCGATAAGATCATGGGCCCTTTGACTACCCGGCGCGCTCACCGCGTGAAGCTTCTGAGCGATCTGATGATGAAGCGGCATAACGGAAACCGGGTCAAGTGGAGAAAAGCCAAGTTCCAAGAGAATGGCGTTTGCATCCTCTGGCACAACCCTATCGGCTTCGTCAGCATCACCGATTTCGTTATGACCGACTTCAAGCTCAACCGTCATCCAAGGCTTGCCGTTGTACGCAAGCTTGATAGCGAACGGCTGCATAACATACTGGCAGGGCACACCGACAGGATGTGGCGGGGCCTCTTCCCTCATTGTCCCCGTAAAGCCTTCCCAACCCTGTGCCAGCGCATCGCTGAGCTTGACCGAAAAATCCTCCGTGGCAGATGCCCTAGCCACGTCCAAATCGGTAGTAAACCGAGTAGCACGATCGCCCAGACGCATCTTGATGGCGCTTCCGCCCTTCACGGAGCCGTCTGGTAGCATCTGAGCCACTATCGCATTAGCCACAATTGAACGTGCCGCGACAAGGTTAGTCTTGCCAACAAGCTTCTCTAGTGCAATATCGAGATTGCGCCTACTATTTGGTCGCTTAGGCTGCATCTGCACCCTCCAGCTCTTCTTCAAGCTGGAGATATTGCTTCATGCTGACCAAACCGCGCTCGCATGCAGCCTGCGCCGCAGCCTTTAAACGTTCTGGCAGCATCTTGCCCTCGCAGGCAAGAATAGCCTCACATACGCCTTGGCACGGAATGCCGTCGTAATACGCACCCGGCTCTATCCCCTGAACCCAATTTGCGTTGATGCTCTCCGGGAGCGTCCTGCGCGTACGACGAGGCGTTGCCACGAAAAAACGATTGGGATTAGTAGGTGCAAGCCCGAGCATAGCGATGACAGACTCGCCGAAAAGCAAGGCTTCGGGACCAACCATTGCCACAGCCCAAGCGTACGCATCGTTAGGCTCGGGAACCCAACGCGCAAGCTGATAGAGGCCCTGCCCCACCCTCAGAACGCGGCCACGCTTCGCATACTGGACCAATTCATTGTTGGTCACTCCAACCTGCCGCGCCTGAGCAGACGTAATAAGGCCATGGTTGTCAGCAGCAATCTCGTATATGTCATCGAATTTCGTCATGGCAGAAGTATAACTAAAACATAATACTTTTGACACTACATCCTCCAAACTGAATGCTCCGACTCGCAAGACTTTCAAGCCTGCCTGAAGGTTAACTCCTCGTCTGGACACGGGTTTCTTCGTTTGATCGGGGTCCGGCATCGTGAGATCATGAGATGTCGTTCATTGGAGGAAATATGTCTGTTGCGCTCTACTCGTCCCTCGATCTCACAATCGGCGACCTCAAGCGAACCAAACTCCCCTCGTTCCAGAGAAAGCTCGTCTGGACACAGAAGAAAAAAGAGGCCTTCATCGAAACCCTCCGTCAGGGACTTCCCTTTGGCTCGATCCTCGTATATCCCGAAGACCAGTCGAATGATTCTATGCTCTTGGTCCTGGACGGGCAGCAACGCCTGTCCACCATTCTCGAATACAGGAAGTGCCCCCTGCGTTTCTGGAAGCCCCTCAACCGGGAGGATTACCAACAGGCACTCGACGACATTAATAAATTGCTCCCCGAAGACAAGCAGCTGACCGAAAAACAATTCGATGCGTTCTATCCTTGGGGCGGCTCCGACGACGAAGACCTCTCCGAGTACACCAACTGGTTCGATGAAATCGAATCCACAGAAGTCCGAAAAGCCGTAAGGACCCAGCTGGGCAGTTTGAGGAGGTCCATTAAGTCTTTTATCGACCTCGACAACCTCAAGATTCCAGCAATCAAGTTCATCGGTGGACGTGAGCTCATCGCGACGGTCTTCTCGAATCTCAACCAGGGCGGAACCCCTCTATCCAAATACGAGATCTATAACGCCGCATGGGTCCATACGAAAATCGAGCTCCTCCCGCCCGGCAACTCCGAGCTGCAAGACACGATTCTCGAAAACGTAAAACGTCACTACAACGACATGGTCAACAACGCTGAATTCGAGCTCGACGGCTTCTCTGAAGACGAACTAACTCAAAGTCGAACGATAACGCTCTCGGAGTTCGGCATCGCTCTCGGAATGTACGTGCAGAAGAGGCTCAACGCCCTTATCCCGCAGAGCGAGAACACCGTTGCAGAAATCGGATTTGGTCTTTTGGGTATCGCTGTCGGCGTAGACAATAGGGCGCTGTCGAAGCTCAACACTTACACCGAGGAAATAGACAGGCAACTCCAACTGATTCTCGAGAAGATTGATCGCATCTGTATCAATCTCCAAGACATCTTTGCAAAGCTACTCAAGCGATACAAGGGCAAGAAGAACGACGAATACATGCTTGGCCTATCCACAACGTTCAAAACGCTGTCATACTTTGCTGCTCTTTGGGATCTTGAGCCGAACAGCGCCGAATATCGCAGTTCACTCGAGAACATCAAGGCATATTACCTCCTCGATGCGCTCAATAAGTCTTGGTCGTCGCATGGCGACCAACGCCTTTTGGACTACTACCCCGGAAGCAAAAAGAGGAACTATCTAGAGCCTGTTGAGCAAGAGCGGCTCGTCGATGCGTTCGATCACTGGCTCCTGGATGCGACCCCCGGAATCCAATTCAACAAGGAAGCCAAAGCCATCACAACGATTCACGCCAATCTCACGTACCTGTCGAGCGTCGTTCCCAACGGCGACGACTACGAACTAGAGCACATCGTTCCGAAAAAGATCATCAACCAGTGTGATGACGCTTCCAATCGTTCGTTCTTTGGCAGCATCATCGGTAACTGCATGTATCTCCCGCGCCTCGACAACAATAAGAAAAAGGACAAGACCCTCTACGATGTCAAGGACCCATCCAAGTACTCGGCGCTAATCAAGGCGTCTCTCTACCCTTCGAAACAAGACCTTCGGAAGGCCATCGACGCCCTCAAGGAGAGGGATTTCGAAACCGCCAACCGGGTCGTTCGTGACCGATCGCACCGTGTAGCCGAGGCAGTTGCAGAAGGACTTATCAGTTAGCCTTCGCGCGCTCAGCGATCACCTTGCCGATGCGGTGGGGGATTCCGACTATGAGGGCGTTGCCGGCGCAGAAGGCACGATTGTTGTCCGACATGCCCGTCGCCGTCCAGCCCTTGGGGAAACCTTGGAGCTGGTCAAGCTCGTCAGGCAGCAAGCGGCGGTAGCGTCCGCTCTCGTCTTGCACAATGTGTTTTGTTCTGAGGGCAGATACCCCCCCTCACTTGTCAGAATGGTCCTTGCGGGAGCATCAAGCGGGTCGGGAAAGGCCATAGACCCTTCTGAGTAGTTATACGTAAAACCGGTTCGCTTATCGACACGAGGCTCGCTCTTGCCGCCCTTGAGATAGCGCCAACGCTCGAGCTTCTCGTCCTCAACGTAATACGACTCCGGAACCTGGGCGGTCTCGGTCAACACATCACCGAGCACCTGCCGCTCACCCTCGTAGGCAGAATCGACCTTCGCCGTCAGCACCCGGCAACCTTGCATCACGCCGGCGTTCAGGAACGGAGACGTTTTGAGACCAATGCCAAAACGCTCCGTATCGTCGTAAGGATCTTCAAAAACCGAAAGCTCCCGAGGCTCCCCCGCCAGGGTCGCCGGGAATGCCTCCGCCATTACGCCGTCTTGCAGACGTTGAGCCAGATCCCACGCCTCATCAGTTCGTTCAGCATAGATATACGCGCGTCGGCGCTTCTGCGGAAAGCCGTACTCGGCTCCGTTAATCACGCGCCACTCAACTGCGTAGCCCAGCGACGCTAGGCAGGACAGGATAATTGCAAAATCGCGTCCGCGCTGCGGAGCCGGGCTCTTCAGCAGGCGATCAACATTCTCAAACAGTGCGTAACGAGGGCAATTCTTGAGCTTGAGAAAACGGTAGATGTCCCACCACAGCACGCCTTTCTTACCCTCGATACCACTCGCCTTGGAGAGCGGCTTGGCAACCGAGTAATCTTGGCAGGGGAATCCACCGACCACCATGTCAACATCGGGAATATCGATACGACCGGCCTCGTACTCGTCGAGAACCTCGTGGATGTCACTGTTTACGAGCTCCGCATCGCCGAAACGCTGGCTATAGCAACGCGCAGCAAACTGCTTTGTCGGCGTTCCGGGCGGCTCCCATTGATTGGCCCACACAGTCTGATAGGGACCGGCGGCGGGCATGTCCATGCCTTGGCCGCTGCCATCGCGATAGCCCTCGAGCCCGAGACGAAAACCTCCCACCCCGGCGAATAGTTCTGCAACTCGAATGACCTGATCAGGCACGGCGTTCCAATCGTTTATCTCATGCGGCGACTGACCCGTACGCCGCCCCGCGTTTTCCCGCTCTACTCTACCGATCTCTTCACCGATGTAGCGAGCATTGATCCAAAAACACTTTTTGGTCTCCTGGCCTCCCTGCGGCGTCGGCAGGGTGTCTGCTTTGTTGCGCCCGTGAGGGCGAACGTGGCAGCAGCGATTCTCTCTCGACGTGACCGAGCGATCCGCATGACCCGAGCGCACACGTTCCTGCATCTCTTCGTAGCATCGCCGCGCCTCGACCAGATCGCGATCAGGCATCTGCCAAAATATGACCTCCGACAGACGATAAAGATCAGTTTGGCTCGAGTCCTCACGGTAGATAACGAAGAGGTACTTCTGGTGCAGGTAATCCCAAAAGTCACTCTGCTCAAAGGAAGTCTCGACAAGCTCGCAGTAGTCGAACGTGGGAAACGAGACTGACTCCCGAGGGATACCGTTGCGCTTGAGTCGAATCGTCTTGGCCTTGATGCCGGCCTTCTCAAACTCGGCAATCTTCGCGTCATCATCAACCCCAAGAATATGACGCGTGATGAGCGCGCAAAGATTCTTGGGCTTGCCCTTGCCCTCGCCAACATAGCCGCACACGCGGGCAAGTTCAGCCTCGGTCAGACCCAAGTACGGCTCAAAGCGCCTCTTCACCAGACTCAACAGATCAAGATCGGTCTCGTCTGTGCTCCGCTCAATGACCTGAAGCTTAATCATTTGGTTGAAAACCGTGGTCATGTAAGAGTTTTTAATAGCCCATGCGCGCGGCTTTGCGGGAATGTCTGAAAACGGCTGAGGCCTCCGGTCTTTCGCGGTCGCCGCCTTTGTTGCAGCCTCAAGATACAGGGTGTCTGAACCTGAAATCTCATGAGCCCGACCGTCCCTGACCTTATCGACAACTGTGTTCCAGTCGTTTTTGAACGTTGGAACATCCTCTGCAGGCAGTCCCCACAGCTCAACCAGCTTGACCATGAAGTCAATCGGATTGATGTCCTTTTCATACTGGTAGACCACCAAGAGAATCTTCTGAAGCTTCTTTTGCAGCGAGCAGGTTTCCCACGTTTCATCGACTACGGTCATGTAATCGATCATGCTGATAACCAGACGTTCCTTGGCAGAAAAGCTTCCGTCGCGCTTCTTCTTGATCGGGGTTGATTTGAGTTCTGTCCCGACCTCGTTAAAGTCGGGATTGGGGTCGCTGTTGATGTCGTAGTGGAAGTAGTATTTCTCAAGCGCGTTCCCAAAAGAACCCTTGCGCTGGTGCGCATCGGGCAGATTATCTACCCCCTCGCACTCCTCGCGCAGCGTGTGCCCTTCCAGCCGTTTGGCGTACTCGTAAATCGATGCAAGCGATGACGAATCGTAATAGGCAGTTTCTCTATGCATGAGGCACTCCAAAAGAACACGCGTTCGATCGTCACATTGTATCGATCGAACGCGTGTTCTTTAAGTGCCGGAGTGTTCCTCCCCTATCCCAGCAGCAGCTTGGTAATGGCGCGTTTCACCGTTCCGTGCGGGGCGTAGCGGA
>CAVEPV010000072.1:0-5929 GCA_963617695.1 Bacteroidaceae bacterium
AGTATCCCGACCTCTTCACCGCTGGCGACACCGCCGAGGAGAGCACCACGACTCTCAAGGCCGCCTGGCTCACTGACCATGTTGTTATCAACTTCGACTCCAACGGCGGTTCCGCCATCGATCAGGTCGTGCTGAAGACCAACGACAAGAACTTTGCCTCGTTCTCTAAGGACAACCTGCCCAAGAATCCCACGCGCAAGGGCTACACCTTTGCTGGTTGGCAGATCTACGCGATGGACGATGAGGACGGTACGCTGGCCTGGTTCGATGCCGATCTTACCGAGGTTGAGTTCGGTGCTTCCGAGACCGAGGAGGGTGCGACCTTTACCGTAAGGGCCGCTTGGACTCGCAACGACGAGTCCGACGCTAAGAAGGACGACAAATCCGATAAGAAGGCTCTGCCCAAGACGGGCGACGCTTCTATGATCGCCGCCGTGGCTGCCGGCCTTGCTGGCCTCTCCGCCGCTGGTGCCGGCCTTGTGACCAAGCGTCGCAACAAGTAGCATCCTGCCCGCGCTTCGCGCCGAACCGGATAGCACATAGCTCCTGAAGGGCGACTACCACCCCGGTAGTCGCCCTTTTTGTGCTTGTTCATCTCGTGCTGACTTTACAGGTGTCTTGTCACCTGACATGACAAGTGCCATACTGTCGGCTCAATGGTTCGCCTATCGAGAGGGGCAGCAATGGCTGCAGGGGAGTACGAGAGCGCCGAGGCCTTGGCGCGCGACATCGCGGAGGGGCTGGCGTCGGCCACAACGGCAACGGAGCGGGCACAGCTGGTGCCTATCGAGCTGCTGGAGGCGATCGATCGCTTGAAGCTCGAACGCGATGCGGTGGTGCTCGCCCACTACTATGTAGCGCCCGAGGTGCAGGCCGTGGCCGACTACGTGGGCGACTCATTCTACCTGGCCAAGCTCGCCAAGTCGCTTCCGCAGCAGACCATCGTGCTGTGCGGCGTTGAGTTTATGGGCGAGAGCGCCAAGCTGCTGAACCCCGAGAAGACCGTGCTGCTGCCCGAGCCTGGCGCCGACTGTCCCATGGCACACATGGTGCGGCGCGAGGTGGTGGATGCTGCGCGTGCCGAGTACGGTGACGATCTGGCCGTGGTCTGCTACGTCAATTCCACTGTCGAAATCAAGAGCTGGTCGGACGTGTGCGTGACCAGCTCGAACGCCGTGAAGATCGTACGTGAGCTGCCGCAGGAGCACGTGCTGTTTATCCCCGACCAGAACCTCGGCCGCTTTGTGGCCGAGCAGGTGCCCGAAAAGCACGTGCTGCTCAACCAAGGTTACTGCCCACGCCACCACGTAATCACGCGTGAGCAGGTGGAGGCTGCCGAGGAGGCACATCCCGAGGCGCTTGTGCTGGCGCACCCCGAGTGCAAGGCCGACGTTTTGGCCGAGGCCGACTACGTGGGTTCCACGGCGGGCATCATCACCTTCGCCGAGCAGTCCGAGGCCACCGAGTTCATTATCGTGACGGTGGCGGGCGTGCTCTTTGAGCTCGAGCGTCGCTGCAAAGGGACAGGTAAACGCTTCTACTTCCCGGCTACGCGTCCTACCTGCGTAAACATGGACATGATCACGCTCGAAAAGCTCGTGCATTGCCTTGAGCACGGCACGGGCGAGGTACAGATCGGCGTGGACGAGGCGGCTGCTGAGCAGGCAAAGCTCACACTCGACCGCATGCTCGAGTACGCTGCGCGCTAGGGCGGGGAGGCTAGGATGCATCAGGACATGACCTGCGACGTGGTGATCGCCGGCTGCGGCGTGGCGGGGCTTTACGCCGCGCTCAACCTGCCGGTGGGCACACGCGTTGTGATGCTCTCCAAGGGTGCGGTGGACGAGTGCGACTCGATGCTTGCCCAGGGCGGCATCTGCGTGCTGCCGGAAGGTTCGGACTACGAGTCGTTTTTTGCCGATACGCTGCGTGCCGGGCACTACGAGAACCGCCGCGAGAGCGTGGACATTATGATTCGCTCGAGCCGCTCGGTGATCGACGACCTGCTAGCGCTGGGTGCGCGCTTTGAGCGCAAGACAGATGGCTCGCTCGACTTCACACGTGAGGGGGCGCACGCCCGCCCGCGCATCTGCTATCACGCAGACATTACGGGCAAAGAGATCACACAGACGCTCCTCGCCGCTGTGCGCCGCCTGCCTAACGTGCAGATTCTGGAGCACGTGGCCATGGTGGACATCCTTGTTGAGGAACGCTCCGGCCAAGACGTCTGCGTTGGCGTGGTAGCGGTTCCCGTGGACGAGGCCGCGTCGCTGAACCCTGCCGATGAGCTGGGTGTTCCGGGCTCCGCGCAGGAGGGCGAGCGCTTTGAGATTCGGGCTGAAAACACGCTGTGGGCATGCGGCGGCATCGGCGGCCTGTATGACCATTCGACCAACTTTCCGCAGCTCACGGGCGATGCGTGCTACATCGCGCGCGAGCACGGCATCAAAATGGCCGACCTTGACTACGTGCAGATTCACCCCACGGGGCTTTCCTCGCCGCAGCCGGGGCGCACATTCTTGATCTCTGAGAGCTGCCGTGGCGAGGGCGCCGTGCTGCTCAACGCTGCCGGCGAGCGCTTTTGTGACGAGCTGCAGCCGCGCGACGTGGTGGCCGCTGCCATCAAGGAGCAGATGAAGGCCGATGGCACCTCGCATGAGTGGTTGAGCTTTGAGCCGGTGCCGCGCGAGACGGTGACGGGCCACTTTGCAAATATTCGTGCGCGTTGCTTGGAGGACGGGCGCGACATTTTGGAGGAGCCCATCCCCGTGGTACCTACGCAGCACTACTTTATGGGCGGCGTGTGGGTAGACCGCGATTCGGCGACCACCATGCCGCACCTGTTCGCTGCGGGTGAGACCAGCTGCAACGGGGTGCACGGCAAGAATCGCCTGGCAAGCAATAGTCTGCTCGAGTCGCTCGTGTTCGCGCGCCGCGCCGCGCACGTCATGTGCACGGGCGAGTCGCTCGAGGTGGAGCTTGCCGGCGAGCCGGCGCTCGACGGTCGGCATCGCGCAGTGGGCGAGGAAGCTGTCCCCAGTGTTGCCTCCGCAGTTGCGGACTTTGGCTTTGGCGCCGCATCGGCTGCGGTCGCGGGCGAGGGCTCGGGCTGTGGCACCGGCTCGGCATCGGACGCGGGCGGTACCTCTGGTGCCGCTACGGCTTTGCCATCCGTGCCGCGCCCTCTCGCCATTGACGTTCTCTGCGATCAGCTCGGCACGGTGGCGCACGAGCCTGTGGCCTGCGGAGATGCGCCGCTCGACATCAACATCATCGGCAAGGAGGCATAAGCGACCATGGATCCCATTACTATGAAGCTCGTGGCAGACGACCTGATTCTGCAGGCTCTGCGCGAGGACATCACCTTTGAGGACGTGAGCACGGCCTCTGTGTGCCCCGAACCGCGTGAGGCGCAGGTGCAGCTGATCGCCAAGGCCGCAGGTGTGATTGCGGGCCTTGACGTGTTCGAGCGCGCTTTCACCTTGTTCGACCCCGCCACCCGTGTTGAGGCCTTTGTCGCAGATGGCGAGACGGTCGAGCCCGGCCAGCATCTGGCCACCGTCCACGGCGACGCGCGCGTGCTGCTTTCCGGTGAGCGCGTGGCCCTCAACTATCTGCAGCGTATGAGCGGTATCGCTACCTATACGAGCCAGATGGCAAGCGCTCTGGCGGGCACCAATACCGTGCTCGTGGATACGCGCAAGACCACCCCGGGCATGCGCGTGTTCGAGAAAGCCGCCGTGGCCATTGGCGGCGGGCGCAACCACCGCTACAACCTCTCCACCGCCGTGATGCTCAAGGACAACCACATCGACGCCGCGGGTGGCGTGCGCCAGGCCGTGGCCGCCGCACGCGAGCACGCTTCGTTTACCTGTACCGTTGAGGTGGAGTGCGAGAATCTGGAGATGGTGCGCGAGGCCGTGGCTGCCGGTGCGGACATCATCATGCTCGACAACATGGATCACGCTCAGGTGGCCGAGGCGATCGCGCTTATCGATGGCCGCGCCAAGACCGAGGTCTCGGGCAATGTGGACGCGAGCAATATCCGCGGCCTAGCCGATCTGGGCGTGGACTACATCAGCTCCGGTGCGCTTACGCATTCGGCGCCGATTCTGGATCTGTCGCTCAAGCATCTGAAGATCCTCGGGTAGTATGGGCGGCGTGAATGTTGGACATGCGGCTGGCGGCAAGCGAGGTGGAGCCATGACGGGAAGCGAGCGCAGGGAAAAGATCATAGCCGAGCTACGCGGCGCGCAGGCGCCCATCTCGGGCTCTGCGTTGGCGCGCGCTGCGGGCGTGAGCAGGCAGGTTGTGGTGCAAGACATCGCGCTTTTGCGCGCTGACGGTCATGACGTGGTGGCCACGAGCCGCGGCTACGTGCTGCAGGAGGGTGCGGGCGCTCCCAACGTGCCCACGCGCCTGCTCAAAGTGCACCACGGCGAGGACGAGCTGGAAGACGAGCTCACGACCATCGTTGATCGTGGTGGGGCGGTTCTCAACGTGATGGTGAACCATCGCGTGTACGGCAAGATCACGGCCGACCTGGACATCCGCAACCGTCGCGATGTGGAGCGCTACCTGCAAGATATTGCCAGCGGCAAGAGCTTTCCGCTTATGACGGTTACGAGTGGCTACCACTTTCACCGCATCGCCGCCGACTCCGAGTCTGACCTTGACGAGATTGAGCAGGCGCTCGCCACCAAGGGCTACCTAGCCGAGCTTTTGCCCTATGAGGACGGCTTGGCGTAACGGGCCTGACAAAAGGGACAAAGCCGGTCGATTCAGTTCAGGGATGCCGAATGGGCTGGCTTTAGAGTTAAGCCGATTTTGAGAGGGACCGCGAATGCAGCCCCTCTAATCCCGCAATAAAACCCACAGTGAGCTGCGCTAGCGCTGGGCACTCAAACAAAAACCCGCCCCGGGCGAAAGGCTCGGGGCGGGTTGCTCGACTTGCGGCTTGGCGTTAAGCGCTGTTGCTACTCGTCGACGATCTCGGTGATGGCACCGGCGGGGCAGGCCTCCTGGCAAGCACCGCAGGCAGCGCAGGAATCCTCATCAACGACGGTGGCAACGTCCTGGAGCTCCAGAACGCCGCAGGGGCAGGTGTCGACGCAGACGCCACAGGCGATGCACTCGTCGGCATCGATTACGGGATGAGCCATGGTAGTTTCCTCTCTTGTAATGCCCGGCGCGACAGGCGATGCGCGCCGGAACGTATGGTGCTTAAAATAGCACGCATCGGCACCTTTGCAACACCCCGCAACCCGCATCTTCATACCGTTCGCCGAGTCAGCTCAGGCTTACTACCAGCGAAAATGTTAACCAAGGATGACTCTGCAGCATCCCGCCTCAGATAACCTGCATCGCGCGCAGCAAAAAAATCTTATATGGAATGACTTAGATTTTGTATATCTGCGGCGTTAAGGGGATATAGTAGAGCTGATCGAAAAACCGCGCGCCGGTGCGTCACTGCGCCGGCGCCTGTTATGCGAAAGAAGAAGGGATCTCTTATGAGCAAGATTCTGGGCATCGACCTTGGTACTACCAACTCCGCCATGGCCGTTCTCGAGGGCGGCAGCCCCACCATCATCGTGAACGCCGAGGGCGACCGCACCACCCCGTCCGTCGTGGGCTTCCGTGCCGACGGCGACCGCGTGGTGGGCAAGGCCGCTAAGAACCAGGCCGTCACCAACCCCAAGAACACCGTGTTCTCCATCAAGCGTTTCATGGGCCGCAAGTACTCCGAGTGCACCTCTGAGCTCAAGACCGTGCCTTACGAGGTCAAGGAGGGCCAGGGCGGCCGCGCCGTCGTCTCCATCGACGGCCAGGACTACACCGCCGAGCAGGTCAGCGCCATGACGCTCGCCAAGATGAAGGCCGACGCCGAGAAGTACCTGGGCGAGCCCGTCACCGACGCCGTCATCACCGT
>CAVEPV010000073.1:0-5811 GCA_963617695.1 Bacteroidaceae bacterium
AGCAGGCGCAGGTGCTCGTCAAGCTCCTCCTTGGTGGCAAAGGCAACACCGTTCACGCGGGTGAGCATCTTGTTGTCTTTGTCGTTCTTCCAGTACGCGCCAGAGACAGCGGTGAGCTTAAAGGCCTTAAGCGCCTTGGTGTAGCAGATATGCGGGCCCACGCACATGTCAATGTACTCGCCCTGCTGGTAGAAGGTGATGCGGGCATCGTCAGCCAGATCGCCGATGTGCTCGACCTTGTACTTCTCGCCGCGCTCCTCCATGAGCTTTACGGCATCCTCGCGCGAAAGCTCGAAGGTCGTGAACTTGAGGTTCTCCTTCACGATCTTCTTCATCTCGGCCTCAATGGCCTCAAAGTCGTTCTCAGAGATCTTCTGGCCCTCGGGCAGGTCGATGTCGTAGTAAAAACCGTTGTCGGTAGCCGGGCCGTAGGCAAAATCGGCCTCGGGATACAGGCGCTTGATGGCCTGGGCCATGATATGGGCCGCAGAGTGGCGAACGACGTGTGTGACCTCGTCTTCAGGTAGGTCGGCAACCGTTCCGTCGTTATAAAGAGCCTTCATTCGAGTCTTCCTCCCAAGATGGCTGACGCTCTGATTTAATCCGAGCGATGATTATACAAGTGCCCGCCGTCCTCTCTAGGCCGGCGGGCAACATTTATGCGCAACGCACGAAGTTTAGGGTTGCGCTACTGGATGTGAGTTCGGCAGTAAGGGCAGACCTTCCAGTGCGCATCGAGCGGACGACGGCAGCTGGGGCAGACGTTGCGAACCTGGGTGTTGCAGACGGGGCAGACAACAAAGTCCTTCTCGATGGAGGTGCCGCACTGCGGGCAGGTGCCGTACTGCGAGAGCTGGCGCTCGCGCAGGGCCATGTCGAGCTCCTGCTCCTCACGATCCGCAAGGTAGGAGTTGGGGCGCAGCACGAGGTAGGCGATCAGGCCAACAAACGGGATAAGGGCAACGAGACCCCAAGCCCAGTAAGCGTTGACGCCACGGCGCTTCGCGTCGATAAAGACATACACGACGGCGAGAACATAGAGGGCCGCAATAAATGCGACGAACAGGTAGATTGCCATCATGAGCTGCGGCGACATGAGTTCCTGGATGTACTTGGACATGAACGAAACCTTTCGAATCTCCCGGGCTGGGAGGTCAAACTTGTCTCGTCATTCTACTCCCCTGCCCACAATTCTCCTAATGCGGTCACGCTTTTGACATAGAACGAAACACGCAGGGGTACCATGGGTTCAGTTTGGCTATCGGGCGTGCCCGGGAGGTTCGCATGGAACGTTTTGACATCGCCGTCATCGGCGGAGGAATCATCGGGTGCTGCATCGCCCGCCAGCTGAGCAGGTACGATGCCAAAATCGTCGTGATCGAGGCAGCAAACGACATTGCGGCAGGTACCACCAAGGCAAACGGCGGCCTGGTGCACGCCGGCTACGACCCCGCCCCCGGCTCGTGCAAGGCCCGCGTCAACGCGCGTGGTTGCGCCCTCTACACGCAGTGGGCAGACGAGCTGGGTTTTGCCTTTAAACGCACGGGTTCTATGGTCATGGCCTTTAATGAGGCAGACCGTGCAACGCTTGAGCGTCTGAAAAGGCAGGGCGAAGAGAACGGCGTCGAGGGTCTGCGCATCGTAGAATCCGCAGAGATTCTTGAGCTCGAGCCGCGTGCAAACCCTGAGGCGGTAGCCGCACTTTGGTGCCCCTCGACCGGCTATGTCGACCCGTTCGATGTGGCCATCAGCGCCGCCGAAAACGCCGCGGCCAACGGCGTCGCGTTCCTGCGCGGACACGCGGTCGAGGCGATCGATAAAACTGAAGAAGGCTTTGAGGTTCACGTAGGCGGCGACACCTTGCTCGCGACCCGCATCGTCAACGCGGCGGGCAACGGCAGCGCCGAGGTCTCGCGTATGGCCGGCGCCGAGGAGTTCGAGCTTGTCTGGCGCCAGGGCAACATCGTGGTGCTCGACAAGGAGCCGCGGCCCCTCATGCCGCTCTACCCCACACCTACGCCCGTGAGCAAAGGCGTGATCGTCACCGGCACCGCCCACGGCAACACCGTCATCACCGCGACAGCCCATGAGCGTACCCCGGGCGACACCGAGACCTACGCGCCCGATCTGAAGCAGCTGCTCGACGGCGCGCGCAAGCTCGTGCCCGATCTAAACACACGCAAGGTCGTACGCGCCTTTGGCGGTGGCCGAGCCGTCATCAAGGGGCTGAACGACTTTATGATTTGCCGCTCCGCCGTGGTACCCGGCCTGATTCAGGTGGCGGGCATCCAGTCTCCTGGCGTTGCCTCGGCGCCCGCCATCGCAGAGCTGGTGGACGAGTTGCTGCACGAGGACGGAGCCACGCTCACGGAGCGCGCCGATTACGAGCCGCGTCGCGCAGCGCCCGCCGATTTCGACCTGCTCCCCTACCGTGAGCAGCAGGCCCTTATAGAGAAAGACCCCGCCTGGGGCTCCATCGTCTGCCGCTGCGAGACCGTGCCGGAGGCAGAGATTGTCGCCGCGATCCATCGCGCGCCAGGCGCCGTGTCCGTCGAGGGCGTTAAGCGCCGCTGCCGCGCGGGCATGGGCCGCTGCCAGAGCGGTTTTTGCCAGAGCAAGGTGGTGCGTATCCTCGCCCGCGAGCTGGGCTGCGAAGAGTCAGACGTTCCACTCGAAGACGATGGCTCGCAGATCGTATTCGGACCCATCAAGTAACAACGCCAAAAAACAAGGACAAGGAACCTCCCCATGAATCATATCGATGAGTCGCGCGTTACGCGCATCCTCGACGCCGCAGAGCTCGAGCACCCCGGCTCACAAATCCTCATCACCGATCCCTGGTCGATCTACTATCTGGCAGGTTTTTACCTCGAGATGTATGAGCGCTTCTCTGGCATTCTCATCGGCCGTGACATGCAGCCCGTCATCTTTATGAACGCGCTGCACGACGTGGGCGCCTATGACAACGCCGAGGTCGCCGTCTACTGCGACACCGATGACGTCACGGCAATCATCGCCTCCAGGCTCGACCCCGCACGGCCGCTCGGAGTAGACGCGACCATGCGCTGCTCGTTCTTGCTCCCCCTGCAGGAGCGTCACGCCGCCCCCGCCTTCCACCTGGGCTCCGGCGCCATAGATTGCACGCGTGCCCTCAAAGATGCGAGCGAACAGGAGTTGATGCGCATCTCGAGCCGCATCAATGACGAGGTCATGGCCCAAGCCGCCGCACTGGTGCATGAGGGCGTGACCGAGCTTGAAATCGCAGACCAGCTACTCGATCTGTATCGAGAGCACGGATGTCAGGGCTTTTCGTTTACCCCCATCGTCAGCTTTGGCGCGCACGCGGCAGACCCGCACCACGAGCCGGATGCCACAGCATTGCACCCGAATGAGGTCGTGCTGTTCGACATCGGCGGCCGCTGCCACGGTTACTGTTCAGACATGACCCGCACCTTCTTCTGGGGCGAGGTCGATGAGGAGAGCCGACGCATCTACGACGTCGTGCGCCGCGCGAACGAGGCCGCGGAAGCCGCCATCAAACCCGGCGTACGCTTTTGTGACCTGGATCGCATCGCACGCGATGTCATCACCGAGGCCGGCTACGGCCCCTACTTTGCGCACCGCCTGGGGCACTCCATCGGTCTACAAGACCACGAGCCCGGCGACGTCTCGCTCGCAAACACGGACACGGTAAAGCCCGGCATGACATTTTCCATCGAGCCCGGCATCTATCTGCCCGGGCACACCGGCGTAAGAATCGAGGACCTCGCGCTCGTCACAGAGACGGGCGTCGAGATCCTCAACTCCTACACTCACGAACCCGTGAGGTTGTCCTAGCTAAAGCAACAGACCATGCGCGCTACCTGCGGCGACGGAACACTCCAACCGCCGCAGAGCCCGCTCCTGCAGCCGCGACCAAAGCAACGAGTGCGCTCGCGTCGCCGGTCTGGGGCAGGCTGCCCGTGGCCTTAGTGGCGGTCGAGATAAGCGAGGCGGTCTTCTCATCTTCGTCCTCGTCTGCGCTCTCCCCCGTGTTGCTGGAATCCTCTTCGCCAACTGCCGGGCGGCCCTTCCTGGTCCAACGGGCCATCAGCGTCATGTCAGACGTTACGATGCTGTTCTCAAAGTCGTACGCGGTCTGCTCGGGAACCGCCAGCCAGCAATCAAAGGCGAAGTTCTTCTTCTCGGGATTATTGGGGCGCGTCACCTTATCGCCCCAATGAAGCGTCTGCGAGGCAACCTCGGTGCCGCCGAGCGAGCTGAACGTCACCGTGTAGACCAAGGGGTCAAGGTTCTCCTTGGCCACCTCGTGATCGGTCAGGAACGCCTCGTAATCGGCATGATTCTCAAAGTAGACGGTTCCAAGCCCGCCCTGGTTCTTAACCAGGCCGCCCAGCACGCGGTAGTCGGTGGGAGTATCCTCGACAACAAAGCTCGCCTCAACCGAACCGCCAGCATCCTTTTCGTACTTCTTGCAAACGAGCGAGAGCCCTTCGGTCTCGATGCTGACACCGGCAGGATACTGGTTGAACGTGCAGGGCCCAAGAATGCGAATGTGCCCAGGGTTGCTAATGGTCTCCGGCTTAACGTAGACAACCTCAGTACCGCCGTTAGTGATAAACGTTCCACCGTAGACGTACATGTAGTCTCCGCTTCCGGAATACAGCACCGGACTATTAGACGTGTTGTTGTTCACGATGTAGCCGCCGGAGCGAATCATGAACTTCTCGGCTCCATACGATTCCACGCAAACGTTGTTATTGCTCGTGATGGAATGCTCATCGCCCAGATCAAGATTGATCGTAGCAAACGGGGAGTCTTGGAAAATCGCAGGGTGGCCGGTGCCCTCCTGCACGATAGAGCCGTTCATGATGGAGAGATAAGCAAAGACACCGGCTATATTCACCGCAGGAACGTCGAGCGATGCGGGAGTGGTGATCGTATGGCCGTCGAGTTCGAGAACCGTGAGCTCAGACGGATGGTCAAGGACGTCACGCATATAGATCGCGCCGTACACATCCTCGGTGAGCTTGTAAGACCTACTGGCGCTCAGCTCGTACACACGGTAGGAGCCGTCCTCGTTTAGGAAATCATCCTGCGAGAGCTCGATGACCGGATCCAGGCCACTGCCGGTCGAACCCTCAGCGCGGGCAGTGAGCGGACAGGCAAACAAGAGCGCCGCAAAGAGCACAGCAGCGCAAGCAGCAAGCGAGCAACGGATCTTCATGAGGTCCTCCGTTCCAAACGCGGAAAGGTCAGCAGGACAGTTTAGCGCAATGAGCAGGCGCCGAGGGCCTCAAATGAGATTTAGAGGAAGCGATATTGCACCGTGTCGACGCCGACCGTAAGGAAGCCCAGAGCACGGGCCACAGCAGGCTGCATGTCGATCACGCGGCCGGCGGCATAAGGGCCGCGGTCGTTGACGACGGCAATGACCGACTTGCCCTTGTAGCTGATCTCGACGCGAGTGCCGAACGGAACGTTGAGCATAGCGATGGCCATAGAGGTCTCGGTAACGATGGAGCCGTTGGCGGTGGTGCCGCCCATAAAGCCGTCGCCGATGCCGTAGTACGAAGCCACGCCGGACTTCCAACCGCTCGCCGTGGACGAATCGCTGCCAGAGCTGGAAGAACCGCTCGAGCTAGAGCCGCCGGACGCGCTGTTCGAAGAGTTGCTCGACGAGGAGCTGGACGAGTTGTTGGACGAGGAGCCACTAGAGCCAGAGCCGGAATCGGTGGAGGCAGCAGCACTCGAACCGCTCGTGGCCGCAGAGCCCTGCTGCATAGAGGCGGTCTTGGCGGCAGCGGCCTC
>CAVEPV010000074.1:0-5802 GCA_963617695.1 Bacteroidaceae bacterium
CCGCGCGTGATGAGGATCTTCTTTTGGTGCAGCAGGTCGAGCGCGAACTGCTCGTCGTCGGTGATGTTGAACTTCTTGATGTCCATCTTGGGGAAGATGTAGAACGCCGCCTTGGGCTTGACGGCCGTGATGCCATCGATTTGGTTCAGTGCCTCGTACACGTAGTTGCGCTGCTCGTAGACGCGACCGCCGGGGCGGATGTACTCGTTCACGCTCTGGTAGCCGCCGAGTGCCGTCTGCACGATAGACTGCGCCGGCACGTTGGAGCACAGGCGCATGTTGGAGAGCATGTTCACGCCCAGGATAAAGTCCTTCATGCAGCGCAGGTTGCCCGAGAGGATCATCCAACCCACGCGGTAGCCGCACACCATGTGGCTCTTGGAGAGGCCCGAGAACGTGACGCAGGGCAGGTCGGGCGCGAGCGAGGCGATGGAAACGTGCTCAAAGCCGTCCATGATCAGACGGTCGTAGATTTCGTCGGCAAAGATCATGAGCTGGTGCTTGCGCGCGATCTCGACAATACCCTCGAGGATCTCCTTGGAGTACACAGCGCCCGTGGGGTTGTTGGGGTTGATGACGACGATGGCCTTGGTGGCCGGAGTGACCTTCTTCTCAATGTCGGCCAGGTCGGGGTTCCACTCGTTCTGCTCATCGCAGACATAGTGCACGGGCGTGCCGCCGGCAAGCGTCACGCAGGCCGTCCACAGCGGGTAGTCGGGCGCAGGGATCAGCACCTCGTCGCCGTTGTCGAGCAGCGCGTGCATGCTCAGCTGAATGAGCTCCGAAACGCCGTTGCCGGTGTAGATGCTCTTCATGTCCACGTTGGGGATGTTGCGCAGCTGGGCGTACTGCATGATGGCTTTGCGGGCCGCGAACAGGCCGCGCGAGTCGGAGTAGCCCTCGCAGTCGGCGAGCTGCTGGCGCATGTCAAAGACGACCTCGTCGGGCGCGCGGAAGCCGAAAGGCGCCGGATTGCCGATGTTGAGCTTAAGGATGCGCGCGCCGTCTTCCTCCATGCGGGCGGCCTCATCGACCACCGGGCCGCGCACGTCGTACAGGACGTTTTCGAGCTTGTTGGACTTTTTGAACTCACGCATTGCTGTGCTCCTTGGGAACGTCGGCGCGTCTGCGCCGCGGGTGTTTGAAGTGGAAGACGAGGAGGCCGGGGCCGAGCCCGGCTTGCTAGCTCGTGCGGGCGCTCGGTCGCCCTCGCCCGTGGCAAGCCAGCCGGCATCGACGCCAAAGATCTCTGCCAGAACGGAGAGAACATCTCGACGTGGAACCGTCTTACCGCTCACGTACTGGCTGACCTGGCTTTTTCCCAGACGCTTGCCGTGCGTTTGCGCCAGACGAATCACGTCGGACTGCTTGTAGCCCGCCGTCTCCATAAGCTCGCGCAGGCGATCGGCAAAGGATTGCTCTGGCATCCGGCCTCCCATAGTTCAATTACGCTTACAAATTGAACTTTCGTTCCCGAGTCTTGGGCAGAAGTTCAATTTAGTAGCCAGTATAGGAAGGCGGCCCACAGATAAGTTCAATTTTGGAGAAAAACTCGCGAACGGTCAGTTCTTCACGAGAACGAGACATGCCTGCACAGACCACGTGGGGGGCCGGCGCCGGGGTGTTTGGCCGCGGCCGCGGACAGTCCTGCTCGCACGGAGGCGCCACTGGCGCCTCCGGCTCGTGCGGAACTCGCCTCGACCAAACGCCCCGACGCCGGCCCCAAGTCGCTTCCGCTCTTGGGTTCGGAGCGAAAAGGGAGTTGGGGCTCGATACTCGGATCCTGCCAGAAGACTCAGCCGGCAGAGATTACTCAGAAGAGAGCCGCAACGCGTCCGCTTGCCACCTGCGGCCAGCGCCTACTAGCCCTCGGCGCGACGGATGGCGGAGAACAGTACGGTTGCTGCAAATAGCACGCCTGCTACGGCGGTGGCGCCGCCTACATAGCCGATTAGAGCTATGCCGTGGCGGGCGACCACGGTTCCGCCGATTGCGGTGCCGCAGCCGATGCCCAGATTGAACAGGCCAGAGAAGATGGACATGGCCACGGCGCTCGACTCCTGCGTGGTGTAGGCGATGACCTCAGCCTGGAAGGCCACGTTAAAGGCCGTGCCGCACAGACCCCACAGTACGCAGACCGCAAGAACCGTCACAAGCGAGATACTTGCGACATGCATCAGCAACAGTGATGCCGCCACGCCCGAGAGCACCACGGCCAAGAAACCAAACCGGTGCCCATCAAAGAAGCGCGAGAACGAGATAGAACCGAGCAGGCCGGCGCAGCCAAAGACCGTGAGCGCCATGGTGATGGCCGAAGCCTCCTGGTGCGCCACCTGCTGCAGAAACGGCTCGATGTAGCTGTAGCCCGTGTAGTACGCGGTGGCCATAAAGATCGTTACTACGTAGAGTGCGACAAGCACACGGTTGCGCAAAAGGCCCGGCAGCTGGCCGAGCGTGAAGCGTTCACCCGCAGGCATCGGCGGAAGCACCGCAGCTTGATAGATCAAAACCGCTGCAGACACGGCGCCCACCACGCAAAATGTCATGCGCCATCCCACGGACAAACCGATTGCACGGCCCAACGGCAGACCGAAGATCTGCGCGATGGAAGAACCCGTCGCCACCATCGAGAGCGCGACCGCAGAGTGCTTCTCGTCAACCAGACGTGCGGCCATCACCGCGGCAATAGACCAAAAGATGGCATGAGCCGCGGCCACCACAAGACGGGCTAGCACCAAAAACGGGTAGGTCGGCGCCACGGCCGAAAGGAACTGCCCCGCTGCAAAGAGCGCCATAACAGCGAGCAACAGGCGCTTGAACTCAAAGCGCGAGGCGGCAACCATGAGCGGCAAGGAGAGCAACATGACGCCCCAGGCGTAGACCGAGATCATCACGCCGGCCATGGACTCCGAGATATTGAAGGATGCTGCGATGTCGGTAAGCAGGCCGATCGGCATGAATTCCGAGGTATTGAACACAAACGCCGCGCAGGTAAGTCCCACTAACGGTAGCCATTGGCGCAGCGTGATGCCTTTGCTCTCCTCAGCCGTCTTAACAGCGCTTTCCACAGCGGTCTCCTCGCCTCTCTCATTTTGAACGTGGGCGATTATAGCGCCGTCGGTAGCACTCCCCCGCGTCCATCGCCGCATTTGCTCAGACGCAACAGAGATACGGGTCGCAAAGACGCACATCGGGAACCAAGGCCCGGCCACAAGCTTGGAAAGCAGGGGTGCAGGATCTCTAAACATCGACCGCAAACGGTTTTCCCGACTGCTTCCCCCTCCACTGAGGTTTTCGCGGCCGTCTTTCTTTCTCCTCCGGGAGCTTCGAGACCGCCTTGCCCTCTCCAGCGGGCCAATCCGGGATCAGAATAAGCGATATGCAGTTTTAGACTTAAATAAGGCCGTTTTATGCATGATTTTCGAGCCATTCGGGTTCTGAGTCGAGGGCACCGGAGAAATATTACGTTTTTGTATGTTTAGGAGATTCGGACTCCAGGCGAACAGGCCAGTGAACGCTGTTCATCACCCGACAGGAGCCGAAAAGGCGGTCGAAAAGAACCCGGATAAGCCCTCTTGAGCCCATTTCGCAGGCGCGGGTCCATGCATAACGTACAAAAACGTAAAAAACCTCTGGTGGGATGGGGCTGCGGGGGACTGCGGACATTTTCTTGTACCTACACCGCATAGCCTAGCGCAAGCCTGTGCTCGTCGGGGGTGAGCCACCCCAGCGCCTGGGAGATGCGGCCCTCCCTGAACCACCTCATCCAGCCGTCGAGCTCGGCCATGAACTCGGCGAGCCCGCGCCCCGACCAGTCCCTGCCGTGGAAGAACTCGCGCTTTCGGCCGACATGAGCGCCGCGAATCTCACAGCGCTACGTCGATTACTCCTCTTCACGCCAGCCGCGGCAGACGTCTACCCAGCCCACGGCGCCAGCGGCCTGCTCCAGCTCGGGTACCGAGAGGCGAACACCGCTGTGGTCGTCCCCGCAGGCAGGATAGACGGTCTCAAAACGTTTAAGCGACTCGTCCATGTACACCGTGACGCCCGGCTCGACGCCAAACGGGCACACGCCGCCCGGGGCATGACCCACCAGCTGCTCGACCTCTGCACCCGGAATCATTTTTGCTTTGGTGTGAAACTGCTTTTTGAACAGGCTGTTATTCACGCGGGCGTCACCTGCGCACTCGATCAGCACCGGGGCGTCCTCGACCATGAAGGCCATGGTCTTTGCAATGTGCTCTGGCGCGCAGCCGAGAGCCGCCGCAGCCTCTTCCACCGTCGCCGTCTCCTGCTCCGGCACGATCACGCGATCGCCAAAACCGACCGCGTCGAGGTGCGCCTTTGCCCGCCCAAATGCCATATGTGCCCCGTTCCCGTTCAAACCTCTAGCCAAAATGCACAGTGGTGCCAAAATAAACCCGTCTGAGTGTTGGCACAAGGGATTGCGATAGACATGGACGAAACTCCAAAGGAGCCCAAGAAGCAAACCAAGCCGAGCCTGAGCGCCGAGCTCGAACGGCTTCGCAGGCTCAAGCGCATCCACGTGGTGCGCAACCTCATCACCACCTGTTCGGTCTTTTGCTCGGCGATTCTGCAGGCCTATACCATCCGAGCCTTTGTCTCCCCCGCCAACCTGCTTTCCAGCGGATTCACGGGTCTCGCGATTCTTATCGACCGCATTACGTCGCTCTTTGGGTTCTCGTTTCCCACGTTCATCGGCATGCTCGTGCTCAACATACCGGTGGCCATCATCTGCTGGCGCAGCATCAACCGCCGCTTTGTGCTGTTCTCGATGGCACAGGTGTTTCTGTCCTCGTTCTTCCTGAACACCTTTAACAACATGCACATCCTCCCGGCGTTTCACAACGTACTGCTCGAGGTCGTGTTCGGAGGCTTTCTGTACGGCCTGTCCATCGCGCTCGCGCTCAAGGGCGGCGCGTCCACCGCTGGCACCGACTTTATTTCACTGATGGTCTCCAACCGCACCGGGCACTCGGCGTGGGGCTTTATCTTTGCCGGCAACTGCGCGGTGCTGTGCATCTTTGGCTCGATGTTCGGCTGGGATCTGGCCGCGTACTCGATCATCTTTCAGTTCATCTCGACCAAGACGATCGAGAGCTTCTACCACCGCTACGACCGCATGACGCTGCAGATCACCACCGCGCTGCCCGACGAGGTGCTCGCAGCCTACCATCGCGAATACCGCCACGGCTCCTCGTGCGTGGAGGTGCGCGGCGGCTACAGCGGCAAGACCTTCTATCTGATCACAACCGTGGTCTCGTCCTACGAGGTGGCCGATATTGTCTCGATCATTCGCGCCGAAGACGAGCACGCCGTAGTAAACGTCCTGCGCACCGAGGACTTCTTTGGCGGCTTCTACCGCGATCCGATCGGGTAGTGAGGCAACGACGCATAAGGGAGCGACATGCGCGGGTAACGCCCTGCGTTGGCTGCGCCCTGTAGAAAATCGCCGCCTAAACTGCTGCCTTAGACTAACAGTTTCGAAAGAGCCACTACAGATGAGAGACAGAAAGGCGGGGCCGCCGTGGACGCTGCTGTCCGGGGCAACCCCACAGCATAGAGCGGTATGCCGCCGTACAACCATCCGTTTACGGACGCTGGCACCATACGAACTGCGCCGCGGACGACCTCGACGACGCTCTGAATCAAGCCGTCACTAAACCCGGAGTTAATGAGCAGCGGCTCACAACACTCTGCACTGGCACAAGACGGAAAACAGGGCCGCCGCGGGTGGTGTGCCCGCGGCGGCCCCGACTCAGGGTGCCGATATGTTGCGGC
>CAVEPV010000075.1:0-5781 GCA_963617695.1 Bacteroidaceae bacterium
CTGGCTCTCGCGGATACGGCGGGCAAGCTCATGGGTGCTCTCGGCCACGGCCTCGGGCGTGAGGTTGTTGATCACAAAGGTGTCGGCCTCGGCACCGGCGGCACGGAAGGCGCGCGCGGTGTCATACTCGCAGTTGTTGCCGGGGAACACCGGGATGATCACGCGCGGGCGGGCGATCTTGGCGCCGCCGTACACGTGGATGTTCGAGACGGAAGCGGCGTGGGCCTCGACCGGTGCGTTCTCGGTGGCCGCATCGGCGTGGCGATAGGGGAACACGCCCTCGATGGCACCCTCCCAGGCCTCCTGCAGCTCGGCCAGGTCGATCGTCTCGGAGCCGGTCTCGAGCACGTAGCCCTCAACGGTGGTGCCGAGCGGCTCGACCACGACGCCCTCGCCGGCGGCGGGCAGTTCCGCACCTTCGGAGAGCTCGACGATAAAGCTGCCGTAGAGCGGCGTGAAGAGGCTCTCGACGTCCACGTCGTCGGCAAGCTCAAGGCCGATCTGGTTGCCCACGGCCATCTTGAACAGGCTCTCGGCACCGCAGCCGTAGCCGGGGGTCGAGATAGCGAGCGCCTCGCCGGCGGCCGTGAGCTTCTCCACGGCGTCGAGGGTCTCGAGCAGCTGGGCAGCACACGGGCGATAGTCCTCGCCATAGGTTGCCGGCGCGATGCGAACCACACGGTGGCCGGCGCCCTTGAACTCGGGCGAGACGGCGCCGGCGGCAAGGCCGGTGGAGACGGCGAAGCTGATGAGGGTCGGCGGGACGTTCAGCTCCTGGCCGTCCTGCTCAAAGGAGCCGGACATGGAGTCCTTGCCGCCGATGGCGCCCACGCCCAGGTCGACCTGAGCCTCGAGCGCGCCGAGCACGGCTGCGAGCGGCTTGCCCCAGCGCTCGGGCACGTCGCGCAGGCGCTCGAAGTACTCCTGGAAGGAGAGGTAAGCCCTCTTGCGGCTAAAGCCGGCGGCCACGAGCTTCGAGACGCTCTCAACCACGGAGAGGTAGGCGCCCGCGAACTGGTCGGCCTCCATGAGGTAGGGGTTAAAGCCCCAGGCCATGGCGCTCGCGGTGGTCGTCTCGCCGTCCACGGGGAACTTGGCGACCATGGCCGAGGTCGGCGTGAGCTGCGTCTTGCCGCCAAAGGGCATGAGCACGGTGGCCGCACCGATGGTGGAGTCAAAGCGCTCAGAGAGGCCCTTGTTCGAGGCCACGTTGAGGTCGGTCACAAGTGCGTGCATGCGCTCGTCGAGCGTGGCGCCGGCCCAGGCGGGCTGCCACACGCTCTTGGCCACCACGTGGGCAGCCTGATGTTTGGGTGCACCGTTGGAGTTCAGGAATTCGCGGGAGAGGTCGACGATGGCCACGCCGTTCCAAGCCATGCGCATGCGCGGCTCGGCGGTGACCTCGGCGATCACGGTCGCCTCGAGGTTCTCCTCGGCGGCGTAGGCCAGGAACTCCTCGACATCCTCATCGGCCACGGCGCAGGCCATACGCTCCTGGCTCTCGGAGATGGCAAGCTCGGTGCCGTCAAGGCCGTCGTACTTCTTGGTCACGCAGTCCAGATCAACGTACAGACCGTCGGCCAGCTCGCCCACGGCAACGGAGACACCGCCGGCGCCAAAGTCGTTGCAGCGCTTGATCAGGCGGCAGGCGTCGCCACGGCGGAACAGGCGCTGCAGCTTGCGCTCCACGGGAGCGTTGCCCTTCTGCACCTCGGCGCCCGAGGTCTCGACCGACTCGGTGTTCTGCGTCTTGGACGAACCCGTGGCGCCGCCGATGCCGTCACGGCCGGTGCGGCCGCCGAGCAGGATGATCTTGTCGGTGGGCTGGGGGCACTCGCGGCGCACGTGGCTGGCCGGCGTGGCGCCCACCACGGCGCCCACCTCCATGCGCTTGGCCATGTAGCCGGGGTGGTAGAGCTCAGAGACCTGGCCGGTGGCAAGGCCGATCTGGTTGCCGTAGCTGGCATAGCCTGCCGCAGCGGTGGTCACGAGCTTGCGCTGCGGGAGTTTGCCCTCAAGCGTCTCGGAGACGGGAACCGTGGGGTCGGCAGCACCGGTCACGCGCATGGCCTGGTAGACGTAGCTACGGCCAGAAAGCGGGTCGCGGATGGCGCCGCCGATGCAGGTCGCCGCGCCGCCGAAGGGCTCGATCTCGGTGGGGTGGTTGTGCGTCTCGTTCTTAAAGAGGAACAGCCAGTCCTCGTCGGTGCCATCCACATCGACAGTCACCTTGACGGTGCAGGCGTTGATCTCCTCAGACTCGTCCAGGCCAGTGAGCTGGCCGGTCTTCTTGAGGTGCTTGGCGCCGATGGTACCCATGTCCATCAGGCAGACGGGCTTCTCGTCGCGGCCCAGCTCGTGGCGCATCTCGAGATAGCGGTCAAAGGCCTCCTGCACGGCAGCGTCATCGATCGTGACGTCGGTGAGCACGGTGCCAAAGGTGGTGTGGCGGCAGTGGTCAGACCAGTAGGTGTCGATCACGCGGATCTCGGTGATGGTCGGGTCGCGCTCCTCGCCGCGGAAGTACTCCTGGCAAAAGGCGATGTCGGCCTCGTCCATGGCAAGGCCGCGCTCGGCGATAACGCTGGCGAGACCGGCGGCATCGAGCTCGCGGAAGCCCTCGAGGATCTCGACGGGCTGCGGCTCGGGGGTCTCGACCTTCAGGGTGGCGGGAAGCTCGAGCGAGGCGATACGCGCCTCGACGGGATTCACTACGTAGTGCTTGACGGCTTCGATGTCCGCATCGGAAAGGTCGCCCTCGAGCACATAGACCTTGGCGGAGCGCACGTCGGGGCGCTCGCCCTGGCTGATGAGCTGCACGCACTCGGCGGCGGAGTCGGCACGCTGGTCAAACTGGCCGGGCAGGAACTCCACGGCGAACACGGCGGCGCCATTCGTCTCGGGCAGCTCGTCGGTTGCGACGTCTACCTGAGGCTCAGAGAAGACCGTGGGCACGCACGCGCGGAACAGCTCCTCGTCGATGCCCTCGACGTCGTAGCGGTTGACGATGCGCAGGCCGCTCAAGGCGTCCACGCCGAGGATGTCGCGCAGCTCGCCCTTGAGCTGCTGGGCTTCAACGTCAAAACCGGGCTTCTTCTCCACATAGATGCGAGAGACCATTGATTCCTGCCTTCCTGTCGGAAACGGTGGCCATCGGTCCGCAGGCAGCGGTCGGTTCGGTCTTGCCGTGCCGCCTTGAGCCGTGCGGTTTTCATAACGTCAACATGATACGCCCGTAGCACCTTCGTGCAGCGATCGAAGCACCCTGTTTACAGACAACCCACGGCGCGCCATGCATTGCGTGTGGCAGCTTGGGGCTGGGGCGCGGATGTGGGGCGTCCTCGTCCTTTGGCTTTTGCTTCAATCCGCTTGTCTTTACGGCCCGTACGCTGGGAGAACGGTTCTGAGTGCCCCCACTGACCCTTTTGGTGGGTTTCGCGCTGCCGCCTCAGATATAGAATGGGTGCGTTTGACTCATCAGGGTGCATTGCCACCTTATTTTGGGAGCGTGATCGAATGCCTCGTCCGTACCGTATCGCCATCGGCGGCTACCACATCGAATGCTCGGAGTTCACCCCGCGCCGCTCGGGCGAGGCAGAGTTCACGGTGCGCCGCGGGGAGGACGTTCTAAACGTGTTCCCGTTCATCACGGGCGATCTCTCCGTGCTCGACCCCGCGCTTGTGGCCCGCTTTGGTGCTATGGAACCCATCGAGGGCGTCGAGTGGGTGCCGCTCACAAACGCCCATGCGCTCCCCGGCGGCCCCGTGACAGCCGAGTTCTGGCAGGCCTGGTCGGGCGAGTTCCTGTCGCTTCTGGGCGCCGCTCACGCTGAGCGCCCGCTCGATGCCGTGGTGCTCGACATCCACGGCGCCTCGAGCATTGAGGGTCTGGTTGACGGCGAAGGTTGGCTCGCGGCCCAGGTGCGCCAGATCGTGGGTGTAGACGTACCTATCACCGTTTCTATGGATCCGCACGGCAATGTCTCCGACCAGCTCTTTGGCGCCTGTGACTACCTGACGAGCTACCGCACGGCGCCGCACATCGATCCGCTTTGGACCGTCTGCCGCGCCGCCCGCGTCGCGGTGAAGCTGTTGGAGAATCCGGGTCGTATCTGCTATCGCGCCAAGGTGGACGTGCCCATCCTGCTGCCGGGCGAGAAGACCTCGACCGAGGTCGAGCCCGGGCGCAGCCTCTACGGCCAGCTCTATGCGTACGACCTGCAAGACGACGTGTTCGATACCGCCGTGTGGATGGGCTTCCCCTGGGCAGACCAGGAGCGTTGCCACGGCGCCGTCGTCGCGTGCGGCTTTGATCGCGCGGGCGTCGAGGCCGACGCCGCGCGCGTCGCGCAGGACTTTTGGGATAAGGCCTCCTCGTTCGAGTTCGTGGGCCCGGTCGACACGGCATCGGGCGCTATTGAGCAGGCGCTCGCCTCGACGGCGCGCCCCTTCTTCCTCTCCGACACGGGCGACAACCCCGGTGCCGGCGGCACGGACGACTCCACGGTGCTGCTGGCCGATCTGCTCGCTGCTTACCGTGAGCAGGAAAGCGAGAAGCGCGTGGTGTTCGCGTCCTTGAATGACCCCGCGGCCGTTGAGGCCTGCGCGGCGGCAGGCGAGGGCGCGCAGCTCGACATCGCCGTCGGTGCGATGACAGGCGGTGTTTCCGGCGGGCCGGTCATGCTGCACGGCCGCGTGGAGCGCATCTTTGACGAGCTCCGTACGGGTGGGCGTTCCGCTGTCATCGCCGAGGGCAACTTCCACGTGATCGTGACCACGGCGCGCACGCAGTTCGGCTCGGCTGCCCAGTACGAGGCGGCCGGCGAGCCGTTTGCCGACCAGGACATTGTTGTGGTCAAGATGGGCTATCTCGAGCCCGACCTCTCCGCTGCCTCGAACGGCTGGGTCATGGCTCTCACCCCGGGCGCCGTGGACCAGGATCTGCCGCGCCTTGCGCACAACAACATCCGACGCCCTATGGTCCCCTTCGACGAGCTGCCCTTCGATCCGCGGCTCACGGTGCAGGTTCGCTCGAACTAGGGCCGCGAGCCAAAAGGCGGCACATATAACGGCGGCACGCACTGCGGCATGCACCGCGGCGCGCAAAACACGGCGGCGTGCGTAGCGAGGCCGCCCGGAAATCAGCTCGCCCACGCAGCAAAAAGCGCCCGGCTCGGAACAGATCCGAGCCGGGCGCCGTTCGTAGCGCTCCTATGCAGGGGAACAGGGGAGAGGCTAGTTGGCCATCATGCCCTCGGTCCAGGCGTCTACGTCCTCGATGCGCAGGACGTTTGCCACCTCCTGCACGCAGTCTGCGCCCGTGAGTTCCTCGGCGGCGGCGCGAACGTCGCTCTCCTTTGCCTTGTGGGTCAAGAACACCACGGAGCAGGAGGTGTCGCCCTGGCCGTCCTCGACCTGGTTCACGAGCGAGATCGAGATGTTGTGCTCGGTGAAGACCTTGACGGTCTCGGCCAGCGCGCCCACGCGGTCGGCGACCTTCAGGCGCACGTAGTACTTGGTCTCGAGCGCGTCCATCGAGCGCAGCGGCAGCGTGCGGGCAAAGGGCTCGTTCTCGGGCAGGGGAGCCACGCCGCGGCTGATCTGCTCAGAGAGCGAGAGGATGTCGCCCACCACGGCGCTCGCGGTGGGGAAGGAGCCGGCGCCGGCGCCGTAGAACATGGTCTCGCCCACGGCGTCGCCCACCACGTACACGGCGTTCATGGCGCCGTTCACCTTGGCGAGCATGTGGTCGGCCGGGATGAGCGTGGGGTGCACGCGCGC
>CAVEPV010000076.1:0-5753 GCA_963617695.1 Bacteroidaceae bacterium
ACTGCCTGGTGCCCGGCATTGGCGAAATCATCGGCGGCTCCCAGCGCGAGGAGCGACTCGACGTGCTCGAGCGCCGCATCACCGAGTTGGGTATGAAGCCCGAGCAGTACAAGTACTACCTTGACCTGCGCCGCTACGGCTCCTGCAAGCACGCGGGCTACGGCATGGGCTTCGAGCGACTGGTGATGTACCTCACGGGCGTGGGCAACATCCGCGACGTCGTGCCGCATCCGCGCACCGTCGGCAACGCCGACTTTTAGTCCTCTCATCCAGAGCGGGCTTCCCAGGCACGCCATCTTGCCATTCAAAGAGCAGGGCATGACCGCCAGGTCAATGTCCTGATCTTTTCATGTCAACCTGACGCACCTGGAAAGCCCGTTTCCGTTGTTGACCACACCTTGCCCTTCAAGCCCGCGGGCGCCGCACGTTAGGCGTGCGCCCTTGTTGCTTTGCATTCGCCCCTTCGCATGGTCTTACCAACGCCGCGCCTCTCCCCGACGCAACAACCTCGTATCGCCCAGAACAAAGGGCGGGATGCAGTCCACTTGGAACTGCACCCCACCCTTTCCCATACCGGCGCGCTGCGCTGTAGCTGCGCCTACTCGTACTTGAAGAAGCCCTCGCCGGCGGACTCGCCGAGTTTGCCCTCGTCGATCATCTTTTTGAGGACGGCGGCCATGGCCTTGAAGTTGTAGGGCATCATCATCTTTTTCAGCAGCGGGCTCAGCAGGCCCGGGACCTTCTGGTACTGCAACACGATGTTGTAGGCCGTCTGGATGCCCACCGTGTCGAACACATGGAACGGGCCCTTGGGTGCGCCGGTGCCGCGCGTCCAAGCAAGGTCGATGCTCTTGGGATCCGAGACGCCCGATACATATAGGTCAAGACCCGAGAGCAGCCACGGCACCAGCATCGAGTTGAGCAGGTAGCCGCTCTTCTCCTTGTTAACGGGCAGCGCCAGCATGCGGATCTCGTTCGCAAACTCGATCAACTCGTCAAAGTAGCGCTGCTCGGTCTGGGCCTGCGTCATGACCTCGGTCATGTTGTTCTTCCAGATGCTGTTGGCAAAGTGTAGCGACAGGTACTTCTCGGGGCGGCCGGTGTATTTGGCAAAGGTGCTCGGCAGCAGGGTGGACGAATTGGTGACCACCACGGTCTTTTGGGGCAGCAGCGGCGCGAGCTTTTGGTAGAACTCGATCTTGGCCTGCGTGTCCTCGGCCATGGACTCGATCACCAGGTCGGCATCGGCCACGGCGGCGCCAAGGTCAAGCTCGAGCTTGAGGCCCGCATAGGCGCGCTCCACGGCGGCGAGTGCCGCCTCTTTGTCGAACGGCTTGTCGGAGTCGGCAATGCCCGGACACCAGTCGCCGGTGCCGTCTGCCATGCCCTCGATCGCGGTGATGTATTCCTGGCGAACATGGTCGATCTTGGGCTGCGTGCGGCCGATGGAACCCTCGCTGCGCAGCCAGATAGTCACATCAAAGCCGCAATAGGCCGCCTGAAAGGCGATCTGGCTTCCCAGCACACCGCCACCGGCCACAACAACGTTCTTGTAGCTCATACATTATCCCTTCGCCGAGGTGCATACGTATGCGCACCATTAAACGGGAAGGTGGCGGGGCGCACCGGGCCCTTTCGGCCGATGGCGCGCCCCCGTCCCGGCAGCGGCGAGGCGGTCCGCGCGGTACGCGCTGCCCAAAACCCGCGCGGCACGCGCTGCCCAAAACCCGCGCGGCACGGGCTGCCCAAAACCCGCGCGGCACGGGCTGCCCAAAACCCGCGCGGCACGGGCTGCCCAAAACCCGCGCGGCACGGGCTGCCCAAAACCCGCGCGGCACGGGCTGCCCAAAATCGACGGAAAACGTCAGGTAAAACTAGAACGACCGAGTAGACCCCCGTTTTAGCCCCCTCAATCCTGCGAAAACATGGGCCAAGAATGCCCTCTACTTTGGACAAACGAATTTACCTGACGTTTTCCGTCGATTTTGGGCATTGGCCCCTTACCGGAAGACGGTCGGCTAAGCGGAAAAGGGCTGGCCCGAAAGAATTCCGGGCCAGCCCTTGCGGCGTGGTTTCTATACAGGGCGTCCAGACCTTGGGAGGCAGATCGAAACGAGCTCGCAGGGTCTCGAGCAACACCCAGCTATATCGACCCGCTACCTCACGCCCTGGCCTAGGCGTTCAGCCACGGCGGAGACGGCATCTTCGGTCACGGTGCCGCAAGCGCCGCCGCAGGCCTCGTCCTCGGAGTGGTGCGGGCGGAACCTACTGTCCACGGCGTCCTTCTCGAGCGGCGCGATGTTCTCCATGGTGAATCCCTTGCCGGCGCGCAAATTCTCCTTGGCCACGCTGATCATGAGCTTGATGCGGTTGAGCTGGTTGACCTCCGAGGCGCCCGGGTCGTAGTCGACAGCCACGATGTTGCTCTCGGGGTGCTGGCGGCGCAGCTCCTTGATCACGGCCTTGCCCACCACGTGGTTGGGCAGGCAGGCAAACGGCTGCGTGCAGATGATGTTGGGCGCACCATGGTCAATCAGGTCAAGCATCTCGGCCGTGAGCAGCCAGCCCTCGCCCATGTTGTTGCACAAAGACAGCACCTTGGAGGCCTTTTCGGCCATAGCACTGATACGCTCGGGCGCCTCAAAGCGCGTCGACTTCTCCAGCAGATCCTCCACGGGCTTGCGCATCCAGTCGACGGTGGAGATCAGCGCATCCATGCTGGCACGCGTCACGGCAGAGCTGCCAAGCTCGTCCTTCTGAAGGCCGGCGTTGCTCATAGAGTACAGGAAGAAGTCGAGCAAGCCCGGCACCACGGCCTCGCAGCCCTCGTACTCGATGACCTCGACCACGTGGTTGTTGGCCGTGGGGTGGAACTTCACGAGGATCTCGCCCACCACGCCCACGCGCGGCTTGGTGCCCTCGCCCACGAGCGGCATGGTGTCAAAGGCCTCGATGGCCTCGGCGGCCAGGCGCGTGAAGCTGCGGCGGCTGAACTTGGGCGCAAGCTCGCGGGCGCGCGCCATGAACTTCTCGTACAGGGCGTTGGCGGCACCGGGCTCGGCCTCGTAGGGACGGCAGCGGTAGAGCATCTGCATCATCACGTCGCCGAACAGGATGCAGTACACGGCGGCCTTGAGCATACCCGCGCTGAGCTTGAAGCCGGGGTTCTTCTCGTCGAGCTTCACGGCAGAAAGCGAGATCACGGGGATCTCGGGGTGGCCGGACTCGCGCAGGGCCTTGCGGATCAGCGCGATGTAGTTGGTGGCACGGCAGCCGCCGCCCGTCTGGCTGATCAGCACGGCGGTCTTGGTGAGGTCGTACTTGCCGCTCTCGATGGCCTCCATGATCTGGCCCGTCACGAGGATGGACGGGTAGCAGATGTCGTTGTTCACGTAGCGCAGGCCCGCCTCCACGGCGCCACGGTCGGTAGAAGGCAGCAGCTCCAGGTTGTAGCCGTTCTTGCGGAACACCTCTTTGACCAGGTCAAAGTGGATGGGTGCCATCTGCGGGCACAGGATGGTGTAGCCCTCCTCGCGCATCTGCTCGGTAAAGGGCACCTTGCTCCACGCGGTGCTGGCCGCCTCGCGCTGCGGGCGGATGTCGTACTTGCGCGTTGCGAACACGGGCGCCTCGTTGGAGGGGCCAACCGGCGCGCCGTCGCCCAGCTGATAGGCCTCGCCGGCCGACTCGGCGCGGGCGCGACGCTCGGCCTCCTGATCCTTGAGGGCCGCCATGAGCGAGCGCACGCGGATGCGCGCGGCGCCCAGGTTGCTCACCTCGTCGATCTTGAGCACGGTGTAGATCTTGCCCGAAGCCTCCATGATTTCTTGCACCTGGTCGGTGGTAAGGGCGTCCAGGCCGCAGCCAAAGGAGTTGAGCTGAATCAGGTCAAGATCATTGCGCATGGTCACAAAACGCGCCGCGGCGTAGAGGCGCGAGTGATACATCCACTGGTCAACCACGCGGATGGGGCGCTCGGGCTTGATGAGATGCGCCACGGAGTCCTCGGTGAGCACGGCAAAGCCAAAGGAGCTGATGAGCTCGGGCAGCGAGTGGTTGATCTCGGGGTCGTTGTGATAGGGGCGCCCGGCGAGCACGATGCCATGGCCGCCGTGATCCTCGATCCACTTCACGGCCTCCTCGCCCATGGTCTGGATCTCTTCGTGGAAGCGCGCGTCCTCCTCGTAGGCGGCGTTCACGGCCGCATCGATCTCGGAGCGCGTGAGCTTGGGCCCACGCACGCGGCCGCGGCCCTCCTCGGCATCGGCCACGCGATCCACGGCCAGCAGCTGGTACAGGCGGCGCTTGAGCTCGACCTTGTCGTGATAGGGCACAAAGGGATACATGAACTCGACGTGCTGCTCGGAGAGCTCGTCGATGTTCAGACCGAGCGCGGTGGGATAGCTCATCACGATCGGGCAGTTGTAGCAGTTGCCCGCCGTGGCGTCTTCCTTGCGCTCCCAGCGCACGCAGGGCATCCAGATAAAGTCGGGATCCTTGGCGATAAGGTTCATCACGTGGCCGTGCGAGAGCTTGGCCGGGTAGCACACGCTCTCCGACGGCATGGACTCGATGCCCGCCTCGTAGGTCTTCTTGTTCGACTGATCAGAAAGCACCACGGCAAAGCCCAGCTCGGTAAAGAACCGGTGCCAGAACGGGTAGTTCTCGTACATGTTGAGAGCGCGCGGAATGCCCACGGTGCCGCGCGGGGCGTCCTCGGGCGCCAGGCACTCGCGGTTGAACAGCAGCTCGTTCTTACGCTTGAAGAGGTTGGGGGCCTCGGTCTTCTTTTTCTTGTGGCCCGCACCGCGCTCGCAGCGGTTGCCGGTGATGAAGCGCCTGCCGCCACCAAAGTCGTTGATGGTGAGCTGGCAGTTGTTAGAGCAGCGGCCGCAGCGCGCGTGCTTCTGCGTGACGGTAAGGCCAGCCACCTCCTCGGCCGAGAGGATGGTCGAGACGCCGTCGGCGCCGGCGCGGTCGCGTGCGAGCAGGGCCGCGCCGTAGGCGCCCATGCAACCCGCGATATCGGGGCGCACGGCGTACACGCCGGTGAGCTGCTCAAAAGCGCGCAGCGTGGCGTCGGACATAAAGGTGCCGCCCTGGACGATCACCTGGCTGCCGATCTCTTTGGAGTCGCGCAGCTTGATGACCTTGAACAGGGCGTTCTTGATCACGGAATAGGACAGGCCGGCCGCGATGTCGCCCACCGTGGCACCTTCCTTTTGGGCCTGCTTTACGCGGGAGTTCATAAAGACGGTGCAGCGGCTGCCCAGGTCAACGGGGTTTTTGGCCTCGACGGCGGCCTTGGCAAAGGCGCGCACGTCCATGTCCATCGAGACGGCAAAGCTCTCGATAAAGCTGCCGCAGCCCGACGAGCAGGCCTCGTTGAGCATGATGTGCTCGATCACGCCGTCCTTCACGCGCAGGCATTTCATGTCCTGACCGCCGATGTCCAAGATGAACTCCACGCCGGGGAGGAACGCCTTGGAGCCGCGCAGATGCGCGACGGTCTCGATCTCGCCGGAGTCGGCCTTGAGGGCCTCGATCAGCAGGGCCTCGCCGTAGCCGGTAGTGGTCACGTGGCCGATGGTGCAGCCCGCGGGAATGTGCTCGTAGAAGTCGGCCATGATGACCTTAGCCGTGCCCAGGATGTCGCCGTTGTTGTTGCCGTACCAGGTGTGGAGCAGCTGGCCGTCCTCGCCCACGAGCGCGGCCTTCATGGTGGTGGAGCCGGCGTCGATGCCGATGAACAC
>CAVEPV010000077.1:0-5441 GCA_963617695.1 Bacteroidaceae bacterium
ATCGGGGAGCTGCTCGCGTAGGCGAAGCGGGCCCTCCCCGAACACCCCTCCTCTCTCGCAGCGCGCCCGGGCCGACGGGCGCCAAAAACGCAGTCGGCCCCGCGCCGCCGGTGCCCCGCCGCCGCCCAGACTCGCAAGGTCTGGCGGCCGCGGGGCATCGGCGTTGTTGTATGGAGCGCATGCGACCCCGCGGCGCTGCGGGTCGCAGATGCTATGATGAATCGCACGTATCGGCACCCGCACAAAGGAGCACCATCGCATGCCCTCTAATCTTCGCATCGGACACGGCTACGATGTCCATCGCCTGGTAGAGGGGCGCCGATGTATCATCGGCGGCGTGGAGATCCCGCATACAAAGGGGCTGCTTGGCCATTCCGATGCCGACGTGCTCGCGCACGCGCTGGCAGACGCCATTTTGGGCGCATGCCGCGGCGGCGACATCGGCAAGCTCTTCCCCGACACCGACCCGGCCTATGCCGGCGCAGACTCGCTCGTCCTGCTTAGTCGCGTTATGGAATACGCGCGTGAGCTGGGATTTGAGTTTGTGGATGCGGACTGCACGATCGCCTGCCAGGAGCCCAAGATCTCTCCGTACCGCGAGCAGATGCGCGAGAATCTCTCCCGCGCGCTCGGCGTCTCCGTGCAAAACGTGGGCGTGGCCGCCACCACCACCGAGAAGCTCGGCTGGGAAGGCTCTGGCGAGGGCATTGGAGCTTGGGCCGTCTGCCTGCTCGAGAAGACATCTGAGGAGTAATCCATGCGTATCTACAACAGCGCAACCCATAAAAAGGAAGAGTTCGAGCCCATCGAGGCGGGCAAGGTTCGCATGTACGTTTGCGGCCCGACCGTCTATGACAACATCCACATCGGCAACGCGCGCACGTTTATCAGCTTCGACGTGATTCGTCGCTGGCTCATCGCGCGCGGCTTTGAGGTCACGTTTGCACAGAACCTCACCGACGTGGACGACAAGATCATCCGTCGTGCCAACGAACAGGGCCGCACGGCCGCCGAGGTGGCAAGCGAGTTTTCCGATAAGTTCATTGGCGTGATGCGTGCCGCCAACGTGCTCGATCCCGACGTGCGCCCCCGTGCCACCAAAGAGATCGGCCCCATGATCGCCATGATCAAGACGCTCATCGAGCAGGGTCACGCTTACGCTGCCGACAACGGCGACGTCTACTTTGCCGTGCGTTCCGATCCTACCTACGGTGAGGTCTCGGGCCGCAACATCGACGACCTGATGGTTGGCGCGCGCATCGAGGAGAACGAGGACAAGAACGACCCGCTCGACTTTGCCCTCTGGAAGGCCGCCAAGCCCGGAGAGCCCAGCTGGAAGAGCCCCTGGGGCGAGGGCCGTCCCGGTTGGCACACCGAGTGCGCCGCCATGGTGCACCGCTACCTGGGCGTGCCCATCGACATTCACGGCGGCGGCTCCGACCTTGCCTTCCCGCACCACGAGAACGAGTGCGCGCAGGCCACGTGTGCCTGGCACCAGGGCTTTGCCAATACCTGGATGCACACGGGTATGCTGCTGGTCGACGGCGAGAAGATGAGCAAGTCGCTCGGCAACTTCTTCACCCTGGCCGAGGTGCTCGAGAAGCACTCCGGCGCCGCCTTGCGCCTGCTCATGCTGCAGACGAGCTATCGCAGCCCGCTCGATTTTTCGTGGGAGCGCCTTGAGGGCAGCGAGAACTCGCTTGCGCGCATCGCCGGCACCGTGCAGAACCTGCGCTGGGCCGCTGCTCACGCGGCGGGCGAGGCTGACGCTGAGCTCGCTTCGGGCCTCGTTGCTCGCGTCTCTGCCGTGCGTGACGAGTTCACCGCCTGCATGGACGACGACTTCAACACCGCCGGCGCCCTGGGTGCCGTGTTCGGTTTTGTGACCGAGGCGAACCAGTATCTGGAGTCTGCCGGCAACGCTGCCGATGCTGACGCCGCCAACGCGGCCGCCGATCTGCTCTCTGAGCTGCTGGATACCCTGGGCATCGAGCTTCCCGAGGCCGAGGAGGAGCTTCCTGCCGAGCTGGTCGGTCTTGCCGCCGAGCTCGTGGACTTTGAGGGCGACGCCGTGGACGCGGCCGCCGAGGCCATCATCACCGCTCGTGCCGAGGCCCGCGCCGCCAAGGACTGGCCCCGCGCCGATGCCATTCGCGACCGCCTCGCCGCGCTTGGTTTGGTGGTCGAGGACACCGCCTCGGGCACCCGTATCAAGTCCTCCTAGCCGGCGGGCAGGCCGCGGTATCGCATCTTCTCCCGTCCCGTCACTTATTAAGGAGGCCTTGTGGCCGACAAGCGTAAACGTAACGACTCTGCTTCTTCCGCTCGGCCGGCGCGCTCGGCGCGGCTTCAGCAGCGGGGAGCAGGGGCAAAGGCAGCTCCCAAAACGGCTCCTAAAGCCGCTCCGAAGGGGGACTTTATCGAGGGGCGCCGTGCAGCGGCCGAGGCCCTGCGCTGCAAATTCCCCGTCAAGCGTGCACTTATCGCCGAGGGGCAGGGGAGCGACGCGGCCCTGGCTCGCTTGGTCGACGAACTGTCCCGTGCGAACATTCCTATAAAGACTGTGCCGCGCGGCCTGCTCGACGCGATCTCGAGCCATGGTGCCCACCAGGGCGTGGCGCTTGAGGTCGGCGCCTTTCCGTATGCGGATCTCTCTGACATCATCGCCCGCGCTCAGGATGGCCCGGCGCTCATCGTGGTGCTCGACCACGTGACCGATGATGGCAACTTTGGCGCGATCGTCCGCTCGGCGGAGGTCGTGGGCGCGGCCGGTGTGGTCGTCGCCAACAAGCGTGCCGCCGGTGTGACGGTGGGCAGCTATAAGACCTCGGCCGGCGCCGTTATGCATCTGCCCATCGCGCAGGTGCCCAACATCGCCCGCGCTATCGACGACCTTAAAGAGGCTGGCTTCTGGGTTGCCGGCGCCTCCGAGCACGCTCAAGACGTCTGCTGGGGATCGCCCCTGCAGGGTCGTGTGGCGCTCGTCATGGGTTCTGAGGGCGACGGCATCTCGCGCTTGGTGCTCGAGAAGTGCGACTTCCTTACCAAGCTGCCCCAGCTGGGTGCCACAGAGAGCCTGAACGTCGCGCAGGCTGCCACCGCGCTGTGCTTTGAATGGCTGCGTCGCAACTACGATGCGTTGGCGCCGGCATCCGACGCACCGGCGGGGGAGTAGCCATGAGCAAGAAGAACCGTGCTAAGTCCAAGGCCAAGCGCTTTGGCGAGGGCTCGGCTCGCGAGATCGTCTCGGCGAGCACCTATGGCGTGGGTAACGCGTTCTCGTCTGCTTTTGAGACGCCCGACGTTCCGCCGCGCGGCACCAACGCGGGCGGCCAGCGCGAGCTGCTCGTCGTGGATGGTTACAACATCATCCATGCCACGCCGCGCTACGAGAAGCTGGTCTACAACCATTCGGATGACCCGTACTCCAATGACGTTCACGCCGCTGCGCGCACGGCACTCATTGCCGACGTTGCTGCGTTTGCCCAAGGCTGCTACGAGGCCGTAATCGTCTTTGACGGTGCGGGCAACGTCTCGGCAGATCGCCCCAACATTCCGCAGGCGGGCTGCCGTATCGAGTTTTCGCCCACGGGAGTCTCAGCCGATACGGTGGTGCAGCGCATCTGTACCGAGGCGCGCGAGTCGGGCCGTGCCTGCACCGTTGTTACCAGCGACGGCACCATTCAGGCCACGGTGATGGGCAAGGGTGTCATGCGCATTTCGGCCCGTATGCTTTTGGGCGAGATCGAGCAGATCGACCGCGACGTGGCCGAGGCCGAGGAAGCCCCGCAGATCAAGATGACCCTGGGCAGCAGGCTTTCGCCTGAGAGCCTGGCCAAGCTTAAGGCCCTGCGCGGCCGCTAAAGCGACGCCCTGCTAGGGGAGAGGTCGCGAAATCTTGCGCCTACCTTGCGCTTCGAGTATCCTGTTAGGGCTTCGCGCGGAACAGCGCCAAGCGTGCCAGTGTGGCGCAACGGTAGCGCAACTGATTTGTAATCAGTGGGTTGCGGGTTCGATTCCTGTCACTGGCTCCATAGAAGGCAACGGGCCCGGCTCCTTGGCGGAACCGGGCCCGTTTCTATTCGTGTGCCGGGAACCGAGCCCGGCAACACGAGAGCTGAGGCAAGCGCATGGCCGACCGTCGTAGCCTCACTGCGACCAGCGGTATGGCGCCGAGGCCTATGTACGGTGTGCACCCGTCCGGTACGGTGTCGGACGGCTCGAGCGGTTCCCAGCTCTCCCATACCTCGAGGTAGTTGCCGGTCTTAGGGTCTTGGAAAACGTAGGTGGTGCACATCTGGTGTCTCCTTTCGCTGCTTTTGGTTTCTTGTTTTCGGTAGCGGGTGGAGTGCTACCATGAGGACAAAGACGGTTCCCGTTGGCGCGGGTTCCGGCTCACTTCTTGTCTAGAATCGAAGTGGTAAGTAGCCGTTTCCGCTTACGCGGGGGCGGCTATCTTATTAGCCGTGCTATCAGCAGCAGCAACTTGACAGCCGTTAACACGATTCGGATTGTCGCTATCAACTTGATGAGGGTTTCTAACTTCTGGTCCATCGTGTGCGCTCCTATCTTTCGATTGGAGCCGTTCCGTCTTTGCCCTCGTGGGGGCGCCCTGTATCCGCTTGTCAAAGGTTGCTAGCCACGAACGCCCCGCCCTTTGCGGTGCCTGTCCTCGTGGCGTGGCCTGCGGGGCGCGTCCGGTTCCCGCGCCCCGCGCCGGGCCTGTCGCTATGCGGTCTCTTCGGTTTCCTCGGGGAAGAAGATGTCGTCGCAGTCGAACCAGACGAGGTCGTTAATGCTCCCCTCGCTCACGTCCTCGGCGTACTCGCAGTACTCCGCGATGCGCCTGTAGACCTCTTCGCGCTGCTCGTCCGTGGCGTTGTCCATGCGGGACTTCGCGCCGCTCCAGAACTCGAACCGGTCAATATCGACGGTGACGGTGTAGGTGATGGTATAGTTGCTCATGGTGATTGCCTTTCTGGTAGATTGCCGTAATCACTTGTGCTTGCGCGTGGGTACGGGCGGCACGGGGGCTTTTGGGTTTAATCTGCCCTCGTGCCGCCCCTGCGCTAGAGCAGCGCGGCGATGAGCTTTTGGAGCACGTCTTGCAGCTTCTCCGCTGGTATGACGTGCTTCTTGCTCTCGCCGTCCTCGTACTCAACGCAGACGGTCACGCGCTTTATCTCGTCCAACTTAATCACCTGCTTTCCCGTTCGTTGCTAGCCACGAACGCCCCGCCCTTTGCGGTGGCTGTCCTCGTGGCGTGGCTACACAGATCGGGATTCGGTTGGCGCGGCCACGGCCAATGTCGCACGTGTTGTGCGCCGCCGCCTGGCGTCATCTGCGCCACTGGCATATCGCACTGCGCCGCGCACCCCGCGGGGGACCGGTGCGGGGACCATATTTAAAGTGCGAGTCATTTTTGAAAAACTCGTTTTTCG
>CAVEPV010000078.1:0-5264 GCA_963617695.1 Bacteroidaceae bacterium
GTAAAGTCACCATCGTGAAACTTTTATGCGTCCGCACTGCCGTGCAAGGGGGAGGGGGACCCGGTGGGGGTATAGTGAGCAGCGAAGATTCGCATCCGCACACCGTACCCGTAAGGGAGGCCCCATGTCTCCATCGACCATCGTCGTGGTTATCATTGTCGCCATCGGCCTGTTCTTTGGCTTTAGGCGCATCGCCGCTAGCACGAGCGGTAAGAGCTGCTGCTCGGACGGCGGCACCGTGCACAAGGTCAAAAAGGTCGTGGTGGAGGATACCGACCCTGCCCATTACCCGTACGAGACCAACCTGCTCATTGGCGGCATGAGCTGCGAGGGCTGTGCTCAAAACGTCACCCATGCCCTGAATGGCGTGGGCGGCACGCTCGCCGAGGTGGACCTGCATAGCCGCATCGCCACGGTGCGCTCCAAGCAGCCCATCGAGCCCGCGGTGCTCGAGCAGGCCGTCAAGGATGCCGGCTACTTTGTCATGCAGCCTTAAGGTTTTCTGAGTCTCGCTCAAAATTCTCATCCACGCACACGCATGCGCTTCTTGCTGGGTACAAGGAGCGCATGTTTTGTATCGCCCCAGACTCAAGGAGTGTTTGAACGCCGATGTACGGATACGGATATGGCTACGGGTACGGCTACGGAATGAACCCCGCCTACATCGCCCTGGTGGTGGTCTCGTTGCTGCTGGGCCTGGCAACGCAGGCCTACATCAACTCCACCTATAAAAAGTGGTCGAGCGTTAAGTCCGACGGCGCCTCGGGTTCCGAGGTCGCGCGCCGCATGCTCAACGCCAACGGCTGCAGCGCGGTGGGCATCAAGTCGGTCGCGGGCAGCCTTACCGACCATTACGACCCGCGCGACAACAACCTCTATCTCTCGAACGACAACCTCAACGGTGGTTCGGTTGCGAGCATCGCCGTCGCCTGCCACGAGGCCGGCCACGCCGCTCAGCGTGAGAAGGGCTACTTCATGATGAAGGTTCGCACGGCGCTCGTCCCGGTGGTGAACGTGTCACAGAACCTGTGGATGATCGTCTTTATCGCGGGCGTGGGCATGAATCTTGTTGGCCTCACCAAGCTGGCCATTGCCCTCTTTGCGTTCTCGGTGATCTTCCAGCTGGTCACGCTGCCCGTGGAGTTCGATGCTTCGCGTCGCGCGGTGGCCTACATCCGCGAGTCGGGCATGAGCGAGGTCAACGTACGCGGCGCCCGTCAGGTGCTCACCGCCGCGGCGCTCACCTACGTGGCGGCCGCCCTTACCTCGATCCTTCAGCTTCTGTACCTGCTCGGCCAGACCCGCAACCGCGACTAGCCGGTTGCGCGCGTGCAGGCAGACAAGCCGAACAACAGCACGAACAACAGCGCATATAAGTAAATGCGGGACGGGTTTCGCACTCGCCCCGCATTCGTGTCCAGACGCCCGCCTATACTGTCGAGCGTATAAATTCATCTGAGCAAACAAGAGAGGAGGCGTGCATGAGCGGTTGGAACCTAACGGGTACGTCTGCGCCTGCGGCAAAAGCCGACGCAGACGTGCTTTCGGTCTCGCAGGCCGCAGAGCTCGCAGCCGGGGCGCTCGACGCCATACCGCAGCTCACCGTGATCGGCGAGGTCACGGGCTTTCGCGGCCCCAACGCGCGCAGCGGTCACTGCTACTTCCAGATCAAAGACGACACCGCGGTTATGGACTGCATCATCTGGCGTGGGAGCTACAGCAAGCGCACCTTTGATTTGCGCGACGGCATGGAAGTCCAGTTCACCGGCAAGTTCAACCTCTACAAGGGCAGCGGCCGCATGAGCTTTGTGGCCAAGAGCTTCTCGCTTGCGGGCGAGGGCCTTTTGCGCCAGCAGGTGGCTCAGCTTGCCGAGAAGCTGCGCCGCGAGGGCCTGATGGAGCCGTCGCGCCGCAGGCCCATTCCGGTATTCTGCTCGCGCGTGGCGGTGGTCACCTCGCTTTCGGGCGCCGTGATCGACGATGTCAAGCGCACGCTGCGCCGCAGAAACGCCCTGGTAGAGATCATCTGCGTAGGCGCCAAGGTCCAGGGTGAGGGAGCTCCTGCCGAGCTGATCGAGGGCCTCTCGCGCGCCGCGGCGATTACGCCCGCGCCCGACTGCATCCTGCTGGTGCGCGGCGGCGGCTCGTTTGAGGACCTCATGACCTTCAACGACGAGTCGCTGGCACGCGCTGTAGCGGCTTGCCCCGTGCCCGTGGTGACAGGCATTGGGCACGAGCCAGACACCTCCATCTGCGACATGGTGAGCGATCGCCGTTGCTCCACGCCCACCGCGGCGGCCGAGTCGGTGGCGCCCGCCATAGAAGACCTGCTGGACGCCACGGAAAGGCGTGCGCGCCGCCTGGTGGTTGCCATGGGGAACCGCGTTGCCCGCGAGCGCGATGCGGAGTGCGCGCAGACAGACCGTCTCAAGCGCGCCATGGATACGCGTCTTAAGGACATGCGCCGCGTCTTGGAAGGGCTCGCCGCGCGCCCCTGCCTGGGAGACCCCACCAAGATCGTTGACCGTCGTCGTGCCGACCTTGCGCAGTCGGCAGACCGCTTGGTTAACGCTATCGAGCGCTCCCAGGCACGCTTCGCGGCTGAGTTCGAAAAACTGCCCGCCCGTCTGGTGCAGAGCACCTCGGGCTTTGCACCCAAGCGCCACGCGTTGGAGATCCAAACCACCAAGCTCAAGCACATCGGTGCGATCCTGCTCGACGACGAGCAGGCCGCTTTACGTTCCGCCGCCGCCTCGCTCGAGGCGCTCTCGCCCCTCAAGGTGCTCGCACGCGGTTACTCAATCGCTTACGGCCCGGCGGGCGTGGTGACGAGTGCCACCCAGCTCAAAGAGGGCGACGCGGTGCGCATCGCCTTGGCAGACGGCAATGTGAACGCGACCGTCGATTCTGCAACCCTGCAAGATAACCTCGCCGCAACCCGGCGCTAGCCTACGAAAGGACACAGACATGGCCGACGAGAAGAAGATCGAGGACCTGACCTACCTTGAGGCCTCCAAGGAGCTCGAGCGCATCATCCGCAGCCTGGAGTCGGGCGACATGGAGCTCGAGGACTCCCTTAAGAGCTACGCGCGCGGCGTGGAGCTGCTGGGCAGCCTGCGCGAGCGCCTCACGGACGCCGAGCAGAAGGTCTCGGTGCTCTTGACCGACATCGACGGTGACGACGTGCTCGCCCCGGGCGAGGCTGCAGACACGAGCGACCAGCTGCGCCTCTAATGCGGCAGTAGAGCGGCGGGGGAGTACAATCCCTGTTGGGCCACCGGCCCCTGCCGGCCACACGACGCCCCAACCCACAACGAAAGGTGTTTTGCCATGGACGACTGCATCTTCTGCAAGATCTCTGCACACGAGATTCCCTCCACCACGGTGTACGAGGACGACGAGGTCATCGCCTTTGACGACCTGAACCCGCAGGCCCCCGTGCACACGCTGGTGATCCCCAAGGAGCACTACGCCAACATCTGCGACGGCGTGCCTGCTGAGACGCTTGCCGCCATGGCCCACGCCGTGGACGAGGTGGCCCAGGCCAAGGGCTTGGAGAGCGGATTTCGCGTGATTACCAACACCGGCAAGGACGCCGGCCAGACGGTTCTGCACTTCCACATGCACGTACTGGGCGGCCGCGATCTGGGCGAGGGCCTGGTCTAAAGCGAGCCAACCTTGCCGCAACGGCAGGCCTGCTCACCATAGAAACACCGCATAAAAGCAACGCTTTTTGCCCATCGTGCGCCCGGTGGTGGCGTATGATGGGCAAGTTGCATTTTGGGCACCCGGTGCCCGTCAAACAGTTTGAACATTCTGATGGGAGTCACATGAACGTTCTTGTTATCAACGCAGGTAGCTCGAGCCTTAAGTACCAGCTGCTCGACACCGCCACGCGCGAGGTCTTTGCCAAGGGCAACTGCGAGCGCATCGGCATCGAGGGTTCCTTCATCGGCCACGAGGAGTTTGGCAAGAAGGACAAGCTCGAGGTTGCTCTGCCTGATCACAAGACGGCCATCAAGCACGTCTTTGACATCCTGAGCGCTGTTGACAAGCCCGTCGAGGGCATCGGTCACCGCGTGGTTCAGGGCGGTTGGTACTTTCCCGAGTCTGCCGTGGTGGACGACGAGGTTCTCGCCAAGGTCCGCGAGGTCGCCCCGCTGGCCCCGCTGCACAACTACGCCGAGGCCGACGTTGTTGAGATCTGCCGTGAGCTCTTCCCCGAGCTGGGCAACGTGATCGTCCCCGACACCGCCTTCCACTACAACATGCCCGAGCACGCTTGGCGCTACGCCCTGCCGCGCGACGTGGTGGAGAAGTACCACGTTCGTAAGTACGGCGCTCATGGCACCAGCCACCGTTACATCTGGCGTGCCACCAACGAGTTCCTGGGCGGCGACGTCCACAAGCTCGTGAGCTGCCACCTGGGCTCCGGCGCCTCCCTGTGCGCCATCGAGGACGGCCACTGCATGGACACCACCATGGGCCTCACCCCGCTCGACGGCCTGGTCATGGGCACCCGCTGCGGCACCGTCGACCCTGCCACCGTGTTCTTCCTGAACCGCGTGGGCGGCTACTCCATCGACGAGATCGACACCATGATGAACAAGCAGTCCGGCATGCTCGCCGTCTCTGCCAAGTCTTCTGACTCCCGCGACATCGAGACGGGCGCCAACGAGGGCGACGAGAAGTGCGCCATGGCCCTGGAGATGTTCTACTACCGCACCGCTCAGCTCTTCGCCGAGATGGCTGCCTCCATGGAGGGCGTGGACACCATGGCCTTCACCGCCGGCATTGGCGAGAACTCCGTGACCATGCGTCAGGGCGTTGCCGACCGTCTGGCTTGGATGGGCGTGAAGATCGACCCCGAGCTGAACGCCATCCGCTCCGACGATCCGCGCGTCATCTCCACCCCGGATTCCAAGATCCGCTGCCTGGTGGTTCCCACCAACGAGGAGTACATGATCGCCCTCGACGTCGAGGAGCTCCTGGGCAAGTAAGCATCTGCTTTTAATAGCCCGCTGCAGAGCATCGAAGGGAGGCTGGATGTAGATCCGGCCTCCCTTTTTGTGTGGGTGGGGTTTGGGCTTGGATGCGGTGATGGTGCTGGTTGCTGGGCCGGTAGGGCTAAGCGTTTCGTTGCGGGCGGTTCCGGGTTGTTGCCTTTGGGCTTTGAGGCTGGAGGCCGGCGGAGGGAACCACGCGGATTTTCGCCTTCGCCTCCTCGCCGCTACGCGTCTGTGGAATCGCCCGGTCGAATAATC
>CAVEPV010000079.1:0-5207 GCA_963617695.1 Bacteroidaceae bacterium
CGCTCCTCGCGCTGGGAGCCGCCGATGATTTCGCCAATGCCGGGCACCAGGCAGTCGGCGGCGGCGACGGTCTTGCCGTCGTCGTTGGCGCGCATGTAGAAGGCCTTGATCTCGGCCGGGTAGTCGGTCACAAAAGTCGGGCGGCGGAAGTGCTCCTCGGTGAGGAAACGCTCGTGCTCGGTCTGCAGGTCGATGCCCCAGCTCACCGGGTACTCAAACTTGTGGCCGGCCTCGACGGCGGCCGTGAGGATCTCGACGGCCTCGGTGTAGGTGACGCGCGCAAAATCAGAGCTCGCCACGTGCTCCAGGCGCTCGAGCAGTCCCTTGTCCACAAACTTGTTGAGCATCGCCAGCTCGTCGGGGCAGCGCTCCATCACCGCGCGGATGACGAACTTGAGCATGGCCTCGGCGTTGTCCATGTAGTCGGTAAGGTCGGCAAACGCCATCTCGGGCTCCATCATCCAAAACTCAGCGGCGTGGCGCGTGGTGTTGGAGTTCTCGGCGCGGAAGGTAGGGCCAAAGGTGTAGACGTCGCCAAATGCCATGGCGAAGTTTTCGGCGTTGAGCTGGCCCGAGACGGTGAGCGAGGCATGCTTGCCAAAGAAGTCTTGGCTCCAGTCGACCTCGCCGCTCTCGGTCTTGGGCGGGTTGGCCATGTCGAGCGAGGTCACGGTGAACATCTCGCCGGCGCCCTCGCAGTCGCTCGTGGTGATGATGGGTGTGTTGAGGTACAGGAAGCCCTGACTCTGGAAGAACTCGTGGATGGCGGCCGCCGCGGTGGAGCGGATGCGGAAGACGGCGCGGAAGAGATTCGTGCGCGGGCGCAGGTGCTGCTGGGTGCGCAGGAACTCGACGGTGGCGCGCTTCTTCTGCAGCGGGTAGTCGGGAGCCGAGGCGCCCTCGACCGTGATGCTCTCGGCCGCAAGCTCAAAGGGCTGCGGCGCTTCGGGCGTGAGCTTGAGCGTGCCGGTGCAGATGAGCGCGGCGGAGACGTTTTGGTGGGCGATCTCGTCGTAGTTGTCGAGCACCTCGCGGTTCATGACAACCTGCAGGTCGGCAAAGCAGCTGCCGTCGTTGAGCGTCACAAAGCCGAAGTTCTTCATGTCGCGGACGGACTTGACCCAGCCGGCAACGGTGACGGTCTGGCCGCCGAGCGCTGCGGCGTCGGCGTGGATCTGCGCGATCTTGGTGCGTTTCACGGGTTCTCCTTACATGCGCGGGCGCGCTCGCACGGCGCGCCCCAACCCTGTTATGTCCGCGCATCATTCTACTTCATCGCCCCCGGTGTGGGCGGCTCTCGCTTAGCCGTTTGCCCGCTCGAAGCATGGGATTTTGTTGCCAGGCTCGCGGTAGGGGGTAAGCTTTTGTGCGCACAAGCGAGTAGAGATTGGACTCAAACGATGATTGTCGAGCAGCATGCCCTGTGGGGCGACGAAGCCGCGCCCGAGCACCCCGCGACCTATACGACCTACCTGGTAGACGCCATTCCCGAGCACGAGGGCGAGCTGCGTCCCGCCGTGGTGATCTGCGGCGGCGGCTCGTTCACGCACGTGGGCGCGCGCGAAAAGGAGCCGGTCGCGATCGCCTTTCTGCAGGCCGGCTACCAGGCCTTTGTCCTTGACTACGTGACAAGTTCCACGGGCGACGTGGTCTACCCCGCGCCCGAGGCAGACCTCGCCCTGATGATCGCCACGGTGCGCGCGAACGCCGCGGCCTGGCGCGTTGACCCCAAACGCGTGGTTGCCGTGGGCTTCTCGGCCGGCGGCTTTGTGTGCGCGAGCCTCTCCACCACGTGGCGCGAGGGCACGCTGGCCGGCCTCACCCATGCGAGTGCCGAGTCGATTCGCCCCGATGCCGTGGTGCTTGGCTACCCTGCGCTCGACTTTGCCTACCTGATCAACCAGCGCTGCAGCGACCCCCGCATTGACCTGCGCGTTCCCAAGACGGGCGGCAAGACGGGTCGCGATTTGCTCTACGACTACGGCCGTGTGCTCGTGGGTGCCGACGTCTCGGATGCCGAGATCGAGGGTCACCTGAACGCGATCTGTCCCACCTACCAGGTGGATCGCAACGTTCCGCCCACCTTTATCTGGGGCGCGGCCGACGACGACGTGGCTCCCATGGCGCAGGTCTACCCTTACGCCCAATGCCTGGCCGAGGCCGGTGTGAAGCACGAGCTGCACGTCTTTGACCGCGGCGGCCATGGCCTTTCGGTCGCTAACGCGAACTCGCTCCATGGCGACGAGGAGCGCCGCGCCGCCGTTGCGCCGTGGTTTGGCCTTGCCCTCGAGTTCCTGGAGCGCGTGCTCTAACGGAGCCTCTGCGCCGCGTGTCTCGGATGCGCGGCGAGGTTTGGACACATGGTGCTTTTGCGCCGATGCGCCTGGGATACAATAAAACGCACAGACAGCCTGCGCCGGCATTCACCTTGGCACAGGCCCGTTATTGCCCCCGTTTCCCTTCGCGTCTTTCCCGGTCGCTGCGCCCGCGCTTCTGGCCTGCCGCAGCGAACGCAAGGTCGCGCTTGCAGCGTAAGGAGCTCCTATGTCCATCGAGAGCGTCAACTACCAGTGCCCCGCGTGCGGAGGCCCGTTGCGCTACGACGGCGCCGAGGCCAAGCTCGTCTGCGATCACTGCGACTCCCGCTTTGAGGTAGCTGAGGTCGAGGCACTCTATAAGAAGGAGCAGCAAGAGGCCGATGCCGAGGCCGCAGACGCCCGCGCCCAGGCAGCGGCCGCGGCCGCCGAGGCCCAGGCCGCCGCGGCCGACTCCGACTCTACCTCTGCAGGCACAGCGCCCGACGGCGAGTATTTCGACCAGACCTCGGGCTATATCTGCTCCTCCTGCGGCGCCGAGCTCATCTCCGACGGCACGGTGGCCGTCTCCACCTGCCCGTACTGCGGAAACCCCGCCGTGTCTCCCGGCCAGCTCTCCGGTGAGTTCTCGCCCGACGCGGTGATTCCGTTCAAACTTGCCAAGGCCGACGCCATTGCCGCCCTCGACAACCACTACAAGGGCAAGATCTTGCTGCCCAAAAGCTTTAAAGAAGGCAACCATATCGAGGAAGTCCAGGGCGTTTACGTGCCGTTTTGGCTCTACGACGCGGCGGCCTCGGGCAGCGCTGTCTTTGAGGCCACGCGCGAGCATCGCCATCGCCGCGGCGACGACGAGATCATCGAGACCGAGCATTACACCTGCCACCGCGCCGGCTCCATGGACTTCGAGCGCATCCCCGTGGACGGCTCGACGCGCATGCCCGACGGCCACATGGACGCCATCGAGCCGTTCAACTACGACGAGCTCAAGGACTTCTCTGTAGCCTACCTGCCGGGCTTTCTCACCAACCGTTGGGACGAGGACCAGGACACCTGCCGCCCGCGCGCCGAGCGCCGCGTGGCCAACAGCGTGACGGGCGCCCTCGAGCGCACCGTGACCGGTTACGACACCGTTGCATGCACCGACTCAGATGTGGACTGCGGCTGGCACGACGAGAAGTGCGCGCTGCTGCCCGTGTGGATGCTCAGCACTATCTGGGAGGGCAAGAACTACCTGTTCGCCATGAACGGTCAGACAGGCCGCATGGTGGGCGACTTGCCGGTCTCCAAACCTAAGCTCGCTGCCATCTGTGCTGCAGTGTTTGCCGTCCTGCTTGCCGCGATGTGGTACTTCGTGGGAGGCGCCGACCTGCTCGACTCCGACGAGCCGTTCTGGGGAATCCTGATGCTTGTCGGCGTGCCGCTTCTGGTCACCTTCATCGTGGGCGCCCTGCTGGTGAGCCAGATGAGAACCGCCATCGAGGCGTCCCAGGCCGATGCCTACCTGGACGAGGGCACCTTCAAGCTCTCGAGCCACAGCGACAGCTACACGCACACCACCACCCGCGTTATTCACCACGAGAAGAAGAAGGACTAGCCCCACGGCGTCCTATTCGATAGCCATAAAAGCTCCTAGGAAGGGAGAGCACCATGGGACTCATCAAAGCCGGAGTAGGCGCTGCGGGCGGCGTGCTCGCCGATCAGTGGAAAGAATATATCTACTGCGAATCGATGCCTGCCGATGTGCTTGCCTGCAAGGGCCAGAAGCGCACGGGCGGCCGCAGCTCTAACACTAAGGGCGAGGAAAACGTCATCTCCAACGGCTCCGTGATCGCGGTCAACGAGGGCCAGGCCATGCTCATCGTGCAGAACGGCAAGATCATCGAGGTCTCGCTCGAGCCGGGCGAGTTCACCTTTGATTCCGGCAGCGAGCCGAGCGTCTTTGCGGGCGAAGGCAGCCTGGGCGAGACGATCAAGAAGACGTTCTCGCAGATCGGCAGCCGCTTTACCTTTGGCGGCGACGCGGGCAAGGATCAGCGCGTCTACTTCATCAACATGAAGGAGATCATCGGCAACAAGTACGGCACCGCAAGCCCCGTGCCCTTCCGCGTGGTCGACACCAACATCGGCCTGGACGTTGACATCTCGGTGCGCTGCAACGGCGAGTACTCCTATCGCATCACCAACCCGCTGCTGTTCTACCAAAACGTCTGCAGCAACGTGACCGACCAGTACACGCGCGACACCATCGACGGCCAGCTCAAAAGCGAGCTGCTCACGGCCCTGCAGCCGGCCTTTGCCAAGATCTCTGAGATGGGCGTGCGCTACAGCGCCATTCCGGCCCACACCGTGGAGCTCTCGAAGATCCTGAACGAGGAGCTCTCCGCTGACTGGCGCGATCTGCGCGGTATCGAGGTTGTGAGCCTTGGTATGAACACCATCGCCGCTTCTAAGGAAGACGAGCAGATGATCAAGGATCTGCAGAAGGCCGCGGTGATGCGCGACCCGACGATGGCGGCCGCGAACCTCGCGAGCGCGCAGAGCGACGCCATGCGCACCGCGGCGGCAAACCCCGCCGGTGCCGGCAACGCCTTTATGGGTGTGGGGATGGTTGGCAACATGGGCGGCATGGACGCGAGCTCGCTGTTCGCCATGGGCCAGCAGCAGGCTGCGGCACGCCAGCAGGCGGCACCGGCTGCAGCTCCACAGGCCGCGGCTCCGGCCGTCGGCGGCTGGACGTGCAGCTGCGGCGCCGTGAACACCGGTAAGTTCTGTCCCGAGTGCGGCAGTCCCAAGCCCGAGGCGCCTGCGGGCTGGTTCTGCCCCGAGTGCGGCACCAAGAACGAGGGCAAGTTCTGCTCCAACTGCGGCACTCCGCGTCCGTAGCCGGAC
>CAVEPV010000080.1:0-5150 GCA_963617695.1 Bacteroidaceae bacterium
GGCGGCTGCGAGTTTGGCTCCAACCCTCTCGAGAGCATCTACTACATCGTTGAGGGCGAGATGGACATCGAGTGCGAGGGCGGGGAGAAGACCACCCTGCACGCAGGCGATTCCTTCCACTGCGGCCCCAACACCAAGAAGGGCATCCAGAACAACGGCAGCGTGACCTGCCAGATGCTTGTTGTCCTTCTCCCGCCCCAGCAGGCATAAAAGCCCCTCTCTCATTGGTTCTATCGATAAGTACAGGTCATTCGACAAGAAGGAGTACACCATGAGCACGAGCCTTTTTGACCTCACCGGCAAGCATGCTGTTGTCGTTGGCGGTGCCGGCGGCATCGGCCAAGCAATCGCCGAGGGCCTGGCTGAGGCCGGTGCCCAGGTCATGATCTCGAGCCGCAAGCCCGAGAGCCTCGAGCGCGCTGCCGGCGAGATCGGCGCCAACTGCGGTGCCACCATCCTCACTCAAGCTGGCGACGCCTCCAAGGAGGCTGACGTCGAGGAGCTTCTCGCCGCCGCCCTTGAGCAGATGGGCTCGGTCGAGATCCTCGTTAACTCTCAGGGCTTTAACAAGAAGCACCCGGGCACCGAGTTCCCCGAGAGCGACTGGGACGCCATGTTCGACGCCAACGTTAAGTCACTCATGTTCACCTGCAAGCACTTTGGTAAGTACTTCAAGGACAACGACGTTCACGGCAAGATCATCAATGTCGGTTCCGTGCGCGGCATTCGCGCCGTGGGCAACGGCGGCATGGGCAACGTGGGTTACTGCGCCACCAAGGGCGCCGTTGAGATGCTCACCAAGGCCTACGCCTCTGACCTTGGTCCCAACATCCAGGTCAACGCCATTGGCCCCACCATCACCTACACCCCGATGATGGTTGGTCTGCTGCCCGATGACGAGGCTACCCGCAACGCCATCGCCAAGTCCATGCCTGCCCAGCGCATTGGCTACCCCGAGGACTGCAAGGGCCCGGCCATCTTCCTGGCCTCTGCCGCTTCTGACTTTGTGACCGGCTCCACCATCTACCCCGATGGCGGCCTTAATGCGATCGGCTAGGTGAACCATGGGACTCACCATTCGCCCTGACCGTGTCTACGAGATGCCCGTGTTCTTTGGGCCCTCGCCAGACCTTAAAAACCCCGACGAGAACGGCGTCTACGGTCTGAATAAGCCTGCCACCGTCGAGGCCGCGACCGTCATGTTCGAGACGGACCCCAAAAAGCTCGAGGCCTTTCTGCCCGAGGGCTTCACCCTGCGCGCTCCGGTGCTTTCGGTTGCTACGTGCGAGTTTGGTACCCTGGGCAACTTTGCCGGAAATACCTACTACCTGATCAACATCAGCGTGCCGGTGCGTTTTGACGGCGAGCGCGATCACATCAACGGTGACCTCATCCTCGCCATGTACGAGAACCATGCCGACCCGATCCTGGGCGGCCGCGACCTGATGGGCTACGCCAAGGTCTTTGCCGACATTCCGCGCTTTGCCAAGGACGGGCGCCATGTGCGCACGCAGGCCAGCGACTGGGGCTTCAAGTTCCTCGATGTCGAGCTCGATCTTGAGGGCCAACCCGAGGATCTTGCCTACATGCAAAAGCTCACCGCGGAGTCTGAGGGCAAGTTCAACTACAAGTACATCCAGGCCACGCCCGAGAAGGGCAGCCAGTACCACGAGGCCGGCGCCGATGCGAGCTACCCGACCTTTAACCCCAAGGCCTGGAACAAGCCCGAAGGCTATCCCTTTGAGCTTATGGAGCCCCAGACTACGGTCTGCTCGGGCAAGGTGACCTTTCATGCGCCCGAGAGCTGGCAGATGCCCATGTACTGGCACATCCCGGCGGCTCTGGCCGATCTGCCCGTCATCCGTCCGATCGGCGCGCAGTTCACCCGCTACAACGACCCCACCGATTACAACCACGTGTACCGCCTGCACTAAGGCATCTACACGGGCCCGCCGCCCCCTCTCTGGCGGCGGGCCACCTACCAGGCTCTTCTCGCCAGCCACTAGGCAGGCGATTGTTGCAAATCCGTGAGCCGCCTGCGGCTCGGCCATTCTAACGAAAGGAACAATCCCATGAGCATCGAGAAGAAGAAGTATTGCGTCTACGGCGAGTGGCGCGAGTCCAAGACCACCGAGTACAAGCAGGTCACCGACTCCTCCACCGGCGAGGTCATCGCCGAGGTGCCGCTGTGCACCGCCGACGAGGTCGCCGAGGCCATCGACTCCGCCCAGGAGGCCTTTGAGTCGTGGAGCAAGGTCTCCCTCTCCAAGCGCGTCCAGTACATGTTCAAGTGGCGCGACATTCTTGTCGAGCACCTGGACGAGCTCACCGAGCTGTGCGCCAAGGAACACGGCAAGAATCTCAACGAGGCCCGCGGCGACATTCTCAAGGCTATCGAGCCTACCGAGCTTGCCTGCTCCCTGCCCCTCGCCATTCAGGGTTCCGGCGCCCTGCAGGTTACCACCGGCTTTGACTGCACTACCTACCGCAAGCCCCTGGGCGTTGTGGGCGGTATCGTGCCGTTTAACTTCCCGGCCATGATCCCCTGGGGCTGGATGGTGCCCCTGGCCATCGCCTGCGGCAACACCGTTGTGCTCAAGGCCGCCACGCCCACCCCGCTGACGTCCATGCGCATGCTCGAGCTGTTTTACGAGGAGGGCGGCTTCCCCAAGGGCCTGGTGAACCTTGTTACCTGCACCCACCACGAGAGCGACCAGCTGCTCACCGATCCTCGCGTCAAGGCCATCACCTTTGTGGGCACCACCCGCGTTGGCAAGGAGATTTATGCCAAGGCCGGCCTTAACGGCAAGCGCGTTCAGGCCCAGACCGAGGCCAAGAATCACGCCCTGGTGCTGGCCGACTGCGATCTTGAGGCCACGACTTCTGCCATCATCAACTCCGCCTTCGGTTGCGCCGGTGAGCGCTGCATGGCGCTTCCTGCCGTCTGCGTGCAGGAAGAGATCGCCGATGAGTTCGTCAAGCTGCTCGTCGAGAAGGCCTCTGCTCTCAAGCTTGGCTTGGCCTACGACCCCGAGACGACCCTCGGCCCGGTGGTCTCTGCTGCCCACAGGGAGCGCGTGCTCTCTTGGATCGAGAAGGGCATCGAGGAGGGCGCCGAGCTTGTGCTCGACGGCCGTGACCCGCAGGTTCCCGAGGAGTGCGAGGACGGCTTCTTTGTCGGCGCCACCATCTTTGACCACGTTACCGAGGATATGTCCATCGGTCACGACGAGATCTTTGGCCCGGTGCTCTCCATTAAGCGCGTCAAGGACTTTGACGAGGGCATCAAGATCATGAACGCCAACCCCTTTGCTAACGGATCCTGCATCTTTACCCAGGACGGCTACTTTGCCCGTCGCTTTGAGATGGAGACCGACGGCGGCATGGTCGGCATCAACGTGGGTATTCCCGTGCCGTCTGCCTACTACCCGTTCAGCGGCAACAAGGATTCCTTCTTTGGCGACCAGCACGTGCTCGGCATCGACGGCTACCGCTTCTACACGCGTGCCACGACCGTCACTAAGCACTGGTTCGCAGAAGGCTCCAAGCCCGCCAAGAAGATGGACTCTTGGGAGGGCACGGTGGAGCGCATCTAGCGCGCCCGGCCTGCACGGGCGCGGCGCATCGCCTGTGCCCGTGCAGGTGCCCACCCCCTGAATGGGGAGGTGTGTCCGAATGTCTGGACGTAACTCTGCGCGCTCTTGGACGATGTTCGCAATCCTTATGCTCTGCGGCATGGCAGTTGGCTTTTCCCAGCTCAAGGTAACGCCCGTCATGGGCCTGCTTGCCGAGGAGCTCGATGTTTCCACCACGAGCGCCGCCTGGCTTACGAGCATCTTCACGCTGGCCGGCATCGTGCTTTCGATTCCCGGCGCGGGGCTTATCGCCAAGATTGGCCCCAGACGCACCCTGCTCTTTATGCTGGTCATGGTCATGGCCGGCAACCTTCTGGGGGCGCTCGCCCCAACCTTTGAGGCCATGCTGGCCTCACGCGTGGTAGAGGGCATCGCGGCGGTCTTTGCCCTGCCCGTGGGCGTCGAGCTTATCGGGCGCTGGTTCGAAGGCTCGGCCATCGGCACCGCAACCGGAACCTTTATGACGGCTACGCCCATCGCGACGTTTATCATGACGAGTTCCGGCCTGGTGGTCGCCAACGCCTTGGGCTCGGTTCGAGCTCTGTGGTGGGTCACCTTTGGCTACGCTGCGGTCTGTTTTGTGGCCGCCCTGCTTGTTGTGCAAGACGGCGAGCCGGGCCGCGGCGTGGCCCAGGCCGAGGAGGCCGTGAGCGACGGTATCCTCGCCTCAGCCAAAAGCACGGCGTCTTCCCGGCCTCTCTTGCTCTTGTGCGCCGCCATGTTCTTTTTGGCCTTCTCGCTCTATTCGCTTATTACCTGCTATCCGCAGCTGTTTGTGTACTACGGGCTTTCTGGTGAGCTGAGCTGCCTGCTCACAAGCCTAAACGGCCTGGTAGGTATTCCGATGTCGATCATCGCGGGCATCGTGATCGGCAAGACCGGCAAGCCCTATTACGTGGCCATGGTTGGCGCCGTGGGAACTTTTGCGGTCTGCGCCACCCTCTCGATGCTGGGCGAGGCCACCTATGCCCTGAACGTCATCGGCTCCGCCTTGTTCCCCGGCGGTATCGTGATGGCCCCGATGTTCGTTTTGGCTCCGCTGCTGGTAAGGCGCGCCTACGACGCCCCCATGGGCACCTGCCTTATCAATACGTTCTTCTACCTTGGGCAGTTTGTAAGCACTCCGGTTACCACCGCGCTTTCTGACGGGAACACCAACTGGGTGACGCCCTCGATCGCGCTCTCTGTCTCAAGCGTGCTGCTGCTCGCTTTGCTCGTGGTCTCAAGGCAGTCCCTGCTCGCCACAATTAGCCCCGGCGCCTCGCACCCGGCAGAGACGGTGCCGCCCACAAGTTAGAAGCAATCGGGGCCCCGGCGCCCCGGCTTAAGGGATCGCAGCGCCCCATAAGCTGCACGGGCGGTCTGGCCGCATGCGGACGAATCGCCCAATCCATCCAACAGGGGTAGTACCCCGCAACCCAAAAGGAGGCCCACCATGGGCAAGCCAATGGCCGATTACGTTAAGCTCCCCGAACTCGAGGAGTACGCCGAGTGGTTCAAGGACTTCGCGGACCT
>CAVEPV010000081.1:0-5046 GCA_963617695.1 Bacteroidaceae bacterium
ACACGGCGGGCAGCGGGTTCTCGCGCTTGATGAGGGCGAGCGCCTCGGTGTAGCGACCCTGGGCGGCCAGCTTGAGATAGCCCTGAACCGCGATGTGCGCCGGGCAGGCCGTCTTGCAGGGCGCGGTACCGGTGTCGTAGGTCTCGATGCGGTTGTCGTTGCGGTAGTTGGGCGACCATTTCTCGGGCCCCCACTTAACGGTGTCGGGCAGCTCCTGGCGCGGATACTCGGGCACGGCGCCGGTCTTTTTGCTGCAAAGCTTCTGACCCAGCTTGACGGCGCCGGCCGGGCACACCTCGACGCAGCGGCCGCAGGCCACGCACTTGCTCGTCTCGGTACGGGCCACATAGGCCGAACGCGAGAGGTTGGGCGTGTTGAACAGCTGCGAGGTGCGCAGGGCATAGCACACGTTCACGTTGCAGTTGCAGATGGCGAAAATCTTGTTCTCACCGTCGATGTTGGTGATCTGGTGCACAAAGCCGTTGTCCTCAGCGGCGCGCAGGGTCTCGTAGACTTCCTCGCGCGTGATGTAATGACCGCGGTCGGTCTCCACCACGTAGTCGGCCATATCTCCCACGGCGATGCACCAGTCGTGCGGATCGTCGCCGCAGCCCTCGCCCATCACCTGGCGGCTCGCACGGCAGCTGCACATAGAGGCGGCGTACTTGCCCTCGTACTTGTCGAGCCAGTGCTCGATGTGTTCAATGGGCACCGAGGTGCTCTCGGCGTCGATGGCCTTCTCCACGGGGATCACGTGCATGCCGATGCCGGCGCCTCCGGGCGGCACCATCGGTACGGCCTTGGAGAGCGGGCCCTTGGAGGCCTGCTCAAAGAACTTGGCGAACACAGGATGCTCGCCCAGCTGATTCATGCGCATGTTGAGGAACTCGGCCGAACCGGGCACCAGCATGGGCAAAACCCACTGCTTGGTGCGCGTGGGGTTCTCCCAGTTGTACTCGAGCAGACCGGTATAGGAAAGCTCATCGAGCATGAGCAGCAGCTTGTCGGCGGCGATACCCGTGGCCTTGACGGCGTCCTCGAGCGTGTAGGGGTGGCGCATCTTGAGCTTGCAGAGCATGTCTGCCTGCTCGTCGGTCGCGGCCTCGGCAAAGCTCCAGTACTCGTAGCCCTTGAGCTCGCTTTTGCCCAGCATGCGGTTGGTGCAGTGCTTGCAAAGTGCCACGATGCTCGGGCGCGGGTTCTCGGGCAGCTCCGGCACGAACTCCGCACCGATGTCGGGCTCGGTAAACGAGATACCAGGTCCGTTGACGATCATGATTTCCCCTCTCATGGTTTAAGCGCGGCGCCCAGGCGATGGCGCCGCGCGAACAGACTCCCTATCGTCTCGCGCTCGGCTTAGCGCGTCTTCCAGCTCTGCACAGAGCTGCGCAGCCACGCGGCCCACTCGTCGATTCCCTCGCCGGTCTTGGCGCTGATGGGAATGATGGTGGCGCTGGGGTTGCGCATCAGGATGTTCTCGCGGGCGCGCTCCATCGAGAACGTGTCGAACACCGGCAGCGTATCGATCTTGTTGATAAGCACCACGTCGCAGATGGAGAACATCAGCGGGTACTTGAGCGGCTTGTCGTCGCCCTCGGGCACCGACAGGATCATCGCGTTGGCCGAGGCACCGGTGTCGAATTCCGCCGGGCACACCAGGTTGCCCACGTTCTCAAGAATCGCCAGGTCAACGGACTGCTCGTCCTCGGCAAAAAGGGCGTTCAGACCCTGCTCGGTCATGTAAGCGTCCAGATGGCACATGCCACCCGTGTGGAGCTGGATGGAGCGAGCGCCGGCCGCGGCGATTGTGCGCGCGTCAACGTCGGAGTCGATATCGGCCTCCATCACGGCGAGCGAAAGGTCGCCCGAGAGCGCCTCGATCGTGCGCGTGAGCGTGGTGGTCTTGCCCGAGCCGGGGCTCGACATGAGGTTAAGCAGGAATGTTCCGCGTTCGCGCAAGCGGCCGCGCAGCTCCTCGGCGTGCGCGTCGTTGTCTGCAAACACGCTCTGCTTGATCTCCAATACCCGCACGTCGCCCATGCGCTCCCCCTGACGTCTTGTGGCCGCAGGCGTGCAGCCGTTCATCGAATTGTGTTGACAGTTTGTCAAAATATATATTGACGGTTTGTCAACATTAATCAAGACTTGAATCGGTCACCAGCAGTTTTTTGAGGGGAGGGCGGTTTGCATGGCCACGCAAAAGCAGCAAACGCATGACGCACGGCGCGAGGAGATCCTTCAGGCGGTGCGCGACGAATGTGCCGAGGTGGGCGTGAGCCGCCTTTCTGTCTCGAGCGTCACCAAGCGCGTAGGAATGACTCGATCGCTGTTCTACCACTACTTCCCCACCAAGGAAGACGCCATCGATGCCGCCATCGACGCATCGATCGACACGTTTGTGGCTCGACTCGAGGCGTGGAACTCCCAGCGCGTACCCGGCGACGTGGGCGGTGCGCTGCTAAGCATCTCCGAGCTCTTCTGCCATCTGGTGCTCGACGAGTCTGAGCTGCCAAAACTGCTGGTAGGAAGTGACGATCCTGCGCTTTACACCGGGTTTTTGCACAGCGTCTCAGACCGCTGCGCGCGCTATATCTGTAACACTACCGTGGTGGACTTTGCCGCCGCGCACACCGTCGAGATCGACCACGTGTACGAGACGTTCTACATGCTCATCAGCGGGCTGATCATGTTTATTCGCACGCATCCGGAGACGTCGCCCACAACAATCCGCGACATCACCGCCGCCACGCTCCACCTGGAGCAGTACGTGGACGACGCGGCCGCCGGGCACGAGGCCACCGAATAGTTTTTTCCGCGCGGTGAGGGGCCGCGCGAATAGAGAGGAAGGGGAACACATGTTGTTCGACGTTTGGGGGTCTAATACCCTCACCCATTGGCTCGGCTGGGCCATGGTCTTTATCGGTCTGATCGTTGCCAACGAGATCGGCCGCCGTACCAAGGTTGGCGCGGCCATCATCTTTGGCGTCTGCCCGCTGGCGATGACCATCTACTGCGCCGCGATCGCCTTTGGCGTTGCAGGCGGCGCGGAGTGGGCGCTTAATAACCCCACCCATATCTACCAGAACAGCTGGTTCCACTACGCCAAGGTGTATGCGGCACTGGCCGGTTGCTGGGGCTTTATTGCCATCAAGTACCAGTGGGGCAAGATCGGCAAGGCTCGTTGGTTCCGCGCGTACCCGTTTTTGATCGTGGCCATCAACATCCTGATCGCCGTGGTTTCTGACTTCGAGAGCGCCTATCACTACTTCGCGCTGGGCGAGACCACCTGGGTCACCTCCGAGGGCGCCACGCAGCTCGCCGGCTGGAACAACGTGTTCAACGGCATCGCCGGCCTCATCAACATCTTCTGCATGACCGGCTGGTGGAGCGTCTACGCCTCCGACGATAAGTCCGACATGCTGTGGCCCGACATGACCTGGGTCTACATCGTGGCCTACGACATCTGGAACTTCTGCTACACCTACAACTGCCTGCCCACGCACTCCTGGTACTGCGGCTTTGCGCTGCTGCTCGCGCCCACCGTGGCTGCCTTCTGCTGGAACAAGGGCGGCTGGATCCAGAACCGCGCCTTCACGCTGGCCATCTGGTGCATGTTCGCGCAGGTGTTCCCCTACTTCCAGGAGGAGTCCATCTTTGTGACGCACTCCAACCTCAACCCCAACGCGGCCCTCGCGGTCTCGATCCTGGCGCTCGTGGCCAACGTCCTGGCCATCGGCTACATCATCTACCGCGCCAAGAAGCTCGGTCGCAACCCCTACAAGCAGGATGTCTTTGAGGGCACCAGCGACTGGGAGAAGGCGACCGCCCGCCGCGGCGAGATCGATTACGCCCACCAGGCATAACAGCTTGCCCGCACTGGCCGAGCCGGTTGCACCGTAGCCGCAGATCGCCTGCGCAAATCAGGTCGCGCTGCTAAAGAGCCCTGCGCCAAACCCGATGAGGGAACGGCGCAGGGTTCTTTTTGTTGAGACGCCCATGGGGCCAAAGGCACGTTTTGAATCTAAAGCCCTGCCCCAGACCAAGATGTCACGGGCGGCCCCAGACCTCGAGCCGACGAACTCGGCCGCAAGTCTCCTCACCTCGATGCCGTGCCTTGCTCTAAGATCCGCGCACTCACCCCAAGATCCGCGCGCAGGTAAGATTGAAGGGCCTGACCCCGGAGGAGTTCCGGAATCAGGCCCTCGCGGTCTAGTCGCTATTTAGGGCGTCCAAGAAATGGGGCGCAGTTCGACCCAAGAAATGGGAGGCGGTTCAGATGCGTGACGCAGGGTCGCTTCCCGTGGAAGCGAGCTCCTTATGCGGCCTAGTCCAAGTGGTAGACCTCGGTCATGTCCGTCCAGGGGCGGTCGCCATCGGAAAGCGGCTTCATGAGCGGGTCGACGGCGGCCCACCAAGCTTGAGTGCGCGGATCAGCGGCCATCTTGGCCATGTCGGCATCGTAGTCGTCGCCTACGTACTCGTAGTACGAGAACAGGTAGCCGTCCAAGTAGTAGATCGAGTAGTTCTGCAGGTTGCAGGCCTTGATCATCTCGTTCACGCCGTCAAACGGGTGCGCGTGGAACTCGGCGTACTTGCGGCCCGCCTCCTCGTCCGTCACGCGAGAGACCGAACCGAACCTCTTAATCGTTGCCATGAGTACTCCTTTGCAGTCTTGCGGCCTAGCGCCAAGGGTCTTCCGAAAAGAGCGGCTCGCGCTCGGGGCGGCGGTCGGAGTACGGGTCGTAGCCGTCGTCGTCCTCGTTCTCCGCGCGGATGCACGGGTCGCGGGGTTCTTGCTCAGCCCGGCGCCTCTTTGCGCGCAAACGGGCGGCGGCCAAAGCCTCTGCCGACACGGACTCCTTTTTAGCCTGTTGCTCTTCGGGCATGTTCCATCCTTTCTCAGCGCATGCACGCGCCCATTGTAGGCGAGCTTGCACGCGGCGGCAGGCGAAGCGCGCGCGAATCGGACAAGCGGCCAGGCCGGAGCGCGCGGGCCGGAGCGCGCGGGCCGGAGCGCGTGGGCCGGAGCGCGTGGGCCGGAGCGCG
>CAVEPV010000082.1:0-5035 GCA_963617695.1 Bacteroidaceae bacterium
AAGGAGGTGTCCTCATGGAAGGCAGTCATAGTACGAGCGCCCACGCAGAGGCACCTGCCATAGTGGTTGCATAGTTCAACCTACGCTCAACCTTTGAACAATCGATAGGTGCATCGCTGCCCCGCGGGGCGGCTCTGTTGTGGGCGTCCACCCAATCCCATCCGTCGGCAGGCCGCCGTGGCCGCCGAGCTCCGTCTAAGGATCAAGGGGGTGCGCCATGTTCAAGAAGACATTCGCACGCGTCAAATCTGTTCGCACGACCGCCACGAGCGGTCTGAACCACGCCATCGTGCATGCCGCCACGCATTCGGTCGAGGCGGCCTACATCATGCTGGGCGCCAGCCCGCGCGGCCTTATGCCCGACATCGTCGATGCCGCGCGTGAGCTGCATGGGGCTAATATCATCGAGACCGCCAAGCGCGATTCGGCTGCACGCCGTCTGGTACGCGCTTTTGTGAATCCGTTCACGCTTATCCTTGTAGCACTTGCCGCGCTCTCCGTTGCCACCGACGTGGTGTTTGTCGAGCCGGGCTCGCAGGATCCCTCCACCGCTGTGCTCATTGGCGTGATGGTGCTGGTCAGCGGCCTGCTCTCCTTTGCGCAGGAGTCTCGCGGCTCTGGCGCTGCCGAGGCGCTCAAGAGCATGGTCGCCAACACCTGCTGCGTGGTGCGCCGTAGTGCCGCCGGCGTGCAAGATACGGCCGAGCTCCCCATGAGCGAGATCGTGCCGGGGGATATTGTTCGCCTGGCCGCCGGCGACATGATCCCGGCCGACGCGCGCATCATCGAGGCCCGCGACCTCTTTGTGAACCAGGCGGCGCTCACCGGCGAGTCCGAGCCGGTGGAGAAGACGCCCGCCGCGATTGCCTGCGAGGATGCCTCCACGCCGAGCCTGCTCGCGCTCTCCGACTGCATGAACATCGCCTTTGCCGGCACTTCGGTGCAGAGCGGCACTGCGACCGCCGTGGTGGTGGCGACCGGTGCCCAGACCTACCTGGGCAGCGTGGCGCGTGAGCTTGCGACGGGCAACCGTGCTGCCTCGGCCTTCGATGCGGGCGTGGCCTCCGTCTCGCGTGTACTCGTGGTGTTCATGCTGGTCATGTGCCCCATCGTGTTTGTGGTCTGCGGCCTTACCAAGGGTAACTGGCTCGACTCGCTGCTCTTTGCCGTCTCGATCGCGGTGGGTATCACCCCGCAGATGCTGCCGGTAATCGTGACCACCTGTCTCTCGCGCGGCGCCTCCGTCCTGCGTGAGGAGGACGTAATCGTCAAGGAGCTCGGCTCCGTGCAGAACCTCGGCGCGATGGACGTGCTGTGCTGCGATAAGACTGGCACCATCACGCAGGACAAGGTGGTACTCGAGCGCCACTTGGATGTGATGGGTCGCGACGATGCCCGCGTGCTGCGCTGTGCCTATCTGAACAGCTATTTCCAGACTGGCCTGCGCAACCTGATCGACCAGGCAATCATCGGCAAGCTCGGCGAGCTTGAGGACGCGGACGCCATCAACGGTGCGTGGGAAAAGGTGGACGAGATCCCCTTCGACTTCGAGCGCCGCCGCATGAGCGTGGTTGTGGCCGATGGCGCGGGCCGTGCCCTTATGGTTACCAAGGGCGCCGTGGAGGAGATTCTCTCCTGCTGCGACCGCGTTGAGGTGGACGGCGAGATTGTGCCGCTGGGCGACTCGCTTGTGCAGATGGTTTACGCTCGCACCCGTGAACTCAACGACGCCGGCCTGCGCGTGGTGGCCGTGGCGCAAAAGGACGAGCTGGCGTGCGACTCGGGGCTGAGCGTGGCGGACGAGTGCGGGATGGTGCTCGTTGGCTACCTGTCGTTTTTGGATCCGCCCAAGCCGAGCGCCGCTGCCGCCATCTCTGAGCTGCAGGAGGCCGGCGTTGCCGTGAAGGTGCTCACGGGCGACTCCGAGCGCGTGGCCGCCGCCGTGTGCGCCAAGGTTGGTATCAACGCTGCTCGACCGCTGCTGGGTGGCGAGATCGATGCGCTCGATGACGCCGAGCTGGCGCGTCGCGCGCAGGAGACCGACCTGATGGCCAAGCTCTCTCCGCTGCAGAAGGCACGCGTGGTGCGCGTACTGCGCGAGCATGCCGGCCACGCCGTGGGCTTTATGGGCGACGGCATCAACGACGCCGCGGCCATGCGTGCCTCCGACGTGGGCATTTCGGTCGATACCGCCGTCGACGTGGCCAAGGAGTCGGCCGACATCATCCTCACGCGCAAGGATCTGCTTGTGCTTGCGCGCGGCATTCGCGAAGGGCGCCGCACACAGGCGAACACGATGAAGTACATCAAGCTCACGACCTCGTCCAACTTTGGCAACGTGCTCTCGGTGCTGGTTGCGAGCATCGCGCTGCCGTTTTTGCCCATGGGCGCGCTGCAGTTGCTCTTCTTGGGCCTTGTGAGCGATCTGGCCCTTACGGCCATGCCGTGGGATCGTGTTGATGCGTCGAGCCTTGAGGAGCCGCGCCGCTGGAACACCCGCTCTGTTGTGGGCTTTATGCTGGGCTTTGGCCCGGTGAGCTCCATCGTGGACGTGCTGACCTTCGCCGCGCTGTGGTTTGTCGTGTGCCCTGCGGTGGCAGGCGGCTCTTGGGACGCGCTGACGAGTGCCTCTGCGCGCGCCCTGTTTGTGGCGGCCTTCCAGACCGGCTGGTTCATTGAGTCCATGTGGACGCAGACGGCCGTGGTGCACATGCTGCGTGTGAAGCACCCGCTGCGCGCACTTCCCGTGCCGGCGCTCGCGCTTATGACCTTTGCCGCCGTGGTGCTCGTGAGCCTGCTGCCCTGGGCGCCTGTTCTGGGCGAGGCTCTGGACCTGGTTGCCCTGCCGCCGCTGTTCTTCGCTCTGCTTGCGGGCCTCACGCTGCTGTACCTGCTGCTCGCCTACATCCTCAAGCGCGTTCTCGTCCACTTCCAGCCCGAGCTTCTGTAGCGGGGGGGCGGCGGAGGCTGGGCCGGGTACCGGAGAAAGGTTTCCTGCGGGTGCTATCCGCCCACGGCTTAGGCTCGTCCGGCGGCTGTATCTCGTAGTCGCGTCTCCTGTCGCGTAGGCAGCGGGTCGTGGATGTCCTCTCTTCAATCCCTTCGTCGCGCTCCTGACGCACAAAATCGCCCCCGGCAGCACATGGCTGTCGGGGGCGGTCGTACTCGGGGTCGCTATTCAGTAGCGACTCCGCATGTAGAACTCAGCTCTAGGCGTCTTCGCCCAGAAGGCTCGCGGTAATGGAAGCCGCGGCCTTCTTGCCAGCGCCCATGGCCAGGATGACGGTTGCGGCGCCGGTCACGATGTCGCCGCCAGCCCAGATGCGCGGGTCGGTCGTCTGGCCGGTCTCCTCGTCGGCAACGATGTAGCCCCACTTGTTGAGCTCCATCTTGCCGCCGATCTTGGCCGCGAACGGGTTGGCGTTGGTGCCAATGGCAGAGATGGCCACGTCGCAGGGGATCTCCTCGATGGCGCCCTCGATAGGCACAGGGCGGCGACGACCGGACTCGTCGGGCTCGCCCAGCTCCATCTTCTGAACCTTGACGGCGCAGACGGTGCCGTCTTCGCCGGCCACAAACTCGAGCGGGGAGACAAGCGGCATGACCTCGACGCCCTCGGCCTTGGCGTGGTGCAGCTCGGCGCGACGGGCGGGCATCTCGTCCTCGGTGCGGCGGTACGCGATGATCGCGCGCTCGGCGCCCAGACGCTTGGCGGTACGAACGGCGTCCATGGCCACGTTGCCGCCGCCGAACACGACGACGTTCTTGCCGTGCTTGGTGGGGGTGTCGTAGACGGGGAACTCGTTGGCCTTCATCAGGTTCACGCGGGTGAGGTACTCGTTGGCGAAGAACACATTGGGCAGGTTCTCGCCGGGCACGTTCAGGAACTTGGGCAGGCCGGCGCCCGTCGCCACGTAGATGGCGTCGAAGCCCTCGTCGAACAGCTCATCGGCCGTGGCGATGTTGCCCACGACGGAGTTGTACTCAAAGTGGACGCCCATCTCCTCGAGTCCGTCAATCTCGCGCTTGACGACGGCCTTGGGCAGACGGAACTCGGGGATGCCGTAGACCAGCACGCCGCCGCCGGTGAAGAAGGCCTCGAAGACGGTGACGTCAAAGCCGTTGCGGGCCAGCTCGCCGGCGCAGGTGATGCCGGAGGGGCCGGAGCCCACGACGGCGACCTTCTTGCCGTTCTTGGGCGCCATCTTGGGCTTGGAGGCCAGCTCAGGCTGGTCGCCCACAAAGCGCTCCAGCTGGCCGATGGCCACCGGCTCGCTCTTCTTGCCGCGGATGCACTTGCCCTCGCACTGGTTCTCCTGCGGACACACGCGGCCGCAGATGGCGGGCAGCATGGAGTCCTCACGGATGATATCGAGCGCCGCACCGTAATCCTTGTTGCGGATCTGCTCGATGAACTTCGGGATGTTGATGTTTACCGGGCAGCCCTCGACGCAGAACGGTTTCTTGCAGTCCAGGCAGCGCTCGGCCTCGGCCAGCGCCATCTCCTCGGTAAAGCCCTTGTCGACGGGGCGGAAATCGCAGGCGCGCTCGGCTGCCGGCTCTTCGTTGTCCGGCGTGCGCGGGGACTTCATGTCAGGAACAAAGCGACCATTTACTTGTGGCATGCGCAGCTCCCCTCCTCATAGGCCTTGAGGGACTCGCCCTCTTCGGTACGGTATGCAGCCTGGCGCGCGCGCAGGTCGTTCCAGTCGACCTTCGTGGCGTCAAAGTCGGGGCCGTCGACGCAGGCGAACTTGGTCTTGCCGTCGACCTCGACGCGGCAGCAGCCGCACATGCCGGTGCCGTCGACCATGATGGGGTTCAGGCTGGCGGTGATGGGGGTGCCGTACTTCTCGGCGGTCATGGCCGAGAACTTCATCATCGGCACGGGGCCGACGCAGAAGACCTGGCTGACGGCCTTGCTCTCAAGCAGGCGCTCGAGCGGCGCGGTGACTACGCCCTGCTCGCCGTAGGAGCCGTCGTCGGTGGTGATGTGGATGTGCTCGTCGTCGAGCAGCTCGCGGAACTGGTCCTC
>CAVEPV010000083.1:0-4777 GCA_963617695.1 Bacteroidaceae bacterium
GTCAGTACTACGCCGTGGTGACCTCGCAGCAGGCGGCCGACGGCCTGTACTACCAAGGTGTTGCCGTCAACGAGGTCAGCGAGCTGAGCGACGAGGAACTCGAGCGCTACGGCGAGGAGTTTTATCAGGATCTGGAGAACTTCTACCGGGATCTCTATTCGAGCAGCCTCAAGGAGTACTACGCGACCGACGAGGGCAAGAAGGAGCTCGAGGAGAGGGGCCTTACTCCCGAGCAGGCGCTTCCGATCGACCTTGAGAAGAACCTTGAGGACGACGGAGTCTACGAAACCATTGAGACCCGTGTTGAGGCGTCTAAGAAGCTCCGCCAGCAGGTCTACTTTGAGGCCAAGGTCAACGCGGGCGAGAGCCTGACCGGCATCTCGTCTGCGCAGAGCGATGAGGACGGGGCGCTGCCCGCAGACATCGAATGGGCCGACTGGACCGGCGTGGTGGCTGCGGTGAAGAAGGAGTACCAGGATGCCGGCGCCAACACGCCCGCCGTGGACAACGCACCGATCAAGGCGTTCTCTGAAATCGACGACTTTGCCGAGGTCAGCGAGCTGACGGCCCTGAAGAAAGCCGTTGAGTCGGCCAAGGAGCTGCTGGAATCCGTGGTTGTGAGTGCCGACGGATCCGATGTTTCTACCGATAAGAAGTGGATGACGCAGGCTGATTACGACGCTTTGAAGACCGCCATCGCCGAGGCCGAGCAGATGCTCGCCACCGCCGGCGACGATTACGAGACCGTCCTACACCTGGGCACCGCCGGCAGCGACGAGGTGAACGCTCAGATTGAGGCTCTCGCTCAGTACTCCGCGCAGTCGGGCACCAAGAAGGGCTCGGTTGAGCCTTCGGATGATTCCGGCGATTCTGACCCCAGCGATCCCTCAGGCAAGCCGAGTCACAAGGGCGGCCTGCCTAAGACCGGTGACGCCACCCTTTGCACGGTAGAGGCGCTGACGTGCGCAGCCGGTGTGGTCGGCGCAGGCGCCTATCTGGTGCGTCGCCGCTACAACAACTAACGTGCGGCCTGCGTCCATGGGGGCGCAAGGCGTACGTGCTGGGGCATCGGCCATGCGGCCGGTGCCCTTTTTCTTTGGCAAGCGGGCGGCCCTCGCGCCCACGTGTCCAGTTTGTGAAATGTGGTGAGCGGCGGGGATGGGGGAGTGCTACCGCGGTAAAACCTTACACGGTAATTAGTTTCTAGTGTAAGGAGGTTCTAGTGGAAGAAATCCCCGCCCCAACTCCGGAGCAGCATGCGCTGGCGCGAGAGCTCTTTGAGGAGTTCGCGCACCTGGGTCACGCGATCAGGCCGGACATGCGCAATGCTACGCGCGGCGAGATGGCCGTGATTCGTACGCTGCACCTGGCTGTGGAAGCCGGCGAGCTGCCGATTACGCCCGGCCTCATTGCCGAGCGTGCACATCTCTCCACAGCGCGCACGGCCAACGTGCTGCGTGCGCTCGAGGAAAAGGGCTGGATTGTTCGCGAACACGCAACCGACGATCGCCGTCGTGTCACGGTCACGCTCACCGAGGCCGGCGAGGCCGAACGCGCTCGCCGCAAGAGCGAGTTCGAGGGCCATACCGCCGAGTTCCTTGCTCGTCTGGGCGAGGAGGATACGCGCGAGGCCATTCGCATCCTCAAACGCTGTAACCAAATCGTCGAGGAATACCACAAGGAGGCACAGGCCTAATGAGGATCCTCAAACTATTCCGCAATCATATTCCGGCGCTTGTGATCGCCATTGCGCTCACGATTATCAGCTGCAACGCTGACCTTACGCTGCCTACCTATATGTCTGAAATCGTGGACGTGGGCATCCAACAGGGCGGTATCGAGAGTCCGGTGCCCGCGACCATCCGCGAGGAGTCGCTGGCAGACCTTGAGATGTTCATGAGCGACGAGGACGTCGAGACCGTCGAGGCGGCCTACGATGCTGCCGATACGCTGGGCGTGCGCGCCTGCACCGCGAGTGGCGAGGAGCGTGCCGACGACGGCACCCTGGCAAACATCATGAGCCTGCCCGAGACCGTGGCGCTCTCGCTCGAACAGGGCGTCGACGCGTCTGCGACCGGCTCCGATATGTCTGGCACCGTCACGCTCGAGCAGATTCGTCAGGCCTACCAGATGGGCATGATTACAAAAGACCAGCTGGTAGAGGGTGCACAGTCCATGGCCGACGCCATGGGCGAGATGGGTGGCTCCATCGTGGAGCAGCGCGCTGTGAGCTACGTGAGCGCCGAGTACGAGGCACAGGGCATTGACCTCGAGGACGTGCAGAACGACTACCTCACCGCTATGACCATCAAGATGTTCACCCTGTGCGGCGTGAGCCTGGTGGCAACGGTGCTCCTGGGTGCCGTGGCCTCGCACACCGCCTGTACCATTGCGCGCGACCTGCGCCGTCAGACCTTCGAGCGCGTCATGCGCTTCTCGCCGGCAGAGGTTGGCAAGTTCAGCCAGGCCTCGCTTATTACGCGCTGCACCAACGACATCCAACAGATTCAGATGGCAACGACTCTCTTTATCCGTATGGTGCTTATGGCCCCCGTGATGGGTGTTGTGGCCGTGATGCGCGTCTTTGCCACCTCCACCGGCCTTGAGTGGACTATCGGCGTGGCCGTGATCGCCGTCTCGGCTGTGGTGGGTGTGCTCATGGGTCTCACCATGCCCAAGTTCAAGCGCATGCAGAGCTGCGTTGACCGCGTGAACCTGGTCGCCCGCGAGATGCTCGACGGCGTTATGCCTATCCGCGCCTTTGGTCGCGAGGATCACGAGCTCAAGCGTTTCGACGACGCAAGCCGCGACCTTATGCAGACGCAGCTGTTCACCAACCGCGCCATGAGCTTCATGATGCCGCTCATGATGCTGGTAATGAACTGTGTGACCGTGCTCATTGTGTGGGCAGGCTCCCACGGCGTGAACGACGGCGTGATGCAGGTAGGCAGCATGATGGCCTTCATCTCCTACACCATGCAGATCGTTATGGCGTTCATGATCCTCACCATGGTCTCGGTCATGCTTCCGCGCGCCGAGGTTGCCTGCGAGCGCGTGGAGGACGTCCTCTCCACCCAGACCTCCATCAAGGAGCCGGCCGCGCCCAAGCAGATCGCCGAGGGTACGCCGCGCGGCTCGCTTGAGTTCCACGATGTAGCCTTCCGCTATCCGGACGGCGAGAGCGATGTGGTCTCGGGCGTGAACTTTACGGTCGAGGCCGGGCAGATGCTCGGCATCATCGGCTCCACGGGTTCGGGCAAGTCGACGCTCGTGCAGCTCATCCCGCGTCTCTACGACGTCACGGCAGGCTCGGTCACGCTCGATGGCGTGGACGTGCGCGAGCTTTCGCTCTCTGACCTGCGCCGCCGCGTGGGCTACATCCCGCAGCAGGGCATGTTGTTCTCTGGCACGGTGGAGAGCAACCTCAAGTTCGCCGGCGACTCGGTGACAGATGAGGACATGCACGAAGCCGCGCGCATCGCGCAGGCCACCGAGTTCATCGAGGGTCGCGAGGGCACCTACCAAAGCGACATCGCGCAGGGCGGCGGCAACGTCTCTGGCGGCCAGCGTCAGCGTCTCTCTATCGCGCGCGCCCTGGCCAAAAAGCCCGAGGTCGTGGTGTTTGACGACTCGTTCTCGGCGCTCGACTACAAGACTGATGCCCGTCTGCGCGAGGAACTCGCGAACACCCAGTCCGAGGCGGCGCTTGTGGTGGTGGCCCAGCGCATCGCCACGATTATGCACGCCGACAGCATCGTTGTATTGGACGAGGGCCGCGTGGTGGGCCAGGGCACGCACGAGGAGCTGCTGCACAGCTGCCCGGCGTACCTGGAGATCGCGCAGTCGCAGCTCTCGGCAAAAGAGCTGGGACTTTCTGAAGAAGAGATCGCCGCTGTGCTAGACGGGGCGGCCAAGAAGGGAGGCGAGCGCTAATGGCAGACGAGATGAGCAAGACCGTCGTGCCCAAGCGCGCGGGCGGCGCGGGCCGCGGGCCCATGGGCGGCCGCGGCGGCTTTGGCGGCGGACGCGTTGTCGAGAAGCCTCGCGACTTTAAGGGCACCATGCTCAAACTGCTCAGCTACGTGGGCAGGCACAAGGCGGCCGTCTTTGCCGCGGTATTCTTTGCCATCTGCTCGGTGGTCTTCAACATTGTGGGGCCTAAGGTCTTGGGCCAGGTGACCACCAAGCTCTATGAGGGTCTGGTCGCCAAGGTCTCGGGCACCGGCGAGGTCGACTTTGAGTGGATCGGCCGCACGCTGCTGCTGCTCTTGGGCCTCTACCTGGCAAGTTCTGCCTGCAGCCTCATCCAGGGCTGGCTTATGACGGGCGTGACCCAAAAGGTCTGCTACCGCATGCGCGGCGAGATTGCCAAGAAGATCTCGGTCGTACCCATGAGCTACTTTAACGGCCACTCCAAGGGCGACGTGCTTTCGCGTATCACCAACGACGTGGACACGCTGGGACAGTCGCTCAACCAGTCGGTCACGCAGCTCATCACGTCGGTCACGCAGATTATCGGCGTGCTGGTGATGATGCTCTCCATCAGCCTGCCGCTTACGGGCGTGGTTGTGATTACGCTGCCTGTGGCCGCGGTGATCATGGGCGTGATGATGCACTTCTCGCAGCCGTACTTCCGCGAGCAGCAGCAGGTTCTGGGCAGCGTGAACGGCATTATCGAGGAAGACTTTGCCGGTCAGAACGTCATTCAGGTGTTCGACCGTGCCGACGCCGCGGTGGCCGAGTTCGAGGAGCAGAACAACCGCCTGTTCACCTCGGG
>CAVEPV010000084.1:0-4313 GCA_963617695.1 Bacteroidaceae bacterium
TATCGACCGTGGGAGAGCAGGGCGCCGCTGACCGGTGGACGGCGCTTTCCCTTTTCACAGGGTTGGCGCGAGGGGGCGCCGCGGGGAGACCCGCGGCGCCCCCTCTTCCTGTATCTGGGGCCTGCGGGCCCCTTTTCGCGTTTCCGCGGCCCTTCTTCCGTGCCGCACCCTGCATTTTCGGGGCCTGCAGGCCTCTTTCGCGTTCCTGAAGCCCGTACGGGCCCTTATTTATGCTTGCGGCCCTGTGCGCAGGATGGCCCCGTGCGGGCCCCTTTTCGCGTTTTCGGAGTCCTTTCGCGGCCTTTCCCGCGTTCTTTGGACCTGTGCGGGCTTTTTTACGTTCTGGGCCGCCCTTCTTTTTCTGGTAACAAGGACGCTGACAGTTCGTTTGTGCCTCGATGGGATTTCCGCGGCTGCTTTCGTTCACGATGACCTTGGGTCCTCAGTAGCCTTGTATGTTGCCGTGCCACCGTCCTTGCCCCGTGGGTTTCTCGGGACCACCTTTCGCGTTCTAGTGCAAATTTACTTCAGGGCACTCTGGGATATATTTGCAGTCTCGAACGGTGGGGTTTGGGTTGTCTGTTTCTGCGGCACAATAGGGCTATGTTTACCTTATTTTTGCTTGGAAATATCGCCTCGGGTAAGTCTTATGCCGCTCGCTATCTTGAGGCTCATGGTGCCTTGCGAATTGACCTTGATCAGCTCGCTAAGGATCTCTATCAGCCTGGTTCTCAGATCGTGGCTGAGCTTTGCGAGCGCTTTGGCTATGAGATTTTGGCTTCGGATGGAACAGTTCGTAAGGCCATGCTGGCTAAGCGGGCGTTTTCTTCTCCTGAGAATACTCGAGCGCTTAACGAGATCGTTCATCCGTATTTGTTGGATCAGTTGGCCCTTCGCTTGCTTCCTACGTGTTGTACGGTTGAAGAGCCACGTTTCCCCTTTGCCGTTGTAGAGGTCTCTGCACCTGATTCTTTTGATGAGGCATTCTCGCTTGCAGATGAAGTTATGGTTGTGACAGCACCCTGCGAGCTCCGTCGTGAACGAGCCGTTGCCCGAGGTATGGCCGCTGAGGACTTTGAGCAGCGAGACGCTTTGCTGCCGTCTGAGACTGCTCTTTGTGAGCGGGCGGATATCGTGATCGACAACGCTGCGGATGTTTCTGCATTTGAGCGTCAGTTGGACGTTTGGCTTGCGTCTCATCATTTTGACAAGGAGGTGTTCCATGGCCGTGCTTAAACCCGTGCGTCTGTTTGCGTGGTATCGCGCTGTGCCCATGGCCCTCGTTGCGTTACTGGGTGTGGCCTCGTTTCTTTTTTCTTTTGCGCCGGCGCCTCTTTTGAGGCTGATGTATCCGCTTTCGTACGAAGAGCAGATTCTGGCCTCGAGCACGGCTCATGGGGTTGACCCGTATCTCGTGAGCGCCGTGATCGATACCGAGTCCAGTTGGGATGCCGAGGCTGAGTCGGCAAGTGGAGCGCGCGGGCTGATGCAGCTCATGCCTGAAACGGCTAAGGACATGGTGGACTTGGGACTCGTTGATGCGACGTATGACCCGGAGAACCTGGAGGACGCCGCAACCAATATCGAGTTTGGATGCGCTTACCTCTCCTACCTCATCTCGTTCTTTAACGGCTCTACTGACAAAGCTGTGGCCGCGTATAACGCGGGAATGGGTAACGTGATGGCATGGTCGCAGGAAGAAACGTCTCTTGAAGAGTCGATCGCGTTTCCCGAGACCCAGGCATACCTGGTGCGTGTTACCAACGCGCGAGCGCGCTATCAAGAGCTGTATCCTCAGAAGTTCTAGTTTGCTTTGAGCGTTGAGTCGATGTTCGATGTGTGCGAGGTGGTCTGGTGAGCGAGTTTGAGGTCGAGCGTGTAGGCGGCGAGCTTAAACGGTTTGGCGCTACGGGCGCTGAGCCGGAATTTCACGTGGTTTCTCCCTATGAGCCTTCTGGAGACCAGCCGCAGGCCATTGAGTCGCTTGTGAAGGGCGTAGAGAACGGAGAAAGGTTCCAGGTTCTGCTCGGTGTAACCGGTTCGGGCAAGACGTTCACGATGGCCAAAACAATCGAGGCCGTGGGCAAGCCCACACTCGTTATGGCACCCAATAAGACACTGGCCGCTCAGCTGGCAAGCGAGCTCAAAGAGTTTTTCCCCAACAACGCGGTTGTTTATTTTGTCTCGTACTACGACTACTACCAGCCCGAGGCATACGTGCCGCAAAGCGACACCTATATCGAGAAGGACTCTTCCATCAATGAAGAAGTCGAGATGTTGCGCCATCAGGCGACCGCCTCGTTGCTTTCGCGCCGCGATGTGATCGTGGTCGCGAGTGTCTCATGCATCTACGGCATCGGCAGTCCGGAGGACTACGCGGGTCTGGCACCCAATGTGGACAAAAAGGTGCCGCTCGAGCGCGACGACTTCATCCATGCGCTCATCGACATTCAGTACGATCGCAACGACTACGACCTTGCGCGCGGAACGTTCCGTGTGCGCGGAGACGTGGTGGACGTGTTTCCGCCGTATGCGGAACATCCTCTGCGTTTTGAGTTCTTTGGTGACGAGGTCGAGCTGATTGCCGAGATTGATGGGGTCACGGGCGAGCTACTGCGCGAGTACGATGCGGTGCCCGTGTGGCCCGCGTCTCACTATGTGACGGACAAGCCCAAGGTCAAGACCGCTCTTAAGACCATCGAGGAGGAGTGCGAGAAACGTGTAGCCGAGCTCAAGGCGGAGGACAAGCTGCTTGAGGCGCAACGCCTGCAGCAGCGCACCGATTACGATCTCGAGATGCTCGAGACCATGGGCTTCTGCACGGGTATTGAGAATTACTCGCGCCACTTGGACGGCCGTAAGCCCGGCGAACCGCCGTTTACGCTGATCGATTACTTCCCCAAGGACATGCTGTGCATCATCGACGAGAGCCACGTGACGGTGCCGCAGATTCGCGGCATGCACGAAGGCGATCGTTCGCGCAAGGTGACGCTGGTGGAGCACGGGTTTCGCCTGCCTTCCGCCCTGGACAACCGTCCCTTGCGTTTCGATGAGTTTGAGGCGCGTATCCCGCAGTTTATCTACGTCTCGGCCACGCCGGGCGATTACGAGCTGCGCGTCTCGCAGAACAACGTGGAGCAGATCATCCGACCGACAGGCCTGCTTGATCCTAAAATCGATGTGCGCCCGGTGCGCGGTCAGATCGATGATTTGCTTGACGAGATCAAAGAGCGTACGGCGCGTCACGAGCGCGTGCTGGTGACAACGCTTACCAAGCGCATGGCCGAGGACTTGACTGACTATTTGCTCGATGCCGGCGTAAAGGTGAACTACATGCACTCCGATACGGCCACCATGGATCGCGTTGAGATTCTACGTGATCTGCGCTCCGGCAAGATCGACGTGCTGGTGGGCATCAACCTGCTGCGTGAGGGTCTTGACCTGCCCGAGGTCTCGTTGGTGGCTATCATCGATGCAGATAAAGAGGGCTTTTTGCGCAACCGTCGCTCACTCATCCAGACCATCGGCCGTGCGGCGCGTAATGCCGAGGGCGAGGTCATCATGTATGCGGACACGGTGACTGACTCGATGCGTGAGGCGATTGACGAGACCGCGCGTCGCCGTACGATTCAGATGGCGTACAACGAGGAACACGGCATCGAGCCCAAGACGGTGCGCAAGGCCATCAACGACATCTCGAGCTTTATTGCCGAGGCAACGGAGAATGTGGGGAAGCGCGACCGCAGCCGTGGCGATTCGCTGGGCCATGGCGAGTTCTTTACGCCGGCTACGGACGAGCGGGGACTTGCCGAGCAGGAAGATGGCGGAGCGGAGCAGCTCGCCCAAGAGCTGGCTGATCTGCCAAAGGATGAGCTGGCGCGTGTTATCGCGGGTATGGAGGACGACATGCGCTCGGCCTCGGAGGCGATGGACTTTGAGCGGGCGGCTCAGCTACGCGATGCCATCGTGCGCCTGCGTGCGATTTCTGAGGGCGGCAGCGAGGACGAGATTATCGAGCGCCTGCGCAAGAACGCGCGCAAAGGCTCGGCTTTTGGCGGCGGCCGCAAGCGCACGGGATTCAAGGGCAAACACTAAGGCATTAAAGCGGACGGGCTAGCTGCTTACCGTAAGATCGGCGAGGAGGGCTTGTGCACAGCGGATGCCGTCGGTGGCGGCGCTCATGATGCCTCCGGCATAGCCTGCGCCCTCGCCGCAAGGATAGAGACCCTCGGCGCCTTGTGCGTGACAGCCTTTGTCGCGCACCACGGTGATGGGTGAGCTGGAGCGCGACTCGATGGCCGTGAGGACGGCCT
>CAVEPV010000085.1:0-3821 GCA_963617695.1 Bacteroidaceae bacterium
TCGCCTTTGGCTCCGACTCCCATCGCGCCTGCGACATCTGCTGGGGCATCCCCGAGGCTCAGGCCTACGCCTACGACTGCGGCTACCGCACATTTGATATCCCCCACACCGATGGCTCCTGGGAGACCGTATCACTATAGGCAATAGCAAACATGTCTGTAGCGACCTATACAGGGCTGCCCTCCTCGCAGGGCAGCCCTTCGTTTACACCGCCCAGATAGGAAACGCCCAAGAACGCTCACTCAAGGGGTAGGCATCCTGTGCCAAGCAGAGGATGCTCCCCATGCCGACCTCTCGTTTAAAAGCGACAAGTTCTTCTGGAATATCCTCTTTAAGCGGATCGAGCGCGTTAAGATTCCGCTCGTCTTTATTCGAAGGCGAAGCAGTCTTCTTCACCTCGATGGGGTAAATAACCCCATCCTGCTCGAGCAACAAATCGATTTCTTTCCGGTCGTTGTTCCTAAAGAAAAAGAGCGGCGCTTGCTTGCCGGCGTTAACGAAACTCTTGTAGATCTCGCCAAACGCATAGGTCTCAAAGAACTGACCATCGAGCGCACTCGCCTCGAGAGCTTTCGGATTTGTCCACCCCGCCAGATGCGCGGCGAGTCCCGTATCCAAGAAGTGCATAATAGGCTGCTTCGAGAGGCGCTTGAGCAGATTGTTCGAGTACGGCTGCACGATTTTTACCAAGTAGGAGCTCTCAAGAAGCGAAAGCCAAGTCTTCGCCGTCTTCTCCGAAATGTCGGCAATGCGCGCAAGCTCAGCGTAAACTACGGGCTTCGAGGTCAGAACCGCACATGCAGCCATGAAGCGCCGAAACTTAAGCTCGTCACCCACCTGAGCCAGCTCGCGGATGTCGCGCATGATGTAGGTATCGATATAAGAGTCGTAGCCGCCCGCGCGCAAGTCCTCAGGCAGAGCACGAATGCCCGGGAGCGAACCCGCCACGATGCGCTCGAACGCCTCGCCCACCAGATACGACGGCATGACCTCTGCACGACGAGTGAAGTACTCGGGCGAAGGAGCATACGGCTCGCTCGTGACGCCGGCGATCTCCGCTCCGGAGAGACCGAGCATCTCGATGATGCCCACGCGCCCGGCCAGAGACTCTGAGACCGACTGCATGAGATGAAACGGCTGGGAGCCGGTGAGCCAAACGGTACCTGTCTCGTCAGACGCGTCAACGATTTCCTTGATATAGGGCAGGAGCTCGGGCGCCTTCTGAATCTCGTCGATAAGCACGGGAGGGTGATAGCGCTGCAGAAAGAGCGCGGGATCCTGTTTGGCAAGCAGGCGAATGCTCGTGTTGTCGAGGGAGACATACGTACGATCCACGCCCGCCGCCGCGTCCTCTTCCATGAGATGCTTGAGCATGGTCGTCTTGCCCACCTGCCGCGGACCGGTGACGACAACCACTTTGAAGTACTCAGAATAACGACGAACCAACGGTTCGAGAGCGCGAGAGATGTACATGCGGAGCTCCAAATCGTCTCAAATCCGGAATGCAACTCCGGATTTGAGACGATTCTAGCACAAAAAACCGTCTCAAAACCGGAATGGCATTCCGGATTTGAGACGGCTACTTACAAAGTTGCAGCTAGACGAGCCGTGCTACGACGAAGCCATCTACAGCAGTGCTTCTTCCCAAGCCGACTCTCTGAAGCCGGTGAGGACGGTGGTATCTGTGATCACGAGGGGGCGCTTGACCAGCATGCCGTCGGTTGCCAGAAGAGCGAAGGCCTCGGCGTCGGTCATGCCGGCGTCGAGCTTTTCCTTAACGCCCAGCTCGCGATATTTCATGCCGCTCGTGTTGAAGAAGCGGCGCAGGGGCAAGCCCGAAAGCTTCTGCCAGGCAGCCAGCTCCTCGGCTGTAGGATTCTGCTCCACGATATGGCGATCGATGTACTCCACGCCATGATCGTCGAGCCACTTTTTAGCCTTCTTGCAGGTCGAGCACTTGGGGTACTCCAAAAACAGCACGGCCATGGCTACTTCATCCTCGCGTTGAGCTCACCGGCCAGCTCGTCGAGCGTAATGCCGTAGCGCTCGAGGGTCACCAGCAGGTGGTAGACCAGATCGCCTGCCTCGTAACGAATATGGTCGTGGTCGTTGTCCTTGGCGGCCATGATCACCTCGCTCGCCTCTTCGGCAAGCTTCTTGAGCAGCTCGTCCTCAACATCGGTGAGCAGACGCGCGGTATAGCTCTCCTCGGGCGAAGCCTCACGGCGCGCATGAATCGTGGCGGCAAGGCCGGACAGCGTCTCGCCGATATTGCCGTCTTGAACGTTAGCGGTGCGAACACCCATGGTAGGTCTCCTTAGTTGCAGCCGCGCTCAGGCGAGGCGGTTGAAAAAACAGGTGCGGTTGCCCGTATGGCACGCGGGGCCGGGGCTATCCACCTTGGCAAGCAGCGTATCGTTGTCGCAGTCAGACCACAACTCACGCACCTGCTGCATATTACCGCTGGTAGCGCCCTTGTTCCAGAGCTCTTGGCGACTACGGCTCCAAAACCATGTGGTGCCGGTCTTAAGCGTAAGCCCCACCGATTCCTCGTTCATCCACGCCACCATGAGAACCTCGCCGGTGTCCCACTGCTGCACCACGCACGGAATAAGCCCGCAGGCGTCGTAAGAAAGCTCCCCCAGCGTCACATTAGTCTCAATATCTGCCATCTCGTTCCATTCAATCAAAAGTTGAGTCCGAAAATCGGGCGCCCGGGCATGCCGTATCCAGGCCCCTCCCAGTTCGGCGAGGGTTGTCCAGGTGCCGCAGATTCGCCCGAAAGAGGAGCGCCGCGTACGAAGGTACGCAAGCGACGGTTTGAGGGTGAAGGTGCGGTGCCTGGGCAAGCCGTATCCAAAACCCTCCCAGGTCGGCGAGGGTTGCCCAGGTGCCCGAGGTTGCCGTGAAAGAGGAGCGCGGCGTGCTTAGGCACGTAAGCGACGATTGAACGGCAAGGTCGGGTGCCTGGGCAAGCCGCAAGACACAGCCAAAACCCTTCCAGGTCGGCGAGGGTTGTCCAGGTGCCGCAGATTCACCCGAAAGAGGAGCGCCGCGTGCTTGGGCACGCAAGCGACGGTTTGAGGGTGAAGGTGCGGTGCCTGGGCAAGCCGCAGCCTAGAAGTCGAGCCTCACAGGGATTCCCTGGGAGGCCATATACTCCTTCACCTGCCGCACGGAGTACGTGCCAAAGTGGAACACGCTCGCGGCCAGCACGGCGTCGGCCTCGCCTTCGATCACGCCCTCGGCAAAGTGCTCGAGCGTACCCACACCACCCGAGGCGATGACAGGAATGGAAACGGCGCGGGCCACCGCACGGGTGAGCGCCAGATCAAAGCCCTCTTTGGTACCGTCGCGATCCATACTGGTGAGCAGGATCTCACCTGCACCACGGCGCGCGGCTTCCTCGGCCCACTCAACCGCGTCGATGCCCGTGGCATTGCGTCCGCCGGCCGTGTAGACCTCCCATTTATCTGCCCCCGGCTGGCCGGGTTTGCCCACGCGCTTGGCATCGATGGCGCACACCACGGCTTGACTGCCAAACGCAGCAGCTGCCTGCGTAATCAGTGAGGGATCCTTAACAGCGGCGGAGTTGAGCGACACCTTGTCGGCGCCAGCGGCAACCATCTGGCGCATGCCGGGCAGGTCTCTAAAGCCACCCCCTACGGTGTAGGGAATGGAGAGCTCCTCGGCGGCGTGCGCAGCCATATCGATCGTTGTGGCGCGGTTGTCGCTCGTGGCCGTGATGTCCAAAAACACCACTTCATCGGCGCCCTCGCGGTCGTAGGCCGCGGCGAGTTCCACCGGGTCACCCGCATCGC
>CAVEPV010000086.1:0-3730 GCA_963617695.1 Bacteroidaceae bacterium
TGTCGAGGTTCTGGCCGGCGCCCGCAAAGGTGATGCCGGTAAAGCTCGAGCGCGCGCGGCGGCCGTTAAGCACGCTCATGGGGTAGAGGTAGCCCACATGGCTGCCAAACGAGCCAGAGATCCACTCGATCTCGCCTTCCTCGTCCACGCGCGCACGCTTGGTGTTGAGGTTGTACATGTTCTTAGACCAGTTTTCGATCGTGGAGTAGCGCAGGTGCGCGCGCTTGCCCACGAACAGCTCCACCGCGCCGGCGTGCAGGTTGGCCACGTTGTACTTGGGTGCCGAGCAGCCCTCAATAAAGTGCAGGTCAGCGTCGTCCTCGACGATGATGAGCGTGTGCTCAAACTGACCAGCGCCCTTGGCGTTCAGGCGGAAGTAGCTCTGCAGCGGGAAGTCCAGCTTGGTTCCGGCCGGCACGTAGACAAACGAGCCGCCGCTCCAAACGGCGCCGTGCAGGGCTGCAAACTTGTGGTCGGTGGGCGGGATGAGCGTCATGAACTTCTCGTGGATGAGCGGCTCCCACTGCGGGTCGTGCAGCGCCTCCTCAATGCCAGAGTAGACGATGCCCATCTTGCTCGCCGTGTCCTGCATGTTGTGGTAGACCAGCTCGGAGTCATACTGGGCGCCCACGCCGGCCAGGTAGCTGCGCTCGGCCTCGGGGATGCCCAGGCGCTCAAAGGTGTTCTTGATGTCGTCCGGGACGCTCTCCCAGTCCTGCTTCTGCTCGGTGTTGGGCTTTACATAGGTGACGATGTTGTCCATGTCCAGGCCGTCGATGCCCGGGCCCCAAGTGGGGTTGGGGAAGCGCAGATAGGTCTCGAGCGACTTGAGACGGAACTCGAGCATCCAGTCGGGCTCGTCTTTCTTGGCGCTGATCTCGCGCACGATCTCGGGCGTGAGGCCGGCCTCGAGGCGCTCAAAGCCCTCTTCGCCATAGGTAAAGTCGTAGAGGCTGCGGTCGATGTCCGCAACCTCGGTGCGGTTCTTGGTCACGAGTGCCTCCTCTACGCCGTCGCGGTAGTGGTCGCGGATTCGCGCTCGAAGGACTCAAAGCCGTGCTCGTCGATCCAAGGAATGAGCGAGGCGTCGTCCTCGCGCACGATTCGGCCGCGCACCATGACGTGCACGCGGTCTACGTCCAGGTGCTCGAGGATGCGCGTGTTGTGGGTGATGATGATCATGGAGCCGTCGCAGCTGCGGCGATAGGCGTCCATGCCGCGGGAGACCACGGAGAGCGCGTCTACGTCCAGGCCCGAGTCGGTCTCGTCGAGGATGGCGAGCTTGGGCTGGAGGAGCAGGAGCTGCAGCATCTCGACCTTTTTCTTCTCGCCGCCAGAGAAGCCCACGCCCAACTCGCGGTTGAGATAGGCGGTGTCCATGTCCAGCTCGGCTGCGAGCTCTTTTACGCGGCGGCGGAACTCCTTGCCCTTCATCTCGAGGCCAGGGCGGCCGGCGATGGTCGCGCGCAAAAAGCTCGACAGGGGAACGCCGGGAATCTCGACCGGCGCCTGGAAGGAGAGGAAGAGACCTGCACGGGAGCGCTTATCACAGGAAAGCTCGGTGATGTCTTGGCCGTCAAAGACGATGGAGCCCTCGTTTACGGTATAGACCGGGTCGCCCATGATGAGATGGCCGAGCGTGGACTTACCGGCGCCGTTGGGGCCCATCAGCACATGGGTCTCGCCGGGCTTTACGTCCAGGTCTACCTGGTGAAGGATGGTCTTTTCATCGACCGAGGCGGTCAGGTTGCTTACGTGCAGAAGTGCCGTGTCGCTCATCGCTCGCGTCCTCTCTTGCGGGTCTTACGGTGTACGGTGTAAAACCTAGGAATTCTCTCGGATTAACGATATGATGATACCGTTTTAAGTCAAGGTTTAATCCGACTAATCCACTAAGATTAAAGCCGGTGCGCATAAAGCACAGCTGCCGCGCGGACATGCCGTAAGCAGGGAGGACGCATGCTCATATCTTCCAAGGGCCGCTATGCCCTGCGCCTGATGATTTACATCGCGGCCTTTGGCGATGACGAGGGTAAGATCGCCCTGCGTGAGGTGGCAGAGCGCGAGAACATCTCCCTCAAATACTTGGAGCAGCTGGTGCGTCCACTCATGAATGCGGGCCTGCTCAAGAGCGTACGTGGCAAGGGCGGCGGCTACATGCTGGCAAAACCTGCCGAGGAGATCCGCGCGGGCGATGTTCTGCGCACCGCGGAAGGCTCTACCGCGGCAGTTGCCTGCGAGGGACTGGATGGCGCTTGCGGGCGCTCTGAGCTGTGCTCTACCGTGAAGTTCTGGACAGGCCTTGAGGCCGCGATCGACGCCTACGTGGACGGCGTGACGCTGGCCGAACTTGCCGCCGTGCCAGACGTGCACCTGGACATCGACCTTTCGGGCTTGGAAGGCTGTAAGGGCAAGTAGCGCTCCCTTTGTTGTGCAATAATTGACCCCGAGCCAAATGTTTCGCCGCGCGTGCTGATGCGGTCGTGTTCCAAGGGGGATTCTATGGCCGGATACGTACTTTCTTGCGAGTCGACTGCCGATCGCAGCGCTGAGTTTTTTGCCGAGCGCGACATTCGCTACGTTTGCTTTCACTATGAGTTGAACGGTGAGGCCTTCCTGGACGATCTGTACAGCTCCACAACCCCCGAGGCGTTCTTTCAGGGCATCAAGGACGGCGACATGCCCAAAACCTCGCAGGTGAGCACCGGCGAGTACATCGACTTCTGGGAGCCCATGCTCGCGGGCGGGCAGGACGTGCTGCACGTATCGCTTTCCTCGGGCATCTCGGGCACGTACAACTCCGCCTGTCTGGCTGCCGAGGTGATGCGGGTGCGCTATCCGGAGCGCCGCGTGGCCGTGATCGACTCGCTCGCCGCCTCTGCGGGTTACGGTCTGCTTATGGAGTACCTGGCCGATCTACGCGATACGGGTGCCTCGTTTGACGAGGCAGTTGCCTGGGCCGAGGAGCACAAGCTCAACGTGCACCACTGGTTCTTCTCCACCGATCTTACGAGCTACAAGCGCGGCGGCCGCATTTCTGCAACGAGCGCGCTGATCGGCACCGCGCTCAAGATCTGCCCGCTCATGGACGTGGACTTTCAGGGCCGTCTGATTCCGCGCGAGAAGATCCGCACCAAGAAGCGTGCGATCGCCGAGATGGTAAAGACCTGCATGGAGCACATTGAGGGCGGTGCCGCCTATACGGGCAAGGTGTGCCTCTCGCAGTCTGCCTGCCGTGAGGACGCCCAGGCCGTAGCCGACGCTCTGGTTGAGCAGATGCCGCAGCTTGCCGGCAAGATCGGCATCAACGACATCGGCACCGTCATCGGCTCCCACACAGGCCCCGGCACCGTAGCCCTCTTCTTCATGGGCGATAAGCGCGTCGACTAGGGGCTGCGGGGCGACGGCCACGAGAGGGGCGTTGCGCCGTCACAAGTCGTAAGGCCGGCTGGCTAATTTCTCCTTGTGGACAGTCTTGAGTCGGAACAGGCTTGTCACCCGGTGGGTTAGGAGCAGCACGCGGCACGCTCCAAAACGCGAAGCCCGGTCTGCAATCTCCTGATATGCGTTCTCGATTGTGGGCAACAAGCTCCAATAGACCGGCCGTGCTGGTGCCGCGCGTGGCGCTTCATCATGCACATCTTACTATGCGGTGCGTGGAGGCGTACGTTATAATCGTCCGCGACACAAGCGCCATTAGCTCAGTTGGATAGAGCAGGGGACTTCTAAT
>CAVEPV010000087.1:0-3685 GCA_963617695.1 Bacteroidaceae bacterium
GGCAGTAGATGCCTTCGAACATGTCGTTTCTCCTTTCGGGCGGGTGCGCCCCGCAATAGTGCGTCCCCGCTGTGTCGTTGGCGGGCGGCCCGCGTTCGGCGGGTCAACAACCCTGAAAGCGCCGGGAACCAGACAAGGCCCCCGGCGCAAGCGTGCGTGTATGTGAATGCTACAGCGAAAGCTTGTACGCGCGCACGGCGTTGTTCATAAAGAAGTCCTCGTCGTCGCCAAAGGCGTCGCGCAGCAGACCAAAGTGCTCGTCAAAGGTCGAGTAGAGCTCGACGACGGGCCAATTGGACGCATAGAGGAGCTTGTCGGCCGCAAAGGTCTTGCGCACAAAGGCCAGAAGCTCGGAGACAAACTCCTTGTCGGCCGTGGCAAAACCGGAGACCTTGAGGTAGAGGTTCGGCAGCGTGGCGAACTTCTCCATCACAGCGCACCACTCGGGCGTGAGGGCCTCGACGTTGCCGAGGTGGTTCAGAATGACCGTCTCCTCGGGAACCTGGGCAAAGGCCTCGTAGGCGTCCTCGAGCTCGTCCACGCGGTTGCAGGACTCAAAGGGCAGGCCGGCCTTGGCCATGGCGCGCAGACCCTCGATAAAGCTGGGCTCGAGGCAGCGACCTTTCGGCTCGGAGTCGATGTGGAGCGGCTCGCGAACGCCGGCGGCGTACACGGGGACACGCATCCACGGGGAAACCTCGCTGCGCAGCATGCAGGCAAGCATCTTGGGGTCGTCCTGCATGATGTCGTAGGCGATCTTGTCCTCGGCCTCATGATCAGCGCAGTCGATCTCGACATACACGCCACCCTTGAAGTCCACGTCGGGCAGGCCGGCGTAGGCGGCCTCAAGATCGGCCAAGATGTAGGTGTTGGTGATGGTGCCGTCGGTACCCTCAAGCCAAGGAAGATCCTGCGTCTCGAGATTCCACACGTGGAAGTGCGAATCGATAACGTTCAGAGCCATGGCTACTTCCTCTCAAGGCCGAGCTTGGAGCCAAACAGGCCGTACCAAGCAACGTACAGGAAACCGGGAACCGCGACGAGCAGGGCGATGTTGATACCGCAGGCGTCGGCGATGGCGCTCATGAGCAGCGGGATAAGGGCAGCACCCACGATGGACATGACGAGCGCGGAGGAGCCGGTCTTGACCGCCGTGCCCTGGAAGCCCGTGAGGGTCAGGGAGAAGACGACGGGGTAGCCGATCGAGACGAACAGGTAGGAGATCATCATCGCGATGACGCTCACCGGGCCGAGGCCCAGGAAGGCGACGAAGAACAGGACGGCAGAGGCGGTCATGTAGACACCCAGCAGCTTGCCCGCATCGACCTTGGCCATGATCGGCGTGGAGACAAAGCGGCCCACGGTGAACAGCAGCGACAGCACGGAGAGGTAGGTCGCGGCGGTGCCGGCGGTCATGCCGTCCCACTGCTGCATGGCGAAGTTGGAGAACAGCGACATGCCGGCGACCTGCAGGCCGATGAAGACGAACTCGGCCAGAACGCCCAGGGCGAAGTAGGGGCGCTTGAGCATCTGGGAGATGGAGACCTTCTCCTCGTTGCCGGCGGCCTCCTCCTCGTCACCCGGAGGGGTGGGGAGCTTGACAAAGACGAACACGGCGAGCACCACGGCGAGCACGATGGCGATGACCACGTACATGCCGCGCATGCTGGAGAGGAACGAGAGCTTGGCCTCGGCAAAGCCCGGGTCACCAGCGGCGACGGTGGCGCCCAGGAACTGGGCGAGGATCAGCGGGCCGACGATGTTGCCCACGCCGTTGAAGGACTGGGCAAGGTTCAGGCGCATGGACTCGTGAGCCTCGTCACCGAGCTTGGTGATGTAGGGGTTGCAGTTGGTCTCCAGGGTGGAGGCGCCGGCTGCGATCACGAACATAGCAAGCAGGAACAGGGCGTAGGAGGCCACGTTGGTAGCGGGCACCGTGATGAGCGAGCCGATCACAAACAGGCCCAGGCCCATGATGACGCCGCCCTTGTAGCCAAACTTCTTGGCCACGATGGAGGCCGGGATGGCCATAACAAAGTAAGCGCCGTAGTAGGCAACCTGCAACAGCGATGCCTCGGTACCCGAGAGCTCCAGGTAGTTGGCCATGGGGCTGTTCAGGGCGTTGACCAGGTTCATGGTCAGGCCCCAGACAAAGAACAGCGAGGTCACCAGCACGATGGCAACGGTTGCCGCCGAGCCCTTGGAGCTCGTTTTCTTAGACGTATCAGACATTGGGGAAGTCCTCTTTCAGGTCTTTTACTAGTCGAGGGAGCGGTCGAGGTTCACATAGCCGCCGTCGACGTTGCACCACTGGCCGGTGGTGTGGCTGGAGCGGTCGGAAAGCAGGAAGCAGGTGGTGTCGGCGATCTCCTCGACGGAGGTCATGCGGTGCTCCAGGGGGATACGGTCGGTGATGAGGGCGAGGCGCTTCTGCTGAGCCTCCTCGTCACCAAAAGTCTTGATCCAGTTGGCGTACAGCGGGGTCCAAGCCTCGGCGACCACGATGGCGTTGACACGCACGGAGTCGTGGACGAGGGCGGCAGCCCACTCGCGAGTGAGGCCCAGGATGGCGCCCTTGGCGGCGGCGTAGGCAGAGGTCTTGCCCTGGCCGGTGAGAGCAACCTTGGAGGCGATGTTCACGATCGAACCCTTGGACTCCTTGAGGTAGGGGCAGGTCTGGTGAACGAGCTCGAAGTAGTGGGTGAGGTTGCCGTGCAGGGACGTCTCGAACTCCTGCCAGCTGGTGGTCTCGAGCTCGAGGTTGTCGTTGCGGCCGGCGTTGTTCACCACGCCGTCGATGTGGCCGTACTTGGCGTAGACCTCGTCGACGATCGGCTTGATGGCGTCGGTATCGTTAAGGTCGATGTAGAAGATCTCGTAGGTGTCGGTGACCTTGGAGATCTCGGCGCGGAACTCGTCCTCGACACCGTCCTTGCGGTTCAGGACCACGGGGATGGCGCCCTCCTGGGCGAGCTGCATGACAATGCCCTTACCGATGCCCTTGAAGCCGCCGGTGACAAAAACGACCTTGCCCTCGAGATGCAAATCCATGGTTGTTTCCTCTCTCTGCGCTCGGTCTCCCGAGCCTCTAACCTACCGGGCCCAAAGGGGGATGGGCCCTGTTCTGACGCGGCGTGTGCCGCGGATGAACCTATATATGTGTGCCTGCACGCACGGCCGAGCCCTCGTTACATGTAGTTGCAGAGGTGCGGGAGAGCCGTCTCGGTGTAGCCGAGCGCCTCGGCGCAGGTGGGCTCGCCGTTGCAGACGCGGATGATCTGATCGATCATGCGGTCGCGCAGCTCCTCCATGGTCTCGGGGCCGTAGATGGTGGCCTGCGCATCGAAGTCGATGTTGTCGGCCATGGTCTCGGCCGTGCGGCCGTTGGCCGTGAGGCGCAGCACCGGAGCGATGGCGTTTCCGGTGGGCGTGCCCAAACCGGTGGAGAACACGACGAGCTGGCAGCCGCCGGCGATGATGCCGCCCACGCTAGACGGGTCGTTGCCGGGGGTGTCCATGACCACGAGGCCCTCATGGCTCTTGAGCTGGGCCGCGTAGGGGTAAACGGCGTTGATGGTGGAGTGGCCGGCCTTGTGGATGCAGCCGAGCGATTTCTCTTCGAGTGTGGTGAGGCCGCCGGCCATGTTGCCGGGGCTGGGGTTGCCCTCGCGCATCTCGGCGCCAA
>CAVEPV010000088.1:0-3668 GCA_963617695.1 Bacteroidaceae bacterium
ACTCCGCCGCCATTTCGGCAGACAAGACCAAGCTTCTCAAGTCCAATACCGAGGTTTCCAATGCGGGCACGGCTTACACGTTTGGCGCCATCACCTACGACCGCGTAGGCGAGTACACGTACACGGTCTCTGAGGTCGCCGGCAACGACTCCACCATCACCTACGACTCGCATGAGTGCACGGTGTACGTGAAGGTCGAGGACAAGGACGGCGTGCTTACCGTCGCCGAGTCCTCCTCAGTAACCCCGGCCGACGGCCTGACGTTCACCAACAGCTTTACTCCGGACCCGATTTCGGACGAGGCCATCTCTGGCGGCGTGTCGCTTGACGGCCGCGATGCCGACGAGGGCGCGTTCACCATCAAGGTGACCGACAAGGACGGCAACACCGTCGAGGTGAAGCCCGGCGCCGATGGCTCGTTCTCTCTGGACGCCCCGACGTTTACCAAGACCGGCGTCTACGAGTACACGGTGAGCCAAGAGCCCGGCGGCCGCGGCGGCGTGACCTACGACAACTCCGTGTACACCGTGACCTACACGGTGACCGAGAATCCTGAGACTCACGAGCTGGTCGTTGAGCGTAAGATCACCAAGACCGAGGGCACGGCTGAGTCCAAGGATGTCGACGCGATCGAGTTCAAGAACACGTACGCACCGGTGGGCACGCCCAAGGCCGACGTGAGCGCCAAGGTCGACGTCACGGGCAAGGATCTGGCGGGCGGTGACTTTACCGTCATCGTGGTGGACAAGGACGGCAACGTGGTGGCCGAGGCCAAGAACAACGCCGACGGCACCGTCGACCTCTCTGGTATCGAGCTGCCCGGCCCGGGCACCTACACCTTTACGGTGAAGGAGCTGACCTCCGATGCCGCCGGCATGGTCACCGACTCCAAGGAGTACACGGTCACCATCGTTGTGACCGACGACCTGAACGGCGGCTACGACGTCAAGGTTTCCTACGACGGCTTGGCCGATGGCGAGGTGCCGACGTTCAGCAACACCTACACCGCGCCTTCCTCTGACGATGATGGCAGCGGTAAGGGTAGCGGTAAGGGCGGCAAGGGCACCCTGCCCGGCACGGGCGACGCCGCGCTCGCTCTTGTTGCCGGCATCGCTGCGGCTGGTGCTGCAGTGGCCGCCACCGGCATGTTCTCGCGCCGTCGTCACGACGCGTAAGGGCGGCTGACGGCCTGGCTTGGCTGACATAAAGGCTTAGCTGGCTTGTAAGTACAGCTAGTGTTCAAGTGGCAAGGGAGGCGCTCCTAACGGGGCGCCTCCCTCTGTTTTCGCATTGAACTGCGCCCCAAATCCTGGACGCCCTAAATAGCGACTAGGCCGCGAGGGCCTGATTCTGGAACATCTCCTGGGTCAGTCCCTTCAGTTTACCTGCCGTGCGCGGAAGCCGGTCGATAACGACTCGTTTTCGCATGCTTACGGAGACTTTCGGAACGTTCAGCGAAAATGGTCCTTTTGCTTACATTGCATGCCTATACTGAACAACGTGACTATAAAACAGCAGGATTTTTGTATCGTTCGAGATGGTGATCTGATATGTGGGAAAGCGCACCGAGGGAAAACCGAAAGATTTCGATTGATGAGCGTCGTGGGATGATCGTAGACGAGATCAACCGTCGCTCTTCCCTACAGGTCGCTGACATCTGCGAGCAGTTCGGGGTGTCCGAGGTTACCGCGCGCAACGATCTGGCGACCCTCGAGTCTGCCGGCGCCCTGCGCCGAACCCATGGCGGCGCCGTTTCCATCAAACGCACCATCACCGTTACCTATCCCGATCAGCGCCTGAACAAGAATGTCGAGGCCAAGCGCAGCGTTGCCGAACATGCCGCGCAGTTCGTGCAAGACGGCGACTCCATCTTGGTCGATACGGGCACCACCACGTTTGAGTTCGTGTGCTGTCTTACTGAGTTCCGTAAGCTCAAGATCGTGACGCACGACCTCTCTATTGCCACCTTTGCGGGCGCGAACCTGCCCAACGCCGAGGTCATGCTGCTTGGCGGCGTGCTGCGCCGCGACCGTCAGTACGCGACGGGCTTGATTACCAACACGGTGCTCGACAAGGTGAATGCTGATAAGGCCTTCCTTGCCACCGATTCGTTCCATCCCGATTACGGCTTTACGGCCGACAACGAGGGCAATGCCGACGTTAAGGCCCACATGCTCGAGAACGCGCGCGAGCACTATATGCTCATGGATGCCAGCAAGGTGCGCCGCCCCGACTTTATTCGCTATGCGGACGTGCACGACTTTGACGCCATCCTCACCGACTACGATCCGGGCGGAGCGCTCGCCAGCTGCATCCGTGACCAGAACGCAAAAACGCGCCTCATCACCACCGACGACCAGTAGGACAAGACGCGCTTAAAGGCGCAACAGATGCTTTGCGGCGGCCTGAGCATGCGGTCTTGAGACCGAACGCTCAGGCCGCCGCCCGCGTTCCGCCGCCCGCGTTCCGCCGCCCGCGTTCCGCCGCCCGCGTTCCGGCGTGTCGTAAACGCGTCGGCGGGTCGGTACGGCAGGACGGCAGGACGGCGCCCCACCTTTGAAAGGCGTAAAAAAGGGCATCGATCTGCGTCGATGCCCTTGAAGCGGTACACATTTGGTACCACGCGCTGGTTTTGCGCCCGTTCAGAATTCGGTAGCTGCCCCGCTATCTGGAACTAGAACTGAACCTTGGGCACCTCGCGAACCTCGTCGGCGGCGGCAAAGCCGGTGCGGGGCTTGAACTGGAAGATGCCCGCAAAGATCACGCCGGGGAAGGTCTGGATGGCGTTGTTGTACTTGAGTACGCAGTCGTTGTAGCTCTGGCGCGCGTAGCTCACCTTGTTCTCGGTGTCTTCGAGCGTGGTCTGGAGCTGGGCAAAGTTTGCGTTCGACTTGAGGTCGGGGTAACTTTCGGCCAAGGCGAACAGCTGGCGCAGGGCGCCGGTGAGCTGGTTGTTCGCCGCCATCTTTTCGTCGGGTGTGGAAGCGCTTGCGGTGGCGTTGCGGGCCGAGACCACAGCCTGGAGGGTCTCGCTCTCGTGCGCGGCATAGCCCTTGACCGTCTCAACGAGGTTGCCGATCAGGTCACAGCGGCGCTGGAGCTGCGTGTCGATGTTCTGCCACGCGTTGTCGATACGGTTGCGCGAGGTGACCAGGTTGTTGTAGATGCTCGCGATGATAAAGCAGACGGCAAGAACGACGACGATGCCAATGATGATCGGTACCATAGCTGCTCCGTTCACAGGTAGAGGTTTAGCTTCAGTATAACCGCCTGCGCGGCCACATGCGGGGCGGTATTTGGACGGCACGAGTTCGTTAATGGCGGTAGGGCAAAAGCGGATGGTGGCTGGTGGGCGATTTGCTCGCCGGAGGCGTAAGCACGACCATATCGGGGGTGTTTAGATGGGGCAAAACAAGGCAACAGCGCGAAGCGATGGCCATAGTGGATGAAAAATTCAAATATGTACGATTCGCGGGTGGGCAGAGAGCTAAAAAGTGGGTCTTAGGGGCCAAGACAGCTCAAATAAGACCCTTTGGAGACTTATGACCGCCATATTCGGGGCTACACAGATTTCAAATCGTACATATTTGAATTTTTCATCCAAATAATGGGGCAGATGGCGTGAGAGGTCCGCTGAATAGCCCGCCTGAGCGGTACGCTCCAGCACT
>CAVEPV010000089.1:0-3522 GCA_963617695.1 Bacteroidaceae bacterium
TGATGTGCCAGGTGCGCGAGACCGCGCGCAACTCCCGTTTTTACCTGAGCGAGGTCCTTGTGACCGAGAGCCGCGTGAGGATCGGCGACGCCGAGGGCCTCGGCGTGCTTATGGGGACGGACGCCGCGCATGCCCGTGCGCTCGCGGTTATCGATGCCGCTTATGCGCAGGCAGAGCCGCTGGGATGCGCAGGCGAGGTGGAACGACGGATCGTGGACGCAAAGGCTCGGCTCGCCTGCCGCACCGCGGCCAACGACGCCCGCACCTACGTGTCGCGCGTGGAGTTCGATGAGATGTCCGGCCAGGACATGAGCGTTCAGGCGGTGGTCAAATGACGGCGCGAAACGAGGTCTTTCATCGCGACCTGTCCCTCGATGAGAGGGCCTTTGAGCTGCAGGCGACCTTCCGCGCGCTGCTCGACTGCATGTCGCGCCCCGGCGAGGTCGCGGCCCTGTGTCCAACCGCCGCCTGCGTTGCCGACGCGAAGCGCGCGGGGCTTTTCCCCGCGACGCTCATGCTTGCGGACATGCTGCTCGACAGCGGCACGACGTTTGCGCTGGCAGAGGAGGGCGCAGACGCGGCCGCGCGTTTTCTCGCGGTAAGGACGCACGCCGCTCGCGCCGCAGTTGACGCGGCCGCCTATGTCGTGCTGCCCGACGCGTTGAGAGACGAGGCTGCCGCCGGCGCCGTCGACGCGCTCACGCCGGGCACGCTTGAAGAGCCGCATCGTGGGGCCACGGCGATCGTCGAGTGCTCGGCGCTGCTGGGCGCCGATGCCGCGGGTGCGCGCGTGGGCTCGACCTCGAACGCGCACGACAAGAGCTTCTGGCGCCTTTCCGGCCCGGGCGTCGACGGCGTCTCCGTCTTTTCCTGCGACCGCGCCGACGTGCTCCATGCCCGTGCCGCGCGCAGGGACGAGTTCCCGTGCGGCATCGACCTGATCTTTGTGGACGGCTTTGGGCACGTTGCCGCCGTTCCGCGCTCAAGCTCCTGTGAGGAGGCCGAATCATGGGATATGTAGCCGTTTCCGGCGGCGAGCAGGCTATCGCCGCGTCGCTCGACCTGCTCGAGCGCGAGCGTGTCGCGGGCGGCCGCTCCATCGACCCCGCGCTCGTCATCGCCACCATGCCCCGAGCCGTCGAGCAGGTGCAGTCCGAGGGGTCCGTCTGGGCACCCGAGGTCGCGGCCATCGCGCTCAAGCAGGCCGCCGGCTCCATCGAGGAGGCCGTGTTCTTGGTGCGCGCCTACCGCTCGACGCTCGAGCGCCTCTACACCTCGCGCGTGATCGACACGGCCGAGATGCGCGTGGAGCGCCGTATCTCGGCCGCGTTCAAAGACATCGAGGGCGGGCAGATTCTGGGCGCGACCCGCGACTACAGCCACCGCCTCATCGACTTCGACCTGGCCGAGGAGGCCGACGCCGACGTGCGCCGTCGTCGCGCCGAGCTCGACGAGCGTATAGACGAGGCGGCCGCGGCCTATCGCGGCGCCGCCGCGGGCACCCCGCTCGACCGCGTTCCCAAGGTTTGCGACTACCTGCGTGAGATCGGCATGATCCGCCCGTATGAGGTCGACGAGACCGAGCCGGTCGACATCACCAAGACGCCGCTCGCCTTTCCGGCGCCCCGCAGCGTTATTCTCCAGGCCCTCTCGCGCGGCCTCACGCAGGCCGTCGTGGCCATCGGCTACGCGGCGATCCGCGGCTTCGGTATCTCTCACCCCACCGTGGGCGAGCTGCGCCGCGGGCGCGTGCCCGTAGCGATCGACGCCCCGGGCGCGGACGCGTCCGCCTCGGCAGATGACGCCTACTACCTGGGCACCCTTCCCGTCTGCGAGGTCGAGAGCCTGATCGCTTGCGACGAGGTCAGTGAGACCGGCGAGCACGTGAGCGCGCTCGACGTGGGCTACGGCCTCGTTACCGGCGGCGACGAGAGCAAGGCCATCGCCATGAGCGTGCTCGACCACTCGCTGCGCGTGGACGACGTGCGCTATCCCACGCAGGACCAGGAGTTCGTGCTCTACCACATCGACGGCGTGGAGGCCACGGGCTTTATCAGCCATCTCAAGCTCCCGCACTACGTGACGTTCCAGAGCAAGCTCGATTCTGCCCTGCGCTCGCAGCACCGCGATGCTGACCAGAAGGGGGACGATCCCCATGCAGCGTAACTACAACTTTGCCTTTTTGGACGAGGGCTCCAAGCGCGAGATTCGCCGCGCCATTCTCAAAGGCGTGGCCATCCCCGGCTACCAGGTGCCCTTTGCGAGCCGCGAGATGCCGATCGGCCGCGGCTGGGGCACGGGCGGCCTGCAGGTCACGCTCTCGTGCATTGGCCCCAACGACGTGCTCAAGGTAATCGACCAGGGCTCCGATGCGAGCGTCAATGCCGTGTCGATCCGCAGCCTGGTGCACGAGACCACAGGCGTTGAGACCACCACCTCCACAGCCGAGGCCACGCTTATTCAGAGCCGCCACCGCATTCCTGAGCGCGCGCTGCGCCGCGATCAGCTCATGGTGCTGCAGGTGCCCACGCCCGAGCCGCTGCGCACCTACGAGGCGCGCGAGAGCGTGACGCGCCGTCTCCACGCCGAGGCTGAGTACACCGGTGCTTACCTGGAGCTTTTTGAGCAGATCGTGCGCTACGGCTCCACTACCACCGGCGCCGACCACCCCGTGATGGTCAACGACCGCTACGTGATGGCGCCCAGCCCCATCCCGCGCTTTGACAACCCCCGGCTCAACGACGCCGAGAACCTGTTCCTCTTTGGCGCCGGCCGCGAGAAGAAGATCTACGCCGTGCCGCCCCACACCAAGGTGGCCTCGCTCGCCTTTGACGATCACCCCTTTGTGCGCGAAGACCTCACCGGCAAGCGCTGCTGCATCTGCGGCGCCACGGGTGTGTACATGACCCAGACCATCGACCCCAAGACGGGCGAGAAAGCCTGGCAGTGCTCCGACACTGACTACTGCTCGGAGCACCTGGAAGAAGGAGGGCGCGATGACCGCTAGCGATACCGCGATGCTTCCCGCCACGGTTCATCACGAGTTTGCCGACGAGGCCCCGGTGCTCTCGGTGAGCCACCTGCACAAGCGCTTTGGCGCCGGGTGCGACTACTGCCGCAACGCGAGCAACAAGCTTGAGCGCAACATCTGCCCGGTGTGCGGCACGGTGCATGCCGTGCGTGACATCTCGCTTGAGGTGCACCGCGGCGAGATCTTAGGAATAGTGGGCGAGTCGGGCTCGGGCAAGTCGACCCTTATGCAATGCCTCTACTTTGACCAGGAGCCCACCTCGGGCGACATGCGCGTGGCCGCCTATGACGGCGGGGAGGGCAACTGCTTTGAGCTCTCGCGCCAGCAGAAGCGCCTTATTCGCGACCAGATCTTTGGCATGGTCTACCAGAACCCCTACCTGGGTTTGCGCATGAACTTCTCGAGCCTCTCCAACATCGCCGAGAAGCAGATCGCTGCAGGTATTCGCGACGTGTCCACGATGGTCGACCGCGGCCGCGTGCTGCTCGACC
>CAVEPV010000090.1:0-3479 GCA_963617695.1 Bacteroidaceae bacterium
GATGCCCACCGTGCCGTCGGCGCGGCGGAAGCCACGGAAGGTGCGGGTGCACTTGACCGGGGCGGCCTGCTCAGTGGCAGCCGCGGCAACCTCGACCACGGCGTTGTCCTTGAGGTCGTCGGAGCTCTCGCAGTTATGGATGTGCACGTGCTCGCCGGCAGCGATGTCGCAGGTGGCAGCACCAATGAACTCGCCGTACTTCACCACGAACTCGCCCGTGGCAATGTCCTCGCGCGCGATCTTGTGGAACAGCGGGATGTCCTGCTTGGCGATCAGGTGACCCACGCCGCCCTCGGGCAGCGGATAGCTCACCTCGTCGCCCGCTTTAAGGGGATAAATGGCGACAACCACGTTGTCGCGACCATCGATGATGACGGCGTTCCTCATGCAACTGCTCCTAACGTTTCCGTTTCCGCTTTCTTAGTATTCGCATATCCGAACACTAGTTGTAAATCGGAACATGGTCATAGTAGGAAGCTGAATTCATCACAATTTCTCATGCCGCGCGAACGGTCATTCTTAAACTGCGAACGGTAGTCGTATATACGAACGGATTCCGATATTCGGAACGCCAGACAGCTCAACAGAACCGCTGCCTGCGCATTTTGGTTTAATACGGCCTGCGGCGGCTCAAAGCGTTCCTGATTCAGATTACGATTCGCATATGCGAACTAGTACACTGGGGCAAACGACTCCGTAAGAAAGCGAACGCCATGCCCACAAAGCCTGCCGATACCACGCACCGCTCCACGCTCCGCGTCCTCAACATTCTTGAGGAGCTCTCGAGTGCAGACGGCGGCATGACCATGGCCGAGATCTGCCGCGCCCTGCAGGCGCCCAAGAGCAGCCTCTTCCCCATCATCCACACCATGGCCGAGAAGGGTTACATCTCGTACGTGCCCGAGACCAGTCGCTACCGCATTGGGTTCAAGACCTACCTGGTGGGCAAGGCCTACGTGCGCGGTCAGGACACCATGGGGATCTTGACCCAGCAGCTCCAGCGCATCGTGGACGAGTCCGGCGAGACCAGCCAGGTGGGCATTCTTTCAGGCAACAAGGTTCTCTACATTGCCAAGGTCGACTCGCCGCAGCCCATCCGCCTGATGTCGGACATCGGACGCGCGCTGCCCGTGTACTGCACGGCCATTGGCAAGGCGCTTGTCTCCGAGATGGAGCACGACGAGCTCCACGCGCTGGTGGGCGACGACTACACCGCCTACACCTCGCGCACGTTCCGCACCTTTGAGGCGCTGTGGGGCGAGGTTCAGACGGTGCGCCAAGAGGGCATCGCGCACGACCGCGGCGAGATGACCGATGCCATCGAGTGCATCGCGGCGCCCGTGCACGTGGACGGCGTGATCGAGTACGGCATCGGGATCTCGGTGCCCTCCTACCGCCTGACCCGTGAGAAGACCGAGGAGCTGCGCGGCATTCTGCAGAGCGCCTGCACGTATCTGGAGACCGTGCTGTCGTAAGGCGCGCGGGAGACGGTGTGCGTGGCGGGTGCATGTCGAGTGCGCGGCACGTGGCTGCCTTGTACCGAGCGGGCCTGTTCGGCTCCGTGCTGAACGGCTGGTTCGGACGGAAGCGCCTGTTCAGGCGAGGAGCCCTTACACCAGCAGAAGCGCGTTGAGTGCGGTGACCGCAAGACCAATCGCGATGAGCACGGCTTTTAGAGCTGCCCCGTTGGCATAGTTCCCCATCACGGTTCGCGAGCTCGTAAGCCAGATCTGCACAAAGACCGTAATGGGCAGCTGCAAAGACAGCAGCGCCTGACTCCATACCAGGCCTTGGAACGCGTCGTGCACATAAAAGATTGCCACGAGCGCCAGCGCGAACGCAGCGATAACGCCTAACGAGCTATGCCGATCGTGCACATCATAGGGCTCGCCCGCCATACCAGCCGTAATCGTGCCCGCCGCCATCCCCGCCGTAACAGAAGACGAGATGCCCGCCAAAAGCAGCGCGAGCGCAAAGACAGCCGAGGCCGCATTCCCGAGCATGGGCTCGAGGGAGGAAGCTGCCTGTGCCAGATCGGTCACTGGCGTGCCGGCGCGCCAGAACGCCCCCGCGGCCAGAAGCACCATGGCACTGTTGATAGCCCACCCTATCGCCATGGAGAGCAGTGTGTCGACAAACTCATGGTCGAGCCGTTCGCGGATAACGTCCGCCCCGCGCGCATTGAACTGCTGGCTCTGAATGACCTCCGAGTGCAAAAAGAGGTTGTGCGGCATCACAACAGACCCCAAGACCGAGACGATAATGGCAGCAGACCCTGCAGGGACGCTCGGCGCCACGCACGAGACGGCCGCCTGTCCCCAGTCAACGTCCACCAGCATGACCTCGATTAAAAATGAGAGGCCGATGAGCGAGACAAAGCCGATAATCCAGCGTTCCACGCGTCTGTACGAGTTGGTGAGCAGCAGCGCGAGCGAGACCGCACCGACCAGCACCGCGCCCATGCGCAAGGGCAATCCCGTGAGCATCTGAAGGGCGATCGCTCCACCCAGCACCTCGGCCATCATGGTGGCAACACATGCCGCCAGGGCTGTGAGCAGCACCGTTTTTGAAAGCCAGTGCGGAAGATGCCGCGTGGCCGCCTCCGCAAGGCACTCGCCTGTCACGATGCCCAAATGAGCCGCGTTGTGCTGCAAGACGATCAGCATCACTGTGGACAGGGTGAGCACCCATAGCAACGCGTAGCCGTACTGCGACCCGGCCGCCATGTTTGATGCCCAATTACCGGGGTCGATAAAACCGACGGTCACCAACAGGCCAGGTCCCACGGAACGCAAGAGCTCCAGCCCACCCACCTGCCCGCTATGCCGTTCTCCGAACAGGCGCGCGCGGAGGCGAGTGCTCAGACAGGCACCAGGACGGGCACGCCATCGCCCGTCTGCAGGGGGCGTCGTCTGAGCAGGCGCCGTTTGGGCAAACGTGACCTGGGCAGGCGTCATTTGAGCAGGCGTGACCTGGGCAGGCGCCGTTTGGGATGTTGTCACCCGAGTGGGCGGCGTTTGGGTGGACTTGGTCTGGGCATGCGTGGCCTGGGCGCGCACCGTTTGGGCTGCCGCCACCAGGACGGGCGCCGCTTGGGTGGACTCGGCCCGGGCAGGCGCCACTTGGCCGGGCGCCACTTTAGCGGACGCCACTTGGGCGGGCACCACCTTAGCGGGCGTCACCCTATCCGTGTTCTCCTCCATCTACCATGCCTCGCAAATTATTCGACACGATTGTTAGCCGTGGTTAACCTACAAAGCACGAATGGAGTTGTCAAGCGGCAACGCCGGTCTTACCCCGGCAACGCTACTGACGGTAGTGCGCGAAGAAGTCGGCCAGGTCTTCCATGGACTCCTTCAGGACTTCCATGCGCGGCAAGTAGACGATACGGAAGTGATCCGGCTCGCCCCAGTTAAAGCCGCCGCCGCGCGTGATGAGGATCTTCTTTTGGTGCAGCAGGTCGAGCGCGAACTGCTCGT
>CAVEPV010000091.1:0-3438 GCA_963617695.1 Bacteroidaceae bacterium
CCCAGCGACCGAGCTGCTAGATTTGCCTGAGGCTCACAGCCTCGGCGGGGTAGGTCTGCTCGCCGGCAGGGGTCACCACAACGGCGCGGCCCCAGATGTCCAGGCCGCCAAAGGTACCGGTGTCGATCGCATTACCGCTGGGGCCAAGCACGGCCACCTGATGGCCGAGCATCGGCACCATGTCGAAGTACTCGTTAAGAACCGACGCCATAGGGCCCATGCCCACAGGCATGCTCGCCATGCGCTCGGCCCAGGCGTCCACGCGTGCAACCATGGCGTCGCGCAGCGCCACTGCGAGCGCGGGCATCTCGGGTGCGCCCTCACCCATCAGCTCATCGAGCGAGATAGGCTCAAGAGCGAGCGGACTTGCCGCGGCGCCCGTGCTCTCAACTTCCAGCGGATGCATGTTCATGCCCAGTCCGACCACGGCAAACGGGCCCTCCGAGCTGGCCTTTGCCTCAACTAGAATTCCCGCGAGCTTGTGCTCGAAGGGGGTATCATCGGCAGCGGCACCATGGACGGAGGCGACATCCTCATCGATGGCGGTAGCGTCGGTGCACGCCGCTGCGCCGGACTCGCTCTCCCCCGCCGCACGGGCCACGATGTCGTTGGGCCACTTAATGCCCACGCGACCCTCCAGCCCCAGCTCGCGCAGGGCGTCCATCACGCCCATGGCGCACACGGCCGGCAGCGCGGTGAACTCCTGCATACGCACTTGCGGGCGCAGCACGCACGAGAGATAGAGGCTGTCCGCCGGCGAGGCCCACACGTGACCGCGACGGCCGCGGCCGCTCGTCTGCTCTTCGGCGCATACGCACCAACCGTGCGGCGCGCCCTCGCGGCCGGCATCGATCGCCACGTCGTTGGTAGACGTCACGGTCTTCTCGAACAGCAGCTCAGGCAACGGGTTAGTGTCGCTCACAACATGTCTCCTCTGACAGATTAGTTTCCTGCTTCTGGACGGGTGGGCCTGGAGCGAGAGCGGCGGCGCTGACACCGGCATCGAATAGGCATCGGCACAGGCGACGGCGCGGAGCCCGGCGCGTCGCACACGCAGACGCAGGCGCTCGTGCGAACTCCAAGCGAACCCCCATGCAGCCGTCAGTTCCAGCCGAACAAACCCCACGGGCTCCCGCGCCTCCGTCGGCGCCAGCCGCACAGACTCCCAAAGGCTCCCACGCTACCGGTCGCCCCGCCGACGCGCTCCCCTACAGCGAGCCCAGCTCGCCCACGATGTGGCCCACGCGGTCCTCGGGTTCCTTGACGTCCACGCCCTCGTAGCGGAAGAAGCGCGCCGGGTCGTGCATCAAGTCCTCAAGCGGCACGAGCACAAAGTCGCGCTCACCCAGCTTGGGATGCGGCAGACGCAGCTTGTTACCGCCGTGCACCTCGCCCTCCATCCACAGCAGATCACAGTCGAGTGTGCGCGGACCGTTGGGGCGGGCACTCGGAGTGCGATTGCGCCCGAGCTTGTTCTCGACCTCCATAAGCTGGTCGAGCAGAATCAGCGGAGCCAGCTCGGTGCGGATCTCGATCACCGCGTTGGCGTACGGATCCTGGCGCATCTCATAGGCAGGCTCGCTCTCGTAAATGCGCGAGCAGTTGGAGACGCACGTCATGGGAATCTCGGCGATAAGGTCTTTAGCCGCACGGATGTTGTCCATGCGGCGGCCCAAGTTGGAGCCCAGAGCCACAAAGGCACGACGCGGCTGCGGCTTGGCCACGGCCCAGTAGGAGTTCAGGAACTGCGCAAAGCCGGGCACGTCGTGCACGCGGACGATGTTCGCACCGTTCTGGATAGCGCCCAGGCACACGCCAAAGGTAGCGGCGTCGCGCTCGACGGCGTTCTCCACGCCCGAGACAGTGCCCACAAAGCGCTTGCGCGACACGGCGCACAGCAGCGGATAGCCCAGTGAAGCCATCTTGGCAGTTTCGCGCTGGATCACGATGTCCTCGTTGGTGGTCTTTCCAAAACCGGCGCCCGGGTCGATGCAGATGCGCTCGCGGGCCACGCCGGCCTGCATGAGCGCGCGGGCCTGGTCGGAGAGGAAGCCCATCACGCGGCGCATGATGGGGGCGGAGTCAGGCATGGTGAAGCGGCGCAGCTGCGAGGTGCTCACGTAGGCTTCCTCGCGGTGAACCGAACGAGCCATGACGGCGGCGAGCGCATCGGCGGCGGGCTCGGTCTGGGCGGCTACGTTTGCCGCGGCTTGCTCGGCACCGGAGCCGGCGAGCTGCGCGCCGAGGGCCTCGGGCGAGGAGGCAGCGTCCTGCGCGGCCTGACTGTCAGTTGCGGCGCCATCGGCAGCGGGCGCGTCCCCGGCAGGCGCGTCCTTACCCTCGGGAACCAGCGCGGCAGGCATCTCGTCAAACGGCAGCAGGGGCTGCAGCAGGCCACCCTTGCCGGCGCGCGATTTCTTGCCCGCAGCAGGAGCGGCTGCAGCTTGGGCGGCGGCGCGGGCCTTCTCGGCCACAAAAGCGGCAGCGGAGGTGTCCAGCTGCACGGCGGTGTGCATGCGGCCGGGCTCGGCCAGCTCGCCGGCGTGCATGACCACCACGCCACAGTTGTTGGTGGTCACAAAGTCGAGCATCTTGGGATCGGTGAAGCCTGTGACGTCGTTCACGATGGAGGCGCCCACGCGCACGGCAGCCTTGGCCACCTCGACATGACGTGTATCCACCGAGACGATGGCTCCGTGCTGAGCCAGCGCGCGAATCACAGGCAGCACGCGCTTGGCCTCCTCGTCTGCCGAGACAGGCGTAAAGCCCGGACGCGTGGACTCGCCGCCCACATCGATGATGTCGGCACCGGCATCGAGCATGGCCAGGCCGTGCGCGATCGCGGCCTCGGTATCCATGTGCTCGCCGCCGTCGCTAAAGGAATCGGGAGTGACGTTCAACACGCCCATGATGCGGGGACGGTCGAACTTGAGCTCGTACTTCCCGCAGCGCCAGACCTTGGTATCGTGAGCCATGGGCATCCTTTCACGCGATTGGGCAGCCGACGCGCAGGCCGGCGGTTGGTCAAATAGGTGCGCAGCGGCAGCGAGCCGCACGCGCAACGATGCTCCCTATTGTATCCGCCCGTGCCGCGGTATAACGAACGCCCGCCCGATGTCGCAGGAAATCAAGAGGGCAACCACCGTCGCGCCGGCGCGCCGCCCTTGCCGCCACGTCAACGCGCCGGGCTTGCCGCCACGTCAACGCGCCGGGCTTGCCGCCACGTCAGCACGCCACCCTCGAGAAGAACTCAAGGTGGATGAAAAATTCAGATATGTACGATTTGACCACCGGCTGAAGGCCAGAAAACGTCTCGGGACCCTCAGGTCGCTCAAAATGAAGGCCATCTAGCCTCTCAAACCCTGGAATCGGGGGCGTCCGCAGCCCCTCCGCAGCCCCGAATCGTACATATCTGAATTTTTCATCCACAAAACGCCT
>CAVEPV010000092.1:0-3240 GCA_963617695.1 Bacteroidaceae bacterium
GGCGACGCTCGATGGCAGCGGCCTCAGACGAGGGCTCGGCAGCGCGCCCAAAAAGCCGGGCAGTCTTGGCAGACGTAGACATATGCGACACCCCCTACGCCATGGAAGCGTTGTCGAGCGCCGAGATAAAGACCTGATCGAGCGTTTTGATGGTGCGCGCGTCCTCGGGCTTCCAATACAAAAAGACGGTGCCGTTCTCGGGCAGGGCGTCGCCCGCGAGGCGCTCCAGGCGCACCTCGTTGCCGTTGGGCAGCATCACGATCGCCTTGATCATGGAGCCCACGTACACCTGGTCGCGCACCACGCCCTGAACGGTAAAGCCGGGCTGCGGGGTAAGCGAGAACTGCATGCGCTCCGGACGCACCGAAACGGCCACCAGCTCGCCAGGATGGAATCCCGCACCGCCACTGCGGATGGTGCCCGACTCCAAGGTGACGCCCATGTCGGAATCCGTGGTGTCCATGACCATGCCCTCGAACAGGTTGGTCTCGCCGATGAAGGTGGCCACAAACTTGCTCGCCGGCTCCTCATAGATCTCTTTGGGGGTGCCAACCTGCTCCAGCACGCCGTCGTGCATGATGGCGATGCGGTCGCTCATCGTGAGCGCCTCTTCCTGATCGTGCGTGACATAGAGGAATGTGATGTTGAGCTTGCGCTGGAGGCGCTTGAGCTCAAGCTGCATCTGCTTGCGCAGCTTGAGGTCGAGCGCGCCCAGAGGCTCGTCAAGCAGCAGGATCTTAGGCCGGTTGACCAGCGCACGGGCGATGGCGACGCGCTGCTTTTGGCCACCGGAAAGCTGGCTGGGCTTGCGCCCCTCAAAACCACCGAGCTGCACCAGGTTGAGCATCTCCATGACGCGGTCGTAGATCTCGTCCTTGGGAACCTTCTTCATCTTCAGGCCGTAGGCCACGTTATCGAAGATGGTCATGTGCGGGAACAGCGCGTAGCTCTGGAACACCGTGTTGACGTCGCGCTCAAAGGGCTCTTTGTCGGCAACGTTGGTGCCGTCCAGCAAGATCTCTCCGGTGGTAGGCTGCTCAAAGCCGGCAACCATACGGAGCGTGGTGGTCTTGCCCGATCCCGAAGAACCCAAAACCGTAAGGAATTCGCCCTCGTACACATCGAGCGACAAATCCTTCACCACGTGGTTGTCGCCGTAGAACTTGTTGATGTTCTTGATCTGAACGAGCGCTTTCTTTCCAGGCATATAGATCGCCTCCCTAGCCGCGCCGCGCTAAAGCGCCGTGTTGCCGCGCTCGCCGGTACGGATACGAACAGCGTCGGCGACCTCTTTGATAAAGATCTTGCCGTCGCCCACGCGACCGTCGGCCATGCGCTCGCGCACCGCGGAGATGATGGCCTCGACGTCCTCATCGCGCACGACGACCGAGCACTGGATCTTGGGAAGCAGATTGATGTTGAGCTTAAAGCCGCGAATCTCGTTGACGCCGTCGCCGGTCAGGCCCTTCTGCGTGCCGCAGCCCATAACAGACATCACGGTCATACCGCCGCAGTGAACCTCGTCCAAAATGGTCTTAAGGCTTTCCAGGTTCTCCGGACGGATGATAAGTACCAGCTCTTTCATAAGAAACCCCTCTCGCAAACGACGCGCCGGTGTGCGCGCTCGTTGCTGAGGGATTATCGGAGCCAAACGATCTGCTTGTGTTAACGTGCCTTTTCGAAACTGCCGTGACGCCGACCTTTAACAGCGCCGAAACGACACGGCTTGGAAATATAGCCGGCCTTCCGCGCGTCTGAACTGGGGTTTTACTGACTGCATCAATCTGCGGTGCGATGGGGCCCCGGATGTGGCGCGCGAGGCCTCTTTGCCGAGCGAGACCGTAACACCGTCGATGACTTTCGTGCATCCGCAAGCATATGAGCGCACACCTGGAGCCAAGGCGCGCATCGACAATCGTCAAACAAAAACAGGCCAGAAGCTTTTGCCTCTGGCCTGTTAATTTCAATGGTGGGCGTTATAAGATTTGAACTTATGACCTCTTCCGTGTCAGGGAAGCGCTCTCCCCCTGAGCTAAACGCCCGTTCAGGGTGCGCGTTTCAGCGCGAGGAATAATATAACCAAGACTGCACACCCGCGCAAGCCCCAATTTTAAAAAATTTGAAACAAGCGTCTGAGCAGGGCGAATAAGGAAAGACGAGAGAGCGACTCCTCATTCGCTAGCGCCAAGCCCCCACACAAGATCAAGAACCCCGGGCAGGGTGTCCACAAGCACATCGGAGGCGTCTTGCGAAAAGCCAAAGCGCTCCTCACGGCGCGCGATCACAAAGAGACCGGCGCGTTTGCCGGCCGTGATCCCGGGTACCGAGTCCTCCACGCAACAGCAGCGCTCAGCGGGCAGGCCCAGCTGATCGACGGCATAGAGATAGATGTCGGGCTCGGGTTTACTCTCGGCGAACTGCTCGCCCGAGACCACAAGCTCGAAGGCATCGTCGAGGCCGCACACATCGAGCACGTGCAGGATATTGACCATGGGCGAGCTTGAGGCGAGAGCCACGCGCACGCCCCGCCCTGCCAGCTCGCGCACCGTCTCGGCCGCACCTTCAAAAAGCATGGCACGGTAATCGCGTGGACGCATCTCCGCCCAGTCGAGATAGGTGCGTACGGCCTGCTGGGACGAGAGCTTCATACCGGCATCGGAACACCAGCGATGCAAGACGCGCTCGAAGTTCTGGGCAGACTGTCCCACCTGCGCCACCAGCTCTTCCTCAGGAACGCCAAAGCCCATGTCGGCCACATAGCAGCGCAGCTCATTTTGGTAGAAGTATTCGGAATCGATAAGCACGCCGTCCATGTCAAAGATAACGGCATCGAACCTGCGCTCACCCATACGCACTCCCCTTCTGCGATCCACGGTATTCGAAATTCAGGATATAACAGAAAAGAAGCCCGCAACCGCTAGGGTTACGGGCTTCCAGAGTTTCTGGAGCGGACAACGGGGCTCGAACCCGCGACCCCAACCTTGGCAAGGTTGTGCTCTACCAACTGAGCCATGTCCGCATATGTAAAAAGAACTTTACTCGGGCGCCCTTGCGAGCGCCCGCTCAAGTTCTGGAGGCGAAGCCCGGATTCGAACCGGGGGTAAAGGCTTTGCAGGCCTCTGCCTTACCACTTGGCCACTTCGCCGATGAAAAAGGCCGATTGAAAACCGGCCCTTAACAAGCAATGGAGCGGACAACGGGGCTCGAACCCGCGACCCCAACCTTGGCAAGGTTGTGCTC
>CAVEPV010000093.1:0-2942 GCA_963617695.1 Bacteroidaceae bacterium
GGCTTCTACCCGGGCGAGGTCTCGATGTACATCTACCGCGAGACGATCATCCTCTCGATCATCGGTGTGCCCGCGGGCTGGGCGTTCGGTCGCTTCCTGCAGCTCTACATCATTAACGCCGTGCCGCCCGAGCAGGTCATGTTCAGCCCCGAGTGCGGATGGCTCTGCTTTGTGGTGCCCGCGGTCGTGATCGCCGTGGTGGTCGCGCTGCTCTACTTGGTGGTGAAGCGCCGTCTGCGCCGCGTGGACATGCTCGAGGCGCTCAAGTCGGTGGATTAGCGGCGGCCGCCTGGCCGGTTGCCTCCGACCGTTCGATTAGTTGTCTCCGGCCCCTCGGGCCGCGAGGTCAGAAAAAACGATACTTGGAAGCAGTTCTTGCATCTGCCGAGTAGATGGAACAAAACCCCGGGAAAGGAGAAAGCCCTTTCCCGGGGTTTTGCCGTCTCTGTAGGTGCGGGCACGGTACTGCTTCTAGATAGCGCGCTTTTTGCTTAGCCGGCCAGCAGGACGGCACCGTTGCGGTCGGCCTCGGCGATGATGCGGCGCAGCTCGGTGAGATAGCGGGTGAGGATCTCGGTCTCACGGCGCTCGCGGTGCATGATATAGCCTACGCGCATGCGCGCCTCCTCGGCCAGCGGGATGCTCGCCATGCCCGACTGCATCTCGCTCGAGAGCACGCCGGTCGAGAGCGTGTAGCCGTTTGAGGTCGTGAGCAGGTTGGTGAGCGTGCCTCGGTCTGAGATGCGGATGCTGCGTGCGCAGGGGATGTAGGAGAACGGCTCCTCAGAGAAATAGAACGAGTTGGAAGTTCCCTGCTCAAAGCTGTAGCGGGTATAGGGCGTCAGTTCGTCGAGCGCGATGGAGTCGCGCTGCGCGAGCGGATGCTCTTCGCTCAAAAAGACGTGCGCCTGCGCCTCAAAGAGGGGATGGAACTCCACGCGCGCATCGGCAAAGGCCTTTTCGAGCACGCGGCGGTTGAAGTCATCGAGGTAGAGGATGCCCACCTCGCTGCGAAAGGCGCGCACGTCGTCGATGATCTGAGCCGTGGTGGTTTCGCGCATGGTGAACTCGTACTTCTCATCCTCGCAGGCCTCCACCACGTTGATGAAAGCCTGGACTGAGAACGCGTAGTGCTGAGCCGAGACGGCCAGGCGCGCCTGCGGGGTCTCGCCGTTCTCGTAGCGCGCCTCGAGCATGTTTGCCTGCTCGACCACCTGACGCGCGTAGCCTAGCAGCTCGGTGCCGTCGTTGGTGAGCATCACGCCGCGGCTGCTGCGCGTGAAGATGTGGATTCCCAGCTCGTCCTCGAGCGCATGAATGGCGCTCGAGACGTTGGACTGTGCTGTGTAGAGCCTCTGAGCTGCGGCGTTGATAGATCCTGATTCTGCCACGGTGATAAGAAAGCGGAGCTGTTGGAGCGTCATGATCCCTCCCGGTTGGTTTGGTTGTCCACATGTTATCTGCATTACAGATAACTGGCTACCACATTTTACTGATTGACGGGGCATGGGTGCCACCGTACTATGCTTATCAGACAAAGCCGGTAGGGAAATCGAAAGGAGGCCCGGCGATGACTTCGATGCAGCGAATGATGAAGCTCTCGGCAGCACCGATCGCGGTTGCCGGGAGCGCATCCACCGGGTGTTAAGGCGCCCGTCTTTCCCTCGTCTATCTCTCAACATTAAGGAGAACATCATGTCCCAGTTCGTCAACAACCCCGAGCACACCTTTGGCTTCGACACCCTGCAGCTTCACGTTGGCCAGGAGAGCGCCGATCCCGCCTCCGACGCCCGCGCTGTGCCTATCTATCAGACCACCAGCTACGTGTTCCGCAACTCTCAGCACGCCGCCGACCGTTTTGGTCTGGCCGACGCCGGTAACATCTACGGCCGTCTGACCAACTCCACCCAGGGCGTCTTTGAGGATCGTATCGCTGCGCTCGAGGGCGGCGTGGCCGGCCTTGCCGTCGCCTCTGGCGCTGCGGCCATCACCTACACGCTGCAGGCGCTCGCCCAGGAAGGCGACCACGTGGTGGCCCAGAAGACCATCTACGGCGGTTCCTACAACCTGCTCGCCCACACGCTTTCGCAGTTCGGCGTGACCACCACCTTTGTCGACGCTCATAACCTCGAAGAGGTCGAGGGCGCCATTCAGGACAACACCACGGTCATCTACCTCGAGACCCTCGGCAACCCCAACTCCGACATCCCCAACATCGACGCCATCTCCGAGATCGCCAAGAAGCACGGCCTGCCCGTTGTTGTCGACAACACCTTTGGTACGCCCTATCTCTTCCGTCCGCTCGAGCACGGTGCGAACATCGTCGTTCACTCCGCCACCAAGTTCATCGGTGGCCACGGTTCCTCCCTCGGCGGCGTGATCGTCGACGGCGGCAACTTTGACTGGAAGGCCTCTGGCAAGTACGCCGAGATTGCCGATGCCAACCCCAGCTATCACGGCGTGAGCTTTGTCGACGCTGCTGGCCCGGCTGCCTTTGCCACCTATGTTCGCGCTATCCTGCTGCGCGACGAGGGCGCCTGCATCAGCCCGTTCAACGCTTGGATCCTGCTCCAGGGTACCGAGACCCTTTCTCTGCGTCTTGATCGTCACGCCGAGAACACCAAGAAGGTCGTCGAGTTCCTCCAGAACGATCCGCACGTCGCCAAGGTCAACCACCCGAGCCTGCCCGATCACCCCGATCACGAGCTCTACACCAAGTACTTCCCCAACGGTGGTGCCTCGATCTTCACCTTCGAGATCGAGGGCGGCAAGGACGCTGCTTGGAAGTTCATCGACAACCTGCAGATCTTCTCCCTGCTCGCTAACGTCGCTGACGTGAAGAGCCTGGCCATCCACCCGGCCACGACCACGCACTCCCAGCTCACCGACGAGGAGCTCGCCGACCAGGGCATCACCCAGTCCACGATTCGTCTCTCCATCGG
>CAVEPV010000094.1:0-2798 GCA_963617695.1 Bacteroidaceae bacterium
GGATGCCACCGGGATAGGAGAACTGGCGGAAGAACTTCTGCAGGCCGGCCTCGTCGTCGGTGATGTCGGGGCGGATCTCGCGATAGGTGCCGTCGAGCAGCGACTGCGCGGTACCGGCAGGACCGCCGTGACCCGGGCCCATAAGGAACACGGTGCTCTGGCCATGATCAGCAATCAGGCGGTTGACGTGCCCGAACAGGAAGTTAACGCCCGGTGTAGTACCCCAGTGACCCACCAAGCGGTGTTTAACGTCAGCGCGACCAAAGTCGCGCGTCTCGCCCGTTTTCTCGTCGGTCCAGTCCGCACGCATGAGCGGGTTGGAGCGCAGGTAGATCTGACCTACCGAAAGGTAGTTGGCGCAGCGCCAGTACTTCTCTACCCCCTCGAGTGCCTGTGAGGAAACGGGCGCTTCGAGCTTTTTCCACGGCGTGCCAAAAACGGGCTGAGACATGATTCCTCCTAGCGATCGCCGGCTCTCTCCATCCGGCGCACGGTATTCGCATCGCGCACCGGCGCGGCGACAGGCTGCACTGGGCAGAGCGTCAAGCCCGCGGCCGCGCCAAGGATGCGCGTCTCGACTGCACATTGGGGGCGTGCAGTCAGACAGCCAACGGCGTTCTCGTTCCCGGCCCGATGTTTGCTCGAGCCGGCTCTCTCCTGAACGTTCGGCCGTTTGCCATCCGAATCGGAGTATAGGCGCTAAAACGTTTTACCTACCTGAAAAAACGTTTTAGCATTTTGTCAGGAGTCAATTAAGGACCCATCTCATAGACGCCACAAAGCAACCCGCGCGGCGCCCCGCGAGCAATCTTTCGCAGATGCGGGGTTAGAAACCGTCTTGAAACAAGCCAACAAAATGACCCGTTAGGGGAGCACCATAACAGCTCGCTCCCCTAACGGGTCTTCACAGTCCCGACACATTAGAACGTGCTAGGAAAGGCTCCGGACGCTCTCCTTTACCACCAGGCGTGGGTCGAGCACGCGCTCAATCGAACGGGCGCCCGGCCTTTCGATCTTGCGAATCATCATGTTGATGGCGTGCTCGGCGAGCTTGGTAACGTCTTGCTCGATGGAGGTGAGCGCCGGCTCGAACAGCGCATCGGCGGCGCTGTTGTCGTAGCTCACAACGGAGTAGTCGTCCGGCACGCGCAGACCCGCCTCGTGCAGGCGCTTGAGCAGACCGAGCGTGATGTTGTCAGAACTCGCAAAGACGGCCGTGGCATCGGTCTTTACAACCGCAGCCGAGGCACGATAGGCATCCTCGATGTAGTACTCGGTCTCCACCACCAGCGCGGGGTCGAACGCCACACCAAACTCGTCCAATGCGCGGCGGTATCCCGCCAGGCGCTTCTCACCCGTAACCGACTTGGCCGCGTTGACCATACAAGCAATGCGGCGATGCCCCGATTCCAGCAGATGCTTGGTGGCCATGTATCCGCCCAGCTCATGGTCAAAGGCCACCTTGTCGCACGAGAGGTCATCGACCACGCGGTCGACCATCACGTAAGGAACCGGCAGGCGCGAAAGCTCGTCGATGATCTCGCGGTTGGCCGGACTCTCCTCGGCCACAACCAAAAAGAGGCCATCCACACCACGCATGACCAGCAGGGCAAGCAGGTCGAGGTCGTTTTCTGGGATGCCATCTGAGGTGGTGATGAACAGCGCGTAGCCCTTCTCGCGGCAGCGTTTCTCAAGGTTCTTGGCGAGCGAGGCGAAGAATCGGCTCTCGATGTTGGGCACGATCAGGCCCAGCGTCTTTGACTGGCGCATAACCAGACTGCGCGCAATCTGGTTGGGAACGTAGTGCTCGCGCGCCGCGACTTCCTTGATGCGGCGACGGTTCTCTTCCGAGATACGGCAGGGCCGGTTGTTCAGCACAAGCGAAACGGAGGAAGGCGAAAGCCCAACCTCATTGGCAATCTGCTTGAGCGTCACTTTTTGCGCCACGGAACGAGTCCTTTCTTTCGCTTTCGTTCGCACATATGGTAAACGACTTTAGCACGAAAGGGCGCGCGGGGTAAGGGCTGAAATGCGCCAGGAACAGACTGAGGCGACAAACCGACCAGCCGGACAACCCAGGGCGTCGCCTAGCTTCCATCGACGAGGGGCGGCGGCGAATCCTTTGTAGCGCTATGGGCTGCACATAGCGCAAAGCGGACATGCATCGCAGCGGTCACAGCGGTCAAATTGCTCTCATTGAACGAGCATTGGCCCCTCTCGCAGGCAATCTGTCAGACCCTTCACGAGCGCTTGCCGCAGCTAGTCCTCGTAGTAGCCAAGGAGCTGATCGAGAGCCTCGCTAAAGTCGTCCTCGTCGATCTCCCATGCGACGCCCTCTTTGCTCGCCTCAAAGTTCGCGCTTCCGTAGGTGGTTTCGTCAAGGCTATCGAGAGCTGCGACGAAGAGCTCGTTCACGTGCTGCTTCTGCTTGTCGGTGAGCTGCTTCCCGCCGTCGCTCGCGTATACGTCGATGCCTTGCTTGGTCAGATACGCAAAAGCCTTATCGCCAAAGGCCTCATTGAGTCTGTAGAGCGCGGGGTATTCCGATTTAAGGTAGACGCTGGCGTCTTCGTCGCAAAAGACGCTGCTGACCTCCATCGTCGTGTTCTCGCGCATCCAGCTGCAAAAAGCTTCGGTATCGAGGCCGAGTTCCTCGGCGCTGGCCCCCAGGTTCCACTCAAGACGGTCGTTGAGCACCTTGAGGTAGCGCGCGTCCATGCCCGCGGTGTCGGCAAGCGCGCTGTCGAGCTTTTTCTGCACGACGTCGTTCAGCTCCTGCTCGTCCTCATAGCTGTAGG
>CAVEPV010000095.1:0-2693 GCA_963617695.1 Bacteroidaceae bacterium
GCCGGCCTACTGCTCTGCGAGGTGGAACTGGCGCTTGGCCTCGTACATGCGGTCGTCCACACGCTTGAGGAACGTCTCGGCGTTGTCGTCGGGCCCAAAGTTGGTGTAGCCCGCGCACACGCTCAGCTTGAACGGCTCAGCGCCGGATTCGCTGAATTTGGCGAGCTCTCGGTGAATCACGTCCACGGTCTGGCGCGCGAGTTCCTCGTCGGCACTCGGCAGAAGGACAACGAACTCGTCTCCGGCAAAGCGAATGGGGATGGCGCCGTCTGGGATCGACTTGAACAGTACGTCACCCATGACGCGGATGGCGCGATCGCCCGCGTTGTGACCAAAGGTGTCGTTGATGTTCTTAAAGTCGTTGACGTCGAGCATGATGCCGCAAAGCGGATCGCTGCCGCCGGTGCGCTTTTCGAGGAGGCCACCCAGGTAGCGACGGTTGAAGAGACCGGAGAGCTGGTCTTTGTAGAGGTTCTCGGCATAGGTCTGCATCTGCACGAACACAAGCGCGATGGCTACAGAGATCCAGGAGGTTGTGATTCCGTAGAACAAAAACTGGGTGACCACGCCTGCCAGACACGGGCCAATAAAGTATTGAACCGGGAAAAAGTGCAGGTTGATGCCCTCTTTTTTGGAGTGGTACATCTGGTACACGCTGTAGGAGAAATAAAAGAGCAACGAGATGTAGCCGATTGGGGCGCCCGGCCCGCGGCTGTAGACGTTCCCCTCAGAGATGCTGAACAGAAAATCCGTGCCAAAGAGGTTGTAGATGATGGCGAGCACTTCGATAAACCAGGGGATAGCAACGAGCCTTGCAACGTAGGCCGCATGCCGATAGTTGCGGTAGATGCGCATCTCCACGTACGGGCACCACAGCAGGCCGATGCTTACCGTTCCCAAAAAGCACAGGCTGTTCGAGAGATAGGCAAGGACTCGGGCCCCGGGGAAGAGCTGTCCGTCTATTAAGAACGAAACCGTCTCTGCCGCGGCGCCGAGCAGGTTGACGATGCACATGCTGTCGCAGAGGCGGTCCATATCATGCGTGCTCTCGCGATTCTTGCGCCTGATTCTCAGGAGCAAGAACATCATCAGGATGGCAGTGCCATTCGCGACTATGACTTCCTTTAGATCGATCAACTGTCTCAAGACCTCTGTGCCTAGATGATGCTCCGGCGCCAAATAGAGATGCCGGGTTGTTGGAACGTACCATATGATAGACCACCCTCTGGACATGTCTTTGTAAAGGAGTGCATTACAGAAGGTATCTGGGCCATTTTCACACGGGCGAACAGTTGTGCGATGTTTTTGGCGTGAGCGTGTGAGCGGCGAAAAAAGCGTTATGCTAAGCTAGCTCGGCGCCCGCGCGACCGGACCGCACAACTACGTGCAGGAACGAGTTTTCGCACCTGCGAGGCGCTTTGCAAAACAAACGAAGCATAACTACGGAAGAGCGGGCAGTACACTCATGGCCACATACGGAAACGACAGTATCCGCCAGCTAAAGGACGAGGAGCGCGTGCGTTTGCGCCCTGCCGTCATCTTTGGTTCAGACGGCCTGGACGGCTGTGCGCACGCCGCGTTCGAGATCCTGTCCAACGCGGTCGACGAGGCGCGCCAGGGCTTTGGCGACCTCATCACGCTTACCGCCTTTGCCGATGGCTCCATTCAGGTGGAGGATCACGGCCGTGGCTGCCCGCTCGACTGGAACGCAAAGGAGAAGCGCTTTAACTGGGAGCTCGTCTTTTGCGAGCTCTATGCCGGCGGCAAGTACGACAACAACCAGGGCGGCGACTACGACTTCTCGCTGGGTACCAACGGTCTGGGTTCGTGCGCCACGCAGTACGCCTCGGAGTATATGGACGTCACTGTCTGGCGTGATGGCAACAAGTATCAGCTGCACTTCAAGAAGGGCAAGGTCGTCGGCGCCAAGAAGAAGGCGCTCGAGGTTGAGCCTGCAGACGAGGATCGCACCGGCACCACCATTAAGTGGCGCCCCGACCTCGAGGTCTTTACCTCCATCGACATTCCGCACGAGTGGTATCGCGAAACCATGCGCCGTCAGGCCGTGGTGAACGCCAACGTGACCTTCCGTCTGCGCATCGAGGACGCGCCGGGCGAGTTTACCGAAGAAGATTTCTGCTACCCCAAGGGCATCGAGGACTACGTGCTCGAGAAGGTGGGTACCGAGTACCTCACCGAGCCGTTCTACATCGAGGCGAACCGTCGCGGTCGCGACCGCGACGACCTGCCCGATTACAACGTCAAGATCACGGCCTGCCTGTGCTTCTCGCGCACCTTCCAGATGCAGGAGTACTACCACAACTCCTCGTGGCTCGAGAACGGCGGCTCGCCCGAAAAGGCCGCCCGCAGCGCCTTCACCAGCGCACTCGACGCCTACATCAAGGGCCAGGGCAAGTACAACAAAAACGAGAGTGCCATTAAGTGGCAAGACGTTCAGGACTGTCTGGTGCTGGTGACTAACTGTTTCTCGACCCAGACGTCGTACGAGAATCAGACCAAAAAGGCCATTAACAACCGCTTTATCCAGCAGGCCATGACAGCGTTTTTCAAAGAGCGCCTCGAGACCTACCTGATCGAGAACAAGGCCGCGGCCGACAAGATCTTGGAGCAGGTTCTTATCAACAAGCGCTCGCGCGAGAACGCCGAGAAGACCCGCCAGAGCATCAAGACCA
>CAVEPV010000096.1:0-2630 GCA_963617695.1 Bacteroidaceae bacterium
GCATCTTTGTGACGCTGGGCATCTCCGACTGCTCCATGGAGAAGGGCTCCATGCGTTGCGACGGCAACGTGAGCCTGCGTCGCCGCGGCGAGACCAAGCTGGGCACCAAGACCGAGCTTAAGAACCTGAACTCCTTCAAGAGCCTGCATGACGGCCTTGCCTACGAGATCTGTCGTCAGGCCGAGGTGCTCGAAGAGGGCGGCATCATCTACCAAGAGACCCGCCACTGGGAGCCGAGTCGCAAGCGCACCGTGGTGATGCGCGTGAAAGAGACCGCCGACGACTACCGCCTGTTCCCTGACCCCGATCTGGCACCCTTCGACCTCTCCGATGAGTTTATCGAGGGCTGCCGTGCCGAGATTCCCGAGCTGCCCGACGCCAAGCGCGCACGCTTTGAGGCAGACTTTGGCATTAAGGCCGCCGATGCAGAGCAGATTGCGGGCGACCCGGCTACGGCCGAGTTCTTTGAGGCGGCCGCTGCCGGTATCACCGGCAAGGAGGCTCAGACCATCGCGAACCTGGTGGTAAACGAGCTGGTGGCCTATCTCAAGGGTGCGGGCACCACGCTTGCCGAGTCTGGCATCGCGCCCGCGCAGGTAGCGGCCTTGGCCAAGCTGCTCGCGAGCGACGCCATCTCGAGCAACCAGGCGCACGAGGTCTTTGAGATCATGGCCCAGACGGGCGAGGATCCCAACAAGATCGTCGACGAGCGCGGCATGCGCCAGGTGAGCGACACCGGCGCACTCCAACCCATCGTGGACGAGGTGCTTGCCGCTTGTGCCGACCAGGCTCAGCAGTACCGCGACGGCAACCAGAAGGTACTCGGCTTTTTGGTGGGTCAGTGCATGAAGGCGAGCCGCGGTAAGGGCAACCCCAAGCTCTTTAACGAGCTGCTGCGCGCAAGTCTCTCGTAGATGCGCTAGCCGGGGAGGTTGGGCGATGCGCAGATCGGTGCGCACGGCTGGCGTTCTCGCTTCCATATGTTGTGACCGCGGAGCGGCCGGGGCAAATGCGCTTCGGCCGCCCTTTTGCGTTAAGGCGACAGGTTTTGCGGGCGCGCTGTTGCGTATGCGCGTCGAGCGCTGGATAACGCTCACCGAGGGCGAACGGTAGGGGGCTTGACTCTACCGTTACGTACATGACTAGGGTTTTGCATGCGGCGCCGATCTTGCAAGCGAGTCCGTTACCTTGCGCTTCTTGACCGGCGCCGCTGTCTCCTTAATGGGCTTGCGTCGTGCGAGTCAGGCTTGCAGTTCTGGCTCGACGTCGCTGCTCCTGCGGGTTGCGCTGAAGGTCACGAACCTGCTTTAAACAGACCTATCTATGACGAAAACCCGGATGTCCGATTTGGAACATCCGGGTTTTACTGTTCAAATGCAGGTTGCTGCGGGGCAGCGCACGGCGCTGATGCTAGATCTGCTCCACGGCGGCGGAGATGGCGTTGGCCTCAGCGAGCTGCAGGGAGACAGCCTCGGCCGTGCCCTCGATGGCAGCAAGGCTGCGGTAGAGCCACTCGTTGATGTTCTGGTGCAGACCGCCCTTGGGCTGCAGCTTGCGGGCAACGTCCTCCATGCACTCGAGCAGCTCGTGGCGGCTCGAAGAAACGCCTTCCATGCTGGCCACGGGGTGCGCCGGCACGCCGCGGTGCTCGCTCACGTGATCGATAAAGCCGCGGACGGTCTCGGTCTTCTCGTTGAGCTCGGCCTCGGTCAGATCCTTGTTCAGGGCAACCAGGCCGTCGATAACCACAGAGGCGGGGTGGCCGCAGGGCACAAAGCCCTCAAGCTCGTTCATGGCCTGCGTAATGGTGCCGCCCAGGCCCACAAGGGCGCCGGCGAGCGGTGCGTTGGCTGTCTTCATGCTGTATTCCTAACGCTCGGGAACATCGGCTGCAAAGTTACGGCAGTTAGTGTAGCGAGTGCAGGGCGTTGTTCAAACACTTTGTCGTGCTTGTCCATAGTTTCGCCAGCAAGTTTTTACGTTACGCACACGCCCTGCGCGGTTGTACCTGCGCGGGGCGTCTCGTGGGTGTTGGCGGTTTTGCCTTTGCGGCGGTTGCTGCGTAGCGGGAGCAGGGTGCCGAAGCTTCGTGCCGCTGCTGTCCTTTTTGAAGGGGGGCGCTTTGGAGCTGGCCTTGAGGTGGAGCCTTCCGTGCGCCCCGTTTGTCCGGCCCCCGCGTTTGCCCTCTTAGTCCAAGAACTCGCGAATCGTGGCGAGCTGGCGCTTGGCCTCCTGGCGGCCCTGGATATACAGGTCAAGGAGCTTGGCGGCATCGTGTTCTACATGCTTGACCGTGACGGGTTTTTGCGGAGCGAGCACCAGCGCGCGTCCCTCCTCTTCGTAGCTCCAGATATGCTCACGCTGTTCGTTGTAGCGCTCATGGCGTGTTTCCAAAGCATCGAGCAGGTACGGGTACTCGCCGTAACGAGCGCGCGCGGCGGGCATGAACTCGTAGCCGCTCTTCTTGTAGCTGCGATCCTGCGTGAGCACCACAATGGCACGCTCAAAGCCGGCGTCTTCCAGCACATGCTCAACAGGCACGGAGTCTGCGATGCCTCCGTCTAGGTACAGATGGCCGCCCAGCTCCACGACCGGGGTCACAAGCGGCAGAGACGTGCTGGCGCGAATGG
>CAVEPV010000097.1:0-2471 GCA_963617695.1 Bacteroidaceae bacterium
GACGTCGGCGAGAAAGGAGGGGACGATGCTGTCCATCGATGTTGCTAACTACATGATTGATAAGTGGGGAGGTCGGGTCGTCCTCACTAATCTGAAACTCAATAAGCTTGTCTACTATGCTCAGGTCGAGTCCTTGAGGGATTCTGGCGAGCCACTGTTCGATGACGAGATCCAGGCTTGGCAGTACGGACCGGTGGAGCCGATGGTGTACCGTTCGTTCAGTAAATTCGGCAGGGATCGCATCGTGAACGGGACGGCGCATCCGGTTGTCGCCCAGCGTGACGTTCGCACCATCGATGACGTCATGGAGACGCTTGGCAATCTCGCCGCGTTCGACCTCGTTAGCCTTTCGCACGATCCGGAGGGTGCATGGGCGTCAGTCTATTCACCCGATTACTGTGCGGTCATCACCATCGAAGATATAGTCCGTTCTGGCGACTTTCGCAGGGATCGTGACGATTTCCCGACATTCTCGCGGGCGGCGGCAAGCGTTATCGAGGCTATGCCAAATGCCATGAGGCTTCTTGAGAACTCCTGATGTGTGGATGCAAGCAAAAGCCCGGTCCCTTGTCGCCTCTCGTCTTCGATGATCCGGAGGTGATGGAAGAGCTTGCTGTCACCATTTACGATCTCCATGAGAACGTTGTGAGAAGTGGGGTCTGTTACGGAACTTCTCAATCCGAGGCACTGAGGGAGGGCACTTTAGGCAGAATCAAGGCCGCTCTTGCGTCGGTTTTTTGTACATACTTTGGGCAGTCGCCCCTCGACCGCTTTCCTGACATTTTCGAGCAGGTGAGCAGCATGGCTGAACATCTGGCGAAAGATCACGTGTTCCAGGATGGCAACAAGAGGACGAGCCTGCTGCTGGTTTTTGTGATTCTCCGAATGCGCCGTATCCGTGTTACGTTTAATGACTCTTCCGACCCTCAGACAAACCATTACTACCAATGGATACAAGATTTGGTGTCTGGCGAAAAGGACTGCAACGAGCTTGCTGAGGAGTTGAGGGCGAGCGCGGCCGTTATCGAGCTGTGAATTGGGAAGCCGTTAGTGCCGTCTTGGTGACCCCGCCGATAACGCTACTCGAACATCCATGCTGCCGCCTGCAACCCCGTTGACCTGCGCTACTTGTAGATTATGGTCGAGCCTACTTTAAGATTATGGGCTTAGCTACTTACAGATTATGGTAATTAGCTCGCACGCATAAACTGTCCCATCATCGGAATAGTTGAACCGCGATGCACCGCGCTAAAACTATTCCGATGCAGGGAACCCTTTTAGGAAAGAAGGCCGCCATGCCTTCTGCACCGAGGCTCGCAGTCGGGTTCACGTGCGGTCGAAGTGGCGCCAGCTCTGCCGCCCACCCGCACGGCATGCGCGTGTCGTCCTTGCTGCGGAACGGCCTGCGTCAACCCTGATGGCCCTCACCCTTCTGGATATTCCGTCCTCGGTGCCTGCGGCGGTGGCAATTGGTGCGCGCGGTGGCATACTGGGAATGTTTTTGTGTCGCCAACTCAAGGAAGTTCTACTCATGACGCTTCTCGAACTCTGCATGCTCCTGCGCGCCCATCTCAAAAAGGTCGTCGCCATCCCCGTCGCGTGCGGAATCGCCTGCCTTGCCGTCTTTGCCGTGCTCTCGATCGTTCACCCCAGCTACACGGCCACGGCGTCGCTTGTCTCCAACGGCGGAGACTTCACCTCTGTCACCGGTCTGGCCAACTCTGCGGCCGCCAAGGCCGAGGGCGCGACCGTTACGGCCTCTGCTTCCACCACCAACAGGACCGTCACCTTTACGGCCAAGGGTTCCTCTTCTGACGACTGCGTATCTGCAGCTAACGCGGCTGTAAACGAGCTTTCCGACTCTGCCGTGCAGCAGCAGGTTGCCTCCAGCACCGTTGTCACGCAGGCCGAGAGCGCTGCCAAGACCGGCAAGAGCCCCGTGCTCTACGGCGCCGTCGGCTTCCTCGGCGCGCTGTTCTGCGTGGTGGCCTACTACGTGCTGGCCGACACCATGCGCGGCGGCGTCCATAGCCCCGAGGCCGTGGCCGAGTCTGGCCTGCGCTACCTCGGTGTGCTCGATAGCGACGAGGCTCACCAGCGCGTCACCATGGTCAACCTGCGCTTTTCTGGCAAGAACGAGGGCGAGTTCGCCCGCACCGTCCTGCTGGTTCCCACCAACAAGAACGTGGACGTGCGCTCGGCCTACAACCAGATTGCTCACGCCGCGGCCGACGAGGGCATGAGGGTCGGCGCTGCCCCCTCGCTCGATAGCGCCGTCTCGGTGCTCTACAAGGGCCGCGAGGTCGACTCCGTGGTGGCCGTCGTTGAGGCCGAGGTCTCCACGCTCGGCGAGATCCAGGAGCTTGTCCACGAGTTCCAGATCGCCGGCATCACCCCGGGCGGCTTTGTCTACATGCCCTACGCCTCTGCCAAAAAGCTCGCTCAGGCTCAGGCTGCCGAGTAGGGGCCGC
>CAVEPV010000098.1:0-2405 GCA_963617695.1 Bacteroidaceae bacterium
CGCGACATCATCGCGCTGTGGGTCGCCCGCATGATCATGAGCTCGCTGTACTTCTGCGACGAGATTCCGTTCAAGGACGTCGTGATCTACCCGACGATCCTTGCCAAGGACGGCAGCCGCATGTCTAAGTCCAAGGGTAACGGCGTTGACCCCATGGATTTGATTGATATGTACGGTGCCGACGCGATGCGCTTCAACCTGCTTACGCTGTGCACCACTAACCAGGACGTGAAGTTCGACGCGAACATCGACAAGAAGACGAAGCAGCTGGTCGACAGCCCGCGTACCGACTCGGCCAAGAGCTTTGTGACCAAGATCTGGAACGCAAGCCGCTTCTTGCTTATGAACATGGAAGGCTACACGCCCGGTGACCCCGTGGTGGAGACGCCTGCTGACGCCTGGATGTTCAGCCGTCTGGCCAAGGCCGTGAAGATGGTCACCGAGGGCATCGAGAACTACACGTTTGGCGACATGGCCCGCGGCTTGCAGCAGTTCTTCTGGAACGAGGTCTGCGACTGGTATGTTGAGCTCACCAAGAGCCGTCTGAAGGGCGAGGGCCGTCTGCAGGCTCAGCGCAACCTCATGTTCGTGCTCGACACCTCGCTGCGCCTGATGCACCCGCTTATGCCGTTTGTGACCGAGGAGATCTGGGACAACATGCCCGGCTCCGTGCTCGACGGCGAGGGCGAGCGTGCCGAGGCGCTGATAGTTGCCGCCTGGCCCGAGCCCGCTGACTACGAGAAGTTTGTGGACGAGGACGCCGAGCGTGCCTTTGAACTGTGCCGTACGGTGGTCTCGGCCGCTCGCGCCACGCGCTCGCGCTATCGCCTGAGCCCCAAGGCTGAGCTTGAGCTGCAGGTTCGTGCGTCTGGCGAGGATCTTGCTGCGCTCGAGACCCTGCGCTCCACCATCGAGGGCTTGGCCAACACGAGCACCCTTACCGTCGCTGCCGACCTGCCCAAGCCTGCTGCTTCGGTGAGCGTGGTCGAGGGCGGTATCGAGGTCTTTATCGTGCTTGAGGGCATGGTCGACCTGGACGCCGAGAAGGCGCGTCTTGAGAAAGAGATCGCCGCGGCCGAGAAGGAGCTTGCCGGTTGCGAGAAGACCCTTTCTAACGAGGGCTTTATCGCCAAGGCAAACCCGGCCGTCGTGCAGAAGAAGCGCGAGCGCGCCGAGGAGCTGCGCGTGACCATCGCGACCCTTAAAGAGCAGGTCGCGGACTTCGCGTAATCGCCTATACGATTGATTCGAGCCCCGTCGCAGCCGTGCGGCGGGGTTTGTGCTGACTGAAACAAGAGAGAGGTAGACATGGCAGAAAACGAGGCCGGAACGGTAATGCTTCCGCCGGCAAAGACTCAGGAGGCCTTTGTTCACATCGGCTTTGCAAAGACGCGCATCACCAAGGGTCGCGCCTTTGTGCTGGCAATTCTTGCCGGAGCATTTGTGGCGCTCGGCGCGTCGTTCATGCTTATGGTGCGCAGCGACTCCTCGCTTTCGTCGAGCGTTTCGCTGTTGCTGGGCGGTCTGGCGTTTTGCTTGGGTCTGTTTTTGGTTCTGGTGGCCGGCGCTGAGCTGTTCACGGGCAACTGCCTGATGGTGATCGGTGCGCTCGATGGCCGCTACCCGTTCACGCGCATGCTGCGCAAGTGGGCGGTTGTCTATGTGGGCAACGCCGTGGGCGCCCTGCTTGTGGTGCTGCTGATGGTCGTCTCGGGCTTTCCTAGCATGCAGAGTGGCTCCGTGGGCGAGCTTGCGCTCTCCGTTGCCGCGTCCAAGGCGTCGTTGAGCCCGCTTGTCGCGTTTACGCGCGGCATCCTCTGCAACGTGCTCGTGTGCCTCGCCGTGTGGATGGGCAGCGCTGGCAAGACGGTGTGCGACAAGCTTGCCGCGGCGATTCTGCCCGTCGTGGCCTTTGTGGTCTTGGGCTTTGAGCACTCCGTTGCCAATATGTTCTTCCTGCCGCTGGGCCTGGTGATCGATACGCTGCAGGGCACCGTGACGGTTTCTGCGCTCGGTGTTTGCTCGAATCTCGTATTCGTTACCCTGGGCAACATCGTCGGTGGCGTGGCGATCGCCGCTGCCTACTGGTTTGTCTACGGCCGCGACGACCACTAAGAGGAGCTTGCTATGAAGCGCGAAGGTCTCTATACGGTTCCCTTTGAGGCGCCGGAGCTTCCCTACGAGGAGGCTGTTGCCCTTGCCGCCGATACCGGCAAGATCTCGGGCGATGCGGCGCCGCTGCTCGAGACCGTGGTGGACATGCTTGATGAGCTGGGGCGCCCGGACGAGTTTTTTGACTGCATTCAGGTTGCCGGCACCAACGGCAAAACGTCCACCTCGCGCTTTACCGCTGCCATCCTGAACGGGGAGGGGCTGCGAGCCGCTCTCTATACGTCTCCGCAGCT
>CAVEPV010000099.1:0-2257 GCA_963617695.1 Bacteroidaceae bacterium
TCGCCGGCGCTCAAACAATCAGAAAAGAATAGCTGCAACCGGAACTCGTCTTTAGGCGTGGGCTTGAGCTCAAGATTGGAGCGCTCCCAAGCGAGGAAGACCTTTTTACCGGCAGGCGTGATGCTGTATCGCTTGCGTTCAAGCTGGTTGCCCGAGATCTCGGTATCAAACGTCACCAGGCCATCGTGGTCGAGGGACTTGAGCTCCGGGTAGATTTGGCTGTGCTTCGCGCTCCAGAATTCAGAGAGGGCCGAGTCGAGTTCCTTGGTGATCTCGTATCCCGTCATGCTCTGGCGGTTGAGTAGTCCCAAAACAGCGTAACGCAATGCTCCCATGAGGGTCTCCCGTCTGTGCGGATGTCTATGGCGCAAGTATCGCACAATTCTATGCACCGCCAAACATGTAAACATTGACATACCGGTAACCTGCGAATATTCTTTCTGCAGTACGCTACAGAAGGGAGATTCGCCATGCCTTGCCCGTCTATCGACCGTTATCCCAACTTGCTTTCGCCCATCACCATCGCCGGAACCACGTTTAGGAACCGCATGTTCTCGGCGCCCATGGGCGGCACTGACATCACTAACGACGGCTGCATTGGCCCCAAGTCCACGGCGTTTTATGAACTGCGTGCGCGCGGTGGTGCGGGTGCGGTGACGGTCTCGGAGTGCATGGTGCACCCTGCCACCGACGGCAGCCATGCTTATCACCTGGACGAATCCATTTTGAACTCGCTTGCAAGCGCCACCTACACGGCTGACGCCATCTCGCGCCACGGTGCGGTGGCGAGCCTTGAACTCTCGCACTCCGGTATGTACGCGGGCACCTACATGACCGATAAGACACGCCAGCACGAGATGTGCCAGTGGGGCCCGAGCGACACGGTGCGCCCCGACGGCGTTGAGGTGCGCGCCCTCTCGCACGAGCAGATTGACGAGATCGTGGCGGCCTATGGTCACGTGGCCGGCCTCGCCAAGCGCGCCGGCTTTGGCATGATCATGATCCACGGTGGGCACGGATGGCTTATCAACCAGTTCCTCTCGCCGTATTTCAACCACCGTACCGACGTGTACGGCGGTTCACTCGAGAACCGTTGTCGTCTGGCTGCACGCGTGCTCGATTCGGTTCGCGCAGCGGTGGGGGAGCGGTTCCCCATTGAGTTCCGCATGAGTGGCTCGGAGCTCTTTGAGGGGGGCTACGACCTGGCAGAAGGCGCTGCGATCGCGCACCAGCTTGAGGACAAGATCGACCTGCTGCACGTGAGCGCGGGCACCTACCAGCGCGGATTTGGCGATACGCACCCCTCCATGTTCAAGGAGCACGGCTGCAACGTGTATCTTGCAGCCGAGATCAAGCGTCACGTGAGCATCCCCGTGGCGACCATCGGCGGCATCAACGATCCGGCGCAGATGGAAGAGATCATCGCCTCGGGCAAGGCCGACATCATCTACATGGCGCGTGAGCTTTTGGCCGACCCCGAGCTGCCGCGCAAGGTTCGCGAGAGCCGCGAGGACGAGATTGTGCGCTGCCTGCGCTGCTTTACCTGCATGGCCGAGCGTGCAAAGACGGCCACGCGCCGCTGCACGGTAAACCCGCTGATCGGCCGCGAGATGGAGGGCTTTGAGGTTCAGCCCGCCCGTGAGCGTCGCCGTGTGCTGGTGGCGGGCGGCGGCCCGGGCGGCCTGTACGCTGCCTATACCGCGGCGCGCCGTGGGCACGACGTGACTCTCTGCGAGGCGGAAGACGAGCTGGGCGGCGTGCTTAAGAGCGAGGTCGCGCTGCCGTTTAAGCGCGAGATGTACGAGCTGACGGGCAGCTATGAGCGTCTGGCGCGCAAGGCCGGCGTGAAGATCGAGCTGGGACGTCGCGTAACGCCCGAACTGGTTGCCGAGCGCGAGCCCGACGCGCTGATTATTGCCGTGGGCGCGCGTCCCCTGGTGCTACCCATCCCGGGCCTGGGCGGCAAGAACGTCATCGTGGTGAATGACTACTACCGTCATGTCGACGAGGTCGCTGAGAGCGTTGTGGTGATGGGCGGCGGCCTTGCCGGCTGCGAGTGCGCCATCGCGCTGGGTATGCAGGGCAAGCACGTGGAGCTGATCGAGATGCGCGACGAGCTGGCGCCAGACGCCAACGTGCGTCATCGTCCGCTGCTGCTCGCGCAGGTCGAGCGCTACGTGACGGTGCACACCGGGTGCCGTGCGCTCGAGGTGACACCTGCGGGCGTTGTCTGCGAGGACGAGCGCGGCGAGCGTGT
>CAVEPV010000100.1:0-2212 GCA_963617695.1 Bacteroidaceae bacterium
GGTGTCGCCGTCGAACTCTTCCACATAACCGCAAACGGGGCAAACGAACTTCATGGTGTAACTCCTTAGGTCACAGACTATCGCGATGCTGCCGGTCCCATCGGGCCCTCTCCGGCGTGTCGCAACTGACATCTTCATTATGCACAGGCGAGACGTATTTGAAACAGTAATAGTAATAATTCCTAAAAATAATTTGTCTTGTGTCGATAGGTCGCGGGCGCGGGCGGGGCGGATGGTTTGTGGTGCGGTGAAGGGGACGGTTTTTGACGTGGCGGAGACTGGGCTGGGGGTGACGCTTGACGCGAGGGGATGGCTGTAGGCCGGATACTTCGCGTGGGAATGGCGGGGCGAGAACGGTTGTGCAAAGAGGCTCTCTCCACGCGCTGCGCATTGCGCTCATCACCCTCGAACGTCACGTGTCCGCACGCTGGGGTAGCATAGGGGCGACCAGAACATAGGAGGTTGCCATGCGTGACGGAAAGATGCAGAGAAAGTCGGCTGATGCCCGTCGCGCCGACTACTGGCGCAACACCGCGTTGCTCATGTGGCTCGATGGCCAGAATTCGGGCAGCGGTCAGAACCAGGGTTCCAATCAGGGCAACAACGGAGGTTGTCCTAAGGGCTGCATTCCGCTTACGCTGGGCATCATTGGCGGTTTGGTATTGGGCTGGTTCTTGTTCTCGCCCGCGCTTGGTTAAAGCGACCGGCTGGGACATCGCGCTAAGGCACGAGCCAAGGTGTCGGGCTGAACGCGCAGCATCAGGTGGATGTATGGGCGCAGAGCAGGAGCGCGGGGCAGAAGACACAGGGCGAAAGTTCGTCGAGGGGAGGCCGACATGGATCGGCAGGAGATAACGCAGATCGTCGAGCGCCAGCGGGCGTATTTTGCTTCGCATGCCACACTGGGGGTGCCGGCACGCAAGGAGGCCCTGCGGCGTCTACTCGCTGCCGTGCAGGCGCACGAGCGTGACATCGAGGCCGCCTTGCAAAGCGATCTGGGCAAGTGCGCCGACGAGGCCTATATGTGCGAGATTGGCACCTCACTGGCCGAGATCCGCTACCAGATCAAGCACCTGGAGCGCTGGGCTCGCCCGCAGCGTGTGCGCAGCGACCTGGCGAACTTCCCCAGCCGCTGCTATACGCAGAGCGTGCCCTACGGCGTGGTGCTCATCATGGCGCCGTGGAACTATCCTTTCCTACTTACGCTGGAACCGCTTGCGGGCGCCTTGGCCGCGGGCAACACCGTGGTGCTCAAACCGAGCGCCTATGCGCCCGAGTCGAGCCGTGTGCTGCGCGAGCTGGTGGAGGGGACTTTTGACGAGCGCTTGGTGCGTGTGGTGGAAGGCGGCCGTGCCGAGAATACCGCGCTGCTCGAGGAGCGCTGGGACAGCATCTTCTTTACCGGCAGCGTTGAGGTGGGCAAGCTGGTCATGGAGCGCGCGAGTCGCAACCTTACACCGGTGACGCTAGAGTTGGGCGGAAAGAGCCCCTGTATTGTGGACGCTACGGCAAACCTGCGCCTTGCCGCGCGGCGTATTGCCTTTGGCAAGTGGCTCAACGTAGGTCAGACTTGCGTGGCGCCCGATTACCTGCTGATAGACCGCTCGGTAAAAGACGAGTTTTTGCGCGAGTTGCAGCGCGCTGTGCGCTCCATGTACGGCAACGACGCTCTCTTCAACGAAGCCTACGGCAAGATCGTGAACGAGAAGCACTTTGAGCGCGTGCGCGCTCTGATCGACCCGGCCAAGGTGGTCTTTGGTGGCAAGGCCGACCCGGTCTCGCTCAAGATCGAGCCCACGGTGCTCGACGGCGTGTGTGCAAAGGACGCCGTGATGCAGGAAGAGATCTTTGGCCCCATCCTGCCTGTCATCGCCTTTGACGCGATTGGGGAGGCGGAGGCATTTATTACCGCGCGACCCACGTCACTTGCGCTCTACATCTTTAGCGAGGATCGCGAGGTGCAGCAGCGCTTTGTGCAGACGGTGCCCTTTGGCGGCGGATGCGTGAACGACACCATCATGCACTTGGCTACAAGTCACATGGGCTTTGGCGGCATGGGCGCCTCGGGCATGGGCCTCTACCACGGCCGCGAGAGCTTTGACACCTTTAGCCACAAGAAGAGCATCGTGGAGAAATCCACCCGCCTAGACCCGCCCATCCGCTACGCCCCGCACGGAACGGTGAAACGCGCCATTACCAAGCTGCTGCTGGG
>CAVEPV010000101.1:0-2022 GCA_963617695.1 Bacteroidaceae bacterium
CTGCCATCCTGAACGGGGAGGGGCTGCGAGCCGCTCTCTATACGTCTCCGCAGCTCGTGCGCTACGAGGAGCGCATGGAGGTCGGTGGGGCCGTGGTGAGCGCCTCTGCCTTTGCCCATGGTGTCTCCGTTGCGGCCGAGGCAGGTCGCCGCGTAAACGAGTGCCGCGTTGCGAACGGGGAGACGGGCTACGCGATTACCCCGTTTGACCTGCTCACGGTGGCCGCCATGGTGGTCTTTGCCAAGGCGCGCATCGATGTTGCCGTGCTCGAAGTGGGTATGGGCGGCCGCTGGGATGCCACCAGCGCGACCGACCCCGTGGCCGTGGCCATCACGGGCATCGGCCTTGACCACACCAAGATTCTGGGCGACACCCTGGCCGCCATCGCGGGGGAGAAGGCTGCCGTCATCAAGCCCGGTCGCAAGGTGGTTCTGGGCGAGGGCGCGCATGAGCCGAGTGTCGAGGCCGTGATGCGCGAACGTTGCCGCGAATGCGGCGTTGATCCTGTGGTGGTCTCGCACCGTACGGTGCAGGAGCCCGCGTGTCTGGGTGATGCACTGGTGGTTGACTGCGATACGGCGCGCGCTAACTACCGAGTGAGTCTCGTCAAGCCGGCCTATCAGGCGCAAAACGTCGCCTGTGCGATCATGCTCTGCGAGGAGTATCTGGGCCGCGCCCTTGACGCTAAGGCGCTCGATGCAAGTTTGAAGCTCTGTCCTACGCCCGGCCGCTTTGATGTGCTCGCAACGGACCCCTTGAGGCTTATCGATGCCTGCCACAATCCTCAGAGCTGCGAGAACTTCGTCTCCTCACTCGATGAGCTACATCCAGATGTTGCCTCGCGGCCATCTCTGCTCACCGCTGCCCTGGCCGACAAGGATGTCTCCGGCATCCTCGATGTGCTGCTGCCGGCATTCCCTAAGGTCGCCGTTACCGCGACGGCGAGCGACCGTGCGTTGCCCGCCGAGGAGATGGCTCAGCTCGTACGGGCTAAGCTCGAAGAGACCGGTCGACCTGCGTCTGACCTGCTGGGCGTGTACGGCACGGTGGGGGAGGCCGTCGCGGCTTTCGATGCGAATCGCAGCTCGTTTGTCGCTGCCGGAACCATCACGCTTGCGGGTGAGGTCGCAGCACTGTTGAGGGGTTAGCTGCGCCGCGTCAAGCCTTCGTCTGCGCGCTTCCGTTTATCGGGCGTATTCAACCTTTAACCCTCAAGTACAACTTTAAATATGGTTGCTCTGTATAAAACCTTGAAGCTCAGGTTGAGGTTGAGTAGCGCCCCTTATACTGTTACCAACAGATGAACCTAAAGGTGGTAACAGCTTATGCTTCATGATCAGAAGACCCCGACGGCTCGTGTAGGCTCCTTCGCTCGCATGGCGTGTGTGGCCGGCCTTTGCACCGTTCTTGCCGCTGGGTCGAGCCTGACCGTTATGCCTACGGCAGCCTATGCCATGTCTTCCCAGACCGCTTCTGAGCTTGCGGCCCTGACTCAGCAGGTCGACTCCGCCGCCGCTACCTATCAAGAGGCAACTGCCAAGGTAGAGGAGCTTAAACAGGAGATTGCTCAGAAGGCCGACGAGATTCTCGATTTTGAGGAGAACAAGCTCCCCGAGCAGCAGCAGAAAGCCTCCGACGCCGCCTGCAACCTGTACAAGCTCCAGGCCTCCTCGACCAACCTGATCTCGATTCTTCTCAACTCGTCCTCGTTTGGCGAGCTGATCACGCAGGGCAAGTACCTTACCACCATCCAAGAAGAGAACACCGCAGCGCTCGAGCGCCTGAACGACATGCACGATGAGCTCGAGGCCAAAATGGACGAGCTCTCTTCTGCCAAGGACGAGGCCGAGGCTCAGCAGCAAAAGGCCGCCGAGGCTCTGTCAAGCGCTCAGACGGCCCAGGCCAAGATCGCCGCGCGCGCCCAGAGTGAGGACGCCGCCGAGGCCGAGGCCGCGCGTCAGGCCGCTGAGGCCGCTGCCGCCAAGACCGCCTCTATGCAGCAGGGCTCTGCGGCCACGAGCG
>CAVEPV010000102.1:0-2016 GCA_963617695.1 Bacteroidaceae bacterium
CAGATGGCGTGAGAGGTCCGCTGAATAGCCCGCCTGAGCGGTACGCTCCAGCACTTCGCACGTCTGGCGATCGCATCGCGCGTGGTCGAGCAGCCTTCCGGAAGGATTTGACCCTGGTCGAGTTGTGCCTTGCGAGCGAGGACTGTATTTGGTTGTGGTGGGAGTTGAAAGAACTGGCGGAGAGAGGGGGATGTCCAAATTTTCGCAGGTGCGAAAATTTATCCGGTTGGCGCGGGGCGCCAACCGTGCTTCGCTAAACAGGCGTGCTGCGCCTGTTTTTAACGCTACGCACCCTTGCGGGTTCGAATCCCCCTCTCCCCACCAGCTCCTGGTTGGAATGAGCCGCGAATAGGGGGTGAATTTGGTTGTGAAGGGGAGTTGAAAGAACTGGCGGAGAGAGGGGGATTCGAACCCCCGGGGCGCTCATCACGCCCAACGGTTTTCAAGACCGCCGCTTTAAACCGCTCAGCCATCTCTCCGTGAGGCTTAATGATAGCATCGAATCGCGGAATACCGGCAGAAAGGGTTCAAGATGGAGCAGCATCGCGACGACGCGTTCTTTATGCGCGAAGCGCTGGTCGAGGCGCGGGAGGCGGCGCGTGAGGGCGAGGTGCCCATTGGTGCGGTGGTGGTTTGCGACGGGCAGATCGTGGCGCGGGCGCATAACCGACGCGAGGCGAATGCGGATCCTTCTGCTCATGCGGAGTTTACGGCCATGACGCGGGCTGCCGCCGCGTTGGGCCGCTGGCGGCTGAACGGATGCACAGTCTATGTGACGTTGGAGCCCTGCTTGATGTGCGCGGGTCTTATGGTGAACGCACGGGTCGATCGCTGCGTGTACGGCGCGGCGGATCCCAAGGGTGGCGCGCTTGGCTCGCTCTATCACCTGAATGACGACGCGCGCCTGAATCACGAGTTTCAGGTGACCCCCGGTGTGCTCGAGCGGGAGTGCGGGGACCTGCTGCGTGCGTTTTTCGCTGAGCTGCGCGAGGCGCGCCGTGCTGTCGTGGCGCCGGAATCAGCGGATAGACTTGCGTCCGGTTGCGGTGCGGAGGCCGTGGGCGCATCTGATCCTGTTTGTGTGGCGAGTGCGGCCGGTGGAGTCGAGTTTTACGACGGGAAGGTAGCCGATGCGACCGACTCCGACTGCGCACGCGCATGCTGCGGGGCGGAGTCTGCTGCCGCGCTTGGATCTGACGATAAGCCGGGGGCGTCCGACGCGTATGAATCTTGCTGCGGGTACGACTGGCTTGAGGACTCTGCCGGGCAACGGCTCCCTGCGGGCCCGAGGGTGCTTCTGGCCATCGATTCGTTTAAGGGCTGCGCTTCGAGCGCGCAGGTGGAGGCTTGGGCGGCCGAGGGTGTGGTGCACGCGTGCCCGTCGGCGCAGGTGACCTGTCTGCCCATTGCGGACGGTGGCGAGGGCACAATCGACGCCGTGCATGCGGCCGCCGGCGGCGAGCTGCGCACCGTGACGGTGACGGGCCCTATGGGCGAGCCGGAGCAGGCGCGTTATCTGCTGCTGACCCGTGAAAGCGGCGACCTCGAGGCTGTCATGGAGATGGCCGAGGCAGCGGGCATTACGAGTTCTCCTTGCACGCACGAGGCCGCGCTCGCGGCGAGCACGTACGGTGTGGGCCAAATGATGCTTGATGCGGTGCGGGCGGGGGCAACAAAAATTCACATCGGTCTGGGCGGGAGCGCCACCAATGATGGCGGCGCGGGTGCGCTCACGGCACTGGGCGCCCGTCTGCTTGATGCCGCGGGGGAGCCAATCGCGCCGGGTTTGGCTGGGCTTGAGAGCGTGACCTCCATCGATCTTGCGCCGGCTTTGCGTGCGATGGCGGGGGTTGATATTGCAATTCTGTGCGATGTGGACAACCCGCTGGTTGGCGCCCGCGGTGCTCTGAGGGTGTTTGGCCCGCAGAAGGGTTTGGGCAAGAACGCACCAGATAGCGTAGCCGTTATCGCTGAGTGCGACTCTTGGCTGGTGCGTTATGCACAGTTGCTCACCGC